>JASJPK010000052.1:0-30566 GCA_031426735.1 Hydrogenophilaceae bacterium | reverse complement strand
GGCGGGGCGTCGGCAAGGGGTTGCCGACCTACGGGTCGGCGTAGGGCGGGAATCCTTTCCCGCCGATCCAGCATCTGATTGCCTTTGGCTTGAACAGGCGGCGAACCCCGCCGCGAGGGGGATCGTCGGCAAGGGGTTGCCGACCTACGGGGTGGCGTAGGGCGGCAATCTCGCCTCAGGTCGGGTTCCAGAAGACCCCGAACTGTTCCTTGTCGCGGATTACGTCGTCGACGATGGCGAGGTCGATCTGATCCGCTTCGCCGCTGAAACCATAGACCAGGGCGGTGTCGCACAGGATGTTGATGCTGCGTGGAATGCCGCGGCTGACCTCGGCGATGCGCTGGCAGGCTTGCTGGCTGAACAGGATTTCCGGCTTGCCGGCGAGCGCGAGGCGATGCCGGATATAGCTTTCGACCTCGCCCGCTTCCAGCGGCGTGATGTGGAAATGCACCGCGATGCGCTGGGCGAACTGCTGCAGTTCGGGCTGCCGCAGGATGTCGCGGAACTGGGTCTGGCCAACCAGGATGATCTGCAGCAACTGATCCTTGTCGGCGTTGATGTTGGACAGCATGCGCAGCACTTCGAGGTCATCCGGCGCCAGGCTCTGCGCCTCGTCGACGATCAGCAGCACGCGGCGGCCGGCGCCGTACTCCTTGATCAGAAAGCGCTGAAAGGCGTCGTACAACGCCAGTCCGGACACGCCTTCGTAGGGCAGATCGAGCGCCAGCGAAGCCCATTCCAGCACGCCGGCGGTCTCTCGATGCGGGCCGGAGACCAGGCCGACGGTGAGGTTGGCGGGCAGATGGTCGAGCAGGTGACGGATCAACGTGGTCTTGCCGCAGCCGATATCGCCGCTGATGACGCAGAATGCGGCCTGGCTTTCGATGGCGTATTCGAGCATCGAATAGGCCAGCGCATGGCGTCGGCCGAAGTACAGGAAGGCCGCATCGGGCTGCAGGGAAAATGGCTTTTCGGTCAGCCCGTAGAACGCTTCGTACATATTGGTTTACCTATTTTCACGTGATGTCGGCAAGGGATTGCCGACCTACTGGCCGCGTAGCTTGGCAATCCTTTGCCGACAGCCTTCCGTTCAGCCCCCCAGCCGTTTGAGTTCGCCGTTCGCCTGCTGCACGCCGGCCCAGTTGCCTTGGTTCGAGCGGGCTTGCGCCAACAGCTTGATGGCGGCAATCAGGCCCGGGCGGGCGGCGATCATTTCGGCCAGCAGTTTTTCCGCTTTTGCAGGCTGGTTCTGGCGCAGCATGAATTCCGCATAGACGATGCCGAAAGCCGGCTCCAGCTTGCTGAGTTGGTAGGCCCGCACGAACTGCTCTTCGGCCAGCGCCGGCACCCCCTGCATTTCGTGCGCTTTGCCCAGCAGCACCAGGGCGCGTGCGGAATCCGGGCTGTCGCGCAGCAGCGCGCGCAGGTCGCCGATGGCTTGATCGACGCGATGTTCGTCCAGCGCCAGCGTGGCCTTGAGCAGCAAAGCTTGCTGATTGCGGTTGTCCCTGGCCAGAACAGCGTCGATCAGTTTCAGCGCGGCCACTTTGTCGCCCGCGTCGAGCAGGTACGCCGCCAGTTGCCCCTTGGCGGTCAGGCCATCCTTGCTGTCGCCGACTTTCGCCGCAATGGCGTTAAGCAGCGTCATCGCCGCCAAGCGTTCGTTCGCGGCCTGATACATCCCGACCAGAGCGAACTTCAATTCATTGTCGTCAGGCTGTTTGCCGATCATCGCTTCAAGTTCCTGGCGGGCGGCCTGGGCGCCTTTCAGGGCATGCACCAAACGCACCACTTCCAACTTGGCCTTGCTGTTGGCCGGCTCCTTCGCGGCGACGGCGCGCAGTTCGGCTTCGGCAGCATCCTTGCGGTCGTGCGACACCAGAAAGCGGATCAAGGCTCCCGGGTAAGCGGGATTTTCCGGGTGCCGCTCGATCAGCAGGCGGATCGATTGCTCCGCATCCTCGAAGCGGGCGAGTTTCTCCAGCGCCTGAATCCGGATGGCGAGCAGCGCGATGCTGTCCGCGTGGCTTTTCAGGCCGGCTTCGGCATGGCGCAGGGCGGCTTCGGCGTCGCCGGCGACGAGGCGCTCGCTGGCCAGCAGTTCGAGGGCGTCGGCATGGTCGGGCGCCTTGGCCAACACCTTGTCGGCCAGGGCGATCGCGCCGGCGGCATCGCCGCGCTTCAACAGTATTGCCGCCTGCAGCGCCTGCGCGGATAGATCGTCCGGCCGGAGCAGCAAGGTCTTGGCGCTGGCCTCTGCAGCGCGCTCGATCTGTCCCGCGCCGAGCAGCAGTTTGCCGACCTTGATGCGGGCTTCGATGTGGTTGAAATCCTGGTCCAGGGTCTGGTTCAGATAGCTGAACATCTCCGCATGCTTGCCCTGCCGTTCCGCCACCAGGGCGAGGCCGTAGATCGCCGGCGCCAGAGTCTTCTTGATTTCCAGGGCGTTGCGAAACTCGAGGTCGGCCTCGATCAGATCGGCTTTGCCGCCTTGCTTGAACAGAGCCATCCCCTGTTCGTAATGCTGCTGGGCCACTTGCGTCGGGGACGAGCAGGCAGATAGGGTCAGCATTCCAGCCAGCAGCGCGAAGCGCGGGAGAAGGGCGCGGGGAAATGGATTCAGGGGAAACACGGAAAGCCTGGTTGAACCTTGAAACAACGTTGTCGGGGAGCACGCCGAAGCATGTCCCCCGACTCTACCGGCCCTGCGTTACAGCGAGGTTGCTTCGGCGGTTTCGAGTCCGGCTGTGGCGAAGGACGCCGCTGGCGCGTGTTCCGTCAGCAGGTAGTCGACGCCGTTCCAGCGGAACAGCGCGCACATGTGCTGGGAGAGCCCGCTGAAGCGAAGCGATTTGCCGGCCGCAGACTGGTGTTTGCGCAGGATCAGCAGCAAGCCGAACAGGGCGGGGCTGAGGTGATGCGCTTTGCTCAGGTCGATCTCGACGTGCCTGCGCAGCAACGCGGCATCCCGCAACACGGCGCGGATCTGGCCGCTAACCGTATCCGGAACTGCGCCGGAAATGGCGATGCGGCAATGGTCTGCAGCGGTTTCGATCAAGCGCAGCGACGCCTGCTCGGGCCGCCGGAACGGCATGGCGCGTCGGATGCCCAGATAGGCCATGTGCGGCAGCAGGCGCAACGCCAGCAAGCGCAACATGCCGATGCCGTCCTGCCAGTAGCGCGACCACAGAGCCGGTTCTTCCTTGATCCGCCAGAGCCATTCCAGACCGAAGCGCTGGACCCACTCCGGTGCTCGGTTCACCGTGCCGGCGACGAAGTTGACCACGGCGCCGAGGTGGCTGATCACCGGTACCGTCAGTCGATGCCGATTGCGTTCGATCCACGCCTGACCTTTGCGTGCGCCCAAGGAAACCACCAGGAAATCGGCATTGCTGGCGTTGATGCGGTCGAGGGTGTCCTGATCGCTCAGATCCTCCACCGAACCGAAGCCGGGGTAATGCGCACCGGCACAAGCCAGACCCGAGTCGCCCGCATTGAGCTTGCGGCAGGCGGTCGCGGCGACGCCGTCGCGGCCGCCGAAGAAATAGACCGTCAATCGACGCGCAGATGCATTCGTGGCGGCCATCAAGGCTTCGAACATGCCCGAGCCGGTGACCCGACGCTGTACCGGTATGCCCAGGCGCCGCGCCATCCAGGCCAGCGGCAGGCCGTCGACGATGTTCAGATCGCTGTTGATCAGGGAATCGCGGAACGCCGCATCGCGCTGGCAACTCATCAGGAAGTTCAGATTCGGGGTGGACAGGAAACAGCGCCGTTTCCGGTTCGCAGCATCGTGGACATGCTGCAGCACATAGCCTATGTCGGCCGCATCGATGGGAATGCCGAGCAGGCAGTAGACATCGCGCTCGAAATCCATCGTCGAGCGCGCCGCCGGCACATGCGGCAGCGGCAGCAAGGTTTCCCGCGTCGCGGGATGGGGCGCCGGATTTTTCCGGATTCGCTGCGCGCGGCTCTGCGAGAAAAACGGTACGACTCTGGCCCGTGCCGGCGCGATATAGGGCCTGTCACGATTCGGCCGGTCGATAAAACCGACTACGTGGGGATGGTGCGGAACTTCGGTGAATTCATTGGTCTGCATGTTGGCGACCTCAAGTACTGCCTGTGAGGATTGCGAGATGTGTCCCAGCCGATGTGCTGGCCTTGGCAAAGCAGGTTAGGGCGCCCCGATGACAATCGCTCGCGTGGCGGCGGCCGCGTAAATGAGCCGAATGGCTCATGGCGGCGGACGGAAGTGCTTGCCGCTACGTAGGAGCGCCTTCCAAGGCGCGATTGTTCCGGGCGACAGGATCGCGCCTTGGAAGGCGCTCCTACGGCGCCGCCGCGGATTTCCATCCGACGGGATCGGGCGATGTTTTGCCGCGCACACCGCTGTTCGTTCGTGTAGGAGCGCCTTCCAAGGCGCGATTGTTCCGGGCGCCAGGCATCGCGCCTTGGAAGGCGCTCCTACGGTGCCGCCGGGGATTTCCGTCCGCCGCGCGAACCGCTCAATCCCGGCCGGTGCGCACCCACTCTTTCTGGCGCTGGGTCCAGAACTTCAGGTAGATCGGCGCCTTGCTCATCACGTAGAAGGGGATGGACAACAGCGCGCCGAGGCTCAGCACGCGGCGGCCCCAGCCGAGCCAGGCAAGGAGGATTGTCAGGGTCAGCAGGCCGAGCGCGGTCGCAGCCAGCCGGAAGGGGAGGGCGGACAGCCCGGCCGCAGCGGCGGCGGCGCTTGCCGCGAATACCAGCGCGATCAGTGTCGCCAGCAGCGCCAGCGGCGGCACCGCCAGATCGAGCGCAAGGCCAAGCAGGCGCAGATCGCGCCGTGCCAGCGCCTGGCCGAGCAGGCGCGGCGCTTCCTGCGCGATCATGCCCAGGTGGCCGTGTTCCCAGCGCGTGCGCTGCGTGGCGGTGGCGCGGGCCGTTTCCGGAAAGCGGCTGGTGACCAGGGCATCGAGACAGAATTGCGGCGGATGTCCGGCCAGGGCCAGGTCGATGCCCAACTTCATGTCTTCGGCCAGTTCGGCATTGGCCAGGTTCGCGTTGCCGATCAAGGCCCAGGGAAACGCCATGCCGGTACCCATCAACTGACAGGGCAGGCCGAGCCGCTGGCTGCCGAGCGGGCGCGCCCAGTTTTTCACCAGCCAGGCGAATTCGGCGATGCGGGTTTTGATGCCTGCACCCGGTGGCGCTTGCATCAGGTCCAGCGCCTGCACCGGGCAGCCGCTGTTGCCGGCACGCTGGGCGAGTTGCTCGATACCGCCCGGGTACAAACGGCAATCCGCATCGATGATGAGCAGCACTTCCGGCGGCGCCTGGCGCAGATGACGCAGACCGAATTCCAGCGCATAGCCCTTGCCGCGTAGTGCCGGGTCGCTGCGTTCGATCGTTTCCGCACCGGCTTCGGCGGCAATCCGGGCGGTGTCGTCCGAGCAGTTGTCCGCCACCACCAGCATGCGGTCGCCGGCAATCAGCTGGGCGCGGATGCCTTGCAGCGTGAAGGCGATGGCATCGGCCTCGTTGTGGGCGGGAATCAGCACCGCCACACGCGGGCGCGGCCCGTCTGGCGGCGCCTGTCTGCGCGCGGCGGGCAGCGCCAGCGTCACCTGTAGCAACAGTACGCACACCGGCACCAGCGCCAGCCCGGCGAGCGCGCCGAACAGGATTTCGAGCGCGATCACGGCTGCGACTCGCGGAACAGCGCTGCCAGCTTGGCGGCTTCGGTGTCGATGTCGTGCCGCGCCAGCACGCTGCGGTAGCCGGCTTCGCCCATGCGCGCCAGCTTCTCCAGCGGCGCGTTCAGGCAGGCCTGCATCGCGGTGGCGAGGGCTTCGACCGAACCGGCCGGAAACAGCCAGCCGGTTTCGCCGGGCCGGACCAGTTCGGGAATGCCGGCGACATAGGTGGTCAGCACCGGCCGGCGCAGGGCCATGGCCTCCATGATCACCACCGGCAGGCCTTCGGCGAAGCTCGGCAACACCAGCGCGCGCGCGGCCTGAATTTCCTGGCGGACCTGCTCGGCATCGATCCAGCCGGTTATCCGTATCCGCTTGGCGAAACCGTGGCAGGCGATGAGGGCTTCCACCTCGCCGCGCATTTCGCCGTCGCCGGCCAGCACCAGTTCGAAGTCGATGCCTTTCGCCGCCAGATGGGTTGCCGCCTCGATCAACAGCAACTGGCCTTTCTGTTCGCAGATGCGTCCGACGCAGACCAGCCGGGGCGCCGCCGGGATGAGTTCCGGCTTCACCTCGTGAAAGGCGCGTTCCAGGCCGCAATGCACCTCGCGCACCTTCGGCCATTGCTCGAAGCCGACCCAGCGGAACAGCTGGCTGCGGCCGAAGGAACTGATCGCCACGACGAAGGCCGAGCGGCGAATCTTTTCGCCCAGGCCGATGAATTGCGGCTTGTCGAATTCCTCCGGGCCATGCACGGTGAAGCTGAACGGTGGCCCGCCGAGAACTCGCGCCAGCATGGCTATCTCGGCCGAGTTGGTGCCGAAATGGGCATGCAGATGGACGGACTCGAATTCCTGCAGCCAGGGCAGGATGCGGCAGGCCTCGGCCAGATAGATCAGATGCAGCGGCCACGGGCGATCCGCCCGCCAGCCCATGCGCAAGGCCAGCAGCAGCGCGTCGATGAAGCGGCCGCGTGCGGTCAGGGCGCCGCGCAGCAGTGCGGACAACAATGCGAAGCCGCCATCCTGCAGTACGTAGCGCGTGCGTTCGCGTTCGCGCAAATCTTCCGTATCGACCAGTTCCCCGTCCCAGCCGCGCAAGGCGATGCGCTGCACTTCGACGCCCTGCCGTTCCAGCGCCAGAATCTCGCGCCGGATGAAGCTGTGGCTGACCTTGGGATATTGGTTGACGAAATAGGTGATGCGCACGGGAGTGTCCTCAGCGAGAAGGAACGGAGTGAGAGGACGCGCGCAATCGTCCGGACAGGCGTTTGCCCAGGGCGATCCACTTGTGCTCGAAGTGAAAGGTGGAGAGATGGGCCAGCGCCAGCAGCGCGGCAAACAGCAACGGCCGTTTGATGTACTTTTCCAGCGTCTCGCCGCTGCCCAGCCAGCTGTCCGCCAACAGCGGGTGGATGACGTAGAGCGCGTAGGAAATCGCGGCGAGATAGAACAGCACGCGCTGGTTCAGCGCGCCGGCCAGCCGTGTGTCCGGTTGCGCCAGCGTCGCGCCGATCAGCAGGGCGGCAAGGTAGGGCCGCAGGTAATTCATGACGCCGCCGTCCGGATGGCAGGCGAGCAGCAACAGCGGCAGCACCAGAAAAGGATTGGTGTGGCGCAGTAGCGCGAGCGGCCGCTCGCCGAGGCGGCGGTTGAAGATCAGCGCAAGGATGCAGCCGGCCAGGATTTCATCGACCCGGTACGGTGTTTCGATGCCGATTTCGACCCCGTGCGCCATGCGGTAGCCGGTGACGGCGAGGCACAGCAGCGGCAGCAGAAGCAAGCCACGTTGGCGCAGCAGCGCCACCAGCAAAGCGACGCCGAGATAGAACTGCACCTCGACGCACAGGCTCCAGAGATGCGCGGTGATGCCGCCGACCTGCATCGGAGGCCGATTGGCATAGAACAGCAAATGCGCCAGCCAGGATGCGCTCGATGCCTGGCCGATGAGCAGGGCGATGCACAGGTAGAGCCAGGCCAGCGGCACGATGCGGAAAAAGCGGCGGATCAGGAAATCGCCGACGTCGGCATGGTTGAGCAGAAAATGCGCGATCAAAAAGCCGGACAGCGTGAAGAACAGCGCCATGCCCATTGGACCGGCGGTCGCGTTGAGCTGCCAGGCCGACGGCCCGAGCGGCAACAGATGTGCCGCCAGCACGCACAGGATGCTGATGCCACGCCAGCCGTCCAGAGTCGCGAAGCGGGAAGATGCATTACTTGTACTCAATCAGCCGCCTCTGCGCGCCGACCAGGCGGCGATAGAAATAGGTGAGCTGGCCGAGCGCTT
Organism: Hydrogenophilaceae bacterium; assembly: GCA_031426735.1. Classification (GTDB taxonomy): domain Bacteria; phylum Pseudomonadota; class Gammaproteobacteria; order Burkholderiales; family Thiobacillaceae; genus PFJX01. Next base: position 22,602 of record JASJPK010000052.1, on the reverse strand, counting down.
CGGGAAACTTGCTCAGAATCAGGAACAGGGCACGCAGGCCGCGAAAGTCGGCCGGGCCGTTGCGCGAGGTGGCCAGGCGCAGCCATTGCAGCGGATAGGCCAGCAGCGGGGCGGCGGCGTAAGCGCCGAACAGCGGCAGCGACAGCAGCGCCAGTAGTGGAATGCCCAGTCCCCACAGCCAGGCCCGGCGCGATTCCGCCACCCAATGCCGCTCGGGCGGCGCACCGTGCAACCGGCTGCCTTCGGCGTAGGCATAGCCGCCACGCAAGCTGCGTTTCCACCACTGGCCGAAACGGGTCATCGCCGCGTCGTGCAGGGTCATCTCCGCATCCAGTCGCCAGATACGCCAGCCTGCCGCACGCAGGCGCACGCACAACTCCGGTTCCTCGCCGGCGATCAGGTCGTCGCGGTAACCGCCCGCTGCGGCGAAGGCATCGCACCGCATCAGCGCATCGCCGCCACAGGCCTTGGCTTCGCCGCACGGGGTATCCCATTCCAGATCGCACAGGCGATTGAACACGGAGCGTTGCGGGAAACGCTCGCGTCGCCGGCCGCAAACCACCGCCACCTCGTTCCACGCCGCCAGGAAAGCAGCCGCCCGCGCCATCCAGCCGGGCACGACTTCGCAGTCGCCATCGACGAACTGGACAAATTCGAGCGTCGGCGCCATTTCCATCAGACGGGCGAAGCCGGCGTTGCGCGCGCGCGCGGCGGTGAATGGCAGCCGCATGTCGAGTTCGACCACGTGCACGCCGAGGCCGCTTGCCAGCGCAACGGAAGCGTCGCTGGAACCCGAATCGACATAAACCGTGCAGCCTGCATCCGCCCGCACCGATTCCAGGCAGCGGCGCAGGCGTTCACCCTCGTTGCGGCCGATGACGACGACGCCGATGCTCATGACGCCTTGCCAGCGCGGATGCCGCGCAGCCGGCCGGCGAACAGCGCGCGCAGATCGCCCCAGAGCAGATCGAACATGAACCAGCGCGGATCGGCATGGGCGTCGTTTTTTCCCCCCAGCCGCAGCGCCCGGCGCAACAGGAAACCGAGTCGGCCGATTGCCCACAACGTATCCGCCAGCAGCAGGCCGGCGATGCCATGGTGTTTGACAAAGAAGCGGCGGCGCGAGTCGTACCAATAGCCGGCGCGGCGACACGCCTTGCTGCGGATGCCGGTCGATGCGCCCTCCAGGTGCAGCACGCGCGACGTGGGCGCATACCAGACCTGCCAGCCGGCGGCGCCGGCGCGACGGCAGAAATCGACTTCCTCGAAGTACAGGAAGAAGCCTTCGTCCATCGGGCCGATGTCGTCGAACACCCGCCGTCGCACCAGCATGCAGGCGCCGGACACCCAGTCGCAGGCGTGCGCCTGTTGGCGCACCGGCGGCGACACGACGTAGTGCGCCAGCAGGCGACTCAACAGACCGAGGCGGGCACCGGCATCCAGCTCGCCCAACGGCGAGGGCGCGCGGTGCGCCGAACAGTCGATGCCGCCCGCGGCATTTTCGAGTTGGCTGCCGACAATGCCGACCTGCGGATGGGCCCGCATGAACGCCACCAGCGCCTTGATCGCGCCGGGGCGGACCACGGTATCCGGATTCAACAGCAGGATGTTCTCAGGCGCTGGCGAGGCGGCCAGCGCCGCGCGGATGCCGACGTTGTTGCCGAAGGAAAAGCCGCCGTTGCGGCCGCCGGCGAGGACTTGCACCCAGTCCTGCCAGCCCGCACCGGTCACGGCCGCCGCGATAGCCTCGCGCGAACCGTCGCCGGAATCGTTATCCACCACCAGCACGCGGCCGCCGGCCAGGTCGCCGACCTGAGGCGCCAGCGAGCGCAGGCAGTCGGTCGCCAGCGCGGCGGTGCGGTAATTGACGATGACGATCCAGGTTCGCATAGGTCAGATTTCTCCCATGGCGGCTCGCTCGCGGGCATGCTCCAGCGCGGCCAGAAACCGGTCGGCGGCGTGCTCCCAGGTGTAATCGGCCACTGTCCGACAGGCGCGTTCGGACAGGGCGCGCCAGTCCGCGTCGGGCAATGCCAGCACGCGCAGCATGGCGTTCGCCAGGCCGGCGACATCGTCGATATCGACCAGTTCGCCGTTGACGCCGCTATCGATCAGATCGATCGGACCGCCGACCCGGGTCGAGACGACCGGTGTTCGGCACGCCATCGCCTCCACCGGCGGCAAGTGAAATCCCTCGCTGCGGCTGCCGCACAGCCAGACGTCGCAACTTGCATAGAGCGCGCGCAGCGGCTCGCGCGCCGGCAGTTCGTGGAATTCCGCGTAGTCGGGCAGCGGCGCGGCGGCGCTGGGCCGTTCCGCGCCGAAGCAGAGCAGACGCAGGTCCGGATAGACCTGTTTCACCCGGGTCAGCGCCGCGACGCTGGCATCGACGCCCTTGAACGGCGAGCGCGAATACAGCAGGCCGACCGTCGGTCTGGGCTGCTTGCCGCGCGGGCTGGCGTGGAAGTGCGCGTGATCGACGCTGTTGGGCACGCAGTCGACCACCGCCGTGCCGTATTCGTCCTGCAGCAGTTCGACCAGCCATCGGGAAATCGTCACCTTGTGCAGCGGCAAGCAATATGCCGCCTGCACTCTGGCCCGAGGCAGGAATGGAAAGATTTCATGGCCCTGCACGAAATGGACCTTGGCGCCCTTGCGGCGCGACAACGCATGCACCCATTCCGCGGTTTCCCACCAGGTCGCGACGACGACATCGGCATTTGGTACATCGCCATCGTCAATCGGACGCCAGGTAGCGAGCACGCGATGCGCCAGACCGCTGCCGTCGAGGTGGGATTTTGCCTGTCGCTCGATCTGCGGCCAGCCCTCGCCACGGCGCAGGGCGCGGAATTTCTCGCGCAGCGAAAGGGGCTTGGCGGGCGGCGAAACGATATGCACCGTATGTCCGCGCGCGGACAGCAGGCGGGCATAGATGGCGACGACCTTGATACCGCCGGCCATGCTCAAGGGAGGCAGCACGAAGGTGATGCGCATGTTTCAGCGACCTCTCGCAACGCAGGCCAGCAGCCGCAGGCTGGCCGGACTGAACGGGTTGTAGCGCAGCGCTTTGAAAGCATGTTTCCGCGCAGTTTTCAGGTTCCTGGCGGAAAGCGCCCACCAACCCCACATGCGATGCGTATCTGCCGGTGCGGGCGCTGTCTGGCAGGCATCGGGCGCGAGCGGCGACAACATTTCCGGCAGATGTCTTCGGCTGCGCGCGGCCATGACCGCGGCGCGGGTGGCCTGCAACTGCGCCGTGCGTTTGGCGTAGCCGATGCTGTCCGGATGCTGCCGGTAATCCAGCAGCAGTTCCGGCAGATTGGCCAGACGCCCGATTTCCGCCAGCCGCAGGAACAGGTCCAGATCCTCGGCGTGCGCGTAGGCTTCCCGGTAGCCGCCGGCCGCGACGACCGCCGCCTTGCGCAGGGCCACGGCCGGATGACACATGAAACTGCCCGCGCCGCTGAGATTGCCGGCATCGATTTCATCGTGCGTCAGGCGGTCGCCCATTGCCATGATCGGCAGGCCGTCCGGGTCGATCAGCAGAAAGCGTCCGCTCAGTGCGACACACTCGGGATGGGCGTCGAGATAGCGCATCTGCCGCTCGAAGCGGCCGGGCCGACAGATGTCGTCGGCATCCATGCGCAACAGGATGTCGCCGCGTGCGGCTTCGATGCCTGCGTTCAGACTGGCGACCAAACCGCGATTGGGCCAGGCCAGGCAACGACAGCGCGCATCCTGCGCCGCCAGGCGTTGCATGATTTCAAGCGAGCAGTCGCGGCTGCCATCGTTCAGCAGCAGCAATTCGAAGTCGCGAAAAGACTGCGACAGCACGGATCGAATGGCGCGTTCGAGATAGCGTTCCGCGTTGTAGACCGGCAGCAGCACGCTGGCCCGGGGCAAAGCTGCGGGATGCGCGCAGAAATGCGCCGCGTTGCTGGAATGATCGGATCGGTTATCCATGGTGGGAACGGCCTGGCTTATTCGTCGAATTTGTAGCCAAACGTTTCAATATCCTTTTCATAAACCCGTCCGACAATTTCCCGCGTTTCCGGGCTGTAATACTTTGTATAAACGTCGTGCCTGGATTGATTGAACATTTCAAGATCGGCTGCGCGTCCGATTCTTGCCGCAACGATCCCGATGTCCGCCGCCATGTTTTCCACCTTGCCGACGTAGTTGATTTTCAATGTGCCGTTTTCGTCGGTCAGGAAATGCAATTGCGGCAGGAAATGCACATGGGAACGAATGTTTTCCGGCGTCACCCAGCCATTCACGAAATCCTCGAAAGTTTCGAATTTCTCCAGATTGCGCCGGCTCCATGCCGCGTCCTCCGAATTCATGCCGCCGGCCTTCAGGAAAAAATACGAGGAAACCAGTCTGGACCAGGGATTGCGCACAAAGGTGAATTTGAAATATGAGGCGGCTTTTTGCGGGTTGGAGTGATAGAACCTGCTGAATGGGATATGCCCGACCTGATGCCCGAACAAGGACATGCAGACGCTGGTTCCCGCCGCTTTGGGAATATGAATGTAGATACATTCATATTCGTCGAAACACCCCGGATAGATATCCAGTGGGTAAATCTGGCGCTGAATGCCGGCATTGAATCGCCGCAGTATTGTTCCGATCATGATCTCGATCCGGCTGGTTATAAAAGCGATCTGAAACGGCTCAATTGCAGCAGACGCCGGGAATCGACATTGCCGCCAGTTTGCCGATAGCCAGTCCGGCCGGCAGAAACAAAAGCGCGCGTATTTCCTTGCCGATATCCAGCAATCCGATTTTTCTTTTGAATACGAACAGCGTGGTCAGCACACCCGGTATGCCCGCCAGCGCGATGCCCCAGATCGCGCCCGGCAAGCCGAGATAGTGAAAGCCGAGAGGGATCGTGGCGGCCATGACGGCGAGGCGCAGACCCATCAGGAAAGCCATGATCTTCGGCCTGCCCAACACCAGGTAGAACTGCCCGGCCACGCTGTAGCGGATCGCGAACAGGGACAGCGACAGGATTTCCAGCATGGCGCCGGCGCCCGCGTAACGGCTGTCGTAGAGCAATGCCACGATGGCTTCCCCGGCCATGAACAGTAAGCCGGCGGCGGTCAGGCACAAGGCGTCGATCGGCCAGCGGATCTGGTAGTACAGCTCGCGCATTCTTGCCGGTTGGGCGCGGTGGATCTCGCCGAGCGCCGGGAAGGCGACGCTGCCGATCAGTTTGTTGACGACTTCCTGCATGGCGCCGGCCAGCAGGACCGCGATGGCGTACAGACCCATCGTTTGCGCTGGAATCAGCCAGCCGAGCAGGATGCGGTCGCCGCTGCCGATCAGGAAGCCCATGATCGAGGTCAGGAAGATCCACTTGCCGAAGCGGAGGATTTCGCGCGCTGAATCCGCCTCCCAATGTAGCCGGTTGCCTGGGCCGGGCAGCCAATAGTGGCTGAGCAGGGTGCGCGCCAGTCCGGCCACGATGGCGCCGACCACCAGCGCGTCGATGCCGGCGGAATGCAGCGCCCAGGCGACCATCGAGATCAACCCGGCGGTCTGGCTGACCAGTTCGATCAACGTGATGTGGCCGAGGGCCAGATTGCGGTTGGCGGTCAGCAGCTTGGTCGATTCGAATCCGGCCACGATGGCGGTGAACGAGAGCAGGGCCAGTACCCAGGGCAGTTCCGGTTTGGCATAGGTGCTGCCCGCCGGCAGCCAGTTCGCGTCAGCCGCCCAGACAAGGCCGGCGGCCAGCGCCAGGCCGAGCAGGCAGATACCGATGCCGCGTGCGATCTGCATGAGCCAGAGCGTATTCAGGAAAGTGGCGTCTTCGCGTGTGTTTTGAATGGCCACCTGTCGCAGGCCCAGGTCCGAGAACATGACCAGCCCGATCATGAACACGGTGGCGAGCGCCATGACGCCGAACGTTTCCGGCACCAGCAGCCGGGTCATGATCAGGTTGCTGGCCAGGCGCAAAGCCTGGCTGGTGGCATGGCCGCCCAGCGTCCAGACGCCGGCGCGGATGACGCGGCTGCGCAAGGAGAGGGCGGGAACCAGGGTGGACATGGGGGGTAAGCCGGGGGTTGGGTTGCACGGATTGGAAAAGACAGCCCGGCGAGATTAGCGACCGAATGCGTCAGGATGTTTTCACTGCCGTCGAATCGGCGCGGTGTCATAAAAAAAACAGGATGCGTGCCTTAGAGTGGTCCGAGCTCGCCTTTCCGGCCCGCGCCGGCGGCGAATTCCTCCATCGATCCAGCACCCATGCCCGAACACCTCAAAGACCTGGCTGTGATCCTTCTTCTGGCCAGCCTGGTCTACCTCTTTGCCAGACGCACGGCCTGGAATCTAGTCGACCGCGCCGATCTGAGTCGGCGTCGAAACGCCTGGCTGCTGCTGACGCTTGCGTCCTTTCTGCTGAGCAATTTCTGGCTGTTCGCGCTCATCGCCGTGGCGGTGCTGACCTATACGGCGCAACGCGATTCCAGCCGGGTGGCGTTGTTCTTCTCGTTGCTGTTCGCGATGCCCGCCGCTTCGACCCAGGTGCCCGGTTTCGGTTTGATCAACTACCTCTTTGCCATGGATTACCTGCGCCTGCTGACGCTGGCGGTGCTGCTGCCGGCCTGGTTCAAGTTGTCGTTGCGCGATGACGGCGCGCCATTCGGGCGGACCGGGGCGGACAAGTTGCTGATCCTCTTCTGCGTGGTTTCCGCTACGCTGCAACTGCGCGAGACCTCGTTTACCGATGCGATGCGCTATGGCTTCAATCTGTGCGTCGACATCGTCCTGCCGTACCTGGTGGTCAGCCGCTCGTTGCGAACCCTGGATGATTTCCGCGATGCGTTGCTGTCCTTCGTGCTCGCGGCGATGGTGCTGGCGCTGATTGCGCTCGCCGAGACCTTGTTCTTCCACCTGTTCTATCGCCCGCCGCTGGTGCGCATGGGCCTGGACTGGAATTTCCTGAACTATCTGGCGCGCAACGGCATGCTGCGCGCGGCCGGATCGACCGGGCATCCGATCTCGCTGGGTTACGTGATGGTCATGGCCATCGCCTTCTTTATTTTCGTCAAGCATTCGATCGCCGATCCGCGCATCCGTTTCCTGGGCATGGCGCTGCTGCTGGCCGGCGTCGTCGCGCCGTTTTCGCGCGGGCCCTGGATCGGCGGAGCGGTGTTTCTGGTCGTCTTCCTGTTGACCGGCGCGAACCCGTTCAAGCGGCTGGCCAAAGTGCTGATGGCCGCAGCGGTGGCCGTGCCGCTGCTCTCCGTCCTGCCCGGCGGCCATGTCGTGATCGACCTGCTGCCGTTCATCGGCACGACCGAGGAAGTGAACGTGCATCACCGCGAAAACCTGATCGATGCCGCCTATGTCGTGGTGATGCGCAACCCGATTTTCGGTTCGGTGAATTACGGCGCCGCGCCGGAAATCCAGGCGCTGCTGCTGGGCGGCATCATCGACATCGTCAACACCTACATTCTGCTGGCGCTGGAAATCGGCCTGGTCGGTCTAGGACTGTTCGTCGGCGTATTCGTACCGATCTCCTTCGGCATCCACCGGGGCATGCGCAGTCTGCCGGCGGACGCCGAAGAGGCGCATTTGCTCGGGCGGGTTCTGCTGGCGGCGTTGCTGGCCACCCTGGTGACCATTTTCACGACCAGTTCGATCACCGTAATTCCCGTCGTCTACTGGTCCCTGGCCGGCATGGGGGTGGCCTACGCGCTTTCGGCGCCAGGCTGGGCGACGCAGCGTGCAGCGGCGTTCGAGCCGGAACCCGACCCGCTCGCCGCAGGGGCGTGGGATGTCTTGTCCGATGCCCGCTCTGCCACGACGAAATCTGCACCGCGCCTGCTGGGCAACCTGTCTTCATTGCAGGACGCGCGGCGGCGACGGGCAGGTTTGTCCTGATCTATCTATGGCAAAGGAGCGACGCATGTCTTCCGATTTGTTTCGCAAGATCGTACTTTTTCTGGGCATGGCGGCTTTGCCCGCTGCCAGCCTGGCCGCCGCCTGGTCCGCCAGCGTCAACGACAGCAATGGCTTGCCGAAGCTGTCACGGGCAGGCGCGGATGTGTTGACGAGCAACTTCGCTTTCTGGGCGGCCAACTGGCAATGGGCGGACATGCCGCTGCGCTTCCGCGTGCTCGCGCCGCTCGAATACAGCCTGCAGGGGAACAACAAGACGCTGGCTTTCGATCTGCTCGCAAAAGTGAAAAAGACGGCGGAGCGGCGGCTGACCTGGGAATTCGACCTGGATGCGCGCGACGCCATGAGCGGGGTGATGGGCGGCGGCATGATCTTCAAGTTCGACCTGTCCAGCGCCAGGAACGAGATGGGCGAGCCGGAATTGCTGCCCGACCGGCAGGGCTGGGCATGGGGACGCGTCGGCGGTAACCGGATGGAAATGCGCTTCGAACCGGGTTTGGCGAAGGTGTTTTTCGAAAGCGGTAACAAGAGCGAGATCCGCGCCTATCTGTATGCCGGGTCCATGACGCCAGGCCAGCGCAAGCTCACTGCGACGCTGACCCTGGCCGGGGACATGGCCATCGCGCCGACGCTGAGTGAACGCTACGGCGGCGACGATCCCTCCACCTGGCCGAAGGACATCCTCGACTGGCAGCGCGCGCCGGTGGATTTGTCGTTTCTCAATGCGTCGGAAAAACCGGCCGGCAAACGCGGCTTCGTCGGGGTTCAGGGTGACGAACTGGTGTTCGAGGACGGCACGCAGGCTCGCTTCTGGGGCACCAATCTGACCGCCTACACGCTGTTCACGACGCCGAAAGAGTCCGTGCCGCAAGCCGCGCGGCGCTTGTCCGGCCTCGGCTTCAATCTGGTCCGCTTGCATCATCACGACTCGCCCTGGGTCGATCCGAACATCTTCGGCGTGAATCCGGCCGATACCCGCACACTGGATCAGGTTGCGCTGGATCGGCTCGACTGGTGGATCAAATGCCTGAAGGACGAGGGCATCCATGTCTGGCTCGATCTGCACGTCATGCGGGCGCTGACGGCGCGGGACGGCGTCTATGCCTTCGGCGAGATCGCCAACGGCAAGTCAGCGGCGGACCTGAAGGGCTACAACTACGTCAACCGCAGCATCCAGGGCGCCATGAAGGCTTTCAACGCGGACTATCTCGGTCGCGTCAACGCCTATACCGGCCTGCGCTATGCCGACGATCCCGCCATCGCCGCGGTGTTGATCACCAATGAAAACGATGTGACCCAGCATTACGGCAACGCGCTGTTGCCGGACAAGAAGGTGCCCAAACACAACGCCATTTACATGGAAGAGGCGAAAAGCTTTGCGCGTCGCCACGATTTGCCGCTCGACGCCGCCTGGCGTGCCTGGGAACACGGTCCGGCCAAGCTGTTTCTGAACGATCTGGAGCAGCGTTTCAATGTCGACATGATCGCCCACCTGCGCACGCTCGGCGTGCGGGTGCCGATTGCCACCACCAATACCTGGGCAATGAATCCGCTCAGCGCATTGCCGGCGCTGACTGCGGGCGATTTGATCGACGTGCATGCCTACGACAGTGCCGGTGTGCTGGAGCGGAACCCGCTGGTCGCGGCCAATCTGACGCACTGGATGGCGGCCGGCCAGGTCGTCGGCATGCCGCTGAGCGTCACCGAATGGAATGCTTCGCCGTTCCCGACGCCCGACCGGCATGTGCTGCCGCTGTATGTGGCCGCTGCCGCCAGTCACCAGGGCTGGGACGCGATGATGCAGTACGCCTATGCGCAAATTCCGCTGAATGGCCCCGGTTCGCCCTCCAACTGGCATGCCTACAACGACCCCGCCCTGATCGCCACGCTGCCGGCCGCCGCCTTGCTGTATCGCCAGGGACATGTGCGCGAAGCGACGTCCACCTATGTCTATCAGCCCAGCCAGGATCAGCTGTTCAATCGGGCCACCTCGGCGGCCACTAGCGTGGCGCTGCGCACCGCCGCCGAGCGCGGCAAGTTGTCGATCGCCATGCCGAAAAGCGAGGCACTGCCCTGGCTGGAGAGCAGCCCGATGCCGCGCGGCGCCAAACTGATCCGCGACCCTGACCTCGCCTTGATCGATCCGCGTGCGGTCGCGTCGGTGTCCGACAGTGGCGAGTTGCGGCGCAACTGGGACAAGGGCGTGTACACCATCGACACGCCGCGCAGCCAGGCCGCCATGGGCTGGATCGGCGGCGAGCCTATCTACCTGCCCAATGTGGAAATCGACCTCGTCACGCGCAACGCGACGGTCGCCGTGCAGAGCCTGGATGGCGCGCCCATCGGCAAGTCGGGCAACCTGATGATCTCCCTCGGCGCGCGCGCAGTACCGGAAAGCGGCAACCGCATGCCGTTCCACGCCGAACCGGTGGAGGGCCGCCTGATCGTGCGGGCGCCCAGGGGCTTGAAGCTGTATCGGCACGGTTCGGGGGAACGCAAGGCGATACCCGCCATTTACCGCGACGGCCGCTATTTCATCGCGCTCGACAAGTCGCTGAAGTCGTACTGGCTGACGCTGCGCAAGTGAGCTGATCTCGACTACCCGTAGGTCGGCAACCCCTTGCCGACGATCCGCTTCGCGGCGGGTGTTCGCCGCCCATTTTCCCAAAGGCAATCAGAAGTTGAACCGGCGGCAAGGGATTGCCGCCCTACGACGTGCCGACTTAGGTCGCCTGTGGCGCGCTTTTCGTAGGTCGGCAACCCCTTGCCGACGATCCGCCTTGCGGCGGGGGTGTGCCGCCCATTCAAACCAAAGGCAATCAGACGTTGAACCGGCGGGAAGGGATTCCCGCCCTACGACGTGCCGACTTAGGTCGGCTGTGGCGCGCTTTTCGTAGGTCGGCAATCCTTTGCCGACGATCCGCCTCGCGGCGGGGGTGTGCCGCCCATTCAAACCAACGGCAATCAGACGTTGGATCGGCGGCAAGGGATTGCCGCCCTACGACGTGCCGACTTAGGTCGGCTGTGGCGCGCTTTTCGTAGGTCGGCAATCCTTTGCCGACGATCCGCCTCGCGGCGGGTGTTGCCGCCCATTCAGACCAACGGCAATCAGACGTTGGATCGGCGGGAACGGATTCCCGCCCTACGACGGCGGCGCCGCGAACAACCCCCTTATTCCGCCGCGCCGTGCGGCGAACGCCACCAGCAGCGGCACGCCGATGCCGCACAGCATGCCGAACGCCAGATGCAGGTTCGCATCGGTGATGCCCAACACCTTCTGCAAGCCGATGCGCGCGCCGCTGCTGGCCAGAATGTGGATCAGGTAGATTTCCATCGAGTGCCGGCCGAGGTAGGCCAGCCAGTTCCAGTTCAATCTGGCCAAGCCCTGGCTGAGCGCCAGAACGGCGGCGATGCCGCTGGTCGCCAGAGCGAGGCCGATGAATTTTCCTGCGCTGTCCGCTGCGCCGACCGGCTGTTCCAGCCAGGCCCATTGCCCGGCGATGAACACCAGCGCGACCAGCGGCAGGATGCCTGGGCGCAGCCAGTCGAGGCGCGCCAGGAGGGGGGCGGCGCTGACGCCGAGCGCAAAGAACACGAAGTACTGGGCGAAGGAGTTGAACAGGAACAGGTCGAACGGGGCGAGCCCGAACAGGGCCATTGCGATGCTCAGCGCGAGCACGCCGCCGGTCCAGGCCGGGCCGGATTTCCAATAGAGAATGCCGGCAAACGCGAACATGCCGAACAGGGTGTAGAGGTACCAGAACTGGGCGCGCGGTAGCCAGAACAGCGCGAAGATCTCGTCCAGCCCGACCTGGCCGTTGGTGTAGCTGGACAGCCCGTATTCGATGCCGCCCTGCAGCAGCGACCAGAGCACATAGGGAAACAGGATCGCATCGACCTTGCCGCGCATCAGCGCGAAGTAACCGCGCTTGTGCAGCGAATGCAGGAAAAACAGCCCCGACAGGAAGAAAAACAGCGGCATGTGAAAGCTGTAAATCAGCGTGTCGACGCGGGCAAAGAATCCGGCGTCGATCGGCAGCCCGGCGTTGAACACGCCGCGCGCGACATGGCCGTACACCACCAGCACGATGCCGATGCCTTTGGCGTAGTCGAACACGGCGTTACGGTCGGGTTGCATCGTTGGAGGGTGCCATTGTGGGGGAATTCAGATGGGTTGAACCGTAGGTCGGCAATCCTTTGCCGACGATCCACCTCGCGGCGGGGGTTCGCCGCCCGTTTCCCCAAAGGCAATCAGATGTTGAACCGGCGGCAAGGGATTGCCGCCCTACGGCGTGTTTCTCATAAGTAGGCATCCCTTCGCCGCTAATCAGTTGTAAGCGGTCGAGGCCGCCTCGGCCTTGTTCAGCACGACGCCGAGCAGGTTGGCCGCCGGCAGGTGGCGCAGGCATTCCGCGATCTCCGCCTTCGACGACATGCCTTCTCCGACCACCAGCAGCACGCAATCCATCCTGGGCAGCACGGTCATGGCGTCGTCGCTGTTGAGCAGCGGCGGTAGGTCGAAGATGACGATGCGCGAGTCGTAGTAATCGCGCAGCTCGGCGATCAGCTTGTCGACTTTGAGCGAAGCCAGGGTTTCCGCCGGGTGCGCCACCGGTCGCAGGGTCGGCAGCACGACCAGGCGGGGGATGTCGGGATTGATCAGCGCCTGCGGCAGTTCGGCGCTGCCGTCCAGCACCTCGTTCAGCGAGGCATGTTGGGGCAGGCCGAGACAAGCGCCGACGCGCGGTTTGCGCAGGTCGAAGTCGACCAGCATGGCGGTCTTCTGGGTCTGGTGGGCGATGCTCATGGCCAGATTGATGGCCACCGTGGTCTTGCCAGCGGCGGCCGTGGGCGAGGTGATGGCCAGCGTGCGCCAAGCGTTTTCCTCCATCTTTTGCAGCACTTGCGTGCGCAGCAGGTCGAACGCCGGGCTGGCCGGATGGGTCTTGTCATGGCCGACGATGCGTTGCCGTTCCAGATGCGCCGCATCGAGTGGCGCGATACGGGTGTGGCGGTAAGCGACGGCGTCGAGATCCGCGCTACGGGCGGCCGGGCGCGGTCTCGGCGCCGGCATGGCGTTACCGGCGGCGCCGGCCTGAAGACGGGCTTTTTCCACCGCCTGTTTGATGCGTTCCATGGCGATTCCTTATTCGAACCTGGCCAGGAATTTGATCCAGACCATGTCCAGCGGTTGAACGAGAAAGTGCACCGCGACCAGGGCCGCGATCAGCAGCAGCAGGAAGGCAGCGGCGACGAACAGCCAGAGTTTTTTCGGCGGTTTGCGGCGGGTCAGTTCCGCCTCGGTGTGTATGTAGGGAATCGCGACCAGCGGCGGCCGGCCGGCCAGCGCGCCGAGTGCCAGCACGCCGCGGATGCGCGCTTGCAGGGTTTCCAGTGCCATGACCAGACCGCCGGAACCGGCCAGCGCCATGAAGAAGCCCATCGCGGCGATCTTCTTGCGGTTGGGTTCGATCGGCGTGTCCGGCACCAACGGCGGTTCCAGCAGCGCGAAGCGTTCCGCCTTCTTGCCTTCTTCCAGGCTTTCCGAAATCTCCGCGCTCATCTGTTTGGAGCGCACTTCCTCGAACTTGCTCTTGGCGTTTTCGTAATCGCGCAGCAGCGCGGTCATGCCGCGTTCCACCTGCGGCGTCTGCAGGATCTTGCTCTCGTACTGGGCGCGCTGGGCGCGCAGATTCTTCAGTTGCTGGGCGAGCGACGCCAAGCGCGCCTCGGTGGCGTCGATGCGCGCTTTGGTCTTGGCGACGGCGAGCTCGGTGTCCTTCGGGTCGGCCGGCCCGGCGGGCGTGGCAGAGGCCGGCTCGCCGACGGATTTCTGCAGCGCCTCGATCTTGCGCTGCAAGGTGCGCAGGGTCGGATGATTGAGGCTGTAGGTGGTGGACAGCTTGGTGAACTCGGTCTTCATCACGGCCAGTTGCTGGGCCGGGCTGGCGCTCGCCAGATTGCCCGGCAACGCTGCGGCATCCTTGCCGGTGCTGGCGGCGGTCAGCTCGATGTCGAGCAGACGGGCTTCGGCCTGCGCATCCTTGTAGGCCCGTTCCACGTCCTTCGTCTCGGCCTCCAGCCGCGTCAGCATGCTCATGTGCAGTTCCAGATGCTCCGGCAAGGCGCCGCCGTTCTTTTGCTTGTACAGCGCGATCCGTTCCTCGACGGCATCCAGGTTCTTGCGCAGTTTGTCCGCCTCCTGGGTCATGAATTCGGTGGTTTCGGTGGCGCGCGCGGTGCGGGTCCGGACGTTCTCGTCGAGGAACAGGGTCAGCAACTCGTTGGCCACCTTGTAGGCCACGTCGGACTGGGCGTCGTCGTAGGACACCTTGAAGGCGATGGTGGTCTTGCGGTTGCCCACCACGTCGGCGCTGATCAGCTCGATGCCGATCCGCGAACGCATCATGTCCATGATTTCCGAGGCCGGCGTCGATACGCGCTGCTGCGCGAACAGGTTGTACTTGTCGATGATGTTGCGCAGATTGCTCTGCGTCATCACGCGCTGCTTGATCACCATGATGCGTTCGTCGGCGAAGCTGGTGACCGTGGAGCGGATCAGGTCGTCGGGAATCTGCTGCGACTCGACCAGGATGGTGCCGGTCGCCCGATAGGTCGGCGGCAGCGTGACCGCGAAAATGGCGGCCACCGCGAACACCAGCGCGAACACGATGCCGGCGGGGAGGGCGCGTCGCCGCAAGGCGGCCAGATAATCCTTCAGGCCGGGTTCGTAGTGGACTGCGTGGTTGGCTGCCATGTCGGCTGCCTCCTAGAAATCGAGAAAATCGGGGTTTGCATAGGACAGGGTCAGGCTCAGTACATGGCCGCTCGCTGCGGCCACACCGCCGCCTTGCGCCTGTTTGTACAGATAACTTGCGCGCAGCGACCAGGCCTCGCCCAGCGCGCGGCTGGCGAACAGGTTGAGTTGCGCGGTGTCGCCCGTCGCCGCCGCCTGACTGCGGCGTTTGGACCAGCTGGCGCCGATGCTCTGTTTGTCTGACAGGGCGCGATGCCAGCTCGCATTGAGTACGTCCGATTCGACAAAACCGCCGACGCCGCTGGAAGCGACGCTGCGGCCCAGATCGAACGAGAAGGCGGAACGCTCGTCCAGCGCGTAATTCAGTTTTACGCTGCCCTGCCAGCCGTTCTTCGCCGTCTGCGCCACGGTGCGATTGATGCCGGCGGACAGGTCCAGATTCAACCGTTCCGAACGGCTCAGCCGCATGCCGGCCAGGAAATCGAAGGAATCCGAGTCGGCACCGCCGCTTTCGGGTGTGTAGCGCGCAGCGGAAAAACGCAAATAGTGCGATGTGCGTTCGTCCCTCGCCCGGCTCAAGGTGGCCCCGGCGCTGAGGGTGGCGTAGTCGGTCAGGCTGCCGCCGCGATAGCTGATTCCGGCATGGCCCAGGTTGAGGGACAGCGTGCCGCGTTCATCCAGCGCCTGGCTCCAGGTGGCTGCGAAGTTGTTGCCGATCTTGCTGCCGTCCGCCGCCACCAGCCCCGAGTCCTGCAGTTCGGCGACCCGGGTGGAGGTCTCCTCATAATCGGCCGAGACGCCGAAGGAGCCGGTCGGCGTCTGCCGCATCCAGGCCAGGCTGAGGCTGGGATCTTCGCGCCCGATGCTCAGATCGGCATCGCTCGACCGTTCCAGGCGCAGACCGAGGCGGGCATTCCATACATCGGCCCCGGACACGCGGTTCAGGCTGTAGCCGGGAACCAGCGAATAGCGCCACACGCCCGTCGACGTCGTCGCCGACAGGGCCGGGTTGGAGTCGTACTCGCTGGCGACGGCGGCGGTCAAACCGTGCTCGAAGCGGTCCGCCCGCGCCGCCGCGGGCAACAGTAGCGCCAGCGCACCGAGCGCGCCTGCCAGCGTCGCAGCGTTCATCGCCTCAGGGCACGAGCAGCGTGTCGCCGGCCCGCAGCGGGACATTGGTGGACAAGTCTTTGGCCTTGATCAGGTCGCTGTAGCGCACCGGCAATGTCTGCGTACCCTCGGCGGTCTCGCGCAGCACCTTGATTGCGTTTTCGTCGGCGAAACGGCCCAGTCCGCCGGCCAGGCTCAACACCTGCAGCACGCTCATCGGCACGTCGAGAATGACCGGCCCCGGCTTCACCACGTTGCCGATGACGTAGACCCGGTTACCGTTGATGCCGCCGATTACGACGTTGACGACGGGGTCGGCGAGATAGGATTTGAGCTTTTCGGCGACCTTCTTCTCCACGTCGCCCGAGGTCAAGCCAGCGACTTCGACCCGGCCGACCAGCGGAAAGGTGATGCTGCCATCCGGCAGCACGCGCAATTCCTTGCGCAGGTTGTCCTCCTGCCAGACCGAGACGTCCAACACATCGCCTTCCTTGAGCAGATAGGGCGGTTTGGCCGGGCCGGCGGCAGGCGCTTCCGGCACGGCTGGTGCGGCGCCGGCCGGTGTCTCCGCCTGAACCCGCAGGGTGAACAGCAGGCAGGCAATGAGCAGGCCGAGAAGCGGTTTGGATCGGTTCATGAGTTGTCGGCAGGCTTGAGCATTTCGTAAAGCCGAGCAACATACAGGGCGATTCTTACAGCATGGTGAAGTCGGCGAGATGACGATGTAGGAGCGCCAAGTAGGTCGGCAATCCCTTGCCGACAATCCCACTCGCGGCGGGGGTTCGCAGCCTATTCATGCAAAGGCAATCAGACGCTGGATCGGCGGGAAGGGGTTCCCGCCCTACGCGATTCAATACGCCTGCCGGTCCTTTATCACCAAACCGACGGTGCGCAGGATGATTTCCAGCCAAGTAGGTCGGCAATCCCTTGCCGACAATCCCACTCGCGGCGGGGGTTCGCAGCCTATTCATGCAAAGGCAATCAGACGCAGGATCGGCGGGAGGGGTTCCCGCCCTACGCGATTCAATACGCCTGCCGGTCCTTTATAACCAAACCGACGGTGCGCAGGATGATTTCCAGGTCGAGGTGCAGCGACCATTTGCGCAGGTACTCCAGGTCGTATTCGATGCGCTTCTGCATCTTGTCGACGGTGTCGGTTTCGCCGCGGTAGCCGTTGACCTGGGCCAGGCCGGTGATGCCGGGCTTGACCTTGTGGCGCACCATGTAACCCTTGATCAGCTTGCGATAGGTCTCGTTGTGGGCGACTGCGTGCGGGCGTGGGCCGACCACGCTCATGCGGCCCTGCAGCACGTTGATGAACTGCGGCAATTCATCCAGCGAGGTGCGGCGCAGGAAGGCGCCGACCCGGGTGACGCGGTTGTCGTTTCGGGTGGCCTGCACGACCTGGCTGCCGTCTTCGCACACCGTCATCGAGCGGAATTTGTACACCACGATGTCCTTGCCATCGAGGCCGTAGCGGCGCTGTTTGAACAGGATCGGGCCGGGCGAGGAATAGCGCACGACGACGGCGACGGCCAGCATGACCGGGGCGATCAGCAGCAAAATCAAGCTGGCGATGACGATGTCGCTGAGGCGTTTGATCACCCCGTTCAGGCCCTTGAACGGGGTGTCGCGCACCGCCACCACCGGCATGTCGCCGATTTCGTCGACGCGCGCCTGGATCAGGTCGGCGACGAAGATGTCCGGCACGAAATAGATCGACAGGGTGGAGTCCTTCAGGTCGTCGAGCAGCTTCAGGATGCGCGGCTGCGAAGCCATCGGCAACGCGATGAAGATGGCGTCGGTGTGATTCTGCCGGATGTAATCGGCGACCTGTTCGAGCCGGCCGAGCATGCTGCCGGGGGTGAGTTCGCCCAGGCGTGCCGTGCTGCGGTCGTCGAAGAAGCCCATGAATTTCACGTCCAGATGCTTCCTGCTGACGAACTGTCCGGCCAGGCGGCGGCCAAGTTCATTGGCGCCGATGATCACCGCCGAGCGGATGCCTTCCATCGCGAACAAGCCCGGCGCCAGGATCGGCAGCAACAGGTGGGAGGCGAACCACAGCGCCGGCACCGTCACAGCCCAGGCCAGCAGCAATTCGGCCGGGAAGATTTCCAGGTTATGCGTGCCCACGCCGAGCAGGAACAGCACCGCCAGCGCCGGCAGCCATTGCAGCGCGATTTCGCGTAGCGCGCCCAGCCAGCTCCGGTGCAACGGAATGTTGCCCGGGTAGAGCATCGAGAACAGCACCACCGCCAACAGGATCTCGGGCCCGTCCACCGTCTCGCCGTAGAGATCGGTCAGCACCAGCATGGCCGCGACGGCGCAGGCCGGATCCCAGATCGCCTTGAAGAAGCCGGCGAGGGACGTGCTGTTCTGCAGCAGATTGAGTGGGGCGGAGTGGCTGGCGGACATGCGCCGGGTATCCCGTGAATTTTCTGTGAGTGACATCACAGTGTCGCCGCCGATTCTTACAGGTTGATTGCTGGCGAACGGGATTCGTGGGCGCGGCGTCCGCGATGCGATGCTGCATCGGTTGAAAATCGCGCCTTGGAAGGCGCTCCTACAGGTTCCTTCGGGTCGCGCCGGGGATCGATAAATATTGCTGCAACAGAGTCGCCGCACTATGCGAGCGGGCTGCTCCGCACATCCCGTCCTTTGCCTTTCTTCCACCCATCCCGCCCGCCCAATGTCGCATGCACCGATCAACCCGACGACCCCCGGTCGCTTTCCGGCATTCGCATGGACTTGGCTGCCGGTTCTGCTCAGTCTGGCGGCGCTGTATTCCCTTACTTACCGGGATCTGGCGCGCTACACCTGGAGCCAGGATGCGCATGCGCACGGTCCGTTGATTCTGGGCATGGCGTTGTATCTCGCCTGGCAGCGTCGCGCGATTTTCACCGACACTTCGATCGAGCGTCCCACCCTGGCTGGCTGGCCGCTGCTGGTGTTCGGGCTGTTGCTGTTCGCGCTGGGGCGCTCGCAGGACGTGATCATTCTGGCGGTTGCGTCGCAGATTCCGGTGCTGATCGGCATCCTGCTGATTGCCCGCGGCCCTGTCGCATTGAGAACGCTGTGGTTTCCGCTGCTGTTCCTGGTATTCATGATTCCACTGCCCGGCTTCCTGGTGGACGGCCTCACCGGGCCGCTCAAGCTGCACGTCTCGAACGTCGCCGAACAGATCCTCTACCTGCTCGACTACCCGGTCGCCCGCAGCGGCGTCACCCTCACCATCGGCAACTACCAACTGCTCGTGGCGGACGCCTGCTCCGGCCTCTATTCGATGTTCAGCCTGTCGGCGGTGGGTCTGCTCTATGTCTATCTGATGCAGCACCGCAACCGGTTGCGCAACGGCCTCCTGATCGCCTCCATTCTGCCCATCGCTTTCGCCGCCAATGGCGTGCGCGTCGTCGTCCTCGCGCTGATTACCTACCACTCCGGCGAAGAAGCGGGGCAGGGCCTGGCGCACGACCTGGCCAGCCCGATGTTGTTCACCGTCGCGGTGCTGTTCATGGCGGGGCTGGATGCGCTGTTGGGCGGGCTGTTGCCGGTTGCAAGCAAAGCCGCTCTGCCGAAGCATGTCGCGGCTGAGCCCGCCGAGCCCTGGTCGAAACCGCGCTACCTGGCGCTGTCGTTCGCCCTGCTCGGCGGCATCGGCCTGGCCTACGCGCTGACGCCCAACCTGAAAATGTCCGAGGTCGGCCCCAAGGTCGATCTGGAAAGCATGCTTCCGAAACAGTTCGGCGTCTGGACCACCGACGAGACGGTCGCCCCGTTGCGCACCGACCCCGAGACCGCCGCCATGCTCGACCGTCTCTACAACCAGATCCTGTCGCGCACCTACGTCGACGGCCGGGGCCATCACGTCATGCTGCTCATCGCCTACGGTGGCGATCAGAGCGAATCGATGCAGGTGCACAAACCCGAAGTCTGCTACCCGTCGCTGGGTTTCCAGTTGTACAAGGAAAGCAAAGGCAGCCTGGATACCGGCCTCGGCAGCATCCCGGTGCGCCGCATGGTCGCCGTGCAGGGACGACGGGTAGAACCGGTCACCTACTGGATGACCATCGGCGACAAGATCGCCGATGGCGGTGGCGGCATGTGGAAGATGGAGCAGATTAAATACGGCCTCACCGGCAAGATTCCCGACGGCCTGCTGTTCCGCCTGTCCAGCATCACGCCCAATGAAGACGCCGCCTATCGGGTCCAGGAAACCTTTACCCGCGACCTGATCAAGGCATTGCCGGAGCAGGACCGCGCACGTTTCATCGGCCTGCCCGGCGCGGCAACCCTGTAGGGCGGCATTGCCATGCCGCCGATCCACCCTCTGATTGCCGTCGGCGTGATAGGCGGCCAACCCCCGCCACGAGGGGGATGGTCGGCAAAGGATTGCCGACCTACGCCGGTTCCACCTGCCTTCGCGTCATCGGCCGCGCCCGCCCCCAGCCGCCAAGGCGGTTTCACCTTTCTCTGGCTCCTGTTCCTGGTCGCCGGCCTCGGGGTTGGCATGGCGGCCATCGGCACGCTGTGGCATACCGCCGTGCAACGGGAAAAGGAGGCGGAGCTGTTGTTTGTGGGCGATCAATACCGCCGCGCCATCGAGCGCTTCCTGAGTACTCCGTTGCCCGCGGGCCAGGTAAGGCGCCTGCCGCAAAGCCTGGACGAACTGCTGCTCGATCCGCGTTTTCCGCAAACCGTGCGCCATCTACGTCGCCTCTATCCCGACCCGATGACCGGTGAAGCGGCGTGGGGGCTGCTCAAGGACGCGCAGGGCGGTATCGCCGGGGTGCACAGTTTGTCGAGCACAGTGCCATTCAAGACCGCCAACTTCCCGGCGCGCTACACCGAATTTGCCGGGTTGGGCAGCTATCGCGAGTGGGTATTCAAGGGCGTAGACAATGCGGCCGCTTCCGACAGCGTTGCGGCGACGCCTGCGCAAATGGAGCCGGACAACCCGCATGACCAGGCGGCGGACCAGAGCGCGCCGACCTCCCCGCCCGCAAGCGAGCAGGCCCCGCGCAATCTGGAAAGAGCCCGCCTGATGGCAGCGTGCAGCGCAGCACGGCTGCAGGGCGAACTGGCCTGCGGGACGCTGTTGGGGCAGGGCGACCAAACCGCCTGGCGGGGCTGCATGAACGCGGCCGCGCAAAATTACAACGCCTGCATCAAAGGCCAATAAGACCGCACCGACGATTTGGATTCCATCGTTCCGCGCAGCGGGAATCCGGTCGGATCAAGGTGCCGGTTCCCCTGTGCTGGGAATGATTCAGCGACGCCAAAAGCGTCATGACACAGTGCCGAGGACATGAGCCGTTCGGCTCATTTTTCAGGCCGCGCCTGGTCACTAAACTGTCAAGAACGAAATCTAGACTCTCCCGCATCTTTCCCGCGCGCTCGACATGAGCCGAACGGCTCAATCGGTGCGGGGGGTGGCAAGGCGCTGGCTGTAATACATCGTCTTTAAAAATGTCGACATGTTCCCCAACCGGTTTTCGGCCAAGGGGGCATGAATATTTTTCGATATCTATTCATAAACCAATCAGGAGTTACCGAATGAAACTGACCCTCATCACCGCATCCCTGCTCGCTCTGGCCGTGGCCGCCCCGGCCCAGGCCAAGATCGACAACGGCGCCGTCAACCCCGGCAACGGCGAACTGTTCCTGTCCATCTGGGACACCAACGGCACCATCGACGACACCTCCGACGACCGTTCCTACACGCGCGATCTGGGCGCACATCTGAACGACTTTGCCTCCTCCGCCGCCTCCCCGGTAGCCGTGGCGCCCTTGCCCAGCTACACCTATGGCGCCGACGCGCTGCTGACCTCCTGGCTTGCCGATGCCGCCGATCTGGGCAACCTGCGCTGGAACGTCGCTGGCGTCGACTCTTATGGCACGGACCGCGTCGCCATGACGGTGAGCGCCGCTTTTGCGGGCACCAACCAGAATTACAGCCAGTTCCGGGGTTGGGCTACCGGAGCTGCAACCCATCTGGCTGCGGTAAATGCCAAGGGTGACAACATCAACTTCGCTACCAATGTCTCCAGCACCGCCACCTCTGCCGATGGCGCCGCCTACTCCGGTTCCACCCTCTGGGGCAATAACATGGGTACTAAGACCAACTTCGCCAACGACGGCGGCATCGGCGACAGCCTGAACTTCTGGATGTTCTCCGAGACCGTGTCTTCCGGCTCCACCACTACCATCGTCAAGCAGTTCCAGTTCGAAGACCGTGCCTGGACCCTGGCCGCCAACGGCGATCTGAACTTTGCCGCTGCCGCCCCGGTACCGGAGCCCGAGACCTATGCCCTGATGCTGGCCGGTCTCGGCCTGGTCGGCGTCATGGCTCGCCGTCGCAAGGCAGCCTGATCGATCCACTGTCTGAACAGGCCGGCAGGTCTTTGCCAGCCTGAGTCCGGATGGCCGATTTCGGGAACGTAAAACTCCCGCCCAACCCCGCCCTGTGCGGGGTTTTTTATTCCGATCGGCAAGTCGGCCAGGCGTCGTCAATTCAAAGGCAGTTTGAGTATTGGGCAGCAATGGATTGCAGCCCCTCCCTGCATTCGTGGCTGCGGCGCCAAGGCGCGATTCCGCCGCCGAAAATCGCGCCTTGGAAGGCGCTCCTACCTGCCGCCTCGTAGGGTAGGCAAGCCCGCTCCGATACATGCAAACCCCCGATCCTTCCGCCCGCATTCGTGGCTGCACGCCCTGTAGGAGCGCCTTCCAAGGCGCGATTCCACCGCCGAAAATCGCGCCTTGGAAGGGCGCTCCTACCTGCTGCCTCGTAGGGTAGGCAAGCCGGCTTCGACACATGCAACCCCCCCGAT
>JASJPK010000051.1:0-21036 GCA_031426735.1 Hydrogenophilaceae bacterium | reverse complement strand
GGGTTTCCACGTCGAGGTCGTTGGAGGGTTCGTCGAGCAGCAGGACGTTGCCGCCTTGAATGAGTGTTTTCGCCAGATGCAGGCGGCCGCGTTCGCCGCCGGACAGGTTGCCGACCAGCTTGCCCTGGTCGCCGCCTTTGAAGTTGAAGCGGCCGAGGTAGGCGCGGCTGGGCATTTCGAAACGGCCGACGGTGAGGATGTCGGCGCCGTTGGAGACCGCGTCGAACACGGTCTTGTCGGATTCCAGACCTTCGCGCGACTGGTCGACCGAGGCGACTTTGACGGTCGCGCCGATGTCGATGCTGCCGCTGTCCGGCTGTTCGCGGCCCTGGATCATGCGGAACAGCGTCGATTTGCCGGCGCCGTTGGGGCCGATGATGCCGACGATGGCGCCGGGCGGGATGCTGAATGACAGGTCGTCGATCAGCAGTCGGTCGCCGAAGGCTTTGCTGACACCGTTGAATTCAATGACTTTGTCGCCCAGACGCTCGCCCGGCGGGATGAAGATTTCCTGGGTTTCGTTGCGTTTCTGGTATTCGGTGGAGTTCATTTCCTCGAAGCGGGCCAGACGCGATTTGGACTTGGCCTGGCGCGCCTTCGGGTTCTGCCGCACCCATTCCAGTTCCTGTTTCATCGCCTTCATGTGGGCGTCGATCTGCTTCTGCTCGGTTTCCAGGCGGGCTTCCTTCTGTTCCAGCCAGCTCGAATAGTTGCCCTTCCACGGGATGCCGTGGCCGCGGTCGAGTTCCAGAATCCATTCGGCGGCGTTGTCGAGGAAGTAGCGGTCGTGGGTGACGGCGACTACGGTGCCGGGGAAGCGCACCAGGAACTGTTCCAGCCATTCCACCGATTCGGCGTCGAGGTGGTTGGTCGGCTCGTCCAGAAGCAGCATGTCGGGCTTCTGCAGCAGCAGTTTGCACAGCGCGACGCGGCGTTTCTCGCCACCGGAAAGCTTGTCGATGACGGCCTCCCACGGCGGCAGGCGCAGCGCATCGGCGGCGATTTCCATCTGGTGCTCGGCGTCGCTGCCGGAGGCGGCGATGATCGCTTCCAGGCGCGCCTGTTCCTCGGCCAGCTTGTCGAAATCGGCGTCCGGTTCGGCGTAGGCGGCGTACACCGCTTCCAGTTTCTGCTGCGCCTGCATGACTTCGCCCATTGCGCTTTCGACCTCATCGCGCACGGTCTTGTCGGGGTCGAGCTGCGGTTCCTGCGGCAGGTAGCCGATGGAATTGCCGGCCAGATGCTGCACCTCGCCCTCATATTCCTTGTCGACGCCGGCCATGATGCGCAGCACCGTGGATTTGCCCGAGCCGTTGAGGCCGAGCAGGCCGATCTTGGCGCCGGGGAAGAAGGACAGCGAGATGTCCTTGATGATCTGACGTTTCGGGGGAACGATTTTGCTGACGCGCAGCATCGACATTACGTATTGGGCCATGGCGTGGTTCGTTTCTGGTTGAAAGGAATTGGGGGTAATGATGCTTGCGCGGGCGTAGAGCCGGGCTGCGTCAACGGGTGGGTTTCTCGTCCGGCTTGGACAACAACGCATTCGAGTCGGCGATCAGTTTTTCCATTTCGCGCTGGAGTTTCTCCTTGCGCTGCCGCTGCGCTTCGGCGTCTTTGCCTGTTGCTGCGGCGTTCTCTGCTTTTTCGATGCTGTCGATTTCCTTTTGCAGGGCTTCCTTGCGTTTCTCCAGTCCGCCGATGCGCTTCAACACGCCGGCGTCCAGATCTTGCGCGCCCTCGCGCGCGACGGCGTAAGCCTTGCCCAGTTTATCCAGGGCGGCGTCGTACTTGCCGGCATCGAATTTATCCTTTTCGGATTTGGCCAGATCGCCGACCGAGACGGCAACATCCTTGACCTGGCCGAAGACCTTCGAGGACTGCGCCTTCTCATCGTCGGTACCGAAGAAATAGTTGTAGGAAAGAACGCCGATCACGATCAGCACGGCGATTTTGAGCAGGAATCCGATCATGGTGAGTTCCTCGGTTGATTCAATGAATGCCAGCCGTCATCAATCGATGGCGTCAGGCGAACGTGCAGATTTTATCCGTGTGGATGGAGTCGCCGTTAGGTGCAATTCCACGCGGGCTGCACGCGCCGACTCCGAACTCGGTGACCAGCAGATCTAGAGCGGCGAGCAGGGCATAGCGTTCACTGGCCAGGGAAAAACGGTACCAGACCTACATGCTGTCGTGCTCACCCAATACCTCGGTGTCCTCATGCCGATACGCCGGCG
Source organism: Hydrogenophilaceae bacterium (assembly GCA_031426735.1). GTDB lineage: Bacteria > Pseudomonadota > Gammaproteobacteria > Burkholderiales > Thiobacillaceae > PFJX01. The sequence goes on along the minus strand of JASJPK010000051.1, from coordinate 18,799 downwards.
CGCAGCAACACAGCAGGCGCAGCGGTTCATCGCCGGTATTGCGCAGGCAATGCGCGGTTCCCGGCGGGATCAGGATGGTGTCGCCGGGGGCGATGGCGAACTCTTCGTCGCCCAGCGTCATGCGGCCGCTGCCGGCGACGATGTGATACAGCTCCTCGCTGTCCCGATGCCGGTGCAGCAGGGTTTCGCCGCCGGGCGGGACGCTGGCTTCGGCCAGACTCTGATTGGCATTGCCCTGCACGGCGGGGTGCATCAGTTCGCGAATGCTGGAGCCGTCGCGGGTGATGTAGGCCGGCACATCGGCCAGTCGGCTGCGGATCGCGCTCATGTCGGAGTTCTCCTTGTGCTGTGAAATACGCCATGCAGGAAGTCGATCAGATCGTCGCTGTGGCGTTCCAGTTCGTCGGTCGAATCGTGTTCGCCGGGATATACGCGCAGTTGCACCGCGTCGTTTGGCCGGCGGGCGAACAGGGCATGTGCGTCGGCGAGCGGGACCGTGCTGTCGTCGGCGCCATGCACCAGCAGCACCGGACAGGCGACGCGGGGCAGCGTGTTGAGCGGGGCGATGGCATCGAAGCGATGGCCGATGACGTGCTGCACGTAATGCAGCACGTACCAGCCGAGCGGCAGGTAAGGCAGTCCTTTGGCGGTCAGCCAGCGCCGCATCATCGTGGCTGGATGGGCGAAGGCGGCGAGGCTGATGACGCCGGCCAGGTCGTTGCGCCGCGCTGCCGACAGCAGCGCGGCGGCGGCGCCGACCGAGTGGCCGACGACGGCGATCTGTTCGGGGAGGGCTTCCGGCTGGGTTTTCAGCCAGTCGATGGCGGCGTCGAGGTCTTCGGCGAAGCGCGGCATCGACGAGAAATTGTCGGCATCGCTGGCGCCGTGATTGCGCGCATCGATCAGCAAAACGGTGAAACCGGCGGCCTGCATCGGGCGGGCCAGCGGCAACATCATCTCGACATTGGCGCCCCAGCCGTGCAACACGACCATGGCGGGGGAGGGCGTATCGGCGTTACCCGGCAACAGCCAGCCAAACAGGCGTTTGCCGCGTAGGGTCGGCATCCAGACATCGCGTCCGGTGAGTCCGTGTTGTTGGAGGCTTGCGGTTTCGACGATGCGCGGCGCGCGCAGGCTGCGGCGCAGGATGAAATTGAAGCCGGCCAGCGCGGCCAGCAAGGCGCCGAGGAAGAGGGCGGAGGACAGGATTGCGTTCACATTCTCGGTTCCGTAGGGGCAAGCGATTGTTTTCGTAGGAGCGCCTTCCGAGGCGCGAAGTCCGGAACAATCGCGCCTTGGAAGGCGCTCCTACGCGTGGCGTCGCCACCCATGTTCAGACGCCCAGATTCGTAGGATGGGCCAAGCGCAGCGGGCCCATCAACGCGCCGAGAGTGATGGGTCCGCTGCGCTTGACCCATCCTACAGACGGCGCTCAGACGCCCAGCGCTTCCAGCTCCGCTTGCTGTTCCAGCCATTCGCCTTCGAGTTGTTCCAGTTCCCTGGCCAGGGTGGCTTGCTCGAACAGGTGTGTTTTGACCGCTTCCTTCTTGTCTTCCGCGTAGATCGCCGGGTCGGCCAGTTGCGCGTCGATTTCGGTTTTGCGGGCGGTGGCTTTGGCCATCTTTTCTTCCAGCCGCTTGATGCGCGTTTCGATCGGCTTTTTCTGCGCCGAGGCACGTTGCCGGGCTTCCGCTTCCTGGCGTTTCTGTTCCTTGCGCTCGGCAGTACTCAGCACCGGTTCGTTGGCGACGGGGATCTGAAGCACGGGTTCCGGCTCGGCCTTGGCCGCCTTGTCCGGTTTTGCCGGCTTGCCCGGTTTGGCGGTGGCCAGCTTGGTCTTGAACAGCCAGTCGCGGTAATCGTCGAGGTCGCCGTCGAACGGTTTCAGGCTGCCGTCGGCGACGATCAGGAATTCCTCGGTGGTGGCGCGCAGCAGGTGGCGGTCGTGCGACACCAGCACCAGCGTGCCTTCGAACTGCGCCAGCGCCACGGTCAACGCTTCGCGCGTTTCCAGGTCGAGGTGGTTGGTCGGCTCGTCCAGCAGCAGCAGATTGGGTTTCTGCCAGACGATCAGTGCCAGCGCCAGACGCGCTTTCTCGCCGCCGGAGAACGGCGCGATCGGGCTGCTGACCATGGTGCCGGGGAAGTTGAAACCGCCGAGGAAGTTGCGCAATTCCTGTTCGCGCACGGTCGGCGCGATCTTGGCCAGGTGCCACAGCGGCGATTGATCGTGGCGCAGCATTTCGACCTGATGCTGGGCGAAATAGCCGATGGCCAGCCCCTTGCCCCAATGCGCGTCGCCGGTCAGCGGCGGCAGTTCCCCGGCGATGGTCTTGATCAGCGTCGATTTGCCGGCGCCGTTGACGCCGAGCAGGCCGATGCGCTGGCCGGCCTGCAGGTTGAGGTTGATGTCGCGCAGGATCGGCTTGTCGCCCTCGTCGGTGTGGTAGCCGGCCACCACGTCTTCCAGCACCAGTAGCGGGTTCGGCGCGCGGTCCGGTTCACGGAATTCGAACTGGAAGGAGGCGGCGGCGTGGATCGGTGCCAGTTCTTCCATCTTGGCCAGCATCTTCATCCGGCTTTGCGCCTGCTTGGCTTTGCTGGCCTTGGCCTTGAAGCGGTCGATGAACGACTGCAGGTGGTCGCGTTCGCGCGTTTGTTTGACCATCGCGGCCTGGCTCAGCGCCAGGTTGATCGCGCGCTGTTTCTCGAAGGCCGAATAGTTGCCGCCGTAGCGTTTCAGTTTGCGGTCGTCGATGTGGGCGATGACGTTGACCACGCCATCGAGGAAATCGCGGTCGTGCGAGATGATCAGCAGCGTGCCGGGATAGCGTTTCAGCCAGTCTTCCACCCATAGGATGGCGTCGAGGTCGAGGTGGTTGGTCGGCTCGTCGAGCAGCAGCAGATCGGACGGGCACATCAGCGCCTGCGCCAGGTTTAGCCGCATGCGCCAGCCGCCGGAAAAGCTGGCGACGGGGAGATTCATCTGGTCATGCGAGAAGCCGAGGCCGGTGAGCAATTGCTCGCCGCGAGAGCGCACGGTGTAAGCGTCGGCATCGGCCAATGCGGCGTGCAGGTCACCGATACGGTGGCCGTCGTGGCTTGCTTCGGCTTCTGCCAGTTCGGCTTCCAGGCGGCGCAAATGCGTGTCGCCGTCGATGGCATATTCCAGCGCCGGCCGGTCCAGCGCCGGGGTTTCCTGCGCGACGTGGGCGACGCGCCAGGAGGCCGGGAAGAACGCATCGCCGGCATCCGGCTGCAATTCGTTGCGCAGCAGCGCGAACAGGCTGGACTTGCCGGAGCCATTGGCCCCGATCAGGCCGACTTTTTCGCCCGGATTCAGGGTCAGGTCGGCGGCTTGGAGCAGCGGCTTGGTGCCGCGGATGAGGGTGAGTGCGGTTAGACGGATCATGGGGCGCGATTATCGCCGCAAAGCGAGCGGTCGCAGCCGAAACAAGGAAAACGTGCGCCTGAGCAGCCTGCCACATACCTCTTGAACCCCATTCAAGAGATACTATGAACACGGGCGAGATGCCCTAGCAAACTATTGCGTCAATCTCTTTACAATTGGCCGGCCAAACAAAATGAAAATTTTGCTTGTTGAAGATTCGCACGCAATCGCCGCTTTGCTGGCGGCACGCCTGGAAGAATCGGGCCATTGCGTCACGCTTGCCGAGAACGGCGCCAAGGCGGTCGAGTTGTTTCCGGATGCCGAGGCCGACCTGGTGCTGATGGATATCGAGATGCCCATCATGAACGGATTCGAGGCCGTGAGCCGGATTCGCGCATTCGAGACGACGCGACAGTGGGCCTGGACGCCGATCATTTTCCTGACGGCATCCGATACCTCCGAGAGTTTGGTGACGGCCATCGAGGCCGGGGGGGACGACTTCATCGTCAAGAGCGCGCCCGAGTCGGTGCTCCAGGCCAAGATGAAGGCGATGACGCGAATCGCACATCTCCGCCAGAGCCTCACGGAAGCGCTTCAAAAGCTGGATAGGCAAGCCGGCGAGCTGGCGGCGTGGAATGCCGAACTGGAAGTCAGGGTCGCCGAGGCGGTAGGCAAGATCGAGCGCCTGGATCGCCTGCGGCGCTTCTTCTCCCCCGCGGTGGCGGATCTCTTGTTGTCCGGCGATGCGGCGGATCCACTCAAGCCCAGACGCCGCGAGATTGTGGTCATTTTCCTCGACTTGCGCGGCTACACCGCATTCACGGAAGCGCATGGCCCAGCGGAAGTGATGCGGGTGCTCTCGGAATTCCATGAAGCCATGGGGCGGCTGATCATGAAGTATGGCGGCACGCTGGAGCGCTTCACTGGAGACGGCCTGATGGTCTTCTTCAACGATCCGATCGTGATTCCGGATCCTTCCCTGCGTGCGGCCAGGATGGCGATCGAGATGCAGCAGGCCATGACTCTATTACAGAGCTGTTGGCTTGAAAGGGGATTCAACCTGGCAATGGGGATCGGCATCGCGAAAGGTATCGCCACCATTGGCGGAATCGGCTTCGAAATGCGAAGGGACTATGGCGCCATTGGCGGTGTGACCAATCAGGCGGCTCGTCTATGTGCCGAAGCCGAAGGAGGGCAGGTATTGATGAGCGAAACCGTCGCACTGGATATTCAGGATGAAGTGGCCGTGAACGCTGTGGGTGAACGCACCCTCAAGGGGTTTCATCAACCTGTGGACTGCTATGAATTGGGCTCTTGATCTGAACTGAAGATGCACGGAAAGCGGCTTGGGCCGCCTCCGCAATCGAGACTGAGCCGCCCCGTCAACTCAGCGTTCAGGATGGGCGGCCGCGAATCAGGAGCGTAAAGCATGAAACTGTATAAGCCTGAAGTGGGCGATTTCTGGGGCGGGCTGGCCGCGATGCTGGTCGCGCTCCCTTCGGCCATCGCCTTCGGTGTGACCATCTACTCGCCGCTCGGCGCCTCCTCCGTGGCGCAGGGCGCCCTGGCCGGCATCCTCGGCGTGACCGCCCTCGGTCTTATCGCACCGGCGCTGGGCGGCACCAACAGGCTCATCACCGCGCCGTGCGCTCCCGCGGCAGCCGTGCTGTCCGCCTTTGCCCTGGAGTTCATGCTCGCCGGCGGCAGTGCCGAATCCGCTTTGCTGATGTTGTCGATGCTGGGGCTGTTGGCTGGCCTGTTGCAGATTCTTTTCGGCACGGTGCGTCTCGGACGGCTCATCGAATACATGCCTTATCCTGTGGTGAGCGGTTATTTGTCAGGCGTCGGCCTCTACATCATCGCCGGTCAGATGCCCAAGTTTCTCGGTGCGCCCAAGGGCGCGCATTTCTGGGAAGCGCTTGCCGCACCGCATTTCTGGAAATGGCAGAGCATGGTCGTAGGCGCGGTGACGATAGCGGTCATGCTCGCCGCACCGCGTTTCACGAAGGTTGTGCCGGCTGCGATCCTCGCGCTTCTGGCGGGGGTGCTCGCCTATTTCGGACTCGGGCTTGCCGACCCGGCTTTGCTCTCGCTTCAAGGCAACCCGTTTGTTGTCGGCTCGCTCGGCGGCGGGGGCAGTTTTGGCGATGCCATGGCGGGTCGCTGGCACGCCATGAGCGATGTCGGCCTCGACCAGATCATGCACATCGCGGCGCCCGCGCTGACGCTGGCCGTCCTGCTTTCCATCGATACGTTGAAGACCTGCGTGGTGCTCGATGCGCTGACGCGCACACGCCACAACTCAAATCGCGAACTGATCGGGCAGGGTCTTGGCAACGTCGCCTCCGCCGTGATCGGCGGCATCCCCGGCGCCGGCACAATGGGTGCGACGCTGGTTAATATCTCTAGTGGCGCGGTGAGCCGTTACTCGGGCATCTTTGAAGGTGTGCTGGCACTGGCGGCATTTCTGGTGCTCGGCGCGTTGATCTCCTGGGTGCCGGTGGCGGCGCTCGCCGCGATCCTGATTGTCATCGGCGTGCGCATGATCGATCGACACAGCCTCCAGTTCCTCAAGCAGCGTTCCACGATCCTCGACTTTGCCGTCATCGCCGCGGTTGTCACCACGGCGCTGACGGTAAGCCTGATCGCGGCGTCGGGCATCGGCATTGTGCTGGCGGCATTCCTTTTTATCCGCGAGCAGATCAAAGGCGTCATCGTCCGTCGCAAGCTTCGTTGCAACGAGACTTTTTCGAAACGGATACGCACACGCCAGGAAATGGAAGTTCTCGTCGCGCACGGCGAGCGCGGCGTGGTGGTCGAACTTCAGGGCAGCCTATTTTTCGGCACCACCAACCAGCTTTACACCGCGCTGGAACCGGAACTGAAGACACGGGACTTCGTCATTCTCGACATGCGCCGTGTGCAATCCATCGACGTTACCGCTGCACATATCCTTGAACAGATTCGCGACATGATGGCCGACAAGCACGGTTTCCTGGTCTATAGCCAATTGCCGACAAATCTGCCGTCGGGCCAGGATATGGAACAGTATTTTGACCAGATCGGACTGGCGCCCTACAAGAGCGCGGCGCGCGTGTTCGATGACATCGATGACGCGAAAGAGTGGGTCGAGAATCGCATCCTGAAAGAAGCGGCCGTCAAGCTGGAGGAAGAAACGCCCCTGGAACTTAACGAGATCGAGCTATTCAAGGGGCGCAAGGAAGAGACGCTTGCGGCGCTTGACGTGCATCTCGTCAGGACCAGCTACTCCGCCGGCACGAAAATATTTTCACGCGGCGACAAGGGCGACGAACTGTATTTCGTCCGCAAGGGCCTGGTTCGCTTCATGCTGCCTATCGACGACAACCATGCACGTCGCCTTTCCACCTGCGGCCGGGGCGCCTTCTTCGGCGAAATTGCCTTTCTCGATGGCGATGCCCGTTCCGCGGATGCCATTGCCCTTACCGACGTCGAACTGTTCGTGCTTTCACGCAAGACCTTCGATGCCTTCGCCGATGAACACAAGAAGGTCGCCTTGAATCTGCTGGTGGGTCTGGCAAGCGTCCTCACCGGCAGGGTGCGCTACCTGACTGCCGAGTTGGGATCCCTGCAGTCTTGAATGGGCTTCTGCGTTTGACCCCGCAAAATCACTGCTTGGTCAACCGCCGCAGCCGCGCCAGCAGGCGTCTGGCTAGGTCGCCGAAGATTTCGGTCTGCGTCGGATGCGGGAAGATCGCTTGCGCGACCTGGGTCAGCGTCATGCCGCCGGAGACCATCATCACCGCCGCGCCGATCAGCGTGTCGGTATGGTCGGCCAGGAAATGGGCGCCGATGATGCGGCCGCTGGCCTTGTCGGCGACCAGTTTGATCATGCCCTGCGTTTCCAGCGTGATCATGGCTTTGGCGTCGATGCTCATCGGCATCTTGGCTTCCACCGCGTCGATACCCCTGGCTTTCGCCTGGGCGACGGAGAGGCCGACGAAGCCGGCTTGCGGGCGGCTGAAAGTGACGCCGCAATCGAGTTCCGAGTGGTATTCCAGCGCATGCCCGAGCAGGTTGTGCGCCGCGACGCGGCCTTGCGCGGCGGCCGTGTGCGCCAGCATGTAGCCGCCGATGACGTCGCCCACTGCGTAGATGTGCGGCACGCTGGTACGGCAATTGGCATCGGTCTTGATCGCGGCGCCGTCGAGTTCGACGCCGACGGCGGCGAGATTGAGCGGCGTGGTGTTGGGGCGCTTGCCGGTGGCCACCAATACGTAGTCGCACAGATATTCGCCCGGGTTGCCCGCGGCGTCGCTGTACTTGATGCGCATGTTGTCCGGCTGGCCGGTGATTTCATGGATTTTGGCGTTGGTCACGATGCTGAATTCGCCAGCCAGAATCGTCGTGAGTTGCTTGGCGATGTCTTCCTCGATCTCCGCCAGGATGCGGTCTTTCGCTTCCAGCATCAGCACTTCGGCACCGAAATCGCGCCAGATCTGCGCCATTTCGACGCCGATGACGCCGCCGCCGATGATGCCCAGCCGACGCGGCGGCGCCGGCAGCGACCAGATGCTGTCGGAAGTCAGCACGCCGCCGCTGGCGATTTCCTCGCGCGCGCCGGGAATCGGTGGCACGAACGGCGGCGCGCCGGTGGAGATCACCGCCGCGCCGAAGGTCAACGTCGATTCGGCGCCGTCCGGGCCGACGATCTTCAGTGTGTGGTCGTCGACGAAGGAGGCAAAGCCGTGCCGCGTATCGATCTTGACGCTCTTGTCGGCCTTCATCGCCAGCTCGCCGCGCGTTTGCAGGATGCCCTTGCGATGCGCTTCCAGCGTTGCCCAATCCAGGCTCGGCGATTGCGTGCCGACCACGCCCTTGTCCGGGTCGTGCGCCCGGTCGCGCATCACGTCCGCGGCATGGCGCCAGGCTTTGGAGGGAATGCAGCCGCGCCAGAGACATTCGCCGCCGGGCAGCGGCGCGTTGTTGACCATCACCACCTTGATGCCGTGGTCGGCCAGATCGCGCGCGCAATCCTCGCCACCGGGGCCGCCGCCGATGATGGCGACCTGGGCATCCCAGTCGCCGGTGGGAATAGTGGAGACGGCGGGTGAGGAGGTGATTGCGGTCGAATTGTCCATACGGAACTCCTGAGCATCGTCGATGCTTGGATGATCATCTGTGCGGGCAGGGGGGGCAATGGGGAATAACCAATAGCGAGTATTGGAAAACGCAGGACACGGGGAAAGCTATTTTTTGGGAGCGGTAGGGAGCTTCTGCGATTTCGGTGAATCAGATCGTTGTGCAGAAGGAATGTTTCTCAAACAGTCGTAAATCCGACTATTTCAGGTGTTTTACCGTTTCTTGTTAGTGACTGATTTTTTTGATGGTGGCACCCGGAATCCTGGCCATTTGATTTTGGTCAACAACTTGGCAGTTTCCAACGTACTGGGATGGTTAGATCCTAGAAGTTGTTTATGGATTTCATATGCCTTATTGGCATTGTGATAAGCAAGTGCTGACTTCCCCAAGGTTAGTAGAAGGTCCGCCAAGTTATGAAGACTATTGGCCGTTTTCGGATGTTGTTCGCCGAATAGCTCGCGGCGGATGGCGAGGGCTTGTTCGGCGAGTTCCAGGGCGTGTTTAGTGTTGCCGAGTTGGTGGTGGTAGCCGGCGATGTTGTTGAGACTTGTGGCCGTGTCGGGATGTCGTTCGCCGAGTAACTCGCGATAAATAGCGAGGGCTTGTTCGGCCAATTCCAGGGCGTGTTTAGTGTTGCCGAGTTGGTGGTGGTAGCCGGCGATGTTGTTGAGACTTGTGGCCGTATCGGGATGTTGTTCACCGAACAGCTCGCGGCGGATGGCGAGGGCTTGTTCTGCCAATTCCAGGGCGTGTTTCGTGTTGCCGAGTTGGGCGTGGTAGCCGGTGATGTTGCTGAGACTGTTGGCCGTAGCGGGATGTTGTTCGCCGAACAGCTCGCGGCGGATGGCGAGGGCTTGCTCGGCCAATTCCAGGGCGTGTTTCGTGTTGCCCAGTTGGTGGTGGTAGAAGGAGATGTTGCTGAGACTTCTGGCCGTATCAGCATGCCGTTCGCCGAACAATTCGCGGTGGATGGCGAGGGCTTGCTCAGCCAATCCCAGGGCGTGGGTCGTGTTGCCGAGTTGGTCGTGGTAGCTGGCAATATTGTTGAGACTTGTGGCCGTATCAGCATGTCGTTCTCCGAATAACTCGCGGCGGATGGCGAGGGCTTGCTCGGCTAGTTCCAAGGCGTGTCTCGAATGGCCAAACTGATTAAGTTGATACCCCAGATCGCTATATATATTCGCAAGCAGTGGCCGGTCATCACACCCATGCTTGGCATATTCGTCGAGCGCAAGTTCGATGCGGCGCTGGCTTTCCTGCGGCTGTCCCCGATGAAATGGCGGGTAAGCCTGAAGCCAAGTCAGACGGCTGGCCTGCTTTGGTGCGAATTTCAAAGCGTGGCCATGCCATTCCCTCAGATGGTCAATCTCAGCCTCGAAACGGGATAGTTGCGTGAAGTCTTTCCGCAAGGAATCGAACCAGTCGCCGGTACTTCGGCAGAGGTCGGCTGCCCAGGTTGGTTTTTCCTCCAGCGGGGCTTGTTCGCGGCGCACCTCACGAACCAGGCGATGAATGGCGTAGCTGTTGCCGTCGGGCGTTGGTTGAAGGATGCGCAACGCCGTGCCTAAGCCCAAGGCACCGATTAGTTCGGAATGAACCGAGGCCCCCACCAATGTCGCCAACAGTTCCATGCTCATCGGAGCTGGACCGCTCCAGGTGAGTACATCGAGGAGATCAAGTAGTCGCGGTTCTTCGGCGAAGACGCTTTCACTGACCTGCAAGGTCGAATAGAGATCGGCCTCGTGACTGGTGAGGCTTGCCAGACGATGCGGCAAGGCTTGCCTGAGGTTGTGTTGCAGCAAGTCCAGATATTGCCGCCAGCCCACCGGACGTCTGTACAGATAAGCACCAGCCAGTTCAAGGGCGAGGGGCAGTCCATCCAATGCTTGGGCGATTTCCCGCGCGGCAGCCCATTCGTCCTCGCTATCGGGTTGGCGGCCTGCTTCTCGAGTCAGCATGCACAGCGATTGGTCTGGGTTGAGGACGTCGATCGGTACGTTGGAGAAGTCGGGTTGTTCGATCCGGCTAGTGACCAGGATATGCGGGCTCGCAGGGGGCTCAGGCAGGTAGTTCCGGATGGCTGCCATGTCTTCGAGATTGTCGAAAACGATCAGGCAATCGGAATAGCTGCGCAAGCGGTGCCATGCGATTTCCAATTTGATGCTGTGGTCTGAGACAGGCGCCACCCAATGGGCCTTGACCGCGAGGTCGACGAGTTGCGCGTCCAGATCCTGGTCGGCGGTTAGCCAGATTACGCCGTTTGGATAGGCGCCGCGGTAGTAGTAGGCGTATTCCACTGCCAGTTGAGTCTTGCCAAGCCCGCCCAGGCCTTGAAACACGGCGGTCTGTCCGATGGCAGTGCGGCGGCCGGCGGTCAGTTGTTGTCGTACCTTCTCCAGTGCATCTTCGCGGCCGATGACCTGATCGCCTTTTTGACGGTAGGGAACATAGAACGGCGGATTGCGCGGATCGTAGGTTGGCACGCGGGCTGGAGTCGGTTCTGGTGTAGCCGGCATGGCCGACTTTTCGGAACTTATTGCGGCTTGCTTGCCGGGTCGTTTTACGACGATAGGCTTCGTACCCCCGTCGCGTTCATCGAGATTAAAGGATTGGTCTCGGTCCAATTTTCGACCGCCGCCTTGTTTTTCAATGGCACGACGCGGCCAGACCCGAAGCTTGTATTCGCTATCTTCCATTTGCAATTCGCTTAGGGAATAGCCGTGTTCACGCTTAGTTTGATTTTCGCCCCAGTGTTCGAGCCCGAATAGTGAGGACCCCTGCAGCCCTCTCCTTTCGTTTCCGACCCCATGCGAGACGGTTGTGAGATTCGCTTCATGCTGATGCCCGAACAAATGCAGAGCAAAGCGTTCCGGTGGGAAATGAATTTCGTCGGAAAAGTGCTTCTGCGCTTCATCACTTAGCCAGCTGATTGGGTGATGTGTGAGTAGCAAACAAGAATGCTGTTGCCTGGTCCATTCAGCGCCGTTTTCTTTACAGGCTCCGTGAAGTTGGCGCACGTCAAGATGCAGCTTCTTTTCGAAATTGCCTCCAGCCAACTGAAGGTAGGCGCTGTTCAGCCCGACGATGCCTAGATCAAGACCATCTTTCGTGAATGTGGCAGACCAGTCGCCTGGTAGCAGGCCATAACTGAGTGTGTCGGGTTTTGGAATGGCGGTTTGTTGCCACCATTGGGAAAAGTTATCAAAGGCTGTGGATATCAGTAGGCGCTGAGGACAATTGTTGTTTTCCCAGAAAGGGGTCTGAACAGCCGGCAAATCCCAGTTATGTAGCAGCGTTATGAGCGCCGGTTCGGTTGCATTGCTGGGGCGGATAAGATCGTGATTTCCAGGTACTGCCAGTAGTTTGGGCTCAAAGCCCCATGCCTTGAACTTGTCCCAGAGTTTCAGCAAGTATTTTTCGAATGCCTCGAACTCTTCCTTGGTGCCTTTCTGTGTGAGATCTCCGGTGAACAGAACCAGATCCCAGGGGCCGATTTCTTTCCATAGATAAGCGAGGTCATCAAGGATCGCTTGTTCCATATTTGGCCAAAGCGGTGCTTGGCCGTTCATCCCGATATGGAGGTCTGTCAGGTGCAACCATCGAATTGTTGGCATGGGTTGATTCAGGGAAGGATCAGCAGGTTGACGGGGGTGTTCTGAGCGCAAATTTGACACCGACTACTTGGAGGGCGCGTTGCATTTCTTCTGTGCTGGAGTGGCATTGCCCTGTTCACGACGCCATCAAATCCGGTGCTCGCTCCACAACAGGTGCCGGACGTTGTTCCGCCATCCAGAGGTCGTAGTCCATTTGCAGACCCAGCCACAATTCTGCGCGACCGCCTCGGTCCGAGCCCAGCCAGGCTTCTATGCGGCGCGCCATTTCGGGGGAAATGCCGGCGTGGCCGTTCAGGATGCGGGACAAGCCGGTGCGGGTAATGCCCAATTGCCGCGCTGCGTCGGTGACCGTCAGTCCCAGTGCGGGCAGGATGTCTTCGCGCAGGGTTTCGCCGGGGTGAGGGGGATTGAACATGCGTGCCATCGTATTCTCCTAGTGATAGTCCTGGTAATCGACCAGGATTGCGTCTTCACCTTCGAATACGAAGGTCAGACGCCAATTGCCATTGACCCAGACCGACCAGTGGCCGTTCAAGTCTCCTGAAAGTGCGTGCAGTCGCCATCCCGGCACATTCATGTCATCCGGTCGTTTCGCCCGATCCAGATGCTTCAGCTGGCGTGCGAGGCGGGCAGCGTGGCTGGGTTGTATCCCAGCTTTCGAGCCTGTTTCGTAATAGGTTTTGATGCCCCGATGTCTGAAGCTCTTGATCATGCGTGTAGTGTAGCTTAACGGGGTGTGGTGTCTGTATTCAAGAAACGACAAGGGCCGCAATTGCGGCCCTTGTCGTTAATTCCGTTTCGAGACGGTTTACTTCTTCCTCGGCGGCAACAGATCGGTGATTGTGCCTTCCGCCATTTCGGCGGCGAAGCAGATCGTCTCCGACAGCGTCGGGTGGGCGTGGATGGTGAGGCCGATGTCTTCCGCCGTCGCACCCATTTCAATCGCAAGAACCGCTTCCGCCAACAACTCCCCGGCGTTGATGCCGACGATGCCGGCGCCGATGACGCGGCCGGATGCCTTGTCCATGATCAGTTTGGTCATGCCTTCGGTGCGGGCGATGGACAGCGCGCGGCCACTGGCGGCCCAGGGGAAGGCGCCTTTTTCGTACTCGATGCCTTGCGCCTTGGCTTCGCTTTCGGTGACGCCGACCCAGGCCACTTCCGGGTCGGTGTAGGCGACCGACGGAATCGCCAGCGCCTGGAATTCGACCTTGTGCCCAGCGATGACTTCGGCGGCGATCTTGCCTTCGTGCACGGCTTTGTGCGCCAGCATGGGTTGGCCGACGATGTCGCCGATGGCGAAGATGTGCGGCACGTTGCTGCGCATCTGCTTGTCGACCGCGATGAAGCCGCGCTCATCCACCGCGACGCCGGCCGCTTCCGCTCCAATCAGCTTGCCGTTGGGGCGGCGGCCGATGGCGACCAGCACGCGGTCGAACACCGCGCTGCTGGTGCTCGTTTGTGTGCCCTCGCCGGCCTTCAGCGTGACATGGATGCCGTCCTTCTTCGCCTCCATGCCGGTCACACCCGTATTCAGCAGGATCTGCTCGAAACGTTTTTCCATGCGCTTGGCGAGTGGGCGCACCAGATCGGCATCGCAGCCTGGGATCAACTGGCCGCCGAGTTCGACGACGGTGACGCGGCTTCCCAGCGCGTCGTACACGGTGCCCATTTCCAGGCCGATGATGCCGCCGCCGATGACCAGCAGACGTTTCGGGATATCCGCCAGCGCCAGCGCGCCGGTGCTGTCCATGACGCGCGGGTCGTCCGGCTGGAACGGCAGTTTGATGACTTGCGAACCGGCCGCGACGATGGCGTTGTCGAAGGAAATGGTTTGCACCGCGCCATCCGCGCCGGTGACTTGCAGGCTGTTGGGGCCGCTGAATTGCGCGGTGCCCTGCACGACGGTGACCTTGCGCTGCTTGGCGAGTTGTGCGAGGCCGCCGGTCAGCTTGGCGACCACGTCGTTGGCTTTCCACGCGCGCAGTTTGTCCAGGTCGATTTTGGGTTTGCCGAAGCTGAGTCCATGTTCGGCGCTTTCCTCGGCCTCGGTGATCAGCTTGGCGGTGTGCAGCAGGGCTTTCGACGGGATGCAACCAACGTTCAGACAGACGCCGCCGAGGTCGGGATAGCGTTCGACCAGCACCACCTGCAAGCCGAGGTCGGCGGCGCGGAAAGCGGCGGTATAGCCGCCGGGGCCGGCGCCGAGCACGACGACCTGGGCGTGCAGGTCGGCGGCGGGCAGTGCGCCTGGGGCACTGGATGGCGCCGCAGCGACGACCGGCACAGCGGTTGCGGGCACCGCAGCAGGGGCCGTTGCTTCAGCACCAGCCTCGCGCAGCAGCATGATCGGAGTGCCTTCCGATACCTTGTCGCCGACCTTGACTAGCAGCTTCTCGACCACGCCGGCTTGCGGGCAAGGAATGTCCATCGCCGACTTGTCCGATTCGACGGTGATCAGCGCGGCGTCCTTGGCGAGCGTGTCGCCGACGTTGACCAGAATTTCAATGACGGCGACGTCCTTGAAGCCGCCGATGTCGGGGACTTTGATTTCGATGGAATTACTCATGGGTCGGTCTCGAAAACGATAAGGAGATTGTGATTGGTAGTGCAACTTTATACGGCGTCATTCCCGCGAATGCGGGAATCCAGGTTGTCCAACTGATTGATTTTTGTCTTCAGGAAGGACTGGATTCCCGCCTTCGCGGGAATAACGAATCCGCTGGTCAGAGCAGCAAGCGCCGCACATCCGACAGCATCAGCCGCAGATGGCTGGTGAAGCGCGCGCCGTCGGCGCCGTCGATGACGCGGTGGTCGTAGGACAGCGACAGCGGCAGCACCAAACGCGGCTCGAAGGCTTTCGTCGCCTTGTTCCAGACCGGTTTGTAGTCGGCGCGCGACAGGCCGAGGATGGCGACTTCGGGGCAGTTGATGATCGGCGTGAACGCTGTGCCGCCGATGCCGCCCAGGCTGGAGATGGTGAAGCAGCCGCCTTGCATGGCGTCGACCTTGAGCTTGCGCTCGCGCGCCAGTTCGGACAGTTCGGCCAGTTCGCGCGCGATGTCCATCACGTCCTTCTTGTTGACGTCGCGGATCACCGGCACGACTAAACCGTCCGGTGTGTCGCAAGCGAAGCCGACGTGGAAGTACTTCTTCAGCACCAGATTTTCGCCATCGGCGGCGAGCGAGGCGTTGAAGGTCGGATAGGTACGCAGCGCGTTGACCACGGCCTTCATCAGGAAGGCGAGCAGCGTCAGCTTGACGCCGCGCTTGGCGGCCTCGTCCAGCATCGACTTGCGGAAGTCTTCCAGGTCGGTGATGTCGGCTTCGTCGAACTGGGTGACATGCGGCGCACTGACCCAGTTGCGATGCAGATTGCTGCCGGACAGCTTCTTGATGCGCGACAGCGGCTGGTTTTCGACTTCGCCGAACTTGGCGAAATCGACCACTGGCGCCGGCGGAAAGCCGAGGCCGATGGCTTCGCCGGTGGGCTTGGCCAGTTCCGCCTTGATCCAGGCCTGCACGTCTTCCTTGAGGATGCGGCCGCGCGGGCCGCTACCTTTCATGCGGCTGAGGTCGGCGCCCAACTCGCGCGCAAAGCGACGTACCGACGGGCTGGCGTGCGCCGGTTTGCCGTCGGCAAATTCGGCATGCGCGGCGACCGGGTCGGGCCGGTGTTTGGGCGCGATATGGGCGGGCACACCCGGCGCCAAATGCGTCGGCGCCGGTACCGCGGCTACGGCCGCGCTGGTTCCGCCATCGGGTGGCGGTGTGAACGATTTCACCACCGGCGACGCCGTTTTCGGGGTGGTGTCGCTGGCAGTGTCCAGCAGCAACACCAGCGAGCCGGCGGATACCTTGTCGCCGATCTTGATCTTGAGTTCCTGCACCGTGCCGCCGAATGGGGCCGGGATGTCCATCGCGGCCTTGTCGGATTCCACGGTCATCAGCGAGGCGTCGGCGACGATGCTGTCGCCGACGTTCACCATGATTTCAATGACTTCGACATCCTTGAAGCTGCCGATATCGGGGACGAGAACTTCTTTGATGCTCATGTCTTCGTCTCCTTGAACTTATACGTTGACCGGGTTGGCCCGGTCGGCGTCGATGCCGTATTTCTTGATCGCTTCCGCAGCCTTGCTGGCGGGCAGCACGCCGTCGTCGGCCAGCGCTTTCAGTGCGGCCAGCACGACGAAGTGGCGATCCACCTCGAAGAAGCGGCGCAGCGCCTCGCGCGAGTCGGAACGGCCGAAGCCGTCGGTGCCGAGCGTGACGTAGCGGCGCTTCACATACGGCCGAATCTGGTCCGGGAAGGCGCGCATGTAGTCGGTGGCGGCGACGATGGGGCCTTCCGTGGCGTCCAGACATTGCTCGACGTAGCTGAGCTTCTGTTTGCCTTCCGGATGCAGCAGGTTCCAGCGATGCGTCTCCTGCGCTTCGCGGCGCAGTTCGTTGAAGCTGGGTGCGCTCCATACATCGGCGGCGACGCCCCAATCGGCTTCGAGCAGTTCCGCTGCGGCCATGACTTCGCGCAGGATGGTGCCGGAACCGAGCAGTTGCACGCGCGGTTTCTTGGCCTTGCCCTTGGCTTTGCTGCCTTCGCTCAGGCGATAAAGCCCTTTCAGGATGCCCTTCTCGGCGCCCTTCGGCAGGGCCGGGTGGCTGTAGTTCTCGTTCATCACCGTCAGGTAATAGAACACGTCTTCCTGCTCGTGGAACATGCGGCGCATGCCGTCCTGCAGGATCACCGCCAGTTCGTAATGGAAGGTCGGGTCGTACGAAATGCAGTTCGGGATCATCGCCGCCTGCAAATGGCTGTGGCCGTCCTCGTGTTGCAGGCCCTCGCCGTTCAGCGTGGTGCGGCCGGCGGTGCCGCCAAGCAGGAAGCCGCGTGCGCGCGCGTCGCCGGCGGCCCAGGCCAGGTCGCCGATGCGCTGGAAGCCGAACATCGAGTAGTAGATGTAGAACGGCATCATCTGCACGCCGTTGGTGCTGTACGACGTGGCGGCGGCGAGCCAGGACGAGAACGCGCCGGCTTCGTTGATGCCTTCTTCCAGGATCTGGCCGCCCTTGTCCTCGCGGTAATACATGACCTGATCGGAGTCGACCGGCTCATACAGCTGGCCGACCGAGGAATAGATGCCGACCTGGCGGAACAGGCCTTCCATGCCGAAGGTGCGTGCCTCGTCCGGGATGATCGGCACGATGTGGCGGCCCAGCGTCTTGTCGCGCAGCAGGCTGGTGAGCAGGCGCACGAACGCCATGGTGGTGGAGATTTCGCGCTCGCCGGTGGCTTCCAACATGTTCTGGAAAGTGGACAGCGGCGGCGTTTCCAGCGGCGCTGCCTTGCTCAGCCGGGTCGGCACGTAGCCGCCCAGCGCGGCACGGCGCGCATGCAGGTATTTCATCTCAGGGCTGTCCGCCGCCGGTTTGTAGAACGGCAGATGCTCCAGTTCGGCATCGGATATCGGGATGTCGAAGCGGTCGCGGAAGGCGCGCAACGAGTCCATGTCCATTTTCTTC
Organism: Hydrogenophilaceae bacterium; assembly: GCA_031426735.1. Classification (GTDB taxonomy): domain Bacteria; phylum Pseudomonadota; class Gammaproteobacteria; order Burkholderiales; family Thiobacillaceae; genus PFJX01. The sequence goes on along the minus strand of JASJPK010000051.1, from coordinate 1,150 downwards.
TGCTGGTGCGTCGGGTTCTGCGCTTCACCGGAGGCGCCCATGCCGTAGCCCTTGACCGTCTTGGCCAGGATCACGGTGGGCTGGCCGGTGTGTTTCACCGCCGCCGCGTAAGCCGCGTAGACCTTGTGCGGGTCGTGGCCGCCGCGATTCAGACGCCAGATGTCGTTGTCCGACATGGCGGCGACCATTTCCTTCAGTTCCGGGTATTTGCCGAAGAAGGCTTCGCGCGTGTAGGCGCCGCCCTTGGCCTTGAAGTTCTGATATTCGCCGTCGAGACACTCTTCCATGCGCTGGCGCAGGATGCCCTTGTGGTCCATCGCCAGCAGCGGATCCCAGTAAGAGCCCCAGATCACTTTCAGCACGTTCCAGCCGGCGCCGCGGAAGGCGGCTTCGAGTTCCTGGATGATCTTGCCGTTGCCGCGCACCGGGCCGTCCAGGCGCTGCAGGTTGCAGTTGATGACGAAGATCAGGTTGTCGAGCTTTTCGCGCGAGGCCAGCGTAATGGCGCCCAGCGTTTCCGGCTCGTCGGTCTCGCCGTCGCCGAGAAAGGCCCAGACATGGCGGCCGGAGGTGTCACTGATGCCGCGGTCATGCAGGTATTTGAGGAAGCGCGCCTGATAGATCGCGGTGATCGGGCCCAAGCCCATCGACACGGTCGGGAACTGCCAGAAGTCCGGCATCAGCCACGGATGCGGGTAGGACGGGATGCCCTCGCCGCCGGTTTCCTGGCGGAAGTTGCCGAACTGCTCCTCGCTGATGCGGCCTTCGATGAAGGCGCGGGCGTAGATGCCGGGCGAGGCGTGGCCCTGGAAATAGACCAGGTCGCCGGCTTGCTCCGGCGTCTGCGCGCGGAAGAAATGGTTGAAGCCGATGTCATACAGCGTCGCGGAGGACTGAAAGCTGGCGATATGGCCGCCGACGCCGGGCGCTTTTTCATTGGCGCGCATCACGCAGGCCACCGCGTTCCAGCGGATCAGGGCCTTGATGCGGCCTTCCATGGCGACATCGCCGGGATGCTTCGCCTGCATGTGCACCGGGATGGTGTTCACATAGGCGGTGGTTGCGTTGTAGGGCAGATAGGCGCCCGAGCGGCGCGCCTTGTCGACCAGTTTTTCGAGCAGGAAGTGGGCGCGTTCGACGCCTTCTTCTT
>JASJPK010000050.1:0-6908 GCA_031426735.1 Hydrogenophilaceae bacterium | reverse complement strand
ATGCACCGGATTGCAAATCCGTGTAGGTCGGTTCGACTCCGGCACGCGCCTCCAGCATCCATGCGGCTTCCCAGACAGGAAGCCGTTTTTGTTTGTGGCTGGCGCGACGCTGGTCAGCGGAATTTGCGCGGGTAACGCGTTTGCCGATGGCATGGAAAGCACCGAGGAACGGCGGATTCGATGCAGCACACGCCTTTTTCCTTAGCGTGGGACTCGACGAAGGCATGCTGCCTGCGGCCTGCCTTGCACCCGTAAAAAACCACCCCGGAGGGCGGTGAAAAATTCGCGCCGGTACGGCGTTAGGCATTAACCCGGCGCGAGGGAGGAGACCTATTTGTTGACCGGCGATTCCGGCGAAACCAGGAAGGCCGTGATGTGCGCGATCTTCTCCGGCGTCAGGATGCCGTTGTGGCCGAGTCGAGGCATCTGCGAGCAGGCGTTGAAGGCCTGGGCGTTGTAGATCTTCTGGTAGGTGTACTTGACGATGTCGTCGCCGGCGCCGCGCAGCTTGCCGTAGCCGGTCAGGCTGGGGCCGATGGTGCCGTACGCGACTTCCTTCGGATCGGCAGCATGGCAGGCGTAGCAGTTGCCGCCGCGATCCTGCTTCGGATCATCCGGTTCGACCTTGCCGATGCGGTAGGCGAAACCCATCTTGTAGTACTTTTCGCCGGTCTTCCAGTCACCCAGCAGCTTGCCGTCGGCCGGGTATTTGATGGCCATGGTTTCGCGCTCGATGATCGCCGCCGCGACTTTTTCCGGCGGGGCATCGCGGTAGGCATTGCAGGTCTGCAGGGTTTCATCCTGCTTCAACCGGGAGAGATCCTGGTTTTCACCGGGCAGGAAGCTTTCCGCGATCAGCTTGTTGACTGCGGCCTGCAGTTTGCTGTCGAGCACAGGTTTGTCGGCCAGGGCGGCACCGTTGGCGACCAACGCGACAGTGGCCAGAAAAATCGTTTGTTTGAGTTTCATGTCGTCGTCTCCTAATCAGCGCTTCATGCCGGGCAGGTCGAGCGTGGCGCCTGCGGCCCCATTGCTCAGGAAGGAAATCAGCGCGACGGTGCCGGGTGAGGCGTAGTCGATATCGGGCAGGCGCATCTGCCAGTTGCAGTCCCACATCCGGCTTTGCAGTGTGCGCACGACACCGTGCGAGACCCGGTAGGTCGGCCAGGTTCTCATGGTGGCCTGAGTGTTGGCTTTATTGCTGGCGTAATTGCCGAGTTCCTGCAGACGGATGCGCTTGCCATCCTGACCATGGCAGGTGGCGCAGGAGAAGTCCAACGGACCATGGCGCGTGAAGAACAGGGCTTCGCCGAGGTTGCGCATTTCCTTTTCCTTGGCGTGCTTCAGCGGCGGCGCGATTTTCATGCCGTCCGATTGCGCGGCGACGTACATCGCGATGGCTTCGATTGGCGTGTTGCTTTCGTTGGCACGATTGTCGGCGAACACCTTCTGCTTCACTTCCGCTTCGGTGAAGCCCTGCAACTTGACCATGCAGGTGACCAGGCGCGATTCCAGGTCTTCTACCTTGTTGGAATCCTTGAAGTAGCGTGGCATCTGGGCGTAGGCGCCTTTCAGCTGGCCGGCGCCGAGGCCGAAGTCGCACTTTTCGAGACTGACGTTCTTCGGCCCGCGCTTGGCCTTGAACTGAATTTCGCCCTGATCGGTCACCATGGTGCCGGGATTGGCGAACTTGTCCTGCAGGGCCTCACGATAAGCCTCCGCGGTGACCATTTCCTGTGCGCCGGCGAGACCGGGCAATGCCAGCAGTATGGCCAGCGTCAATGCCGCACGGCCTGTCTTCAGATGATTCATGTCACACCTCCTCATGATTGGTTCAAGCGATGCCCACTTTCATGACGCCGCCGAGACCTTTGCTCTCGAACACGGATTTGTTCCACTCGGCCGCAAACACCGCGCCCGGTTTCAGCAGGCCCGCGCGACCGCCACGCTACCGCGCTGACTGAACCAGCGCCCTTGAGTTACCTGTCTACGTTGGGTATTCACCTGTTTCATCTTTTCAGTCTCCTTTTGATATCCACGAAAATGGCCAGGGGTCAGTTCCTATAACAACTATCGTGCCAACCATCGTTTTTATATAAATCAATAAGATATCTATTCAACCCGAAATTTACGGGCTTGCCGGATACAAGAGTCTTGCAATCTGCAAGACCCCGCCGCGCATCCTCAAAGCGCGAACTCCTCGTCGTAGGGCGATTCACCCGCCACCACCGGCAGCGTGAAGGCAGGGTCCCAGATGCCCCAGCCGCCATCCAGCACGCGCACGTCCTGGCATTCGGCAAGGCAGCCGCCGCGAGCCGGCGCGGCTTATGCCGGCGCGATGGATTTATCCGCGCTTCCCCAAGAAGCATGACCTCGGTTGCATGTCATCGGTCTTCTTCCTTCAACTTGCGCCACAGCGTCGACGGGTCGATGCCCAATTGCCGCGCGGCCTGGGTGCGGTTGCCACCGCAACGGTCGAGGACGTGGCGGATCCAGAAAATCTCCACCTCCTCCAGGCTGGCTGTGCTCGGCCAGGGCGCGGCGTCGAAATTCGCCGGCGCGGGACGCAAGTCGGCCGGCAAGTCGGCCGGGCTCAGGCGGTCGCCGCCGGCCAGCACCAGAGCGCGCTGGATCGCACCTTCCAGCTCGCGCACGTTGCCGGGCCAGTCGTAGCGCTGCAGCCGCGCCATGGCGTCCAGCTCGATGCCGTGCACACCGGGGTTGAGGGCGCGGCCGTGGCGGGCGAGAAAGTATTCGGCCAGCACGGCGATGTCCTCGCGCCGGGCGCGCAACGGCGGTACCGGAATCGGGAAGACGTTGACGCGGAAATACAGATCCTGGCGAAAGCGGCCGGCGCCGACCTCTGCTTTCAATGGTCGGTTGGCCGCAAGGATCAGTCGCACGTCCACGTCGATCGCGCGGACACCGCCCAGGCGCATCAGTCGCCGCTCCTGGATGAATTGCAGCAGCCGCGTCTGCGCGTCCAGGCTGGTGCTGTTGATCTCGTCGAGGAACAAGGTGCCGCCATGCGCCAATTCCAGCAGTCCGGGCTTGCGCGCGGTGGCGCCGGAAAAGGCGCCTTTTTCGAAGCCGAACAGTTCCGACTCCAGCAGCGTGGCGGGCAACGCGCCGCAGTTGAGGGTCAGAAAGGGGCCTTCGCAGCGCCTGGATAAGCCGTGAATGTGGGCGGCCACCACGCCCTTGCCAGCGCCGGTTTCGCCTTCCAGCAGCACCGGCAGTTCCTTGTCGGCGATCTGGGCGGCCAGTTGCAGACATTGCTTCATGGCCGGTGCGCGGCTCTCCATCAAGGGGGGTGCGGCATGGCTGACGGCCTGCGCGGAAAGCTGCGCACTGAGCTGGTCGATGCGGCGGCGCTGCGCCAGGCTTTCGCGCAGGCGCTTGAAGGTCAGGCGCAGCGCGTCCAGTTCCAGCGGCTTGAACAGCACGTCCATGACACCGAGATGGAACGCCTCAACCGCGTTATGGGCGGTCGCGTAGCCGGTGGCGAGAATCACCGGCAGATTGCCGTCTACCTCGCGCGCAGCGGCGATCAGCGCGAGGCCGTCGGCGCCGGGCAGGCGCAAGTCGGTGAACAGCGCGTCGGGCGGGCTGACGCGCAATTCGGCCAGGGCGGCCTGGCCATCATGCAGGACGGCAACGTCGAAACCCGCCTCGGCGGCGACGCGGGCCAGCAGCTTGGCCTGGACGGCGTCGTCTTCAGCGATCAGCAGGGAGAAGGTCATGGAATGATCTCATCGGCAGTAGATTGGTCCGTAGGCTGAGTAATCCCCAGGTACGGAAAAGATAGCTGGAAGCAGCAACCCGCATGCCCCTCGACATAACGCAACTCCGCCCCCATTTCCCGCGCCAGGCGCTGGCTGATGGCCAGCCCCAGACCGGTACCCTGGCCGGCGGGTTTGGTGGTGACGAAGGGTTCGAACAGGCGCGAGCGCACGGCTTCGGGCAGGCCGGGGCCGTCATCGCTGACGCTCAGGCCAGGCAGGTCGCCCGGCAAGATGGCCAGATGCACTTCGCGCGCGCCGGCCTGCACGGCGTTGAACACCAGGTTGAACAGAATCTGCTCCACCCGCGCGGCATCGGCGCGCACTTCCTGCGCCGCGTCGGCAGCCAGCACGATGGCGCAGCCCTGCTTGCGCGCCAGCGGCGTCACCAGGCGAGCGAAGGCGGCGGCCAGGGCGGCCAGGTCAACATGTTGCAGGCTCGGACCGGGCGCCCGCGCGGCGGTCAGCATGTCGCGCACGATCTGGCCGGCGCGGCGAGCCTGACTTTCGATGGTTTGCAGCGACTCCTGCAACTCGCCGTCGCCAGCCAACGGCAAGGCGCTTTGCGCATAACCAAGGATGTTGGACAGCGGTGTATTCAACTCATGCGCCACTTCGCCGGCAATCTGGCCGATGGCGGCCAGACGCTGTTCGGAACACAGGCGGCGCAGGGCTTCGTTGCGGGTCTGCGCCGCTTCTTCGGCTTCGGCGAGATGGCGGCCGATGCGCTCGCGCAAGCCGACGATGGCGGCAGCGAGGTCGGCCACCTCGGCCGGCAGTCCGGCCGGTACCGGCGTGGGGACGCGTTCCGGGTCGGCCTGTTCGATCAGCGTCGCCACCGGTGCCACCAGGCGATTCAGCAACACGCGGCGTAGCGCCCAGAAAGTGATGCCGGCGAACAGCGCCAGCCCCAGCGCCATCACCCCGGCCAGCTCCCAGGCGGCACGGCTGGCCGGGCGTGGGTCGTACTGGGCGAGCACCTGGCCGATCACTTCGTCGGCGGCGCGCATCGACACTCGCAACGGTTCCAGCCCGTCCAGGCGGTGCCCGGTGCTGCCGAGCACCTGGCCATCGGTGCGCTGAATCTCCGCCCAGGCCAGGCCGCCCGCCTTCGCCAGGTCGGCCAGGTAACGTTCCAGCGTGCCGTAATCGCGCAGCAATACGGCATCGACCGAGATGATGGCCAGTTGCTGGGCCAGCGCTCGCGCCTTATCGGCCTGGGCTTCCTGGATGAAGCGTTGCGTGGTTTGCCAGACCAGCGCGCCCAACGCCAGAAACAGGACCAGCCAGGCCATGCCGAGATAGGCGGTGAGGCGGAAGGCGAGCGAGTTCGGTTTCACCAATCCCTCAACGCGCGTTCCAGGCGCCGCACCGCGTGGTAATGCGTATCTTCCATCGGCAGGAAACTGATCTCCGCACCCATTGCGCGCAGGGCTTCCGCGCCGCCGGCCTGCGGCTGCAGCAATCCCTGGCGCACGCGCACGGCCTCTGCCGCGGCGACCTTGGGCGAAGCTGCGATCACATGCGGCGGCAACGGCAGCGAGGTGGCCAGAATGCGCAGGCCGCGCGACAAATAAGTCTTGGCGATGTCGAGGCGCAAGCCGCCGGCATCGAAATCGCCATGCAACACGGCCAGCGCCACGCGTTCGTGACGGTCCAGATGAACCACCGCGGCGAGATCGGCGCGCTTCAGCCCGGCCTGGGCCAGGATCAGCTTGGGCGCCAGCGAACTGCTCATGGAGATTTCCGCGCCCAGCGCCACACGCTTGCCGGCCAGGTCGGCAACCCGCTGGATCGGACTGTCGGCGCGCACGATCAGCGCGCTCTGGTAGAAAGCCTGGCCGCCTTCCGCCTCGCCGGCGAGGATTTCCACCTTGCCGCGCGTCCGTGCCCGGACATAGGGCGTCGGGCCAAGATAAGCGTAGTCGGCACTCCCCTTGGCGATCATGTCGATCTGCTCGTCATAGCTGCGGGCGATGTGGAGTCGCATCGGCCGCCCGAGCAGATCGCCGAGATAAAGCGTGAGCGGACGGAAGCGGGCATACAGGCGGCTGGGCGTGTCGTACGGGTGCACCACGAATACGGCTGGCGCAGACGCGGCGCGCAGCGACAGCGGCGCAGATGCCAGAACAGCGAGGAAGGCGCGGCGATTCATCCGGCACCGCCCTCGCTCACCGACATGCCCAGTTTCTTCATCTTCTCCCACAGGTTCTTGCGGCTGATGCCCAGCGCTGTCGCTGTGTGGCCGAGGTGGCCGGCGCATTCGTCGAGGGTCTTGGCGATGTAGCGACGCTCGCTTTGCGAAACGAAATCGGCCAGCGAAGCGGGCGCGGCTTCATGTTCGGATGACGCATCGCCGAACAGCGCCGCGACGCCGACCGCAGCGCCGTTGGCCAGGATTCACCTCGGTGCTCCTGCACCATGCGTACTGCGCGTTCACGGACTTCTGGGGGAAACTTGTTCGTCTTTTTCATGGCTCTATCTTCTTAAGAGTTAGCCGAGGACACGCCATGGCCTTTGAACCTTGCCTGCATGCAGAATGGAATTGATGCGGGATATGCGTCCATCATTCGGCGATAGCTTGGAAGTGATGTGCGCGAACTGCGGCAGTTATGACATATCAGGCTCACTGAGGCAGAGCACATCAAAGAAATGAAGTTACAGAATCAAGAAGCTGATGTCTTCATGAAGCGTTTGCGGTCGTTAACGCGAAAATCGAACAACGCGACGATCACCAAGAAGGAGGAGGCCGAACTCAATCGCTTAAGCAAGAAAGGATTGGCGGAAATATCCGACAAAACACTCCTGGTCGTTCTTCGCAAAGTCCGCCCCAACGCCAAAGCAAAATAGGAACAGCCTTGCTGTCAGCGTGCACGCGCATCACCAGATACCCTCCTCCGAACCCAATGCCGACCCCAGCCAGGTTCGCTCGAAAAATCTAACGGAAGTTGTTTTCTTCAATGCTCCAGGCAGGTCGAGGCAATAGAGATTTTTCGCCCAACACGCGGACTCCAGATCCATCGTGACGCCGGAAAACAAAAAGGCCACCTCGATGGGTGGCCTAAGTGCTTGATTTGTAAGTGGTGGCCAGAGGCGGAATCGAACCGTCGACACGCGGATTTTCAA
>JASJPK010000049.1:0-96321 GCA_031426735.1 Hydrogenophilaceae bacterium | reverse complement strand
TGTCGGTCTGGTTGCGTCTGGATGCCGCCAAGCCGGCGTTCGACTGGCATACCCATCTGCGCCAGGCGCTGAAACCGCTGCTGGACGAGCAGCCCGAGCAGATCGACATCGCCGTCTATGGCGACGCCGCCTTCTGTGCACGCGCGGCAGCCGCGGCGGCGTATGTCGCCTGGATCAATGGCGTGCCGTTGCCGTGCTGGAAGGGCGGCAAGGCGCCGGTCGCGCTCAAGCGCATCGGCTTGCACGGCGTCGCCGACCTGTCGCTGGCGCGCGAACGGGCGTTGGCCGCAGGCAATACCTTGTGCCGCGAACTGACCGTGCTGCCGCCCAATCTGCTCAATCCCGCCAGTTACCGCGCGCGCATCCGCGCTCTGGCCCAGGAGTCCGGCTGGCAGATTGACGAATACGACGTCAAACGGCTGAAAAAGCTGAAGGCCGGCGCCTTTCTCGCCGTGGCGCGCGGCAGCGGGCATGACGATGCGGCCATCGTGCGGCTGAGTCGCAAGGGTGCGAAAAAAGGGGCGAAGACCGTCGCGCTGGTCGGCAAGGGCATCTGTTTCGATACCGGCGGCCACAACCTGAAGCCGGCGCGCTACATGAATAACATGCACGACGACATGAACGGCTCGGCGGTGGCGCTGGGCATTCTGACTGCCGCGTCGCAACTGAACATGCCGGTGAATCTGGAAGTCTGGCTGGCCATCGCCGAGAACCACATCTCGCCGCAGGCGTACACCCAGAACGAAGTAGTGACGGCATTGAACGGCACCACCATCGAAATCGTGCACACCGACGCCGAAGGCCGCATGGTGCTGGCCGACACGCTGGCGCTGGCGGCCAAGGATAAGCCGGCAGCGATCGTCGATTTCGCCACGCTCACCGGCAGCATGGCGGTGGCTTTGGGCGAACGCATGAGCGGCGTCATCAGCAACCGCGACGCACTGGCGCAGCAGGCGGTGGCGGCGGGCCAGGCCAGCGGCGAACGCGTGGTGGCCTTCCCGATGCCGGAGGATTACGACGAAGCGCTCGATTCGAGCGTCGCCGACGTCAAGCAATGCACGCTCGACGGCGAGGCCGACCACATCCTGGCGGCGCGCTTCCTGCAACGCTTTGTCGGCGAGACGCCGTGGCTGCACGTCGATCTGTCGGCCAGCCGCTGCAAGGGCGGCCTCGGCGCGGCAGCGACGGATATCAACGGCTTCGGGGTGGGCTTGGGATTGGCGGTGCTGGAAGGGATCGTGGGCTAGCGCGGGGCCACGCTGCGCCGGATGTGGTCAGGTCAGGCCGTAATAGTCGGCGGCGTGCTGCCGCAACTGGTCTTCCACGGCCGCGTCCGTCATGTTTCTCAGACGTTGGTGTAGCGCTGGTGCGATGCGTTCGAAGGCATCGACCAGCGCCGGATCGAAATGACTGCCTGCATCCTGCCTGAGAATGCCGAGTGATTTCTCCAGCGACATCGGTTCCTTGTAGGGGCGTTTCGAGGTGAGTGCGTCGAATACGTCGACGATCGCGAAAATCCGTGCCGACAAGGGAATCGCTTCACCAACGAGGCCGTTGGGATAGCCCTTGCCATCGTATTTTTCGTGATGGTTCAACACCACGTCGCGAGCGGTCGCCAGCCAGGCGGCTTTCTCCAGGATCTGGCCGCCCAGATTGACGTGGGTCTGCATGACCGAGAACTCTTGCGCGTCGAGTTTGCCGGGTTTCAGCAGGATGGCATCCGGTATGCCGATCTTGCCGACGTCATGCAGGAACGCGCCGGCAATCAAGGCGGTGATCTCGTCCTTCGGCAGATTGATCGCACGTGCCAGTTCGATGGCGTACTGCGTGACCCGGTAGTTATGCGTACTGGTATCGGAATCGCGTTTTGCGATGGCGCCGCCAAGCACTTCCATCAGTTCGAGGTTGCCGGCCAGGATGGCTTTGGAGGTGCGCACAACTTCCCGGTTCAAGCCGATCAGCAGGGGAAACAGGAGTACGCCGGTGGCGACGACTGAAAAGACCACGGCCAGCACGGCGCGGATCAGGTTTTGCCTGATTTCTGCAGTGGTTTTGGCATCGACTTCGTATACGCCTTCAAAAATGCCGACCGGCAGGGGAATCAGCACCTGGATGAAGGTCGAGTCCCGCACATCGATGCGGTGATAGATGGGGGTTTTGTCCGTCGGGAAGCCGTGCCGCCTGCCTTTCAGTGCGGTTTCTACCCATTCCTTGCCATCCGCCAGCACTTCCACGCGCTTGTTTTTTTGCGGGTCGTAGAACTCGACAATGGGGAAATGACCGATCAGGACGGCGCGGATCGCTGCCGTGAGTTTCGCATCGTCCAGTTGATGGGCGGAGCCGTTGCTCAAATGCTTCGCGACGAAGTCGTGCGCTTCAGTCTGTGCGAGGCGTACGACGGCTTCATCCACGCGCTCGATTTCCAGGAAATATTCCAGGCTGCCGAGTGCGATGCTCAATATGGCGACCGCGCCGGCGATGCGAAGCATGGCTTGACGCCAAATACCGGGTAACTGCATCAGGGAAGCCTTTAATAGGAGCCGTTGGAGTAAGTACGTTCACATCGGCTTGCAGTACAACAACTTTAAAGGAGTTTCGCCGAGTCGCATCGAGCATCGATCGGTGGTGCCTGTTGAGGCGTTCCAGGCATGGCCTGTGTTACTTTTCAGGCTGTCGATTTGAAGCGAGCGGTGGCATGTCGGGAAACTCTCTGGGATTGGTCTTTTCGGTAACGTCTTTTGGCGAATCGCATGGCCCGGCCATCGGCTGCGTCGTCGATGGTTGTCCGCCCGGCATGTCGCTGTGCGCGGCCGACATCCAGCTCGATCTGGACCGGCGCAAGCCCGGCACGTCGCGCCATGTCACGCAGCGGCGCGAGTCGGATACGGTGGAAATCCTGTCCGGCGTGTTCGACGGCAAGACCACCGGCACGCCGATTGCGCTGTTGATTCGCAACGAAGACCAGCGCAGCAAGGATTACGGCAACATCGCCGAGACCTTCCGGCCGGGGCACGCCGATTACACCTACAACCAGAAATACGGTTTCCGCGATTACCGTGGCGGCGGCCGTTCTTCGGCCCGCGAAACGGCGGTGCGGGTGGCGGCCGGCGCCATTGCGAAAAAATGGCTGTTCGAGAAGTACGGCACCGTGATCCGCGGCTATCTGGCGCAACTTGGCCCCATCGCGGTGCCGTTCAAGACCTGGGATGACGTGCATGCCAATCCGTTCTTCGCGCCGGACGCCGCTGCCGTGGCTGGTCTGGAGGAATACATGGATGCGCTGCGCAAATCCGGCGACTCGGTCGGCGCGCGCATCAACGTGGTGGCGGAAAACGTGCCCATCGGTCTGGGCGAACCGGTGTACGACCGCCTCGATGCCGATCTGGCGCATGCGCTGATGAGCATCAACGCGGTGAAGGGGGTCGAAATCGGCGACGGCTTCGCGGTCGTGGCGCAGAAAGGCACCGAACACCGCGACGAGATGACGCCGGCCGGTTTTCTGTCGAATCATGCCGGCGGCATTCTCGGCGGCATCTCCACCGGGCAGGACATCACCGCCTCCATCGCGATCAAGCCGACTTCTAGCCTGCGTATTCCCGGCCGTTCGATCAACGTGCGCGGCGAGCCAGTCGAAGTGGTGACCGAGGGGCGCCACGATCCCTGCGTCGGCATCCGCGCCACCCCCATCGCCGAGGCGATGCTGGCTATCGTGTTGATGGATCACGCCCTGCGCCAGCGCGCGCAGAACGCCGATGTGGTTTGCGCGACGCCGGTCATTCCCGGCCGCGTCGGGCGCTGATCCAGGCCGCCCGACTTATTCTTTTCTCTCCCGTCCCGGCTTGCGCCGGGGCGCAACCCTGACGCCATGTCGCCGCACGCAAAACTTCCCTACTGGCGACTGTCCGGTTTCTATTTCTTCTACTTCGCCTTCGTCGGCGCGATGGCGCCGTTCTGGGGCCTGTATTTGCGTTCGCTCGAATTCAACGCGTTCCAGATCGGCGTGTTGATGTCGCTGCTGCAGGTGATGCGTATCTTCGCGCCCAATATCTGGGGCCATATCGCCGATCACACCGGCCGCCGCGTCGCCATCGTGCAACTGGCCGCGCTGGTTTGCCTGATCGCATTTATCGGCGTGTTTTGGGCCACCTCGTTCTGGGCGCTGTTCGCGGTGATGAGCCTGATCAGCTTCTTCTGGAGCGCGTCGCTGCCGCTGGTGGAAGCCACCACGCTATCGCATCTGGGCAAGAGCACGGACCGTTACGGCCGCATCCGGCTATGGGGCTCGGTCGGCTTCATCCTGGTCGTGGTCGGCCTCGGCGCGGCGCTGGATCATGCTTCGATCAAGCTGGTGCCCTGGGTCGTGCTCGGGTTGCTGGTCGGCATCGTGCTGACCTCGCGGGTCATTCCCGAGGCGGAAATCGCGCGGCATGAACATGTCCACATCCCGATGCGCGACGTGCTACGCCGGCCGGAAGTGGTGGCGCTGTTCGCCGCTGCCTTGCTGATGGCGGCGGCGCACGGGCCGTACTACACCTTCTTCACGATCCATCTGGTCGAATCCGGTTACAGCAAATCGTTTGCCGGCTGGCTGTGGGCGCTCGGCGTGGTGTGCGAGATCGGCATTTTTCTGGTGATGCCGCGCGTGTTTCGCGCGGTGCGGGCGGAAACGGTGTTGCTGGCGACCTTGATCATCGCCGCCGTGCGTTTCGTCCTGATCGGCTGGTATGCCGACAACCTGCCGGTGCTGCTGCTCGCGCAGTTGATGCACGCGTTCACTTTCGGCGCCTACCACGCTGCCGCGCTGTCGCTGGTGCACCGGCATTTCACCGGCAAGAACCAGGCGCGCGGCCAGGCGTTCTACAACAGCATCGCGTTCGGCATTGGCGGCACCATCGGCAGCCTGTATTCGGGAGCTGCCTGGGATAGTCTGGGCGCGGGGGTGACCTTCTCGTTGGCGGCAAGTTGCGCGGTCCTGGCCGCGCTGGTATTTGCTTGGCGAGGCAAAGCATAAAAAAAGGCCCTGGCATTGCGCCGGGGCCTGTTGCCGTCTCTGATCGCTCTGATCGATGACTGACGGGAATGCTTATCCTCGCTGACGTGCCATCCAGCCGACCAAACCCAGTCCGGCCAGCAGCATCGCCCAGGTTTCGGGCTCGGGTACGGCAGTCACCTGACCGAACATGCTGCCGCCTTCGCCGTTCAAATTGAGCGGGTCGCCAAATACGGCATAGGCGCCGGTCTCTACGATTGGTCCGGCCACGTTTACTTCCATCAGATAGGAGACAGTGAACGATGCGTTGTTGGCGAAGGTGCCCAGATTCAGTTGGTCGCTGTAGCTGCCGAATGTGTAGCCGGCACAATTGCCGTAACCGGGGCAGTTGCCGTAGGTGATGTCTGTCGAAAAGGTTCTTCCCAACTGAAAGCCGGAAAGCGTCAAGTCGTCATGCCATGTTCCCTCATCCTTGCCCACCCGCAACGCGGCTCCGGAACTCCATATCTCGGTATCGCCGAGCATGATTTTGATGTTGTAGCTCGCTTGCATGCCGCCGCCATTCCAGGTTCCGGCAGCGTCGGCGCCGGCCAGAATGCCACCGGGAGCAATTTGAAAGTTGAACGTGTAAGCCTGGCTGCCACCCGATAGGTTGGTGACTGTGCTGGACCATACCGTCTTGGCGTGCAGGCTATCGACAGGGCCGCCACCTGGCGCCAGAAAACCGGCTTGCACGGCAATGTTGCCGGCGGCATCGCCATAGGCCTGGGCTTGGCCTATAGGGTTCGAAGGAGCAGGTATGGCGAGAAACGGATCAGTCAGGTTAAGGAAATTGCCTTCACCGTCCCATCCTGGCTCAACCACTGCGCCAACATGCCCAGGGAGTCCTCCGTTATCGATGGCCGTGTTGCCGTTGATTGAGTAGTCCGCCTGGACGTCTACGCTGGCGGCCTTTGTCGGCAAGGTGGAGACCAGTAGGGCGAGAAACAGTGAGGTCAGTTTCATGATTGAAGCTCCTTGGTGATTCGCAGAGGCTCAAAAAGTCGCGGTTTCGAATGGACGTTTTTCAATTGCCTGGTGTCCGTTGATCAATACTGGTTGTCGCCGCAGCCTCCATCCCGTCAGCGCCAGTCCGGCCAGCAACATCGCCCAGGTTTCGGGCTCCGGCACCGGCGCCAGCGTGCCGCCGTCGGCAAGCTGGTAGGTTTGACCATTCAGATAGGCATTGGCCCAAGGCGCGTAATAGATGTTCAGGCCGTTGCCTTGGATGTTCTCGATGCTGTCGCCGACGATGTCGAGGCCGGAGATCGTGCCGACATACAGCGCGCCGCCGGGGTCATTGCTGTCGATCAGGAAGAGAGATGTGCCGTTGTCGATTTGCAGGTCGCCCCAGCCGAAGTTGTCGACGTAGCCCGCCGAACTGCGGCCTCGGTCGAGGCCGGTGATGTAGAACTCGTGGACGCTGCCGCCGAGGAATATCAACTGGGCGTTCCGGGTGTCCCACAGGGCATCCTGATAACTGTGCGACTCAAGCTTGCCCTTGATCTCGAAACGATCGCCGACGCCGCCGATCAGGTAGCCGTTTTCGGTGATGATCAGGTCGAAGAAGGTATTCACCGACGGGTCGCTGATATAGGCGTGGGCATTGGTGAACGTGCCGGTGTAGGTCGCGCTGGTGCCGGAGACTTTCCAGGTTCAGTCGTTGAAGACGTTGCCGTCTATCGTGCGTATGCCTGCCCCGGAAAGTTCGACATAACCGCGATTCTCGATGTCTGCTTTCAGGTCGCCGCCGGAATAAAGCAACGTGCCGTCGCCGCCGGTTCCGCGTCCGTTGATGTAAATCCGGGTTGCGTTGAGCGCGCCGCCTTGCAGTTCGTAAGTTCCTTCGCTGCCGGCCAGGTTGGCGACGACGATTTCGCCGCTGCCGGGATCGATGTTGCCGGTGAGTGGATCGAGGATCCGGGTCCGTACCGTATGGATACCGCCGGTCTGCACGAAATGGCCGCGTCCTTCGTTGCCGATGCGGACGAAGTGGGTGTTCAGTTCGCCGCCTTCGATTTTGTAGCGGCCTTCACTGAGCGGCTGACCGCTAGCCGCGCCATACACGGCGATGGCCAGGTCGGTGCTGTTATTGATGCCGGCAGTCTGGATGAAGCTGCCCTTGCCGGAATCACCGACGAACAAGGCAGGTGTGTTCAGGATGCCGCCGTCCATACGGAAGCTGCCCTGGATGCCGAGGTTCTCGGCGATGACCATGATCTGCCTGACGTTGATCATGCCGGCTTTCTGCAGGAAGCTGCCGGTGTTCTGAGTGCCGATGCGCAGCACGTCTGTGTCGAGTTTGACGTTGCCGAGCGCGCCGGGATCGTCCATCTCGAAATATCCGGAGCCGGCGCCGCTGGCGATGTTGAGGTCCCCGGTCACGCTGAACTGACCGCCGTACTGGATGAAGTTGCCGTTGCCGTCGATGCCGATCTGTGCGCTGGTTGCGGACAGTTGGCCGCCATGCAGGGTGTAAATGCCATTCGATGCCGTTTGCCGGGCGATACCCAGGTCGTTGCTGATGGTGACGATGCCGCCGTATTGGGTGAACTGACCCGTGCCGCCCCATTCGCCGATGCCGATGCCGCCGGTCTTGAGTTCGCCGCCCGATATCTCGTAACTGCCTGAGCCGGTGGCGTACTCGCCTAGATAGAGGGCGTTGGCGGTGTTATCGACGGTGCCGGCGGTTTGAATGAAATTGCCGGAGCCGGATGCGCCAACGGTGAACTGACCGAGGATTTTCAGCGTACTGAAGTCGGCCATGGCGTAGTGGCCGAAGCCGCCTGAATCCATACCCAGGGTCAAGCCGTCGGCAACATTGACGTCGCTATTGCCGGTCTGGAAGAAGCTGCCGAATCCCACGCCGCCCACCGTCAGGAAGCCGGCGGTGACTTTTGAGTCGCCCTGCATCCAGTGCGACCCCCAACTCCCCACTCCGGAAGCAAACGTCATTCCACCGGCATTGAGCGTGCCGGTCGCCATAAAAATCTGACCGAATCGGGTCTCGCCGACAGTGAGTTGGGTGGTCGAGAGCGGAGGCTGGTTGATGTCCTGAATCAGCAGGATGGCGTGTTTGCCGGAGGCATCCTCCGTGCTGTCAACGGTCAATGCGCCCAGCAGCGGGTCGGCGTTGTTGAGGTAGCTGACTCTGGCATCGGATCGATCGATCAGGACCCATTCCCCCGCGTCAGGTATGCCAACTGGATCCCAGTTGCCGGCGATATGCCAATCACCGGTGTCGGTTACCCAGATCTTGGACGCCACACTCGCTGCCGATGTGTCAAGCGGAGCGCCGAGACCGGCCATCAACAAAGCAGTGATCAGAGCGGTTAGGTGGGGCGGGGGCTTTACCTCGGTTGTCATGTTCATGTCTCCTTCAATCAATCTGCCGGCCTGCGCAGCAGTCGGGCACTATCGAGCGGATATCGACATCTCTGTTTGTGCAGCCCAGCCCACCACGCCCAGGCCGGAGAGCAACATCGCCCAGGTTTCCGGTTCGGGCACAGGGGTGACGCCGACGGAACCGTAAACGCCCGCCATGACATTGACCTGCCAGTCTTCGCTGCTGTCGAAGGTCGCGTTCGGCAGGGTCAAACGGGCGAGCACGGTGGGACCTTCGAAGCTGATGTGTCGCCGATCTGGCCGACGAAGCTTCAACTATGCCAGCCTGGTCCAGCCCCCGGCCGCGCTGTCCGAAGTAGAAATGAGCAAGATCCTGGGCCCGCTCCAGACAGGCGGCGTTGGCGCTTAGCGAATCGCAAAGCAAGGTGAACGAAATGTCGTTCTCCAATCAGATTGATCGGCTCAGGAAATCGGTATTGATCGACCACCGAGTGCTAGTTGCATGGTGAAACTCACTGCTTCAAATTCTGGACGTATATTTCTTTAGGCATAGTGCATTCCCTTAAGCAATATTCATTCCGTGTCTATGTAAATGCTTTATGCGATTGATTCGAAAGACATATCAAAATATGAAAAGCCGAGTGAATTCATCGGAATGTAAAAAATATCGACAATTACCTGAATGCGTAGGTGGCTCTGGAGGATTGTCGAAGCTGGTTCAACGGGCGAATCGCGCCCGTTGCGTTGGCTGACGTGATGCTGAATAGGTCGCCCCTGCCGCATCCACGCCGGATGAACTGGCCTAGTCATGTTGCTTTGCGGTAGGCTCCCGTTACGGTGCCAAGTCCTGGGGAGGGTTAACGGTGCCGCGGGTACGCCCACCACTCCACCCTCCATCCGGTTGCGTCCATGACCTCGATTTTTCTTTACGACACCACGCTGCGCGACGGCGCCCAGCGTGAAGACATCTCCCTTTCGGTGGAAGACAAGCTGACCATCGCGCACCGTCTGGCGGCGTTCGGCATGCAATACATCGAATGCGGCTGGCCGGGGTCGAACCCGAAGGATGCGGATTTCTTCGCCCGCGCCAATCGCATGAAGCTGCCGGCGCGGCTGGCGGCATTCGGTCGCACGCGCCGCGCCGATACGCGTTGCGACGACGACGCCAACTTGCGCGCGCTGGTCGATGCCGGTACGCCGGCCGTCACTTTGGTCGGCAAGAGCTGGGACTTCCATGTCACGCATGTGCTGGCGACGACGCTGGCGGAAAACCTGGCGATGATTCGCGACAGCGTGGCGTGGATGAAGGGACAGGGCAGGGAGGTGGTGTTCGACGCCGAGCATTTCTTCGACGGTTTTCTGGCCAATCCGGACTACGCGCTGGCGAGCTTGCGCGCGGCGGCCGAGGCGGGGGCGGACTGGCTGGTGCTGTGCGAGACCAACGGCGGCAAGTTGCCGTGGGAGATCGAGGCGATCACGCGCAAGGTGGCGACGCGCCTGCCGGGCGTGAAGCTTGGCGTGCATTGCCACAACGACACCGGCTGCGCGGTGGCCAATTCGCTGGCGGCGGTTCGCGCCGGCGCGACCATGGTGCAGGGCACGATCAATGGCTATGGCGAGCGGGTCGGCAATGCCGATCTGGTTACCATCCTGCCCAATCTGCAATTGAAGATGGGCTATGAGGTGCTGCCGGATACGCGTTTGCGCGAACTGACTTCGCTATCGCGTTTTGTTGCCGAGGTGGTCAACCTGAAGCACGACGACCATCAGCCCTACACCGGCCATTCCGCCTTTGCCCACAAGGGCGGTATCCACGTCGCGGCGATACTGAAGTCGCCGGATACCTATCAGCACATTGATCCGGAGCGTGTCGGCAACGAAATGCGCGCGGTGACTTCGGAATTGTCCGGGCGCGGCAACATTCAGCTGCAGGCGCGTCGGATGGGGCTGGATCTCGATAACGAGGCGGCGCAGCACGTGCTGGCGCAGATCAAGCATCTGGAGCACGAGGGCTTCACCTTCGAGGCGGCCGAAGCCAGCGTCGAACTGATGTTCCACCGGCTGAATGCGGCCTACCAGCGTCCGTTCGAACTGCTCGATTATTTCGTGATCACCGAGCGTCGCCACGGCCGCGGCCTGCTCGCCGAGGCGACGGTGAAGGTCAAGGTCGGCGAGGTGGTGAAATTCACCGCCGCCGAAGGCAACGGCCCGGTCAACGCACTGGCGACGGCTTTGCAGGAGGCGCTGGTGGAGGCCTATCCGGTGCTGCGCACGGTGCATCTGACCGATTACAAGGTGCGCATCCTCGCCGGCGATGCCGGCACTGCCGCCAACACGCGCGTACTGATCGACTTCCAGAGCGGCGAGGAAAGCTGGACCACGGTCGGCGCCAGCCCCAACATCATCGACGCCAGCTGGCGCGCGTTGTCGGACAGCATGGAGTACGCGCTGGTGCGGTTGGGCGGGTAGCGCCGGTTAAGCAGGCAAACAACGCCCGGTTGGGAAGAGGCGCCGTGGAGCGCCGGCGTCCCGCCGGCTGGTGTTTGAGATGCCGGCGGGACGCCGGCGCTCCTACGATCGATCATGTCCGGTACAACTGCCCCAGCAATTCCGCCGCCCGCGCCAGGGCGGTGACGCCGTGCTCCAGGGTGAGGGCGGACTGATGCTCGGGGGCAACCACCCAGTCGCGCATTTCGCGGGCTTGTTGCCAGCGCTTCAGATCCGCCGCCGGAATCAGGCCCAGTTTCACCAGGGCGCGCAGGTTGTGGCCGAAGGAGAGGGGATGCTGTTTGCCCTGGCTGTCGGCGCAGCTCACCGGCAGCGCCGCTTCGATGCAACGCGCGCGCACGCCGCTTTCGAGCACGCGGTAGCATTGTTCCACTCCCATCGCCATCAGCGGCTGGAAGAAATAGCCATATAGCATGCCGCCGCGCGCCGCCTCGAACATGCGGGCGACATCGACGTTCACGGCCGCATCGAGGCGGATGGAGAGGAAGGCCTCGCGCCATTTGCGGGCATCGGCGCCGCGGCCATTGCCGCTGTCCGCCCGCAGCCAGTTGTCCTGATCGATCGTTTTCATGCGGGAATTCTCGCCCAGCATGACTGAACCGGGGGGACGAAGTCCGTTGTTCCGCTTAGCGGGGCGTTCGCCATGATCGCAATCGCGCTACACCATCGCCTTGCCCCCCTCCGACGTGAAATAATCCCCTTCTTTTCTCAGTGCTCCACGCCATGACCCCGCGCACACTCTACGACAAACTTTGGGACGCCCATGTCGTCCACCAGGAAGCGAACGGTACCGCGTTGATCTATATCGACCGCCATCTGGTGCATGAAGTGACCAGCCCGCAGGCTTTCGAGGGCTTGAAGCTGTCCGGCCGCAAGCTGTGGCAGGCGAAGACGGTGCTGGCCACGCCCGACCATAATGTGCCGACCAGCCACCGCGAGGCCGGCATCGTCGATCCGGTATCGCGCACCCAGGTGGAAACGCTGGACGCCAATTGCGCCGAACTCGGCCTCAACGAATTCCGCATGGATGACAGCCGCCAGGGCATCGTCCACGTCATCGGCCCGGAACAGGGCTTCACCCTGCCGGGCGCGACCCTGGTCTGCGGCGATTCGCACACCAGCACGCATGGCGCTTTCGCCGCGCTGGCGTTCGGCATCGGCACCTCCGAAGTCGAGCATGTGCTGGCGACGCAATGTCTGTGGCAGAGCAAGTCGCAGAGCATGCTGGTGAAAGTCGACGGCGAGTTGCCGCAAGGCGTGACCGCGAAGGACATCGCGCTGGCCATCATCGGCCGGATCGGCACGGCGGGCGGCACCGGTTATGCGGTCGAATTCGGCGGCGCGGCGATCCGCGCGCTGTCGATGGAAGGGCGCATGACGCTGTGCAACATGGCCATCGAAGCGGGCGCTCGCGCCGGCATGGTGGCGGCCGACGAGAAGACCATTGCCTATGTCGAAGGCCGTCCGCAGGCGCCGAAAGGTGCGGCCTGGGAGCAGGCGGTCGCCTATTGGCGCACGCTGCATTCCGATGCCGACGCGGTGTTCGATGCGGTAATCGAGCTGGACGCCGCCGCGATCAAGCCGCAGGTGACCTGGGGCACTTCGCCGGAGATGGTGTTGTCGGTGGAGGACAAGGTGCCGAATCCGGCCGATGCGCCGAATGCGGTCAAGCGGACCGACTGGGAACGCGCTCTCGCCTATATGGGGCTGACCGCCGGTACGCCGATTGCCGAAATTGCCATCGACAAGGCGTTCATCGGTTCCTGCACCAATTCGCGCATCGAGGATCTGCGCGAAGCTGCCGCTGTGGCGCGCTGGGCATCGAGCCAGGGACGCAAGGTCGCCGCGAATGTGAAGCTGGCGATGGTGGTGCCGGGTTCCGGCCTGGTCAAGGCGCAAGCCGAGGCCGAGGGGCTGGACCGCGATTTCGTTGCAGCCGGTTTCGAATGGCGCGATCCGGGCTGTTCCATGTGTCTGGCGATGAACGCCGACCGCCTGGAACCGGGTGAGCGATGTGCCTCCACTTCCAATCGCAATTTCGAAGGCCGTCAGGGCCAGGGCGGCCGCACCCATCTGGTGTCGCCGGCGATGGCGGCTGCGGCGGCAGTGTTCGGGCATTTTGTTGATATTCGTAAGGTGATGAAATGACAACCCCTCAGAAGTGGATTCTGTTCGGTGTGGTGAAACTGGCGGTGCTGGCCGTGGCTGTCGGCGTCGTGTTCAGCATGTATGGCTGCAACACCGTGCGCGGTGTCGGCCAGGACATTGAAAAGGCCGGCGATGCAATCCGGAGGGCAGCAGATAAATGAAACCGTTCACTTCCATCGATGGACTGGTGGCGCCGCTGGACCGCGCCAATGTCGATACCGACGCGATCATTCCGAAACAATTCCTCAAGTCGATCAAGCGTTCCGGCTTCGGCCCCAACGCGTTCGATGAATGGCGCTATCTGGATCGCGGCGAGCCGGGCATGGATTGCACGCATCGTCCGATCAACCCGGATTTCGTGCTCAACCAGGCGCGTTACCAGGGTGCCTCGGTGCTGTTGGCGCGCGAGAACTTCGGCTGCGGTTCGAGTCGCGAACATGCGCCCTGGGCGCTGGAGGACTACGGTTTCCGCGCGATCATCGCCCCGTCCTTCGCCGACATCTTTTTCAACAATTGTTTCAAGAACGGCGTCCTGCCCATCGTGCTCGGCGCCGATGTGGTCGACCGCCTGTTCCAGCAGGCCGAGGCGACGCCCGGCTATCGTCTGTCCATTGATCTGGCTGCGCAGACCGTCACGACGCCGGCTGGCGAGGCGATTCCGTTCGACGTTGATGGCGAGCGCAAGCATCGTCTGTTGAACGGCCTCGACGACATCGGCCTGACTTTGCAGTACACGGATCAAATCAAGGCTTACGAGGCACGTCGCCGGCAAGAAGCAGCTTGGCTGTTCATCTAGGAGAAAGCATGAAACTCGCAGTTTTGCCGGGTGACGGCATCGGTAAGGAAATCGTCGCGCAAGCGGTCAAGGTTCTCGAGGTGCTCAAGCGCGATGGCGCCGATATCGAGATGGAATACGGCAACATCGGCGGCGCCGGCTACGATGCCGAGGGCGATCCGCTGCCGGAATCCACGCTGAAGCTGTCCAAGGCGGCCGATGCCGTGCTGCTGGGCGCCGTCGGCGGTCCACAGTACGACAAGCTGGATCGCCCGCTGCGCCCCGAGCGCGGCCTGCTGCGCATCCGCAAGGAACTCAATCTGTTCGCCAACCTGCGTCCGGCGCTGCTCTATCCGGAACTGGCCGGCGCGTCCTCGCTGAAGCCCGAAGTGGTGTCCGGCCTGGACATCATGATCGTGCGCGAGCTGACCGGCGACGTGTACTTCGGCCAGCCGCGCGGCATCGAAATCCGCAATGGTGAACGGGTCGGCTTCAACACCATGATCTATTCCGAATCGGAAGTCCGTCGGGTCGCGCATGTCGCGTTCGGCATTGCGATGAAACGCGGCAAGCGGCTGTGTTCGGTGGAAAAGGCCAACGTGCTGGAATGTTCGGAACTGTGGCGCGACGTGGTGGCCGAGGTGGCGCAGGAATATCCCGAGGTCGAGCTGTCCACCCTGTACGTCGACAACGCCGCCATGCAGTTGGTGCGCAATCCGAAGCAGTTCGACGTGATCGTCACCGGCAACATCTTCGGCGACATCCTGTCCGACCAGGCTTCCATGCTGTCCGGTTCCATCGGCATGTTGCCGTCGGCTTCGCTGGATGAAAACAACAAGGGTATGTACGAGCCGATCCACGGCTCGGCGCCGGACATCGCCGGGCGCGATATCGCCAATCCGCTGGCGACGATTCTGTCGGTGGCCATGATGTATCGCTACACCTTCGCCGATCTGGCGACCGCCGACCGCATCGAAAATGCGGTCAAGAAGGTCATCGCGCAGGGCTACCGCACCGGCGATATCTGGACCGAGGGCTGCAACAAGGTGGCGTGCTCGGCGATGGGCGATGCCGTCGTGGCAGCGCTGTAACGAATTGAATGTGAGGCTGTTGAAATGAAACGTGTAGGTCTGATCGGTTGGCGCGGCATGGTGGGCTCGGTGTTGATGGGCCGCATGAAGGAAGAACGGGATTTCGATCATATCGATCCGGTGTTCTTCACTACCTCGAATGTCGGCGGCAAAGGACCGGACATCGGCAAGGACGTGCCGGCGTTGAAGGACGCCATGTCCATCGACGAACTGAAGGCGATGGACATCATCATCACCGCCCAGGGCGGCGATTACACCAAAGCGGTGTATCCGCAATTGCGCGCCGCCGGCTGGAACGGTTACTGGATCGACGCCGCCTCCACGCTGCGCATGCAGGACGAGGCGATCATCATCCTCGACCCGGTCAACAAGGACGTCATCAAGCACGGCCTCGCCAACGGCGTGAAGACCTATGTCGGCGGCAACTGCACGGTGTCGCTGATGCTGATGGCGATCGGCGGCCTGTTCGACGCCGGCCTGATCGAGTGGATTTCGCCGATGACCTACCAAGCCGCTTCCGGCGCCGGCGCGCGCAACATGCGCGAGCTGATCCAGCAGATGGGCGCGGTCAACGCGGAAGTCAAAACCCTGCTCGACGACCCCGCTTCCGCCATCCTGGAAATCGACCGGAAAGTCGCCGATTTCATCCGTTCCGACCGTTATCCGCTCGACGCCTGGCCGGTGCCGCTGGCCGGCAACCTGATTCCCTGGATCGACGTGGCACTGGCCTCCGGCCAGTCCAAGGAGGAGTGGAAGGCGCAGGTCGAAGCCAACAAGATCCTCGGCCGAGGTGGGCAAAATCAGGATCGCCAGATTCCGATCGACGGCCTCTGTGTGCGCGTCGGCGCGATGCGCTGCCATTCCCAGGCGCTGACCATCAAGATGACCCAGGATGTGCCGCTGGACGACATCCACAGCATCATCGCGGCGCATAACGACTGGGTGAAAGTGGTGCCGAACGACCGCGACATCACCATGCGCGAACTGACCCCGGCGGCCGTTACCGGCACGCTGACTGTTCCCGTCGGACGCATGCGCAAGCTCAACATGGGGCCGGAATACCTGACCGCCTTCACCGTCGGCGACCAGCTCCTGTGGGGCGCCGCCGAACCGTTGCGCCGCATGTTGCGCATCGTTCTGGAAGGTTGAGCGAGTTGGCATCCCAGTTCATGGCATCTCAGTTCGATCTGGCGGTTCTCGGTGCGGACGCGCCGTTGGGCGAAGCGGTATTGACCATCCTGGAAGAACGCGAAGTCCCCATCGGGCAGTTATACGCGCTGACCTTGAACGAGGCCGATGCCAGCGCCGTATTCCAGGGCAAGTCGTGGCCTTATCAGACCGCAGCAGAGTTCGACTACAGCCAGGCGCAGGCGCTGGTTGTGGTCAGCCGGGGCGCGGCGACCGCACGCTTGCTCGAACGAATTCGCGCGGAACGGCCGACCATGCCGATACTGGAGGCGGATGCGGTCGACCCCGCTGCCGCCGTGATCGCCGCCCGCGTGCTGAAACCCATCGTCGCTTTGGCCGGACTGATTTCGGCGGAAGCGTTCGTGACCCTGCCGGTTGCCCTTGCCGGCAAGGCAGGTGTGGATGAACTGCTCCAGCAAACGCGCGGTTTGTTCAATATGGAAAGTCCGGAACCGGAAGCCTTCCCGCTGCAGATCGCCTTCAATATCGTTCCGAAAATGCAGGACAAGGGGGGCGAGGATTACGAAAAGCTGTTGTCGCTAAGCACGGCCAGATTGGCCAACGGCGTCTCGGTGGGCTACACCGCCGTGACCGGACCGTTGTTCTTTGGCGCAGCCATGGCGCTGCATGTGCGTACTACGCAAACTCTGGATATCGAGAAGTTGCGCAATGCATTGCAACATCAGGATGGCATTACGCTGATGGAAACCGCCGAGCTTGCCAACACGCCGGCGGCGATGCCGACGCCAGCCACCGACGCGCAAGGCAGTCAGGATGTATTTGTCGGCAGAATCCGGCTCGACGGCGATGCCTGTCGGCTCTGGCTGGTATTCGACCCGATTACGTTGGAAGCCGCGCAGATGGCGGCAAGCGTGGAAAATTGGATTGATAAGCCGGCAACTTCAATGCTAACGTAAGATTTCCTTCAGATACCGCGTCTAACCCCATGAGATATTTCATAAAATCGGGTATCAGGGGTTACACAGGGAGTTAGAAATGGCGACTATCCAAAATGGTCTTGAAGACAGAGGATACAAGGCGAAGCGATGAACAAGACTAGAAAAATCAGTGGCTTACTGTGGGCGTTGTTGTTGGCTTGGGGGACTGCCGACGCGGCCGGATTGGGCAAGCTCACCGTGCAGTCTGCATTGGGGCAGCCGCTCAAGGCCGAGATCGAATTGCTTTCGGTCACTAAAGACGATCTCGCCGACATCACCGCCCGACTCGCCAGCCCGGAGGCTTTCCGACAGGCACGCATCGACCGCCAGGAAGCGCTGGGCAGTCTGCGCTTCAGTGTCGAGCAACGTACAAACGGCCAACCGGTCATCCGCATCACCTCCACGACATCGGTGCCCGATCCCTTCCTCGACATGCTGATCGAACTCAACTGGAGTTCCGGTCGCCTGATTCGTGAATACACCATTCTTCTCGATCCGCCCGCATCGGCGAAGCCGGTCGAGGCCGTACGGCCGGCCGCGGTGCCGGAAGTTTCGCGCAATGGCGCCGCCAAGCCGGCCACCCAACCCGTACCCGCAGCTGTCGCCGAAACGCCCAAACCGGCGACGCCTGCTCCAGCACCTGCTGCGCCCACTCGTTACGGCCCGGTCAAATCCGGCGAGACCCTGCGCGGTATCGCGGCCAAGGTGAAGCCCGCCGAAGTCACACTTGAGCAGATGATGGTCGGCCTGTATCAGGCCAACAAGGATGCGTTCCAGAACAACAACATGAACCGCCTCAACCGCGGTCGCGTGTTGAATGTGCCGACTTCGGATACGGTGCATCGCAGCACTTCGCCAGCCGAAGCCTCGCGTACCGTCCAGGGCCATGCCGCGGAGTGGCATGCCTATCGCCGCAAGCTGGCCGATATGGCGGGCGAAGCCGAACAACCCAGGATTGAAGAAAAAGCTGCCGGCAAGATCGTGCCGAAGGAAGAGGTCAAGCCCTCTCCCGCACCGGCAGCGGCAAAAGACGTGCTCAAGCTTTCCAAGGGCGAGCCCGGTGGTACGGGCAAGCAGGATGCCAAGGCGCAGGAAAGAATGAATGCGATGGAGGAAGAGCTGGCCGCCAAGGGCCGTGCTCTCCAGGAAGCTCAGGATCGCGTCAGCCAGCTCGAACGCACGGTTCGAGACATGCAAAAACTGCTGGAAATGAAAGCGCAGGAAGCGGCAAAAGCACCGCCGCCGGCCCCGACGCCAGCCCCGGTTGCACCGCCACCGGCGCCGGTGGTCGAAGCGCCTGCGCCGGAAGCGCCGCCTGCCCCCGCGCCCGCACCAGTTGAACAACCCAAGCCGGCACCCGTCATCGCACCTTTGCCCATTGCAGAGCCGAGCACGAGCTGGATTTCCACCTTCATCGGCAACCCGATCTATATCGGCGGCATCGTCGCTGCCGTGCTGCTATCGGCGTTGCTCTGGATGATGATGGTAGGCAGCAAGCGTCGTCAGGGATTGACCAAGTTCGAAGACAGCATCATGACCGGCGGCGAGTTCAAGAATAACGCCGTGTTCAATGCCTCCGCCGGTAACGTCGCTTCCGGCGCCACCACCGAAGGCAGCATGCTGTTGACCGATTTCAGCCGTCTCGGCATGGGCGCCATCGACAGTCACGAAGTCGATCCGATTGCCGAGGCCGAGGTTTACATGGCTTATGGCCGCGATGCGCAGGCCGAAGAAATCTTGCGCGAAGCGCTCGGCAAAGATCCGAGCCGGCATGAGATCGCGCTCAAGTTGCTTGAGCTTTACGCTTCCCGCAAGGACACCACCGGCTTCGAGACCACGGCCAGCGAGCTGTATGCCGGATTGGGCGGCCAGAACACCCCGGTTTGGCAGCGTGCCGCCGAAATGGGTCGTTCCATCGATCCGCAGAATCCGCTCTATCGTGTGGCAGCGCCACAAGCGGCCGCCATGGCAATACCGGCCGCCGCTGCGGTGCCGCTTGCTGCCAAGCCGGAAGCGGAAGCATTGGGCGATCTGGAACGCCTGGCCAGCATGGACGATTGGAGCGATGCGGCGAAAGCCGACAGTAACGACCTGGAGTTTTCCTCTTCGTTGGGGACGGATTGGGGAACTTCGCAGCCCCAGCCCGAGCCGACTCCGGCAGATGAAAACTTGATGGAATTCGATGCCGCAACCGCTTTTGCCGAACCTGCACACGCGCCTGCTGTAGCGGAGTCCAGCTTCCAGGTGCCTGAAGCGGAATTCGAAGTTCCGAAACCCGAGCCTGCGATCATCGGCATGGATCTCAATCCGGTCGAAGATCTCGACCTGACGCCGGAATCGCCTGCCGTGCCGGATACAGCGCCGGCTGCCACTGAGGCGGCAGATGAATTTGCGCTTGAATTCGCCGCTGAAATGCCTGACCGGCAGGCTATCGATGTCGACCATCTGGCCGATCTGAGTCTGCCGGAAGATGCGTCGATAGTGGCAACCGAAGCCATGCCGGTCCTCGATCTTTCCGGCATCGATCTTGATCTGGATGTCGCTGACTTCGCTGCTGCCGAGACCGCAGCTACATCTGGCATGGCCGAAGCTGAAGAAATCGTTGCGGGGCCTGTCGTTGAAACTGCTGCCGATTTCGATCCGTTTGCCGATCTGTCGGCAGCTACAGACCTGGAATTCGAGTCGGAACCTGAACGCCAGCCTGAACCTGAGCCTGTAGCCGCTGCCGCGCCGACTGAACTCGAAGCGGCGTTCGATCCGGAATTGCACGAAGAGGTGAATACCAAGCTGGATCTGGCGCGTGCTTACCTGGAAATGGGCGATCGTGAAGGCGCCCGCGAGATCCTTCAGGAAGTCCTCGGTGAAGGCGATGTGCAGCAGAAGGCCGAGGCAGACAAACTGATGGCTGACGCCGGCTAAAACGGCGCCGCATCCGAAAGACGTTGCTTTTGCCAGGATTGCGCCGGATCGATCAGCCTGCATTGCACCCGACCAGCCGGATACTGATTTACCTGTTGGCAGCCCTGGCAATCCCAGGGCTGCCTTTTTTCATGCTGCCGATTCTGTTTCTGCTTGCCGTGCTCGTCTTGATCCTGCGTCGGCGCGCGCCGCTGCGTCTGCTTTGGCGTACGCGCTGGCTTTTGCTCGTGCTGTTGTTCGGCTACGCCTACAGCGTGCCCGGCGAGCCTGTCTGGCTGGCCTTGGGCAACATGACGCCGAGTTGGGAAGGGCTGCGACACGGTGCCGAACAGGCCGCCCGCCTGATCGTTTTGTTGCTTTGGCTGGATATGCTGGTATTGCGTTTGCCCGCCAACGATTTGTTGGCAGGGTTGTATCAACTGATGCGCGCTTTTGCCTGGCTCGGCGTCGATGCGCGCCGTGCCGCCTTGCGTTTGGGGCTGACGTTGCGCGCGATCGAGGCGATGGAGCGCGGCCGGGGCAATCTGCGTAGCCTGCTGAAACTGGATTTCGAAGCTGATCCGGCGCATTCGGTGCCGCAGCGCATCCAACTGCAGTTGCATCCGCTGCGCCTGATCGATGTGGCGCTTCCCGCTCTGCTTTGCGCTGGTTTGCTGGTCATATGACGGAGATTGGCGTGGATTCGACG
The DNA here is from genome assembly GCA_031426735.1 of Hydrogenophilaceae bacterium. Taxonomy (GTDB): domain Bacteria; phylum Pseudomonadota; class Gammaproteobacteria; order Burkholderiales; family Thiobacillaceae; genus PFJX01. The sequence continues at coordinate 75,692 of JASJPK010000049.1, read as the reverse complement.
CGAAATATGGACGCAGACGCGCCCGGCACCGCGTCGCCGCTGCCGACGCGAATCGCGTTGGGCATCGAATATGCCGGACACGATTTCTGCGGCTGGCAGACGCAGCCGAATGGCTGTGCCGTGCAAAATCATCTCGAACGCGCGCTGGCCCATGTCCATACCGCACCGGTGCAAACCGTGACGGCCGGACGCACCGATGCCGGGGTGCATGCGGTGGCACAGGTCGTGCATTTCGATATGCAGCATTACCGGCCGGAGCATGCCTGGGTGTTCGGCACCAATTCGCGCTTGCCGGCGGGAATTTCGGTGCTCTGGGCGAAGTTCATGCCGCCCGATTTTCATGCCCGCTTTGGCGCGCTGGAGCGAACCTATCGCTACGTGTTGCTCAATCAGCCGGTGCGGCCCGCTTTGCTGACGGGGCGGGTCGGCTGGATCCATGGCGAGTTGGATGTGGAAGCGATGAACGAGGCCGCGCGCTGGTTTGTCGGCGAACAGGATTTCTCCGCTTTCCGCGCGGCGGAGTGCCAGGCCAGAACGCCGGTGCGCGACTTGCGCGGTGTCCAGGTCTGGCGCCAGGGCACCTGTGTGCAGTTCGAGTTTCGCGCCAATGCCTTCCTGCACCATCAGGTGCGCAACATGGTCGGCGCCCTGGTCTGGGTGGGCTTGCATCGGCGGCCACCGGAATGGATCGGCGAGGTCTTGCAAACCCGCGACCGCACCCGCGCGGCGGCAACCTTTGCGGCGGATGGCCTCTATCTGGCCGATGTTCGCTACGATGCGCGCTTCGCCGTTCCCGTGCGGCCCGACCTTGGACCGCTCGGATTCTTTCCGGAAAAACCTGGCATTCAATCGATATGACCCGTGTAAAGATTTGCGGTATCACCCGCCCGCAAGATGGATTGGTCGCAGCCCAGGCCGGGGCGGATGCCATCGGCCTGGTGTTCTATGCAAAAAGTCCGCGCAACGTCGCGCTGGAACAGGCTGCCGGCATCGTGCGCGCGCTGCCGCCGTTCGTGACCAGCGTGGCGCTGTTCGTCAATCCACAGCACGAACACGTCGCCGCGGTATTGCAGCGCGTGCGCCCCGATGTGCTGCAATTCCACGGCGAAGAATCGCCCGAATTCTGCCGCAGTTTCGGCGTGCCCTATCTGAAGGCGGTGCGCGTCCGGCCGGAAACCGATTTGCTACAATCCGCCGCCTTGTATGCGGATGCCCAAGGTTTGTTGCTGGATGCCTGGAGCGAAGCGGCGCATGGCGGCACCGGCGAGCGTTTTGACTGGGATCTGATTCCCGCAGATTTGCCGAAGTCCCCCATTCTTGCCGGTGGCTTGACTCCCGCCAATGTCCGCCGCGCCATCGAAACGGTGAAACCCTGGGCGGTGGATGTATCCAGCGGCGTCGAAGCCGCGAAAGGCATCAAGGACGCGGCGCTGATTGCCGCCTTCATGAAGGAAGTAAGAAATGCACATGTCTGATTTACCCGATGCGACTGGCCACTTTGGTCCTTATGGCGGCGTATTCGTCGCCGAAACGCTGATGGCCGCGCTCGATGAACTGAAACGCGAATACGAAGCCGCCCGCAACGATCCCGATTTCCTGGCCGAATTCCATCACGAATTGCGCCATTACGTCGGCCGGCCCAGCCCGATCTATCACGCCAAGCGCTGGTCGCAGATTCTCGGCGGCGCGCAGATCTACCTGAAACGCGAAGACCTCAATCACACCGGCGCGCACAAGATCAATAACACCATCGGCCAGGCCTTGTTGGCGCGGCGCATGGGCAAGAAACGGGTGATTGCGGAAACCGGCGCCGGCCAGCACGGCGTCGCCTCGGCCACCGTCGCCGCCCGCTACGGCATGGAATGCGTGGTGTACATGGGCGCCGAAGACATCAAGCGGCAGTCGCCCAACGTGTTCCGCATGAAGCTGCTCGGCGCCACCGTGGTCGGCGTCGAATCCGGTTCCAAGACCCTGAAGGACGCGCTCAACGAAGCCATGCGCGACTGGGTCACCAACGTCGAATCCACCTTCTACATCCTCGGCACCGCCGCCGGCCCGCATCCTTATCCGATGCTGGTGCGCGACTTCCAGTGCGTCATCGGCGACGAATGCAAGGTGCAGATGGCCGAACAACTCGGCCGCCAGCCGGATGCCGTGATTGCCTGCGTCGGCGGCGGCTCCAACGCCATCGGCATCTTCCATCCCTATATCGCAGTCGATGGCGTCCGCCTGATCGGCGTCGAAGCGGGCGGCCACGGCATCGCCAGCGGCCAGCATGCAGCGCCGCTGTCGGCCGGCACACCGGGCGTGCTGCACGGTTTCCGTTCCTACCTGATGCAGGATGCCAACGGCCAGATCATCGAAACCCATTCGGTTTCCGCCGGTCTCGACTATCCCGGCGTCGGCCCCGAGCACAGCTGGCTGAAGGATATCGGCCGCGCCGAATACGTTGCCATCAACGACGACGAAGCGCTCGCCGCCTTCCATAACCTGTGCCGTTTCGAAGGCATCATCCCGGCGCTGGAATCCAGTCATGCGCTGGCCCACGCCGCCAAGATCGCGCCGACGATGGACAAGGACCAGGTACTGCTGGTGAATCTGTCCGGACGCGGCGACAAGGACATCAATACTGTCGCCCGCCTGTCGGGTATCGAGCTCTGACCATGTCGCGTATTGCCGCAACTTTTGCCGCCTTGAAAGCGGATAACCGCAAGGCCTTGATTCCCTTCATTACAGCCGGTGATCCTTCTCCGGCCGCCACCGTACCGCTGATGCATGCGCTGGTCGCCGGCGGCGCGGATATCGTCGAATTGGGCGTGCCGTTTTCCGATCCGATGGCGGACGGGCCGACCATCCAGCGAGCCAGCGAGCGCGCGCTGAAACATGGCGTCGGTCTACGCGACGTGCTGGCCATGGTCATTGAATTTCGCAAAACCAATGCCGCCACGCCGGTGGTGCTGATGGGCTATGCCAATCCGATCGAGGCGATGGGCTGGGATGCGTTCTGCGACGCGGCGGCAAGCGCCGGCGTCGATGGCGTGTTGACGGTGGATTACCCGCCGGAGGAATCGGCCGAGTTTGCCGCCAAATGCGCCGCTGCCGGACTCGACAACATCTACCTGCTCGCGCCCACCACGCCGGCGGCACGGGTCGACGCGGTGGCCAGACATGCGCGCGGCTTCATCTATTACGTTTCGCTGAAAGGCGTGACCGGGGCGGCAACCATCGACATGAGCGAGGTCGCTGCACGGCTGCCGGCGATCCATGCCGCCACCGGCCTGCCGGTCGGCGTCGGCTTCGGCATTCGCGATGCGGCGACGGCGCGGCAAGTTGCCGAGGTGGCGGACGCCGTCGTGATCGGCTCGCGCATCGTGCAGGAAATCGAGCAGTCCACGCCGGAAACGATGCTGGCAAATGTGAAGGTTTTTGTGGCCGGCGTGCGCGCCGCGCTGGATAACTGATGGGCGTTGCCCATCGCCCTCTGATGAAACCACTAAGCAACCGACTAGGCAGGCAAAAAACGCCTGCCAAGGCTCTGCTTATCCCCCAGCCCCTCTCCTTGCGAGAAGGACGCCGGATTCGTATGGCAGGCAAGCTGCCGACGACTCCGCTGTCCCGCTTGCGGGCGAGGGGAGCGTTAAGCGCCGCTACTCGGCGTTTTTTATGGAGGCACCCATGAGCTGGTTCCAGAAACTGATTCCTCCCAAGATCAAGCGGCGCGAGTCGTCCGATGCGGCCAAGAAAGTGGTGCCGGAAGGCTTGTGGAGCAAATGTCCGAGTTGCGAATCGGTGCTGTATGCCGCCGATCTCGACAACAACCTGCACGTCTGTCCGCACTGTGGCTATCACAACCGGATCGGCGCGCGCCAACGTCTGGAAATGCTGCTCGACGAGGCGGGGCGCAATGAAATCGGCGCCAACATCCTGCCGGTCGATGCGCTCAAATTCAAGGACAGCCGGCGTTATGCCGACCGCCTTACCGAGGCGGCCAAAGCCACCGAGGAGCAGGATGCGCTGGTGGTCATGGAAGGGCGCATGCACGATTTGCCTGTGACCGTTGCCGCGTTCGAATTCCGCTTCATGGGCGGTTCGATGGGTTCGGTGGTCGGCGAGCGTTTCGTGCGCGGCGTGGAAGCTTCCGTACGCGGCAAGAAGCCGTTCATCTGCATTGCCGCCAGCGGCGGTGCGCGCATGCAGGAGGGCCTTAATTCGCTGATGCAGATGGCCAAGACCTCGGCCGCGTTGACGCAGCTTTCCGCCAACCGTCTACCATTCATCTCCGTGTTGACCGATCCGACCATGGGCGGCGTTTCCGCCAGTTTTGCCATGCTGGGCGACATCATCGTCGGCGAGCCGAAGGCCTTGATCGGCTTTGCCGGGCCGCGCGTGATCGAACAGACCGTGCGCGAGACCTTGCCGGAAGGCTTTCAGCGTTCCGAGTTCCTGGTCGACCACGGCGCCATCGACCTGATCGTCGACCGCCGCGAAATGAAGCAGACCCTGGCGCGCCTGTGCGCGCAGTTGCTGCGCAAGCCGTCGGTTCAATAAGTTTTTTGAGCCTAGATTCCTCTGTTGGACGCGTTCGAGTGTGGGTCTGCCGGGTTGTCTGGCAAGACGCGACGACGCGCGTGGTCGCTCCCCGCAAGGAGGAGCAACGCGGCCAGGCGACCCGGCAGGCCCGCAATCGGACGCGTAGCGGGCTGACCCATTTGGAGTGGGTGATCGAAGGCACTAACGCTTGTATCCATGGGGCAACTCAAGGGCTGAGGAGCGGTCAACAGGGGAATCTAGGTTGAGTCATCCCGCGACGCTTGAGGCTTGGCTGCAGCACCTGGAGTCCCGCAACCGGGATGCCATCGTGCTGGGACTGGATCGGGTCGCCCGGGTGCGCGACCGACTCGGCTTGCAGCCGGCTTTCCCGCTGCTTACGGTGGGCGGCACCAACGGCAAAGGTTCGGTCTGCGCCTATCTGGAAGCGATCCTGACTGCGGCGAACTATCGCGTCGGCTGTTATTCATCGCCGCACCTGCTGCGTTACAACGAGCGGGTGCATCTGGATGGCCGCGAAGCGAGCGACGCCGAGTTATGCGAAGCGCTGGACGCGGTGGAGAACGCGCGCGGCGATATTCCGCTGACCTATTTCGAACAAGGCACCCTGGCTGCGATGTGGCTGTTCCAGCGCGCCGATATCGATGTGGCGGTGCTGGAAGTCGGTCTGGGCGGACGCCTCGATGCGGTCAATGTCTGGGATGCCGATTGCGCAGTGGTGACCAGCGTCGACCTGGACCATCAGCAATTTCTCGGCGAGACGCGGGAAGCGATCGGTTTCGAGAAGGCCGGTATTTTTCGTGCGGGGCGTGCGGCCATTTGCGGCGATGTCGATCCGCCCGCCAGTTTGCTGGCGCACGCGGACGCAATCGGCGCGCAATTGTTGCGCCTGGGCGTGGATTTTCGCGTCGAGGCCGGTGACGTCGGCGCTGCCGGCTGGACTTGCCGCGTCGGCGCCGGCGTCTATCCCGCCTTGCCCCGCCTGGCCATGCCGGGCCGCCACCAATATGCCAATGCCGCCTGCGCATTGGCGGCGCTGTCCGCCGTGAGCGGACGCTTGCCGGTCAGCATGAAGGCGCTGCGCGCCGGTTTGGCGCAGGCGCGTCAGCCTGGCCGTTTTCAGATCGTCGGACAGCAACCGCTGCGTATCCTCGATGTCGCCCATAACCCGCATGCGGCACGCGCATTGGCGGCCAATCTGGCCGATCTGCCGCCGGGCGGTCGGGTCATTGCGGTGTGTGCGATGCTGGCGGACAAGGATGTCGCCGCCGTCGTGCAGGCCCTGCGGCCCCATGTTCACGTCTGGCACTGCGCCGGTCTGGCCGTGCCGCGCGGACTCGACAGCGTTGGCCTGGCCCGCTTCCTGCAGGCTGCCGGTTGTACTTTTACAAGTCATGCGAGTGTGCATGAAGCCTGGCTTGCCGCGTGCTTGCAGGCGGGGTCGGCTGATACAATTCTCGCTTTCGGCTCGTTCCATACCGTGGCCGAGGTCTTGGCCGCACGCGAGGCTGAAACGAATGGCGGAAATCAACTGTAATGGCTGACATTGTCGTAACCCAGGATGAGCTTGCATTGCGCCGGCGCGCGCGACGTCGCCTGGTCGGTGCGGTCGCCATCGCGTTGACCAGCGTGGTGGTGTTGCCGATGCTGTTCGACAGCGAGCCGAAGCCGCTGGGGCCGGAAGTCGATATCCGTATTCCGGCACAAAACACGCCGTTCGAAACCGTGCCCGCCGCGATGCCGCCGGCGCAGGCAGCGCCGGAACCGATTCCGGCAGAACCGACGCAACCACCGGCATCGGCAAAGCCGGCCGCAGCCGAACCCGCGCCGGCCAACGCGGCCCCGGCCAGCGCAACCAGCCGACCACCTGCACCGGAAGCGGCCAAGGTTGACAAGAAGGCGGCGCCGTCTGCGCCCGTGCTGGAAAAGCCCAAACCGAAGCCCGTGCAAAAGCCGGAAGCGAAGCCGGAAGTAAAGCCGGAGCCAAAACCCGCGCTGAAACCCGATCAGCCTTTCGCAACGCAAGGCTATTTCCTGCAGATCGGCGCATTCGGCAGCGAAGCGAATGCGCGCCAATTGCTGGAAAAGGCCTCTGCCGCCGGCTTCAAGGCTACGATGACGGGCACCAATGGCCAGTTTCGCGTGCGCGTCGGCCCGCTGCCGCAGCACGAAAGAGCGCTGGAAATGCAGGCCCGGCTCAAGGCCAAGGGCTTCAGTCCGGTTCTGCTGGGACCATGATTTGTCATGACATCGCTGGACTGGATCGTATTCGCCATCCTCGGGCTATCGACTGTTCTCGGCGCGCTGCGCGGACTGGCGCGCGAGTCATTGTCGCTGGCGGCGTGGGTGCTGGCATTTGCCGGCGCCAAGCTGTTCGCACCTTCCGTAGCGTTGATGTTGCCGGGCCTGGACAGTCCCTCGTTACGTTATGCCGCGGCGCTGCTGCTGGTGTTTGTGGCGATATTGATTCTGGCCAGTCTGGCGGCGGCGGTGATCGCCAAGTTGATCAATCTGGCCGGACTTGGTTTTTACGACCGTTTCTTCGGCGTGATGTTCGGTGTCTTGCGCGGCACGGTGGCGCTGCTCGGATTGACGTTGATCGCAGGGTTGACCGCCTTGCCGAAAACGCAGGCCTGGCAGCAGGCGCTGACCCGCGCGCCGCTCGAACAAATGGCCAGCAAACTTTACCCCTGGTTGCCGCCTGATCTGGCAGCGCTGATTCGTTATTAAAGGCACCCGTCATGTGTGGCATCGTCGGCATCTACTCTCGTCAAATCGTCAACCAGTTGCTCTATGACGGCCTGCAACTGCTGCAGCATCGCGGCCAGGACGCGGCCGGCATCGTCACGATGGATGGCAGCATGTTCCACATGCACAAGCAGTTGGGCATGGTGCGCGACGTGTTCCGCACGCGCGATATGCGCAATCTGGTCGGCAACGTCGGCATCGCGCATGTGCGCTATCCGACTGCCGGTTCCGCCGCCAGCCCGGCGGAAGCGCAGCCGTTCTACGTCAATTCGCCGTTCGGCATCGTGCTCGGCCATAACGGCAACCTGACCAATACCGAGGCGTTGCAGCAGGAACTGTTCATGGACGACCTGCGCCATGTGAATACCGGCTCCGATTCGGAAGTCCTGCTCAACGTGCTGGCGCACGAGTTGCAGGAAGCCGTGCAAGGCCACCGCCTGAAGGTCGACGACGTGTTCACCGCCGTCGCCGGCGTGCACCGGCGTTGCAAGGGCGCCTACGCGGTGGTGGCGATGATCGCCGGCTACGGCCTGCTGGCGTTCCGCGACCCGAACGGCATCCGGCCGCTGGTGATCGGGCGCCTGGATACGCCGGCAGGTCCGGAATGGATCGTCGCCTCCGAAAGCGTTGCGGTCGAAGCGATGGGTTACCAGGTGGTGCGCGATGTCGCGCCGGGTGAGGCCATCCTGGTCGATACGCACGGCGAGTTTTACAGCCGCGCCTGTGCGCCGGCGGCGCGTTTCACGCCGTGCATCTTCGAATATGTCTATTTCGCGCGGCCGGATTCGGTGATGGACGGCGCCTCGATCTACGAAAGCCGTCTGCGCATGGGCGAATACCTGGCGGAAAAGGTCAAACGCGATTTCGGCGATCTGAAGATCGATGTGGTGGTGCCGATTCCCGACACCAGCCGGCCCTCGGCGCTGCAACTGGCGTTCAAGTTGGGCCTGGATTACCGCGAAGGTTTCATCAAGAACCGCTACATCGGCCGCACCTTCATCATGCCGGGACAGGCTTCGCGCAAGAAATCGGTGCGCCAGAAGCTCAACGCGATGCCGCTCGAATTCAAGGGCAAGAACGTGTTGTTGGTCGACGACTCCATCGTGCGCGGTACCACCAGCCGCGAAATCATCCAGATGGCACGCGATGCCGGCGCCACGGCGGTGTATTTCGCCTCGGCCAGTCCGCCGGTGCGTTTCCCCAATGTGTACGGTATCGACATGCCGACGCGCAACGAACTGCTGGCGAATGGCCGCACCGACGTGGAAATCGCGCAGGAAATCGGCGCCGATGCGGTGATCTACCAGGACTTGCCCGACCTTATCGCGGCAGTCCGGTCGGTGAACCCGGCCATCGAACAGTTCGACGCCTCCTGTTTCGACGGCTGCTACGTCACCGGCGATGTCACCGAGGCTTATCTGGAACGTCTGGAAGGCCAGCGCAATGGCGATATTCCAATGACGCCCGCACCCGCGACGCGGCAATTGGACCTGAATCTGGCGACGACATCATGAATCTCGACGGACTGCATCCCGATACCCTGGCGGTGCGCGCCGGCACGCAGCGCAGCCAGTTCCAGGAACATTCCGAGGCGATGTATCTCACCTCCAGTTTCGTGTTCGGCAGCGCAGCGGAAGCCGCCGCACGTTTTTCCGGCGCCGAAGCCGGGCCGATCTACGCCCGTTTCACCAATCCCAGCGTCGGCATGTTCGAAGAGCGCCTGGCGGCGCTGGAAGGCGCAGAGCGTTGTGTCGCGTTTGCCTCAGGGATGGCTGCCATCCTGGCCACGGTGATGGGCTTGATGAAGGCCGGCGAGCATGTCGTCGCTTCCCGCTCGATCTTCGGTTCCACCGTGCAGTTGTTCCAGAACATTCTCGGCCGCTTCGGCGTCGAGACCACCTTCGTCTCGCCGACCGACCCGGCCGAATGGCGCGCGGCGGTGAAGCCGAATACGCGCCTGTTCTTCGTCGAATCGCCGTCGAATCCGTTGACCGAGGTCAGCGATATCCGCGCGCTGGCCGACATCGCGCATGAATCCGGCGCCTGGCTGGCCGTCGACAACTGCTTCTGCACACCGTCTTTGCAACGACCGTTGCAACTGGGCGCCGACATCGTCATTCATTCCGCCACCAAATATCTGGACGGGCAGGGCAGGGTGCTCGGCGGCGCGGTGCTCGGCGAGAAGGCGCTGATGGAAGGCGTCTACACGTTCCTGCGCACCGCCGGGCCGACCTTGTCCGCCTTTAATGCCTGGGTATTGCTGAAGGGATTGGAAACGCTGGGTTTGCGCATGCAGGCGCATTCCGCGCATGCATTGGAACTGGCGACCTGGCTGGAGGCGCAGCCGAACGTTGCGCGCGTGTTCTATCCCGGTCTGCCATCGCATCCGCAACACGCCCTGGCCATGCAACAGCAAGTCACCGGCGGCGGCATCGTCGCGTTCGAACTGGCCGGCGGCAAGGAAGCTGCCTGGAAAGTCATCGACGCGACACAAATCATGTCGATCACCGCCAATCTGGGCGATACCCGCACCACCATCACGCATCCCGCCAGCACCACGCACAGCCGGATGACGCTGGAGCAGCGCGCCGCAGCCGGCATCGGCGATGGCTTGATCCGCATCGCGGTCGGGCTGGAACATCCGGGCGATTTGAAAGCGGATTTGGAACGCGGGTTGGCAGCACTTTAACCATTTCAAATGGGCTTGATGAATACCTTTAACCAATTGAAATTCTTCTATATCTAACCGGGGTGAAAAATGGAAATTTCCGCGTTGATCTTCGCCTTTTTGATGGCGATGGAACCCGAAAGTCTTGACAAAATGGAAGTGCAGGAACGTATACGCGAAGGCAGGCCAACCGCGCCAGAAACTGTTTCTGTCCCTGCTGAAATTAAGAGCCGAAAAGAATTCGCGATAATCCAACTTGCAAGGGCAATGGGCATAAACGCGCGTCCCGAAACGCAAGAGTTCACCGCAGCCACAATTCGCGCTCGACAATCCGCCCCAGACATTGCACAAGGCCTACTTGGTTGTTACCACAAAACCGCCAGCCTCAAGGCTTATCAAATACTCGGAGATTGGCGTCCAGCTTGGCAATACGGAGCGGATCACTCTTTGGTTTTTCGACTTAATTATGCCGGCATGAGTGGTTCCGTTTACAGCATGGATGTTGCGATTGCCAGTAAGCCAAACGGACAATCAAGGGCGTTCGTTATCAACGATAACGCCTTCATTCCTTACAATAAAAAATGCGGGCTTGAGACTTTCAGTGCGATCTAAGGGAAATAACCCGCTGCGAAGGCTCTAAGCGGGTGCGATTCAACCCAGCGTATCCAGAAACCCCTGCAAATCCGCCGGTAATGGCGCTTCGATCTTGAGTTCGGCACCGGTCAGCGGGTGGCGGATTTCCAGCCGTGCCGAATGCAGGAACATGCGTTTCAGGCCCTGATATTTCAGCGTGCGATTGAGTTCCGGGCTGCCATATTTGCTATCGCCGGCAATCGGGTGATGCACGGCCGCCAGATGCACGCGAATCTGGTGGGTGCGGCCGGTCTTCAGTTCCGCTTCCAGCAGGCTGTAACCTCCTGCAACCTTGATGCGCCGGAATATGGTGTGGGCGCGCTGGCCTTCATCGTTCACTTCGACTCGGCGTTCGCCGTCTTCGGTCAGGAATTTGTGCAGCGACAGCTTGATATGCCGCACCGGATCGCGCCACTCGCCGACTGCCAGCGCCAGGTAGGTTTTTTTCGGTTCGCCCTCGCGCAGCATGCGGTGCAACTCGACCAACGCGGAGCGTTTCAGCGCCAGCACCAGAATGCCGGAGGTTTCCTTATCGAGCCGGTGCGCCAGTTCGAGAAAGCGGGCATCCGGTAATTCCTGGCGCAGTTGTTCGATGACGCCCAGGCTGACGCCGCTGCCGCCATGCACGGCCTGGCCGGCGGGTTTGTCGATGATCAACAAGGCATCGTCGCGATAGATCACCCGCTCCAGCAAGGGGTGCGTGATCGGGCCGGCTGGCGGGGTTGCCGCCGGTTCGGCGACGCGCACCGGCGGGATGCGGATTTCGTCGCCTTCGACCAGTTTGTAGTCCGGTTTGGAGCGGCGTCCGCTGACCCGCAACTCGCCTTCGCGCAACATGCGATAGATCCGGCTTTTGGGGACGCCCTTCAACGTACGGAACAGAAAATTGTCCAGACGTTGTCCGGCCTGCTCCGATCCGATGAGGATTTTGCTGACAGATCTGCTGACTGCTGCTTTGCCCACTGAATGCATTACTGTATATTCGCCCTGCTCAAAAAGCATGCACACGGGGCGTTGAAGACCTTGCCCTCGCACAGACTTTGGGTGCCGGTTATCTCGCTCACCGGCTAAGGCCGCCAGCCCCTTGTTTCACTATGTTTACGGTGTTCGTGCTTCGTTTGTGCGCTTGAGCGCCGAACGAAGGAACATCAGTGACGTTAGTAAGCCTGAAAGGCAGCGCCCGAAAAAAGCAGCGATGGTAACGCAATTAACATGCGCGACCCGCACCCGGATGATTCCCCGCGCGGTTCAACGCTGAATTCGGTATTTGTAAACTGACTAACAGCCTGAATCGACGGGAAAAAACGATGAACCTCAACCATGCTCCAGCCGCTCAGCGACAAAACTAAACACGCCGCCTGATCCCCTGCCCTGCATTGCCGCTGCACCCAGTCCCTGATCAACGGGGCCGTGCGGCGGGGTTTGTCCCCCGGGGTGCGAGAGCGCTGGGGTGAAACATGAAACGTATGTTGTTCAACGCGACGCAAGCGGAGGAGCTCCGCGTCGCCATTGTCGAAGGCCAGAAACTGGTCGATCTCGATATTGAGTCCGCTAACAAGGAACAGCGCAAAGGCAATATCTACAAAGCCATTGTCACGCGCGTCGAACCCTCGCTCGAAGCCTGCTTCGTCAACTACGGTACCGACCGCCACGGTTTCCTGCCGTTCAAGGAAATCTCCCGTTCCGCCATTCCCGGCGCCGAAAAAGGCGATTTCAGCCGCGGCCGCATGCAGGATCTGCTCAAGGAAGGCCTTGAACTGGTTGTGCAGGTGGAGAAGGACGAGCGCGGCAACAAGGGCGCCGCACTGACCAACCAGGTCAGCCTGGCCGGCCGTTATCTGGTCCTGATGCCGAACAACCCGCGCGGCGGTGGCGTTTCGCGCCGGATCGAAGGCGAAGAGCGCAACGAACTGCGCGATGCGCTGGCGCAACTGGAAGTGCCCGCCGGCATGAGTTTGATCGGCCGCACTGCCGGCATCGGCCGCAGCGTCGAGGAATTGCAGTGGGACTTGAACTACCTGCTGCAGTTGTGGACCGCCATCGACGGTGCCGCCAAGGGCCAGACTGGCGCCTTCCTGATCTATCAGGAATCCAGCCTGGTGATCCGCGCCATTCGCGACTACTTCACGCCCGATATCGGCGAACTGCTGATCGACGAGCCGGCCATCTACGAGCAGGCGCGCCAGTTCATGGCGCACGTGATGCCGCCCAACGTGCACAAGGTCAAGCTCTACACCGACCCGGTGCCGTTGTTCTCGCGTTTCCAGATCGAACACCAGATCGAAAGCGCCTTCTCGCGCATGGTCACGTTGCCGTCCGGCGGCGCCATCGTCATCGACCATACCGAAGCGCTGGTTGCGGTCGACGTCAACTCGGCGCAGGCCACCAAGGGCAGCGATATCGAGCAGACCGCGTTCAACACCAATCTGGAAGCGGCAGAAGAGGTTGCCCGGCAACTGCGTCTGCGTGACCTCGGCGGCTTGATCGTGATCGACTTCATCGACATGGAAAACCAGAAGAATCAGCGCGAGGTCGAAGACCGCCTGCGCGATTCGCTGCACCATGACCGCGCCCGCGTGCAGACCGGCAAGATTTCCCGCTTCGGCCTGCTCGAACTGTCGCGCCAGCGCCTGCAACCCAGCCTCGGCGAAACCAGTTACATCACCTGCCCGCGTTGCGCCGGTACCGGCCACGTGCGCAGCACCGAATCCTTCGCGTTGCACCTGTTGCGCATGCTGCAGGAAGAGGCCATGAAGGACAACACGGGCGCCGTGCATCTGCAGATCCCGGTCGATGTCGCGACCTTCCTGCTCAACGAAAAGCGCCACGACATCCTGTCCATCGAAGCACGTCACCGCGTCGAAATCATGTTGATCCCCAACATGCATTTCGAAACGCCGCGCTATAACCTGGCCCGTTTCCGGCACGACCAACTCAACCAGACCGAACCGCTGGCGCCGAGTTACCGCATGGTGGAAAAACCGGTCGAAGCGGAAATGCAGCCGCGCAACGGCGGCGCCGACAAACCCGAACGGCCGCAGCCGGTGGTGCAGGGCATCACGCCGTCGCAGCCGGCTCCGGCCCACGTTACCCCGGTCGCTGCCGCGCCGGCGCCGGTTGTCGAGGTCGCCAAGCCTGGCCTGTTCAGTCGCTTGTTCGGCTGGTTGCGCAGCAGCACCGAACCGGTTGAAGAAGCCAAGCCGGAAGAAGTCAAAAAGGCCGAACCGCGACGTGAGCGGGAACCGCGTCGCGGTCGCGATGGCCGTGGCGAGCGGGACAATCGTGACGGCCGCGAAGGCCGCGGCGAGCGCAAGCCGCGCGGCGAACGTCCGGATCGTGGTGAGCAAAGCGAGCGTCCTGCCCGTACTGAACGTCAGGAAACCAAGGGCGAGCGTCAGGAACCGCGTGAGAACCGCGAGCCGCGTGGCGAACGTCCCGAACGCGCCGAACGTCCTGAGCGTCCTGAGCGTCCGCGTCGCGAGCGTCAACCTGCTGCCGAGGCGCCGCGTGCAGTCGAGCCGAAACCGGTTGTGACTGCGCCGATGGAAACGAGTCAGGTTGCCGCCGAATCGCCGGCCGAAGCCGGCGGCGAGGAACGCGATAGCCGCCGCCGCGGCCGTCGTGGCGGACGTGGTCGTCGTGGCGAAGGCCGCCCGGAAGGCGCGGGCGCCGTTGCCGACCAGACGGTCAGCGAAATTGTTGCCGAAGCCGAAAATCAACCGGTTAGCGCAGCCGCCCCGGTGGCTGCCGTCGACAACAGCGTGCCGCTGGTGATTCGCTTGGAGAGCGCGCCGGAACCGGCAAGAGTGCAACCTGCCGCCGAGCCGGTCCAGCCTGTACAGGCCCGGCCTGAACCGGTCGCAGCGCCTAGTCCGCAAGCGAGCGAAGACTTGGCTACGGCTGGCTTGCAACTGGTGGAAACCGCTGCGCCGGTCGAAGCTGCTGTTGCCGCCGAAGCCGACGAACCGGCTACTTCTCCGCGTCGGCGTCGCAGCCGTGGCGGTCGTGGCAATGCGCAAGCTGCCGCCGATGCCCTGGTCATGGTGGAAACCCGTTCGGAAAGCGTCGCTGCGAGCGAGCCCAGCGCTGCTCAGGCGAGTGCCGAGACGCCGAGCGAGTGGGGTCCGCCGTCGAATCCGCGTCGCCGCGCGCGTCCGAAGTCCGACGTGTCGGCCAGCGCCGAGCCGCTGGTGATGGTGGAGACCCGGCCTGCCGCAGCAGAGCAAAACAGCGCTGACTGATCAGGCAGCGTGCCCACAAAAAAGCCGGCGCTTCAACGCCGGCTTTTTTAATTGATTTCCTGGCTTTATTTCGCTTTGCGGTTGATCGCTTCGATCAATCCTTCCGCTGCGTCTTCCACCATATCCAGCACCATATCGAAGCCGGCGCGGCCGCCGTAGTAGGGGTCGGGCACGTCCAGATTGGGATAGCGGCGGCTGAACGAGAGCAACCGGCGCACTTTGTGCTGCAAATGTGCCGGACATTTCTTTTGCAGTATCGCCAGGTTGTCCTTATCCATCGCCAGGATGTAATCGAACGCTTCGAAATCCCGCTCGCAAACCTCGCGTCCGCGCAAATCGGACAGGTCGTAACCGCGTCCGCGCGCAGCTTCCTGGGCGCGGGCATCGGGCGGATTGCCGACGTGATAACCATGCGTGCCGGCGGAATCTGTCTGCACGCTGGCCGCGAGGCCCGCCTTCTTGACCTTGTCGCGGAATACGCCTTCGGCGGTGGGCGAACGGCAGATGTTGCCCATGCAAACGAACAAAACCTTGGTCTTACTCATCGTGTTCTTCCACTCCAAATAACTGTTTCTTGAGGTTGTGCAACTTGTCGCGCAGTTCCGCCGCTTTCTCGAATTCCAGGTTTTTCGCGGCGGCCAGCATGTCTTTTTCCAGCCGTTTGATTTCTTTCGCCAGGTCTTTCTCGCTCATCACCTCGTACTTGGCGCGCGACTGGGCCGCTTTCAGTTCCTGATTCGCCGCGTCCGGGTTGTAGACGCCGTCGATGATGTCCTTGATGCGCTTGACCACGCCTTTCGGCGTAATGCCGTTGGCCAGATTGAAGGCGATCTGCTTGTTGCGGCGGCGTTCGATTTCGTCGATGGCGCGGCGCATCGAATCGGTGATGCGGTCGGCGTAGAGCAGGGCGGTGCCGTTCAGGTGGCGGGCGGCGCGGCCCATGGTCTGGATCAGCGAGCGTTCGGAGCGCAGGAAACCTTCCTTGTCGGCGTCCAGGATGGCGACCAGCGACACCTCGGGTATATCCAGACCTTCGCGCAGCAGGTTGATGCCGATCAGCACGTCGAATACGCCGAGGCGCAGGTCGCGGATGATCTCGACCCGCTCGACCGTTTCGATGTCGGAATGCAGATAGCGCACCTTGATGCCGTGTTCCGACAGGTATTCGGTGAGTTGCTCGGACATGCGTTTGGTCAGCGTGGTGACCATCACCCGCTCGCCGAGCGCGGTGCGTTGATTGATCGCCGACATCAGATCGTCGACCTGGGTGCCGACCGGGCGAATCTCGATCACCGGGTCGATCAGGCCGGTCGGGCGCGCGACCTGTTCCACCACCTGCTGTTCGTGCAGTTTTTCGTACGGGCCGGGCGTCGCGGAGACGAACACGGTCTGGCGCATCACGGTCTCGAATTCGTCGAAGCGCAGCGGCCGGTTGTCCAGCGCGCTGGGCAGGCGGAAACCGTAATCGACCAGGTTTTCCTTGCGCGCGCGGTCGCCCTTGTACATGCCGCCGACCTGCGGCACGGTGACGTGCGATTCGTCGATGAACATCAGCGCGTTGGGCGGCAGGTAGTCGATCAGGGTCGGCGGCGGTTCACCCGGATTGCGCCCGGACAAATGCCGCGAGTAGTTCTCGATGCCCTTGCAGAAGCCGAGTTCGGCCAGCAATTCCAGGTCGAAGCGGGTGCGCTGCTCGATGCGCTGCGCTTCCACCAGCTTGTTGTTCTTCTGAAAAAACTCCAGGCGGTCGGCCAGTTCCAGTTTGATCTTGTCGACGGCGGTCAGCACCACGTCGCGCGGCGTCACGTAATGGCTGGACGGGTACACGGTGAAGCGCGCCGCCTTGTGCACGACCTGCCCGGTGAGCGGATCGAACAGGCTGATGCTTTCCACCTCGTCGTCGAACAGCGAGACGCGTACGGCGGTTTCGGCGTGTTCCGCCGGGAAGATGTCGATCACGTCGCCCTTGACGCGGAACACACCGCGCTTGAACTCCATCTCATTGCGCTGGTACTGCATCTCGGTCAGGCGGCGGATCACGGCGCGTTGGTCGATTTTCTCGCCCTGGCGCAGATGCAGAATCATGCCGTGGTAATCGACCGGGTCGCCGATGCCGTAGATCGCCGATACGGTAGCGACGATGACGCAGTCTTCCCGCTCCAGCAGCGCCTTGGTGGCGGACAAACGCATCTGTTCGATGTGCTCGTTGATGCTGGAATCCTTCTCGATGAACAGATCGCGCGACGGCACGTAGGCCTCGGGCTGGTAGTAGTCGTAGTAGGAGACGAAGTATTCGACCGCGTTGTCCGGGAAGAACTCGCGGAATTCGGCATACAACTGTGCCGCCAAGGTCTTGTTCGGCGCCATCACGAAGGCCGGCCGGCCGAGGCGGGCGATGACGTTGGCCATCGTGTAGGTCTTGCCCGAGCCGGTCACCCCGAGCAGCGTCTGGAAGCGCATGCCTTGATCGATGCCGGCGACCAGTTGCTCGATCGCCACGGGTTGATCACCCGCTGGCGGAAACGGTTGGTGCAGTGCAAAAGGGCTATTGGGAAATGTGACGGCCAAGTTAAAATCCGCGCGCTAAAAAAGCGCTTAATCCTAACATTTCGTCCTGCTCATTCGCGTTTCAAAAAGGTGCTCGCCTTGCAACTCTCCCGCCGCGTTCAGAACATCAAACCTTCGCCCACCCTGGCCGTCTCCGCCCGCGCGGCGAAGCTGAAAGCGGAAGGCAAGGACATCATCGGACTCGGCGTCGGCGAGCCCGATTTCGATACGCCGCAGCACATCAAGGATGCCGGTATCGCCGCGATCAATGCCGGCTTCACCAAATACACTGCGGTCGGCGGCACGCCCAGCCTGAAGAAAGCAGTGATCGACAAGTTCAAACGCGAGAACGGCCTCGAATATGCAGCCAACCAGGTGCTGGTCTCCTGCGGCGGCAAACAGAGTTTCTACAACCTGGCGCAAGCATTCATCAATCCGGGCGACGAAGTCATCATTCCAGCGCCGTACTGGGTGTCCTACCCCGACATGGTCATCCTGGCCGATGGCGTGCCGGTCATCGTCGATGCCGGCATCGAACAGGGCTTCAAGATCACCCCCGCGCAACTGGAAGCGGCGATCACGCCGAAGACCCGCATGCTGGTCATCAACAGCCCGTCCAACCCGAGCGGTGCCGTCTACAGCAAGGACGAACTCGCCGCGCTGGGTGAAGTGCTGCGCCGCCACCCGAACGTGCTGATCGTCAGCGACGACATGTACGAGCACATCCTGATGACGGATGGCGAGTACAGCAACATCCTCAACGCCTGCCCGGACCTGTACGAGCAGACCATGGTGCTGAACGGCGTCTCCAAGGCCTACGCGATGACCGGTTGGCGCATCGGCTACGCTGCCGGCCCGAAGGAAATCATCGCCGCGATGGATAACATCCAGTCGCAATCCACCTCCAACCCAACCTCGATCTCGCAGGTGGCGGCGGAAGCCGCGCTGAATGGCGATCAGGCCTGCATCGTGCCGATGCTCGCCGCTTTCCGCGAACGCCATCGTTACGTCGTCGACGCACTCAACGCCATCCCCGGCGTCAGTTGTGTCGACAGTGGCGGCGCCTTCTACGCCTTCCCCGATGTCAGCGCCGCCATCGTCAAATTGCACGCCGAAGGCAAGTTGACGGCTGCCAACGACATGGCCCTGACCGAACGCCTGCTCGAATTCGGCGTCGCCCTGGTGCCCGGTTCCGCTTTCGGCAGCGAAGGCTGTATCCGCATCTCCTTCGCCACCTCGATGGACAACCTGAAAAAAGCCATCGAACGCATTGCTCAGGCACTCGCCTGATTCATAAAAAACAGACGAAATAGCGTCTTCGATATTGACCGGAAGCCGCACCCCACTTATCATCGCGGCCTCTCAATTCCCCGATAGCTCAGTTGGTAGAGCAACGGACTGTTAATCCGTGTGTCCCTGGTTCGAGTCCAGGTCGGGGAGCCAGAACAAACAATGACTTAGGCCACTTTTCGGAGTGGCCTTTTTCATTTCCTGGCGTCCATGTAAGCGATATGTAAGCGTTTTTGAAAATGCCGGCGTCATGTAAGTGGATGTTGGTCGACACGCCAAAGAGGCAAAGCAATGTTGCGCGGGTCTTGGTCGATCTTGGTGCTGGGTTACACAGTACCTGCTGGCCTTCGTTCTGCGCATGGGCACCATGCCGCCGATGTGAAGGCATGGCTCAGGCGGTAAAAGCCGCGTGCCTGCCCTTCGTGGCGCGCCAGCGGCGTATCGGTTGCACATCCGCCAGATGAAAAAAACCCGGCGCGCGGCCGGGCTGGTGTGGGTATCTCGAAATTCACTCTAAGGCTATCGACTCTCTTGGATGCAGGGCGCCCAAGTCTCTTGCCCATTCTTCAAGATCAATGTCTTTCGCGGTGATGTTGTTACGATCATTCACTGCATAGAATCGACCCAGATTTGGATAGTCGCGGGAATTAAAGCCACATTTGCGCACGCGTTCATCATCAAGACGACGGTTGATTCGTTGGATAGCGGCGTTTTCAGATACGGAACAAAGTTTCATGCTCATTCCTTTCAGGAAGTAAGGGAGAGCATCTCGGGGCCGTATGGATTGAGCGCCGTTCCGAGATGGCTCAAAAAGGATTTGAGCCTTGCCATGCCGCGAGTCGCACTAGGGAGCATGAACCTAGTGAATCAATCCACGGACTGAGTTTACCATTCCACTCGGACAGTGCGCAAAATCCGCCCCATCCCACTTTAAGCCGGGTTTCCGGGCCTTTTTGGTGCTTTTCACCAGCATCATGGGCTTGTGACGGTGTGACTCAGGTGTGACTGAACAGGTGTGACTGGTGTGACAAATAGGTGTGACAGATGGTGTGACTCTTGGCGTGAAGTGGGTGTGGCCGCAACCGCTCAGACATCCGCAACCGCTGGATGACTGGGCAGGAGAAGCCCGCCGCATCCTGCCATGGCGGCCCGGCGCATGTGGCACCGGCTTCATGCGGCACAAACCCAGCAGCACCAACACATCCGGGACGATTCGTGACACCACACTGGCACCTTCTATGGCACTGGAAGGCACCAGATTATGACCACAAACATTGACGACAAGCGGCGGGAAAAGGTCAGGCAAGCCCTGGCCGTCTGGGTATCGGAAGGCGGTGGGGAAGACGAGAAGATCGAAGACTTCCGCACCCGTTTTCCGGACATACCGCGCCGGACCTTCTACCGGTGGCTGAAGCAGGCTCGCCTCATTGCAGGCAGCCAGGCGCAGTCACGGACCATGCAGCGCGTTCGAGAACTTGCCGCCCAAGAAGCCCCCGCGAAGGCCGCCGCCGCTGTGGGTGCCCTGTTACCCGCGCCGGTCACGCTGAACAGCATCATGCCTTTCAGCAACATGAATGCCTTGGGTATTCTTCGCAGCGCCATCGAGTACACCGAGAGAGTCATCGACACGTGCCACAACGAGGCGGGCAAGGTGAGAAATGGAAAGCTACTGCTTTCCGCTGCTGGCAATCTGATTCGGTCGGTGGAGACCCTGAACAGGGTTGCGGAGCGTATGGGCGATGCAGCCCGGATCGAGCAAATGATGAGCAGCATCGTTGAAGAGGTTGGCAAGGAAAGCCCGGAGGCCGCTATGCGTATCCTGAAACGCCTCCAGGTCATCCAGGCAAGTTTTGGTTGTTGAAATTGGGTAAGGGTGAGAATGAGAAAGTGAGAAAAAAGTGAGAAAATCCCGGCTGTCTATGCTTCGCTCGCTCCCGCCAGTTCGTGCATAGTGTCGACGGCGCGCAGCACTTCATCCGCCAATCGGCCGGGCAAATTGATCTGGTAAATGTCTGCCAGCGATCGGTAATACCAAAGTACCTGCATCTGCGATGCGCTGAACCGCTCGAACACATCCAGGCCAATGGCCTGCAGGTCGGAGACGATGGCGCGGGCGTTGTGCAGTTTGTCGCTGGCGGAAACCAGCAGCACTTCAGGCCCTTCATGTTGCAGATGCTGAAGGTAGGCTTCCTTGCGTTCCTGCCACGGCGGTTTGGGCGTGGTGTCGGCATCGGTGCAGGCGCGCACGATGCGGGTTACCCGCTCGCCGAAGCGTTCCCGAATGACCGCCTCATAGGCGGCGCCGCAATCCTCGATCACGTCATGCAACAGGCCGGCGATGGCCTGATCTTCGTCGCCGCCATGCTCCAGCACCAGCGCGGAAACCGACATCAGATGTGAGACGTAGGGAATCGCGGTGCCTTTACGTACCTGTTCGGCATGGGCGGTAGCGGCGAAAGTGAAGGCGTCGGCAAGACGTTGATGGTTCACGCTATTGTTCATCGCAAAATTCCCTTCAGGTTGTAGTCGTTGTTGTCGATCGGCAGTTTCCGCATGAATGCCTCGAAGGCGGGGCGGTCGTCGCCGTATAGCGTCGCCCAGTGTTCGCGCCGGCGCGACTCCGCCTTTTTGCGCTGGCGAATAATCTGTTCTTCCAGCCAAGGCTCGGCGTGCTCGCACTCAAGAAGGATGTCGAGCAGGGTGGGCCAGTCCGCCTCGAACTCCTTCAGAAAGTAGACCGGTGCCCCGTCAATGATTTCTGCCAAGTCTGGCTCAGGTGAATTGGGCAGGATGCCCCATCCGCTCGGTGTCGCATGGGGAAGCGCCTTGTCGAGTGGCGTCCAGACGAAGTACGCCCATTGCGCGGGATAGCGCGCGCGTCCGCCGTCTTCGATGATGTGGCCACGTTCGCAAATTTGGATCGTAGTCGCGCACCAGCAGCCTGGCTCCCATTCCGGGCAGATGTTGAGTATTTCCATGTGACTTCTCCCGCGTTGTGCCGGGTTGAATATCCGGCGCCTTCAGATTATCCAGGTGCATAGGCTCATGGGGTGAGCTTTGAATGAAACTGCTTTCCATTCATGCCGGTATCGCATGGATACCATTGATTATTAAGGGAAAAATTCTGTTTTATGGGGTTGTGGCTTTATTTTTCATGCCCTAGTATTCGGGCAGCGGGTACCGGTGCGGCAACACCGGTACCCGCCTAACCTCAATGCAACTGAAAGGAGTTACATCATGGCTGCAGCAAAGCATACCTCTTCCGCCTCCCGTCGCAATGTCATGAACGACATCATCGACCAGGAAGCCCGCGACAAGGCATTCCGTTTGAATCCCCTGGTTTCAAGTTTTTCGCCTGGCGACACGCTCGAAACCTGCGCGGCCGTAGTTGGCGAACTCGGCCAGTTGATAAGCATCGCCAACAGCCGCGACCCCCAATGCGACTTGGGCAATGTTTTCCATTTGTTCAACGCCGTCCAGGCGGCGATGATGTTCGAGTTGAATGCCGGCCAGATGGAAGCGGCGTAGCGCCAGCTTCCGCAACTGACCGCCGCTTATGGGGGTGGTTGCGGTCCAAGATTCCGGCGCCGAGTATTTCGCAGAACGCAATTTTGCGCTTTCCCAAGCGCGAAGCCTGCTTGATGTCATAGTCGGTAAGGTGCTATCGCATAGCACCTTGCGGGTTGATTTTTCATCGAAGGGGCATGCTCAAGTTTTGCCCCCTCTCGATGCAAACGCTTGGCCCAGTGTGATTACCTTCTCCAAGCGGTTACGCCGCGTCGAGTGAGGAATAACCATGCCGTGCCACCACTCCCGGATTTCTGCGGGCCGGGCGGTACCGTAGTTCTCTAGCCATGCGGGCCGGCCATCCATGAGGCGCTGGCAGACGGTCTCAACTTCGGACGCGTCATGCCCGATCTGAATGCCTAACTCGGTATCCCAGATGGCCGGCACCCGGTAAGCCAAAATTGCGGAACCGCGCGCATTGGCGCCGATGATGTATTCCCTTTGGCGGTTGAAGCAGGAAATGCATACCAGCTTGCCGACCAGCCGGCGTGAATGCGTGCCACATCGCACACAGACATGCCGGGGCGGCGGCACAACGATGATCTTCTCGCCGGCATGCCGGGCGCCAATCTCACAACCAAGGCAATGGTGCGCTGTTTCCCAGGGTTCAGCCGATTTGCCGGCCTTATAGGAACGCGCGCAACTGGCGGTTGAAAGTCGCAATGCCCCCGGTATGCGAGGGCATGCGACCAGATCAGACGCCGCCTCGGTCATCCGATGGGCTGGGTTGATCAAGGGTATGCAGGATGTCCAGGACGGCTTTCGCCGCCTGAGCATCGCCCATCTTAGCTTGGCGGGCGAGGGTAGCGACGGCATCCGGCGCCGCGTAGCGCAGTTCTCGAACCGCCTCCCTGCGCCAGTTTGGCGGCCGGCCGGATTTGCGCGCGCTCATCTCAGAACAACCGGGTATGCGCCACTTGGGCCAGGCGTAGATCCATGCGGTAGCGCTGCCCGATGCCGCCTACTGGCGTGAGCTTGCGGAGAGCGGTTGCTGTCGCAATCAGCCGCTCTTCAAACTGGTAGACCAGCACATTCAGCGCGCTTGCCAGGGCTTCCGCTTTTTCCTGCGCCCAGCGTTGTTCAAGTCGCTGCAGTTCGGCCAACGTGGAAGCGTGGTTCTGCGGGGCCATGCTCCGGGCGTTGTCGATGATTCCCGCCAGGCCGGTCAGGTCGGCATCGATCAGTGCCAGGCGGCGGCCATCGGCTTCGTCGTCGCGGTTGCCAGCGGCGCGGCGCTGAATGATCTGCTGCTGCTCTTCCAAGAGCGCATTGCGGCGTTCTTCCAGACCTTGGACATGTTCGGCATGGTTGGCCACTTCCTCAGTGGCCGCTTCGTGGGCTGTGCGCGCCCTGACCAGTGCATGCAGCCCGTGAACAGGCAGCGTGATTTCAGGAACGGCCAAGCCGTGCAGCAATGCGGCAACGGCGGTACCGACGTCACTGACTTCCTGTTGGTGAAGGTCGGCAACATAATCCGTCAACACAGTCGATTCCGCTTTGCGTTCGTCGTCGCACTGGCTGGCCTCCAATGCGGTCACGCGGTTGTGTTCTTCAGATGCCAGCTTGAGGCGCTGACGTGCATCGGTGGTGTCTTGCCCGGCGATCAGGGCAGCCTGCAATTCCTGTTGCGCCTGCGTTACCAGTTCTTTCAATCGGGTGCTCTGCATGTTCGATTCTCCAAAGTGTCGATGTTTGATTTCCCTGCCGTTTCTCGTTGTTTCGCGGCGGTTACCGGTACTTTGGCGTCACGATTGCTTGGCTGGATGAAAATCATGGGACGAAAAAAAGCCGCCCGAGAGGGCGGCAAAAGAGACGCTGTGCGGGCGTCTCTGAGGATCGATCTTGCGGATTACAGATGGCTGGCGCGTTCGGCGAGGGTGCGCAGTTGGAGATCCAGGTTTACGACTTCCTGCGCTGGAATTTTGCCGATAAGTGATTGGATATGGCCGTTGGTGCTGGCGATGGCTTTCTGCAGAA
Organism: Hydrogenophilaceae bacterium; assembly: GCA_031426735.1. Classification (GTDB taxonomy): domain Bacteria; phylum Pseudomonadota; class Gammaproteobacteria; order Burkholderiales; family Thiobacillaceae; genus PFJX01. The sequence continues at coordinate 51,473 of JASJPK010000049.1, read as the reverse complement.
TGCTGCGTTGCGATTGCCGTTCCTGCCGCTGGGTGTTGCGCATCGCGTCCAGTTCGCGCCCCAGGGCGGCAATACTCTTCACGGGGCGGCTGGAGTGGTTCAACGCCTTGCGCAGTGCAATCGGACGGTTGCCGGCGTGCACATAGCGGCCGTAGGTCGATAGCAGGTTTTCAATTTCCATAAATTCTTTGGGGGTCATCAGAGGGCCGTTCATGGCTGCGCTCCTTCAATATCGGATGCCTGCCAGTGTGGTTTCACGACATGGGCAGACGGTTGTTTTTCCGGGGAATGCGCCGATCGTTTGGCACATGGCGCAACGGTGGCGCAAGCGAGAAGCCAGCGAAGAAAAACAGGGGCCATTTGCATCAGGCATCGGGTGCATCGTCATAGACCGGTCGCATCACCGGGTTACCGGCTTCGTCGCGGCCGCCGATGTATTTGACCGGCTTGCGTTCTGCCGGCATGGTGATATGCACGATGGGGGCTGGGGCCGTCTGCGCGGCGCCGATAATCTCGCGCACCGCGCCGACCAGTTCGGACGCAACCGCGATCGCTTCGCTGGAATGCATCGGCACCGCCTTCATCATCGTGCCGCCTGGCCGAGAGAAATACTTGTGACCTTCGGTATCGGTGCGCATGTTGTCGCCGTCGACGTCAACCGGCGCGCGATCGATACCGGCCAAGGTGTCTTCCATCCAAGCCAGAAACTTCGGATCAGCGCCGGGCATGGCTTTCGGCATCAATGACCAAGTACCCCGGCAGTTTGGATGCTGGATGCCTGCCGCTGGCCAGTAGCGTTCAGACTCGACGCGCTCCACCAGTTCATCGCCGACTCGCTTGCGCGGGCTGGCGGATCGGCCGACGTTGGTCTTGCCGACCCATACATCGGTCCAGCCGTCCTTGCCTTCCTTGCCGGGCGAGACCACGTTCATCACCAAGCCGTCGATCTTCTTGCAGAACGGGCAGGCGTTGTAGGCTTCCACCCGCTTGACGCGCGAGCCATCCGGCAGCGAGGCTAGAAAGCCTTCGTTGGCATCGCGCGCGACTTCGGAGATAGCGACGCGGCGCCAGTCCCGGTTCAGCAAGGCGAATTCGTCCTGCAGCTTGGATTGCAGATCCCACAACGACGCATCCGGCCGGTGCATGACGCGGCCTTCTTCGTGCTCGATGATGATCTGGCGTATCCGGTGGCGGGTGCGTTCGCCGACGTCGGCAATCAACTCGCCGGCACGCATGATGGAGAAATCCAGCACGGCGGCTTCTTTCGCCGTCAACGTGGCGATCTGATCGGCAGCATGGCGCAAGACCGGCGCCGAACCCGCCAACAGCACCTTGGCCTCATCGGTCGGGCCGTAGCTTTCGATGTTGGCCTGAATGCGGCCGGCGAACACGGCGCGCACGGCGATGTATTCGGCCATGCCCTGGATGACGCCGGCCGGCAGGTAGCGCTGAATCATCCAGTCGATGACGCGCAGCCAGTCAGGCAGCGTGTATTCGCGCGGGTCTTTGCCGTCGAGTTCACGCATGGCGGCATCAAGTTCTTCCGGCGTCCACCGCCGCCAGGTTTCCGCCTTGCGCAGTTCCAGGCCGAACAGCGACAGCAGGCCGGACAGGATGCCATCCAGCATCGCCAGGCCGCGTTGCGTTACATCTTCGATGTGGTCACGGACATAGGGATCATGATGCGGCTGCCAGATCGAATCATCGGGCGGGTCTGACAGCGACTTATACAGGTCGTTCAGAAGGTGATCAGTGCAGCCGCATGACAGCGGGCCGATGTCGAGAAGAAGGGGGGCATTGGCGTTCATGTGCCTATGATGGCGTCACGAATTCCGTCATGGTTTCTGGCTGTTTAGCTTGGCTTTGGGGGCCATTTTGGCAAACTCTTGGTATGACAATCTGAAATAAGTCACCTTGGAGGCATCATGTGGCTATGGTCGATCATGAAGTCCTGGCTACTGAAAAAGCCACGCACACCGGTTCGGCGCGAATTGGCATGGGTTCCGTGGTCGGCGGAACGTCTGCTTGAGGTGTACGCCTATTTATCCGTAGAGCACGCTGGAAAAGACGAAGAAGATGCGTTCTTAGCCGTCGAGTGGGCGATCAACCGATTTCCGCCAACATCCGTCATCAAGACATGGGCCGACTACGACTTGGCTGTTGAAAGGATGCGCGAAAGGGTTCGGCACAATTTGGCGCATCCGCAAAAGTGGGTGCCGCCGATGACGCGCGACGACATGACCGTGCCTGGTGATTTGCGCCATCGCCTATTCGCCCTGTATCGAGAGCGAGGAATTCCGCTATCTTTTGTGCGCCTGTTTTTTGAATCGAACTACCAGGAACTGGCTGCAGCTAAAGCCAACGGCGCAACGCATGCGAGGGGCTTATCGGCTGTCCATTGCCTGGATAGATGCCGCATCGCGCGTGAACTTGTCGATGGAAAGACGTATTCAGTCGATGCGCTATTGTCAGCCTATGATGATCCGCTTGGGGATGTTCCGCTTCTCCCCAGCCCACTGTGCGGAATTCTCAATACAGAGGATGAAGATGGGCCGCAAGATCGGTGTGTTTGCATATGGACAGCCAAGGCTAAAGCCCCGCCCGGCGCCGACCCGAAGTTTCTGTCCTGGATGGAAGACACGCTTGCCGGTATCGATCGCGGACCGTTCGACTTCGACGGCATTGAGTGTGAAACCGAGCACATCGCCATCGCTACAGCGCGCATCGAGCATGCGGCAAGCCAGGCTGGGCAGCCAGTGCCAAAGCCGTCGCCCAGGCGGTATCCGAAAGAAACCGAAGCGGAGTGGAAAGATGCTCAGGGGGAGCTGTTTTGATCTTCGGATAGCTTGTGAAGCCAGCAATAGAGCGGCATCTCGCGCGAATCGCGTTAGTAATCTGATAGCCGCTATCAAAATTTAACGAAACTATCAGTTGGCTATCTAAAAGGAACGAAAAACCAAGATAAAACAAGCCATTACGAAGTAGATCTATGCCGTTGGTGTAAAAAGCAGTTCCCAAAAATTCGGGAGCAGCATATCCAAGCACTTTCGGCTCTTTCGCCATAAAGTGATCAGGGCGTAGTTCGGCATCATCACCCTCGCCACACGTCTATGAGGCGTTAGGATTCTCGTTTCAAGGAGGCTTCCATGAAGATCATAGTTGCAGTTTCCATTTTGCTTTTCGTGATTTCAGGTTGCTCTGATCGCGCTATTGAAATCACGAAAAATCATTCATTCGATGATGGTGGCGCATCAATTCAATCTGAAGTCGCGCGGCTTGCTGGGGCAACGGGACGCGTTTCATGGGAAAGCACCAAGGCAGAAGGATTGCCTGCCAACACTCGCGCCGTCAGTGTAATTATGACGAATGAGGCTGGTGAGGCCGGCATTCAATGGCTTGTGAACATGGATACCAATTTCATCGACTTACACGCCATTCACATCAATGGGGAGCCGCGCAATCTTCTTGCCGGACCAATCGAACTTGAAACGTGGGCGATGAAAGCCAAGACAAATCAGCTTCGTAACGCGATGTCAGATAACCATGAGGACACAGAACCCATGAATGCGCCGTGCGAGAAGCGCAATGGAGATGGCGTATGCATTGCTTATTCGCCAAGAAATTAGGCGCAAAACTTCTGTAAATTATGGGGCGTAGCAGCCACCTAGCGATTCATCGCCTGATCAAGTTGGTCAAGATCGACTCGGTTTTGGTCATACCCATGCGGTCGTCTTCGATCAGATACCGGAACACGGCCATTGCTTCATCTTTGCCGCGCGGCCGAATCTCAGCCAGAAGGCCGAAAACAAACCAGTCGCGAGCCGTTGCCTCTGGCACTGGATCTGCTGCGTCTCGATCAACAGCATTGCGCAACCTGTACAGGTCATTCCAATATTTGAGTTCATGCAGGCAATCGGAAAGCGTTTGTGGCATAAGCGCGGTGCAACGCTTGAACCTGGCGGCAACTTCCGTTTTATCGAAGTCAAGCATCGGTCCGCCCCGCTCCAGGCCATGCAAGGTATCGACGCAAAACGATTCCGCCTCGGTTTCGGCAAAGATGCCGTCGCCGAAGCGGGCCAGGGTTTCGGCGCGCAACTGCTCACGCTGGACAGCATGCACGGCAAGCCCGTCCAAGTCGGCAAAGCCAAATGTCTTGAACGCAACAGTCCAGTCGCCGGGGTTCGCTGAAACCAGGTGTTGCAAGTAACGCTTTTCGATATCGGCGAGAGGCGTCAGGATCTTGGCCTTCGCCTGCATCGCCTTTTCGATCAGCGCGGGCTGGCCTGTATCGATGACGGAACGAAGCCAAATAACGGCGTCGATTTCATCGTCCCCAGTCACTCGCATCTGTGGCGGCAGTTCTGGAACCGCTGGCAACGTTTGATTGCTTGGCTGGATTGCCGGCAAAGTGAATAAAGCCCGGTGCGCCTGGTTGTCGCTGAACTGGCGCGATCTTGAAACGATGGTCTTCACGGTGCCCAGTGGCAAGCCGGTCAAGCCGGCAACCTCCGCCAACGAATGCAAGCGGCGAAGATCCAACACCCGTTGCTTTTGCTCGGGAGAAACAGCCTGTTTCATATCAGCGGCTCGGGTTGTTGCTGGGTCTTTTTATGGCGTTTCCGTTTTTGTCGACAACGACCTTCACATCGACTTTGAAGCCGACCATGTTCGCCAACTTGTCGACGGCTTTTGAAAACTTCTCCGCATCGACTTGATTGCCACCGGTGATGCCGATCTGTTGAGCGCTGCCACGTTCAGATGCTGGAGCCATGTACTTGATCTTGTGCTTCCCCGCCAGGTCGCTGACAGATTGCATAAACTCGCTGTCGACCCTTCTTGATCCTGGCGATCTGCTCATTTCATCGACAAAGCCAGACGGGAACGCTTCGGCACCAGGATTGCCCATGAAAGACCTCATGGATGATTCTGTTGGGAGTACCTTTCGGTGCATCCATTGTTTGCCGCCAAAGTCACCCCATTGCTTGAATCTGGATGACTGCTGACGCGACGCATCCAGTTCAGAGAACTCCTTTGCTGCGGCAGACCCCGGCTTCTTCCCGATCCAGTCATTGATCGCATTCGTCAGGTCGCCAAGCACTTCGCTCATCTTGGTCATGACCGGCAGCATGTTGTCGCCAAGCAGTTTCTGCGCCGCGTTGTTCAGGTTGGCGGATGCGATGCGTAGATCCTTCCCGTCTTCGTCTTTTCTCAAGTCCGCCATCAAGGCACTGACCTTCTTCGCCGCATCCGAATCGCTCATGTTCGGGTTGGCAATCAGGGATTCGATGGTTTTCTTGGCTACCGATGCGCTGCCGCCGAACAAACCCTTGGTGGCGCTGGCCATTGCATTTGACCCCATGCCGCTATAACGACTGCGGATATGGCGCAACAACTCCGGTCCGATCATCTTGCCGTTGCCCATCTTGCCGGAGAAGCCGCCTTCCAGCGCCATTTCGATGTCGAACGGATCAGCCGTGCCGTTTCTCGACATCACGTTGTAGAAGAAGTTCTTGCCGGCGTCGCCCGCTCGCCCGCCAGCGCGCACGGATTCGTCATAGCCGCCGAGTATGCCGGCGGCGTTGGCGCGGACACCCTTGTCGCTGCTGTTGAACAGCGCCAGCAGCCGGCCGGTATAGCCAGCCACATTTCCGCCGTCGCCGATCATGCTGGCGCTGCGTTCGGCAAAGCGAATCATCGCCTCTGCCGCGTCAGACTGGCGCGCGCCGAGATTGCTGCCGGCCATGGCTTCGGCCAGCATTTGTGCCTGCTTCTTCGGGTCGCCGCCGCCCAGCCCAAGAAAGGCCATGCGCCCCATCATCGACGCGCCCTGGCTGGGGTCCAGGCCGAATTGCCGCGACAGCGCGATACCGGCGCGCGTGCCCGATGCGATGCCGCCGCTACCGGTCAAGCTGGAAAGCTGCGCAAACGCGCGCGACATCGCAAGCGTTTCGTTGTAGGTGACACCCAGTCCATCGCCCGCCGCGCGGATGTTTTTGCGGAAGTCGCCGAATTCCTCGTTGATGCCGTAGACGCTACGGCGAAGGTCGGACATGCCGAACGCTTCCTGCATCGACTGTTCGGCGTATTTGCCGATAGCGGCCTGCAGCTTGCTGCCGATGGTCGCGCCGACCATGGCGCCGATCGGCCCTCCCGCCAGCCCGCCCATTGCACCGCCCGCGATGCCACCGATGTTGCCACTCATCAAGCCTCCCAGCGCCGCACCCATGCCCGGGCCGCCGTACCAGCCAGGACCGCCAGGCGTCACGCCGGGTTGTTGCCCAGGGATGTGCGGCAACTGCGGATACGGCATGCCCGGCATGCCGCCGCCCGGCAGCGTGCCGCCCCAGGTCGGGAAGGTGCGCATGCCGGAACCGATCGGCGGAACGTGTCCACCCGGCAGCGTGCCGCCCCAAACAGGGTAATTCGGCAGCGTCCATGCCGGCTTGCCCCCGCCTGGCAGCGGCATTGATGGATTCGGCAGTGGCGACGATGGCGCCGGTGCCGGAAGCGGTGAAGTCGGCGATACCGGCGAGTACGGCGCCGGGATATGCTGCCCGATGCGCGCCGATTGCTCGATCACGCTCTTCAGATGGCGAACCAGGTCTTTCTGATCCGGGAATTGCTTCTGGACATTCGACAGCCAGCTTACGACGTCCTTGTCGTAGACGCCGTTGCGGCTGCCGGAACGCAGGTCGCCGGCTGCATTGGTGCGGATCGCCTTCGAGAACATCTGCTCGAAGCCGCGTTGCATGTCTTGAAGCTGTCGCTTGGCATCTTCCAGGCCGGGGAAGTCGACGTCGCCCAGGCTTTTAAGCTCGCGGTTGGTCTTTCTGGCTTCTTCCTGAATACGGCGGAAGGCGTCGAGGATCTGGTTCGGCTCGGCCGAAAACGGGATTGATACGGTCATCTGGTTTCTCCCTGATTATTGGATGCGAAAGGCTGGGCCGGTCACGAAATCGCCGGGACCGAGTTGATGGAAGCCTGCGACAACTTCTTCTTCGGTCTTGCCGAAGTGTTTTGCGATGCACGCCACCGAGTAGAGGGGATCGCCGCTCTCGCTCATGTGGTCCGGCTTTGGGAGCGCGTTCATTTCATCGGAGATCTGTTCGATTGCAGCCAGCGCCCAGCGCGGCGCGCGTTGAAACATAACCTGCATGGCCGCATTGCATTCTGCGTTGTCCCGGCCTGCCCCACTGGAGCGGCATTCGCAAGCCTTGGCGTAGGCGGCTTGGAACTCCGGGCAACCTGGATTTAGGCGCGGCGGAAGCGGTGCTTCGCCGTTGGCTTCGAGCACTGCATCAACGGCGTCGCGCGCTTCCTGGCCGGCGTAGTTCAGAAAATCTTCAATTTCCGTCCATTCGACAGGGCCGCTGTGCTCAAGGCGCTCGGCTAAATCGAGATATTTTCTGCAGAGGGCAATTGTTAATTTTGGGCGGATGTGGGTGTCCTTCATTGCATTTCTCCTTGTGCGGATAAAAAAACAGGTGTCATTCTTGGAAACCTCTTGGCCGTGAATTTGCCGGCCTCTGTGGTGCTGCTGGTGTTGGTGCGCCGTAACGCTTGCTGAAACGCATCCGTGCGCCATCGAAATCAAGGAAGAAACTCCCGGTTGGTCCTTGGCGATGCTTGGCGAGATCGCATTCGATAACGTCGCCGGCTTCTGTCGCGCGGCTCAAGAGCAGCACGGCATCGGCGTCTTGTTCGACCTCTCCGCTGTCGCGCAAGTCGGACAACATCGGGCGTTTGTCGGCTCTGTTCTCGCTGGTTCTGTTCAGTTGCGCCAAGGCGATTACAGGGACTTGCAATTCCTTGGCGAGCGCCTTTAGGCCACGGCTCAGACTGCCGACTTGCTCGTTCCTGTTTGCGCGCGGGTTCTCCGGGGCCATCAGTTGCAGATAATCGATAACCACAAGCGATAGACCGCCTTCACGCTTCAGGCGGCGGCAACGGGCGCGGATGTAGGCGACAGAAGCGGCGGCGCGGTCATCCAGGATCAGACTTGAATTCCCCCGCTTGGTCGCAGCATCCGCCAGGGCAGCCCATTCGCCAGGATTTGGACCACTGCGAAGCACGCGCGCAGGTATTCCGGACTCGGCAGCGAGCAGGCGGGCGGCCAGTTCGCGCCGGGTCATTTCCAGGCTGAAGAAGGCAACCCGGCCTTCGTTTCTGGCAACGTGTCGCGCGATAGCCAAGGCAACAGCGGTCTTGCCTACAGCGGGGCGAGCGGCAGGGATCACAAGTTGACCGGGTTCGAGTCCGCCGGTCAGGAAGTCGAGGTCATCAATCCCGGTCATCAGCCCAGCGCGTCCGGCGCCATCGTCTGCATCCCGTAGCACTTGCGCCATTGCATCGGCGGCGGTTACGGGTTCGCCAGCACCACGATCGGCGGCGAAACCCGACAGGATGCGTTCGGCATCGCTGGCAATTTCGGCGGCGGTGCGAATACCTGGCGCTGCAACGGCGTCGAGAATTTCTTGGGCTGCGGCTTGCAGGGCACGTAGGTGCCCATGTTTGGCAACGAGTTCGGCGTATCGGCGTGCATTCGCCGCGCTGGGTACGTTTTGCGCCATGGTGGCTAGATAGACCAAGCCGCCGCATTGATCCAGGGTGCCAAGGCTTTCCAGGCGTTCGGCAACTGTAACGACGTCAATCGGCAGGCTGGCATCGCTCATGCTCACGATCTGCCGCCAAATGGTGCGATGGTCGGCGCGATAAAGGTCGTGTTCGGCAATGGTGTCGCGCACGCGATCCAGTGCGGCGGGGTCGATCAGCAGCGCGCCAAGCAGACTTTGCTCGGCTTCGACGCTGTGCGGCGTGGTCGGCACGCTGAATGCTGTCTGGTCGAAGGAGGTCACTGCGCTGCCTCCTGGTGATACCGGCCTTCTCGGGTCTTGGCGAAATTCTCAGGTTTGAGCAGCCATTCCAGCGAGACCGTGAAAGGCTTACGGCGGGGGGTCGCAACCTTGCCGGTCAAGAAATCCGATTCAGCGCAGTAGGCGAACAACCGTTCCCAGTATTCAAGCGTCTGGCGGGTCGGATCTTCGTTCCACCGGTTACGCAACAACGCCGCCCTTGCCGGCGTCCAGTCTCGGATGCGTGGTGAAGTCGGCAATGCTTCGTGATACGCGGCGATGATTTCTTGGTGCGGGCAATCAGGTTTCGATTTCTTGCCGGCTGCCCGTTCAAGTCGATCAGGCTTGGCTGTCGACAATGTATTGACGGTTATTGACGGTTCAATGACGGTTTGGGTCGCATGGGTGCGGCCCGTCTCGCCGCATGGGTGCGACCCGTCTCGCGCATGGGCGCTACCCGTCGCACTGGCGCTACCCGTCGCATGGGCGCTACCCGTCAGGGATGAGAGCTTGATCTGATATTGACGCGTTGAGCCTGGCGCCCCACCAGTTAAATTGCCTGTCACGGTGACAAAACCAGCTTCAATCAACCCATGTACGATGCGTTGTGCTTGAGACCTCGATAGCCGTGTTTTCTTCGCAATTGCTGTCATGCTGGGCCAGCATCTTCCGTCGTCATCCGACCAGTCAGCCATAGCCAACAAGGCGAGCAATTCGCTTCCTCCACCGGGATAGCCACTCCAGACGCGGTCCAGGGAACGGACACTCATCGCAGCCCTCCCGACGATTTGCGCAGGTGGACAAGCGCCTTTTCGATCAAAAAAAACGCTTTGCTTCCGTGGAAACAGGATGGACACAGCGAGTGCCAGGGTTTGATTTGTACATACGGGGCGCCGCATCCACAGCAATGATGTTTGGGCTTGCGCTTCATCGCTGAGTCCTCCGCCAAGATTTCTTTGGGAGGCGATCTGCGCGGCTTGGCTTGACGTTGCCGCCCAGCGCTGCCCATGACTTCAAATCGACGTCAGGCTTGCGTTGCTTTTCGTTGCAGATGTCGGCACAATCGACGCCGTTGTCTGCACTTTCCTGATTTACCGCGCCCCTCCCGCCTGCCAGCATAGGGGCGCAACTATTTGTGGGGGCGCTCATTCGGCCCCCATGGCGGTGATGGATTCGCCTGCGGCTATACGCTCGATTTCATCGCCTACCCAGAGCAAGAAGCGGTTTGCACTCTTGGTGGGTCTCGCCCCCATGTAATGCCCGTCGCGACAAAGCGCGGCACGCATGGTTTGGGGTTTGATTTTGAGGCGTGCGGCTGCTTCTTCAGTGGATAGGCGAACTGCTTTCGCGGTGCCGGAGAGTGCGGTTAGGGTCATTTCTTAGCGCCTTGTGTAATGCCGGGAAATGTCGTCCCGGCGGTCGCCATGAAATATCTACCGCTGTCACCACCTTAAAGGGGGTGGCTATCAACGTTTTTCTCTTCCTACCTTCCTCCGGAACTGTGGCGTAATTTCCTGTGCGCGTAGATCCTTGTTGTTCTTGAATACATCGGCAATCTTGTCGGCGATCTGATTGATCGCATCCCGTCTTTGCCCCCCTGGCATCTTTTCGATTCCAGGTTTGAAGTAATAGCCCATGAGCATCAGATGCTCTGCTACAGCGCGAAATATTTGCGGATTGTTCATCTGAGGTATGCAGCACGGTTTAAACGGAATGTTTTCGTTGTTCGCTTTATGGAAAGCAACAGCTTCAGCATGCTCCGTGGTTGCACTGCGAAACATCTCAATCTCAGCCATGATCAGCGCAGGCGACGGATTTATCCCATCTTGTTGATTGACGTAGATGCGTATTTCATCCCATCTTTTTTTCCATTCCTTTCCAAATACCTCTGAATCCAATTTATTCAGTTCGCCTGATTCAGCGTTATTTCGCCGCGCTGGCGCCTTTTCAAATTTCCCTGAATTCAATTTATTCAGTTCTGCATCGATCTTGAGGAATATTTCGTTGATCAATTCAAGATGGTCTTTTGGTGTGTCGCTACTCTTGATCTCACGCTTAGCCTGCAGTTCGGCGTACCTCCACAGAGTATTCGGCGGCGATGGCTGTTTAGGAGGGTTGCCCTGTGGTCGAGCCAAACCCATGGCAAGGACTATGCCCCTTGCCCTGTGATTTGTTGTCAAATGAGATTCCCGTGCTGTTCGATAAGCACCTTCAAGCCTTGGGGCTAGGAAATCGGCTAATTCCAGGGTCAGCCCAGCATTCTCAAGTTCGTCTCTGCATGGCGGTGGCTGTCCTTGGTCAGTTCTTTGGCTTAAACAGAGTGCTTTGGTTATCTCGTTCGCGCGTTTATCAGAATTAATTGCCATATTTGCCGCGCAAGCTGCGTCATGCAGTCGCTTGGCCAATTCCGGCATGTCCTTCTTGATCATGGTTTCGGAAATGAACAATAGGTCGGCCGTGGTTTCTGCAGCCAATAGCAAGGCGGCAGTTGTTGCTGTATTGCCTGGATTGGAAAGCGCGATAAGACGCCGGAAGTAATTGATGTCTTCCTGCGTAACTTGGTAGCGCATGGGGTCGCCCAATTCGTTTGCGGCTTACAAAGCCAGCAAGACCGCCACAATCGGTGCTACGTTGGCAGCAGGCGCTTCAAGAGGCCTTGCTCCCACCTCATGGTTTGGCTTGCCGGCGCGCTCTTCGGCCAGTGCGTCAAAGCCTTCGGTAATCTCGGCAAACAGGTTGCGCGGCATCAGGCGACTTTCCGCACTGGCTCAATCGTCGGGCGCTTTTGCTTGCCGGCCTGCCACAAGTCGAACTGAGTTTGCAGGCCCAGCCACATATCGGGCGACGTGCCCAGCCATTGCGACAGACGCAGGGCCATGTCGGCAGAAATGCCGGCGCTTCCGTTCACAATCTTGCTCAGGGTGACGCGGGCGACGTGCAGCGCGGCGGCGGCGTCGGTAACGGTCATGCCCTCGGGCAGCCATTCACGCAGTACAGCGCCGGGGTGTGGAGGGTTGTGCATTCTGCTCATGTTCGTGTGCCTCAGTGGTAATCCTGATAATCGACCAACTCCGCATCTTTGCCGACGAAGCGGAAAGTCAGTCGCCAATTGCCGTTCACCCATATCGACCAATGCCCGGCCAGGTCGCCGCACAGGGCATGTAATCGCCAGCTTGGCGCGTTCATGTCATCCGGTCCGGTGGCGTTGTCCAAGGTGGCAAGTTGAATCTGTAACTTGGTCGAGTGGTGCGGCTGGATACCCTTCTTGCTGCCAGCTCGGAAGAAGGACTCCAGCCCCTTGTGCCTGAACGTCTTAATCATGGCTTAGTGTAGTCCGTAAGGTATCACGCATCAACGTGAATCAATATTTCACAATGCGCAAGCCGGCCTGTTCTTCCTTCGGTTGTTCGATGCCGGCCTGTTCCAAGATCCACGCTTCAATCTTGATGTGCCACATGCGCAGCAGGTCGAGAGGGCGGCGTCGGTAATGCTTCTCGGCAATCGCGCTGGGCTTGTGCCCCATGATTTGCGCCACCACGCCAACGGGCGCTTCTGTCCATTCCGCCAGGGTGCCGAATGAGCGGCGTAGACCGTGAAGCGATAGGTGGGGCAGGCCGGCAACTTCCAGGGCGCGGGTATGCGCTGCCCTTGGTTCCTGAATGCGGCCAGATGCTGCGGCCGGACTGCTGAATACCCATGGAACGGGCTTGCCTTCCGCGTCTTTGCGGCGGGGCAGGTTGTAAATCAGCGCGGCGAAATAGGGCGTCAACGGAATGACGCGCTCGCCTTCCACCTTGTCGCGGATGGTCAGGCCATTCCATTGAAAGTCCACATCCTGCCAGCGCAGGCCGGCAAGTTCCTCGCGGCGCGCGCCAGTCAGCAACAGCCCTTGCAGGTAGGCCGATTGAACCGGGTTGCCCAACTCGCTGACGGCTTTGAACCATGTCGCCAGTTGCTCGCGTTGCAGGCTGTCGGCTTCCTTGGCCTTCACGCGGTGCAAGTGGTCTTTGGCGACTCTCGCGCCAACGGCTTCCACTTGGGCGGCGGCTTTGAAGTCGGGCATGGATGCGGCCCAACGAAGGAAGGCGCGCAACAGGCGATAGGCGAGGGCGGCGCGGGTCGGGCGGCGGATGTTCTCGGCTTCCAGCCATGCCGCCACGCGCTCGGGTGACAGGTCGCGCAACTTGAGCGGCAACAGCGCTGCAATCGGCTGCGGTTCGATTTTGCCGGTGCCGTACTTATGCGGTTCTCCACCAATGCGCGAGATTTCCAGATGGTCAGCGTAATGACGCGCGCTCCACTTTGGCTTGCGGGCTTCAAGGTAGGCTGTCCAGGCTTCGCCCACGGTCACATCATGCCGGCGCGCTTCTTCTTGTTTCGCCACACTGGCGGCGATGCGCTCGCGCTTCTGTTCGCGGGGGTCTGTTCCTTGGTCGACCAGCGTACCCAATCGGCGGGCTTCTTCTCGTGCCTGGTCAATGCCCCAAGTTCCAACATCGCCGATGGTGACGCGAATGTCTTGCGCGTTCAGCTTGCCCTGATAGACGAAGGCACTCTTACCGGATGGCGTCGCCCTTACTGCCAGGCCGGGAGCTTCCGAGTCCCAGAGAAAAGCCTGGGCCTTGTCGGTAGTGAAGTCCCGAATTCGGCCGGCTGTCAGTTTGATGCGTGCCATGTTGAAACCCATCCATAAACAATCCGTGGGCGCTTACATCGAAAGCATGTAAGCGATTTGTAAGCGGATTATTGAATATGAATCAACATAAAGCAACTTCGGATTATTCGCTTACATCTGTAAGTCATTGAATGGACAGAATTGTATAATGTAGGTCAACATCGAAAAACGTCGAATTATCGTCAATAACTCGGACTGTTAATCCGTGTGTCCCTGGTTCGAGTCCAGGTCGGGGAGCCAGATACAACAAAGGCCCGCAGCGATGCGGGCCTTTTTGTTTTTGGGCTGGGGTTACGCCGGGGTTACATTGCACGAAGACTGTCTTAGTTGATCCGGCCAGGTTTAACCGTGATTGTCCATTGTCCAAAAAACCAAGAAGTAGGATGGGCAAAGCGCAGCGTGCCCATCCTACCCGGCTTGAATATGCCGAATGAACAATCACTTTCGTGCCGGATCGATAGTTGAATTGAGTCGGCTCTTGGCAATTTTTCGGACAGTTTCCTGCAGCAACGAAACTGAAGCCAATCCGAGCCGAGGAAACCCTGTCGAGCTGTGCCGGGGTGCAAACGCCGAGCGGCAAGATTCAGGATCGCTGGAGAGCTCAAGTGTCGCCACCCCGATAGGCCATCGAATTTCCGGGTCTGACCGGACACGGGTCACGCTGGATGGATATGGGGCGCTACGGTGCTGGCCTGATTTGTCCGCCAATGACTTGATGGCTACCCTCGTCAGGGTGAAGATGGCCTCGGCTTGGGCACTTCATGAAAGGGCAAATCCATGTTTCATGGCAACCTCACGCTCGAAATCGCCAGCGGCCTGAAAGTGTTACGCGATCGCATCACGGCCGCACAGATTCCCTCCTCGAAGCTGGACGAGACCCTCAACATCGCCACCTGGAACGTGCGTGAGTTCGGCAAGGTTCGCCGTTCCGAGGCGGCGATCCATTACATCGCTGAGATCATTGGCCAGTTCGATCTGGTCAGCCTGACAGAATTACGCGATGACCTCGGCGACCTGGGACGTGTGCTGAAGATCCTCGGTTCCTACTGGCGGGTGATCTACTCGGACATGATCCCGGATCCCGGCGGCAACCGGGAGCGGCTGGCTTTCGTGTATGACCACCGCGCCGTGACGTTCACCGGCCTGGCCGCCAGCGTCAATCCGCCGCGCAAGAAGTCGGGCAGTGAATATGTGCCGGAATTTACCTGGTGGCGGACGCCCTACGTGGCTTCGTTTTCGGCGGGGAATTTCGATTTCCTGGTCATCGTCGCCCACATCCGCTGGGGCGACAAGCAAGCCGACCGACTGCCGGAGATACGTTCCCTGGCCGAATGGGTGGACCTGAAACGGCAGCAGATCACCGCCGAAGACAAGGACATCCTGGTGATGGGCGATTTCAATATTCCCAGTCGCAAGGGGCCGCTCTTCGAAGCCATGACCAGCAAGGGATTGAGCATCCCGAAGGCGCTGCAAAAACTTGAGTTCGGCTCGGACCTGGCCAAGGGCAAGCGCTACGATCAAATCCTGCATTACCCCAACTACCCGGACAACTTTACCAACCTGGGCGGCGTGCTAGACTTCTATCAGGGCGACAGCGAACCCTTGTTGCCTGGCCTGACCAAGGCCAAATTCACCTTCCAGCTCTCCGACCATTTGCCGCTCTGGATGCAGATGAATACCGACATCGATGGCGTGCAGTTGGATCAGATCATCAGGGCGCGTTCGCTGCGGAAACCGCGCTGACGTGGGGAGAATCGCGCCTTGGAAGGCGCTCCGCTCCTACGGGGGGTGAGCGTAGAGCCTCAAGCTGCCCGCAAAACCACCGCCGAGCGTCCGGCGACGCGATAGGTATTGCCCTGGAGCGGCGCCTCGCTGCCCGGCTCCAGGTAGTCGCGCGGCGCGTCGGCGGCGCTGTCGAATAGCCGCAGCCAGCCGGCGGCGGCGTTCACTTGGGGGGTGAAATCGAGCGGCTCCCACCAGGCGTTGACCATGACGTAGAAGTCGCTGTCGGCCTCGTTTTCCGCCAAACCCTCATCGGCCAGAAAGAAGGCGAAGGCGCGGCTGTCGGGACTGAAGTCGATGTCGCCGTTGACCCCGAACCAGCGCACGTCTTCGCGCCAGAAGCCGTGCCGCGACCAGGTCGGATGGGTGCGGCGCAGCGCGATCAGGCCGCGCAGGTAGCGCTGGAAGGCGGCTTCTTCGGGCAACCGGTTCCAGGCCAGCCAGGTGGTGGGGTTGTCCTGGTTGTACGGGTTGTTGTTGCCGCCTTGGGTGTGCAGGAATTCGTCGCCGGCGAGCCACATCGGGGTGCCGTTGGAGAGCATCAGCAGGGTGGCGAGGAAGCGCGCCTGGCGGCGCCGGAAGGTCTCCACGGCGGCCGGCGCCGGGCGGCCTTCGAAGCCGCCGTTCCAGGCATGGTTGTCGTCGCTGCCGTCGCTATTACCGTGGCCGTTGGCCTGGTTGTGCTTGCCGTTGTAGCTGACCAGGTCGTGCAGGTTGAAGCCGTCGTGGCTGACGATGTAGTTGACGCTCTGCCAGGGGTGGCGCGCCTCCTCGACGCTGTCCGGGAACAGACCGTCGCTGCCGTACAGGCCCTGCAGCATGGCGGGCAGCATGCCGCTGTCGCTCTTCACGTAGCGGCGGATGTTGTCGCGGTATTGCCCGTTCCACTGCCGCCAGGCCAGGCCGGGAAAGGCGCGGCCAAGCTGGTAGCTGGCGATGTCCCAGGCCTCGGCGATGAGCCGGCAGCCGGCCAGCAGCGGGTCGGCACGAATGGCGCCGATGATGGGCGGATCTTCCAGGTCGAGGCTGCCGTCGGAACGCCGGGTGAACACCGAGGCGAGGTCGAAGCGGAAGCCGTCGACGTGGTACTCGGCGACCCAGTGGCGCAGGCTGTCGAGCACCAGCGCGCGCACCGCGTGGTTGGCGGTGTGCAGGGTGTTGCCGGTGCCGGTGACGTCGATGGCCTGGCTGAAATTCGCGGGGTTGAGCAGGTAGTAAGTGCTGTTGTCGAGGCCGCGAAAGCTGTAGGTCGGGCCCGAGAGGCCGCCTTCGCTGGTGTGGTTGTAGACCACGTCGAGGATCACCTCGATGCCGGCGCGATGCAGTTCGCGCACCATCGTCTTGAACTCCTCGCCCGCCCGCGCCGGGTCGCTGGCGTAGGCCTGGTGCGGGGCGAAGAAGTTGAGCGTCATGTAGCCCCAGTAATTGCCTTCCTGCGGGTCGAACTGCTGCACCGGCAGCAGCTCGACGGCGGTGATACCGAGTTCGCGCAGATAGGGAATCTTGTCCACCACGCCGAGAAAGGTGCCGCGCCGTGCCTCGGCGACGCCGGAGGAGGGATCGCGGGTGTAGCCGCGCACGTGCATCTCGTAGATCACCAGGTCGTGGGCGTGGCGGATCGGGGCGTCGCGCATTCCGTCGTCCTGCCAGTCGAAAGCGGCGGGCTTTTGCAGCACGCCCAGCGGCGCTCTGCCGACGCTGGAACCGACACCGGCACAGGCGGCGCGCGAGTAGCCGGCGGGAAAATGCACGGCTCGGGCATAAGGGTCGAGCAGGATTTTTTCGGCATTGAAACGATGTCCGCGCGTCGGGTCGAAGGGGCCTTCGACGCGGTAGCCGTACAACGTGCCGCCAAGCAGTTCGGCCTCGCTGACGCGGCAGTGCCAGACCCGCGCAGTCTTGTTGTTGCGAGGGTCGAGGCGGCGGCTGAACACCGGATTGACCGCGTCGCCAAGCCGGTAGATGTTCAATACGACTCCGCTGGCGTGCTTGCTGTAGAGCGCGAAATTCCAGGCGCCGGCGGCGGCGTCGAAGTGGGCGCCAAGGGGCAGGCTGGCGCCGTGGCGGCGTTCCCAGGCGTCGGTCATGCCGGATTCCCCATTCCGTCATTGATGAAGCGACTAGCCAATCGACTAAGCGAGCAAACAACGCTCGCCAAGTCGCTGGTTATCCTGCGCAGGCGCGACCATCGCGCCTTGGAAGGCGCTCCTACCCAGCTTCCTCGTAGGAGCGGCGCGATATTTTCAAAGGCAATCAGCCCTACACACTGGATTCCGGGCGTCGCGGTCTTCGACTTCATGTCAGTCATACTCCCCGAACATGAACAGCGAGAGCCGTAGGTCGGCAATCCCTTGCCGACTTCATCGACGCAGCCAAAGGCGTCGGCAAAGGATTGCCGACCTACGAGGCTGTGCCACATTGGTGAAAAATTCAGGGTCATCAGTCATACCCCCCGAACATGAACAGCGAAAGGTCGTCCTCGCCCGGGTTCATCAGGCCGTGTAGCTGGCCGCCCTTGAGCATGGCGAAGTGGCCGGCGCGCAGGGTGCGCAGTTCGAAGGCGCGCTCGCGCCAGGGGCGCTGGGTCCAGTCGCCGACCACCATGTAGGCGCGGCCTTCCATCATCAGGAAGACCTCCTGGTTGTCGCGGTGGCGGTGCAGGCCGATGCCGCATTCCGGCTTGAGGATGTGCAGATCCATGTAGTCCACGGCGAGGAAGCTCTCTCCCCCGGCGGCGTGGTTCTTGTGGCCGTGCGCGTTGAAGTTCCAGACGTCGAAGTCGCGCCCGAGTTCGTTGCGTCCGGCGTAGCGGCCGTAGTTGGAGAGCAGGTTGCGGTATTCCAGGAAGCCGACGCCGCCGTGCGGGTTGGGGCTGACGCCGGCGGCGAGGAACTGGTCCCAGCCGCGCACGATCATGCTGAACTCGTAATGGTGGTTGGCGCCGTTGCGGGAGTCCCAGAAGCTGGCGCTGGCATCCGCCCAGGCGCATTCGATGTGCAGCGGCAGGATCGGGTGCATGGCGTGGTTGGGCGCGATGTCGACCAGATAGCGGTCGTTCAGCCCGTCCCGGTCGAAGTCGCCGCGGGTGCCCAGGATCAGGTCGTTGCGCACCACCAGTTCGCCCCGGTCGAGCGCGTCGCGGCCGCGCGCGTCGAGCAGCGGGCGCGGGTTGCCGGGCGGATAGCTCCATAGTTCGATGGCGTAGCGGTCGCTTTCCGGGTCGTAGGGCACGTCGAGCAACTGGCTGACGCCGTTGGTGCCGACCTTGAGGTAGAGCTTGAGCTGGCTGCCGAGGCGGTCGCCGGAGGCGCGCGAAAGCAGCGAGTCGGGGCCGGCGCGGTAGCCGATGCGCAGGAACGGCACCACCAGGTCGCCCACCGCCGCGTAGCCGCGGCACAGCACCACGTCGCCCAGGCGGAAGTCGCGCAGGTTCTGTTTCTGGAAGTCGATCTTGTTGTCCTGCCGGCGCGGGTCGAGCTGGTCGGCGTCCCCCCCGGCGGGGCCATAGAGTTCCAGGAAGTCGAACGGAAACAGGTATTCCAGCGTTTCGCCGAGATACTGTTCGCGGCCGCAGGCCAGGCGCTGGCTTTCCAGGATGGCGAGCAGGCGGATCAGGGTGTTGCCGCGGTTGTAGTCGGGCTGGGTGCCGGGTGCGACGCGGAAAACCTGGTCGGAGTGAATCAGTTCCATGATGGGCCCTCACGCGCTGTGGTAGAGGAAGGCGACGAAGCGCAGCGGTTTCGTGCCGGGGTTGCGGATGCCGTGGATGCCGCCGCTCTTGGTGTAGATGACGTGGCCGGGTGCTACCGGCAGTTCGCGGCAGCGCGTCATGCCGATGCCGAAAGTGGCGCGCTCGACCACGGGAAAGGCCGCCAGGGCCGGGTCGTCGTTTTCGCCCATGTAGGCGATGCCTTCGCCCTCGACGATGTAGTACAGCTCCTCACTGCCGATGTGGCGGTGGGTGCCCTCGACCTTGCCGGGCGGGATGATCACCTCGTGGAAGAACACCAGGTTGGAGCCGAGTTCCCGTTGCAGGAGCCAGCGCATCTCGATCACGTTGTCCTCGTGGCGGTCCGGGTTGTCGTCCTCCATGAGCGGGTTGCGGTAGCGCACCGGCGTCACGTCGGTGTTCTTGAGGTACCAGCCGCGCTGGAAGTTGATCAGGTAGTTCTCCACCACCACGGTGTTGGCGTTGGAACTCGGTTCCGGGCTGTTCGGCGCCTGATAGTTGCGCATGTAGTTGTTGTCCCACTGCGGGTTGCCGATGCGGTAGCCGAAGGGCAGATCGCGGTCGTTCTCGCGGCAGGCGACCTCCAGGCGGCGGATGCCGCGGATGTCGGCCAGGGCGGCGTCGAACGCCGGCACCCGGGTGATCTCGCGCTGCCAGCCCATCAGGTCGAGCACCGTGAAATCGTGTGGCGTGGCGTCCGGGCCATCCAGGGTGTTCCAGACTTCCACCTGATAGGCATCCACCAGGCGCGAGTAATGCAGGCGCAACGTGGCCTCCGCCGTGGCAGCGGCGTTGTCGGGCAGCAGTTTGACGAAGGCCAGGATTTCGCCCTGGGGCGTGCGGCCCTGTTCCCGCGCCAGCTCGGTGAGGCGGTGGGCGCGGTATTCGATGCGCAGGAAATGGGCCATGAGGAGTTCATCCCGGTAGACCTCGCCCTTCAGCACCGTGATGTCCACCTGGGTACGGACTTCCATGACGTTGTAGCGGTAGCGCGGGCTGCGCGTCGCCGCCAGGTGCTGGGCGTGGTAGATGCGGTCGGGGTAGAACACCACCCGGAAGACGTTGTTTTCCGGCAGGTCGAGGATGTCGTTGAAGCGGCTGTCCATGGCGTGCTCCTTAACGGGATGTTGAAAAGCGCGCCGTCACCCCGGCGACGGTCTGGGAAATAGCCGTCACCCCGGCCCGGATTACCCCCTTCCGGGGTGACGGCCAGGCCGGGGTCCAACCCGACGCGCTCAACGAAACTCGCCCCGGAATGCTTGAGTCAGGGGTCAAAGGCTTCTGGATACCGGCCTTCGCCGGTATGACGGTTTTGGACAAGGTTTCCATGTATCCCCCTGTCACAGCCGCGCCAGCAACAGATCGGCCACCCGCAGCGCGTTGGCCTGGATGGTCAGGGTCGGGTTGGCGCCGCCGGAGGTGGGCATGAAGCCGCCGTCGGTGACGTAGAGGTTGTCGAATTGCCAGGCGCGGCAGGACGGGTCGAGCACCGAGTCGGCGGGATCCGTGCCGAAGCGCGCGCCGCCCAGGATGTGGTTGGCGATGCGGGCGCGGGCGTTTTCCGCCTGGTAGATCGCGCCGAACTCGTTGACCGGGTAGGTGCCGACGCCGCCATCGCCGCCGAAGGCGAGGATGCGCCGGCACTGCTCGGCCAGCACGTTCATCAGGTGCATGTCGTGGCTGTGCCAGGTCTTGCGGATGTAGGCGACGCGGCGGCCCCACTTGTCGCGGATGCTCGGGTGCAGTTCGATGCGGTTGTCGAACAGGGGCACCTGGTTGGCCATGAAGCTGACCGATAGGCGGGTGCCGAAGTTGGCGTCGAAGAAGGCGTTCAGCGCATCGCCGGTGAGGCCGTTGTCGTTTACGAAGGTCTGCCAGATGGTGTCCATGTCCTGGCTGCCATGGGTGCGCGCCAGCGAGATGGGCAGAGCCTGGTCGGAGGTGTTGTTGTAGATCGCGCCGCCGGCCCACAGGCGGTTGGCGCGGATGAAGGCCTCGCTGGCGCAGGCGTCGGTGGCCCAGTCGGAATCGAGCGAGACGCTCTTGTCGAAACGCCCGGGCATGATCGCCTCGGCGCCGCCGAAGCAGTGGGTCAGGAAGTAGCGGCCGAGCAGGCCGTTGCCGTTGATGCGGCTGGCGAAGGCCGGGTCGCGTTCGCCGGATAGCATCAGCAGGCGCACCGATTCGATCGCCGAGCAGGCCACCACCACCAGCTTGCCGGCCACTTCCACCGGGCGCCCCGCCGGGTCGCGGTAGACCACCTTGGTCACCCGGTCGTTGTCGGCTTCGAGATGAGTCACCACGCAGTTGGCGCGCAGGGTGAAGTTGGCCAGGCCCATGAGCGGGCGCAGCAGCGCCACCCAGGTGTTGGACTTCATCCCGAGCGGGTCGCCGTAGCGGTTGACATAGCCGGTCTTCGCCGGCTCCGGACCCGCCGGCACGACCCGGCCCGAGGGCGCGTGGTCCTCCGTGATGACCGCCAGCGGCGTGCGGTAGCGCGCCATGCCGAGGGCGTCCATGCCGGTGGCGACAAGGGCGCTGATCGGGTTGGGCGGGTAGGGGGTCTGGTAATGGTCGGCGGAGAACGGTTTGCCCTGATTGGCGCGGCTGCCGTTGATGCCCACCAGCCGTTCGGCCTCGCCGTAATAGGGCTCCAGCGCGGCATAGTCGATTGGCCAGTCCCGCGCGCCGCGCCGGACGTCGCCGTTGGGGTCGTCGGCGATGTCGTTGCGCCCCGCGTTGAAGCTGCCCAGGCGGAAATCCAGTTCGGAGAAGCGCAGCGACACCGCGCCGTAAAGCTGGGTGCCGCCGCCCACCACCTGGGCCGTATAGCCCTCGATGGTGGCCCGGTCGAGGCCGTCCGCCCCCTCGTAGATGTGGGGCTCGTCGTTGATGTCCGGCTCGACGTGGCTGGAATAGAAGGATTCATTGCGATTCGCGATGCCTTCCAGGGTCAGGCGCTTCTCAGGCCCGGTGGCGAACAGCTCGTCGCGCTTGAAATCCGAGACCCCCAGGGGATGTTCCTCCTGGGTGCGCAACAGCGGCCCCTTGTCCAGCACCAGCACGGAATGGCCGGCCCGAGCCAGGCGCGCGGCGATGGGCGCGCCGCCGGCACCGCTGCCGATGATGACGATGTCGAAGGTATCCATGTCGTTTCACCCCCTGTAAGCAGGATTGCGTCCCAGCGGCGGCTCGATGGCGCGGCCCCAGTCGAATAACGACGCGGCGCCGGTCGCATCGGGATAACGCTCCTCCAGGTATTTCCAGCCCAGGGCGTTGGCGTTGCCGCCGTAGCGTGGGTGGGAGAAGGCCCCGGTGAAAGTGTGCCGGCGCAGCAACTGAAGGAAAAAGCGCGGGTTGCCGTAGCGGCCGTAATTCCAGCCCGACACATTGCCGCTGCCCATCTGGGCGTACAGATCGGCATACATCTCCCGCGGCAGCTTCCACGGCTCGGTGACCGGGTTACGCACCCGCAGCAGTTGGTCGATCAGCTCCAGGCAGATGCGGTAATCGATCAGGTGGTGGGCCTCCTCCCGCGCCAGCAGCTTGTCGATGTAATTCACCGCACCCACCGATTCGTCCAGCCGATAGGCATGCGCCGGCAGCGGCGCCGGACGGCCGTAGCCGTCGCGGTCGTTGTGCACCCGCTTGAAGAAATTCCGACCGTCCTCCGAATTGATCGGCAGGATATGGCTGCACAGCCGCACCAGCAGCCGGGCCTCCCAGCGCTCCAGACTGATGCGGCGGGTCGCCCCCCAGGTGAAGAAGCGCGACCACAGCGCGCCGTTGTCCAGTTCCATCATCTGCGGGTTGATCGGGTCGAGCTGCCACACCCCGTCGATGCGCATCCGGTAGTGGTGCACCTCGCTCTTGGGAAGCTTCACCGTCAGGGTCGAATAATGGCTGTCGGCGAGCGGCGCCAGAGTCAGCGGGGCATGCAGTTCGGCGAAGCTGCCCACCAGTTCAACACTGTGCCCGGACTGCCGGTCCGCCGCCGCGTGGACGAAAGTCACCGCGTTGTAGCGCTGCGCCGGGTCATCCGGATCGAACCAGGCATCCACCCAGGGAAAGCGCCACGCTTCCAGAATCGCCGCGCGCGGGTTGTCGGCGAGATGGCCGTAGTCATGACGAGGGCTGCTGTCGTCGCGGGCGAGGTATTTGGTGATTAGGCTGAATAGGTATTCGTCGTCGACTGGCAGAATCGAAACCATGGTTTGCCTCCCGAGCATCAATTAGTCAGCAGCGCGGTATCGCAGTCTGCTTCTTCGATTGCGATAACCGATTGCAGTGGCTTAACTCGCAGCGTGAGACAAGTCCGGCAAGGACTGCAGCTAGCCGCTGCTCTTGGTTTCCTCGATCCGACTGGCTGCGGCCAGCCTCAGAGGCAAGTAGAGCAAGCAATCGGCTGACCTGAAATACGGGCTATTGCCCCATTCATTCAATGGCTTGGCATTAGTTACTGCGGGGTGGCGGGTCATTGCTGACCCAGATGGCTGCCAAGGGTGAAATAGTGGTCTGTGTGCGCCAGTACAAACTGGCGAGAGGTAGTCGGTGCAAGTCCGACACGATAAAGAAGTAGCGAATCATCTTGACCCCGAGTCATGCGTTGGTCGTCGCGAGGCGGGCATCGAAGCGTTGACAGGGGAAACGACAGGCCGGCCATTGAGCAGCGAAATCAGGAAATCCGGGATGCCGACGTTGTACAGACAAGCGGAGTGCAAAACGACGCGCACCGATATACGCGAGGTGTACGGCGATCCCGCGCGGTCGAATCTCTACCATGATTTTTCTCCTGAGTGATTGTTATGTGGTTGGGCAGTTTAATTAATCGCGAAATTAAAATGGTCAATGGAATAAGAAAGGGTTTAATGTTGATGCTGATCAAATATACATAATGCGATCCTGGCCCCTTTAGCGAATATTGTGACTCTGGTTCCTTTGATTTGAATTCAGTATATTTGTATATTTTTTGCCCTGAAAAACAATCAGTCCAAACCCTTTGTTTGTTTACGAAAGGCACTAATCATAACTTTTATTCTTTCTAATTTATCATTTTGCGCCAGCCATTTATAAATTGCACTGTTTTTATTGGTGATTGCATGTGCCTCGTATATATCTAACGCATTTCGCAGTCTTCTAAGCCCGGCCGGGTGAGAATTTCCCAATTCATCAATAGATTTCATAGGACTTTCTATTGACCAATAAATAAACAGTGGCAGAGCTGTCAATAAACTCGATGGGTCATCTTTAATCATTAGTTCAATCGCAAAATTATCTGCCTTGGCTTCGTTTTCTCGACTCTCTCTAGGACTGACATGGTTGCAGCCGTCATTATATACTTGGTGCCCTAACTCATGCCCCAGTAGCATTTTCATGCTACTTATCATTCGGACCCCATGCTTTACATACCACCCCTCTGTCGATGGGTTTCTTATTGCGCTACATATTGCAGGATTCCTGAAAGCAAAGCCTTCTGGAAAATAAACCGGGGTTATACTCAACAAACCACTCGTTCTCGCGGACTCATTGTTAGCGCGCAATCCTTTGGAGAGGTGGTCTAGGTAGCCCTGAAAACATTGCTTGTTCATATGTCCATCTTCAAGATGGTTGATAGCCGCACTAATCATTGAAAGCACAACAACCTGCCCTGCAGTGATAATTATTTTTCTGTCTTCATTGCTTTGGCAGTTACGATAAGCCATACCGTTTGAATTCCACGTGATCGGAACAAAATAATCTGTCTCTGTCTCAACTCTCTTTTCTAATGAA
This sequence comes from Hydrogenophilaceae bacterium, assembly GCA_031426735.1. Classification (GTDB taxonomy): domain Bacteria; phylum Pseudomonadota; class Gammaproteobacteria; order Burkholderiales; family Thiobacillaceae; genus PFJX01. Next base: position 26,665 of record JASJPK010000049.1, on the reverse strand, counting down.
GACAGATGAGGTATCCAGGAATTTCTTATATATTTGATATCTTTCCGGGCTTGTTTAGCAAACGATTCCAAATCAACAACGCCATCTTTAGCATGTGATGGCGAGTAAAGAAAATATGACATTGCGATTATCTGTAAAACTGCAGATATGGCTTTTATCATGATCCATCCCCATAGGTACGTGCTTCTACCTGCTCAATTTCAAAATACGTCTTTTGGTCAAGTTTACTAAAGTCTCCGGCCTTTCCAGATTTTATTTGTTGCTTAATCTCAAGGTAGTGGCCGTATTGGGGATACGTTTTATTCAGTAGATATTTCTTTTCACTAGAAAGAAGGGACATCGCCTGCTCAACACCTCTTCTGTCCCAATCGCTAACATTTGTTGCGCTGTGATCTGTGAAATGTAATTCGATTGTTGAGATTGCCTTTATAAGGTCGATGTCTTTATGCTCCAACTCTCCCCCGTAACTAGACCCGCGCTGATCCGCATAACCCGGTGTTGATGGAATTGTCAAATTCATGGCCAATGCTGCAACAAGAACTATCCCGCCCAATATTGCGAAGAATGCGCCTGGCCCCACATCCGTTAGGCGAATAACAATTTTATCGTGTTGCAACTCTGCGGACTGCTTCTTGCTAATCCCCTTGCTGTACAAATGCCAACCCATCGCCAACGATAGCCCACTAACCAATATCACCAAGATGCGTTCCATCACTCTACCAAGGGCAAGAATTGTATCTGTGTCCATGCCACCTCCAATAAGTCGGAGCCTGTCAAACTAAAGCAAACTAAAGAAGCAAACTAAAGGGGGCAGGCTCGAATATCACGTAGGGACTCCTTTGCTTTCCCTATGCCAGCTTGGCAAGAATCCCATTCATCTCTTCTATGGGGACAATTAACGAGAAAAGCGAGAAAAGGCGCCAGGCTCGAATAATTTAATGCCAAGTCACCAAGTCGGATGGTTCGCAGGGCGGGATTGAGATAGAACATATTTATTTGCTGCTCCCTGTTCGATGATGCTTTGCTTGGCCGCGATTTGCCGGGCTCTTGCCAGCTTCGTTACAAGTAGAGCAAGCAATAGGCCGACCTGAAATACGGGTTATTGCTCCATTCACTCAAAGGCTTGGTATTAGTTGCAGGCGGGTTGGCGGGTCATGGCCGACCCAGATGGCCGACTCGTTCGAGGTTTATTCCAGGGGCGGCGGCGCGCAAACTCCGGCCGATCTGCCGGGTGCGCTTTCAGGCGAGGTGAGGGATGTCGGCAAGGGATTGCCGACCTACGACTACGGCGTTTTCGGGTTGAGTCGCAGCCACAGGATGAAATACCGTGTTGCCATGGTGTATTTGCATTTCATGGAGGAACGCGGAATCGTGGTCTGTTCCCGTTAAGTTAAGCCCATGTTCGTCATTCCCGAGAAGGCGGGAATCCAGCTTCGATATGACTTCCTGGATGCCCGCCTTCGCGGGCATGACGCTAACTTAACGGCATTGGGTCTGTCCCCGTTTCCACGCCGACTACCCATCGGGCTGGAGCCTCGGTTTGGGGCAGGCAGCATTACTTCCTGATCACGATGTCCTTCTTCGTGCTTTCGACGATGGCCACCAGTTCACCCTGCTCCTTGGCCGGCACACCATAGTTGTTCAGTGTCCGGCGAAAGTCCTCCAGCATGGCCTGCCACTCCTTCTCGCCAATATTGAGGTGAGCGTGGGATTCCTTCATTCCGCGGCCGGAGTACTTGCACGGGCCGCCAGTCTGCTGGCAGACCAACTCGGTCACGCGATATTTCAAGCCGGCCGCCGGTACCCGATCTCGCGCCGCTTTGATGGCAGGATTGGCGTTAAGCACATCATTCACAAACAATAGATCGACGAAGGTGTCCACGACCACGGAGATCGGATAGACCCCGCCGAGCCGGTCATAGAGGGACTTGGGCTGCTGCATCTCGGCAGCCTGGGCTGAAACGGTACCAAGCAGTAAAGCCAAAAGGGCTGCACGTGTGACAGTTCTTGCAAATGACTGTGATTTCAGCATGACACTCTCCTTTGGACATTAAGGGACAGACCCAATGCCGTTCGTCATTCCCGCGAAGGCGGGAATCCAGCTTCGATATGACTTCCTGGCTGCCCGCCTTCGCGGGCATGACGTACGGCTTTGGGGACATAAACGGCATCACGCCGATAGGACACAACATCATGCCCGCCTCTCACACCGGCTTGATGTTCTGGTTCATCCGGAAGAAGTTCGTCGGGTCATACTTTTTCTTGAGCTCCAGCAGCCTGTTGTACGTCGCACCGTAGGCGAACGCGACGCGCGCCGACTCTTCCTGGGTGAGGAAGTTGATGTACGCGCCGCCGCTGGCGAACGGCTGTGACTTGGCGAAGAATTCGCGCGCCCAGGCGATGCAGGGCGCGTCCTCGGCGGCCGACTCCCAGCGGCCGTGCACGTTCATCACGTAGTTGGCGTCGCGGCTCGAATAGGCCATCGCCTCGGGCGCGACGCGGGCCGTCTGGCCGCCGATTGTGCCGATGAAGATCTCGCACTGCGGCGACGGCAGCTTGCCGGCGTATTCGATGATGGTGTCGATCGCGCCGTCGCTGAGCCGCGAGAAGTTGTGCGACTTCCAGTAGTTGCGCGCGCCCTTTGTCAGGAGCGGATCGAAGGCCTGCTGCCAGGCTGTAAACGGCTGCACGCCGATGTGCTCGCCGAGCGCCGTGCCGAACCCGCGTAGCGGTTGGATCAGTTTCTCGCCCTCAGTGGGGTCGCCCGCATAGCACAGCGCGAGCGCGACGATCTCTTTGCCATGGACGTCCTCGGGCAGGAAGGGCAGCGGCGGCGCCTTGCGGGTGACCATCCAGACGTTGAGGTCGTCCGGCATCGTTTCGGTGAAGCGGGCGAACTGCGTCAGCACGGACTTCGCCTGGGCGAACGGGAAGACGATGAGTCCGCTCAGCACGTCCGGCCCGACGGGATGAAGCTGGAACTCGAAGCGGGTGACGATACCGAAGTTGCCACCGCCGCCACGCAGCCCCCAGAAGAGGTCGGCGTTTTCCGTTTCGCTGGCGTGCAACTGGCTGCCATCCGCCGTGACGACATCCGCGGCGAGCAGGTTGTCGATGCTCATGCCGTACTTCCGGCTCAGCCAGCCGAAGCCGCCGCCGAGCGTCAGGCCGGCCACGCCCGTGGTCGAGTTGATACCCAGCGGCGTGGCGAGACCGTGCGCCTGCACGGCCGCGTCGACGTCGGCAAGGGTGCAGCCGGGCTCGACATTCGCCCGGCGGGCGTTCGCGTTGACCTGGACGCGCTTCATCAGCGAGAGGTCGATCATGAGGCCATCGTCGCAGACGGCATTGCCGGCGATGTTGTGTCCGCCGCCTCGGACCGAGACGAGCAGGTTGTGCTCGCGCGCGAACTTGACGGCCAGGACGATATCTTCAGACGAAGTGCAACGGGCGATCAGCGCGGGCCTGCGGTCGATCATGGCGTTCCAGATCTGGCGCGCCGCGTCGTAACCCGCGTCGGCAGGAAGAAGCACGTCACCCCGGAAGTGCGCTTTGAACTCGACGATCTTTGCTTCTTGTAACTGCATCATGTTTGCCTCCTTTGTCCTGTCGCCGGCGCTCAGGCGCGCGCGATCCAACTGGTTGCGGCTAGACACAGTTCAAGTAGAGCAAGCAATAGGTCGACCTGAAATACGGGCTATTGCTCAATTCATTCAATGGCTTGGCATTATTCGTAGGCGGATTGCGGGCCATGGCCGAACCAGATGGCCGACCCGTACGAGGCTTGTTCCTGAGCTGGTGGCGCGCATGGGTGCCGGGTGCAATATCAGGCGAAGCGGGGATGTCGGCAAAGGATTGCCGACCTACGACGCTTCGGGCGGAGCCGGTGCCACGGTGCAGCGAGCGGGGGATGTCGGCAAAGGATTGCCGACCTACGACGTTTCGGGGGAGCCGGTGCCAGCGGGGGTAGCAGTAGGTCGGCAATCCATTGCCGACAATCCACCGTCGACCAACGACTACGGCGTTTCCGGGCTGAGCCGCAGCCATAACGATTCGGCTTGATCTTGAACACGCCGCTGGGTCGGCTCCGACCCGTGCAAGGCCGGTTGGTGGGGACGGCCGGTTTGTGCGAATGAACTTTGAACCTGTTTTGCGCAGTTGCCGGTGTTGTAGGAGCGCCTTCCAAGGCGCGAAGTCCGGAACAATCGCGCCTTGGAAGGCGCTCCTACGAGTGGTGTCGCCACTCATCCGGTGGGTGACGCGACAAAAAACCTCTCATGTCTTTATCCACGCGGCTTTCGAGCGATATACACATGACCAACTGAGGTTTCCTGGTTGGAACCGCAGTTGACGTCGTTGTAGGTGCGAATGAATTCGCACCTACGTGTGGGCGAAGTAATCGGACGCGTGCCGCAAATCGCGCCGGTAGGGTGCGCCATGCGCACCATTTCGCGTCCAAATGGTGCGCATGGCGCACTCTGCATAATCTACGTGTCCGGGCTGTCCAGCAGCCATGCCGGCAGCGGAGCGGCGGCCAGGGTGGCGAGGGTGTGGCTGCCGAGTCCATCGACGAGTTCTTGTTTGATCGGTTTCCAGCTGCAATGCATGACACAGGCGCTGTCGTCTTCGCAGGCTTTGAAGCCGAGCAGGCATTCGCGGGTGACGCGGTGGCCATCGGTGAGTTGCAGGATGTCGACCAGGGTGATGGTTTCCGCTTGCGGATTGAGTTTGACGCCGCCGCCGCGTCCGCGCGCGGTGATCAGCCAGCCGACGCGGGCTGGGGCCTGGATCAGTTTGCCCAGGTAGAACACGGGCAGGCCGAGTTCTTCCGCCATGTCCTTCACCATGACCATCTGGTCGGGCGGTTGCCGGGCCAGGTAGATCAGCGCTTGCAGGGTGTACTGGCTGGCGCGGCTGAGCAGCATTCTTTCAAGCCGCTTGCGGCTGATCGGTTTGCAATTGCTTCAGCCAGGCCTGCTGGCAGACGCGTTTGCGGCGTTGTTCCAGCATGTTGCGGATGGCGGCGCGCGCCTGGTTGAGGCTGAGGATCTGTTGTTCCTGAATGCTTTCGCACAGGAGCAGGTGATAGCCCAGCGGCGATTCCAGCACCTCGCTGATCTGGCCGGCTTGCATGGCGAACAGTGCGGTATCGAGTTCCGGATAAAGCTGGCCGCGCGGAATGTCGCCGAGCCGGCCGCCTTCCAGCGCGGTGGGGCATTCCGAGTGCTTCAGCGCCTGTTCCTCGAAGCGCTTCGGGCTCTTGGCCAGGCGCGCGGCTACGGCTTCGATGCGGGCGCGCGCGACGGTGGCGGTGTTGTCCGGCATGTCCGGGTTGACGGTGACCAGGATGTGGCGGGCGCGCCGGGTTTCCGGGCGACGGAACTGATCCGGGTGGAATTGATAGAACAGTTCGACGTCGATTTCGGACACCTGCGGCGCGCGCGTGCCTACCTTCTCCAGGATGGCTTCCACCCGGAGTTCGCGCTCCAGCGCCGCGACGAACGCTTCGGAGTCGAGGCCGTTGCGCGCCAGGTCGGCGCTGAATTCATCCTCTTCCGGATAGCGTTTGCGGATTTCTTCGAGCGCGGCTTCCAGGCTGGCTTGCGGCACCGTCGCGTCGCGCGCTTCCGGGGCGCGCAGCACACGCGCTTCCAGGCCGTACTGCCGGTCGGCCAGGCTACGCACCTTGATGCGTTCGACGTCGACGAGTTCGGCCGGCGATTTGCCGAACAGGCTTTGCGCGGTTTTCAGTTCGAGATACGCAAGTTCGGCGAGAGGGGCGGTTTCAGGCATGGTTTTCCTCCGGGCTGTCGAGCAGGGTTTCCGGCACCTGCAGCATTTTTCCGCCGGGAAAATGCACGTGGTATTGCACGCCGTCCGGCAGATCGCGCAGCACCTTGAACACTTCGCCTTCGCTGCCGGCCGGGACGGCGATTTCGCCGCGAATCGACAGCGCCAGCCGGGTTTTCACCTTTTCCCGTGTTTCGAAGCGGCTTTCCACCCAGGGTTCGTCGACGCCGATCAATTCTTCGTCGCGACAACCGACGACGCGGCCCTGGTCGAGGAAGTTGACGGTGTAGATGATCTGGTCCTGCAGGAAGGTGCCGACGTTCATCACGTAGCCGACGCTGCCGCGCTTGATCAGCAGGTTGCCCACCTCCAGGCCGGGGAAGGTGCCGTCGTTGCGCACGTTGCGCGTCAACCGGACGGCGACGCCGAAGTCGAAGCGTTGTTCCATGATCAGCTCCGCGCAGCGGCCTCGGAACTGTGGCAGGCGCCGGTGTTGCCGCAGCCGCAGCCGCCAGCGGCCGGAATTTCTGCCGCGTGCGTGGCGAAGGTGATCGAACTCAGCGGCACGAAGGCGGTTTGCGGTTCGTGCATGTGGAACACCTTGAACACCTTTTCTGTCAGCGCGTCGGAGGTGACGAAGTCCTGATAGGCGCGCGTCAGAAGGGAGGTGTAGACCTCGCGTTGCGCCGCTTCGGTTTCCGGCAGCGCGCCGGCCTTGGCCAGGTAGTTGTGATAGCGCTGCAGGATGTGCAGGCGGTTGACGTGAACCACGGCGGCGTCGAAGTCGACGCCGAAATAGTTCAGGAAGTCCTCGGCGGATTCCAGGTCTTCCAGCGCTTCGTCCAGGGTCAGGTCGTCCATGATGGTTCCTTCAAAGTAGGGTGCGCCATGCGCACCATTGGGGAGATGCGCAGGGCGCACCCGATGGTTGATTTCATGCCGCTTCCTCGATGCGGGCGGCAACCGCTTCCACGATCACATCGAGCAGCGCTTTGCCGCCGAGTCGGTCGTGGCTGTCCAGTTCCACCAGTTTCTCCAGCATGGCCTGGCCAGTGCTGGAATTGCCCATGCGCAAATGGATGTAACCGGCGGCTTTCAAGACCAGCAGATAGAAACGCAGCAGGCCCATCGAGCGCAGCACAGCATGGCCGATGTGTTCCGGGTGCAGTTGCTGCCATTTGGCGGGCAGGTCGAGGCGGCGGCCGGCGGCGTCCATGGCGCGGTCGGCGACCAGCAGGGCGTCTTCCAGGCGGTGCTGGTAGAAGTAATAGCGGTACAGCGCGACCAGCACGACGAGTTGGTCCGGCGCCAGGAAGTAGGCGCGCAGCAGCATCGCTTCCGCATCGCCGTCGCCGTAGCAGGCCGCCGCATCGAGCAGCAACGGTTCGATGCCGGGCGGCAGCGGATCGTCGAAGTAGAGCGTGGTCTGGTCGAATTGCATCAAATCCATGGGAACTCCCGTTTTCTCTTATGGTTGCTGTTTCATGACGTGGGCGACCTGCGCGCCGCACAGATCGTCGGCTTCACAGATGCTGCATTGGCTGTCCACCGCTTCGCCTTGCGCGCGCAAGGTTTTCTCCAGCACCTCGATGCGTTCCATCAGACAGGCGATGGCGCGGCCGACCGGGTCGGGGATCAGGTGATGGTCGAGGTTGATACCCAGCGCTCCCGGACCTTCTTCATCGGAACGCAGCACGATGCGGCCGGGGATGCCGACCACGGTGCGATGCGCCGGCACGTCCTTGACCACTACCGAATTTGCGCCGACCCGGACGCTGTCGCCCAACTTGATGGCGCCGAGGATCTTGGCGCCGGCGCCGATCACGACGCCATTGCCCAGCGTCGGGTGGCGTTTGCCCTTGTTCCAGGTGGTGCCGCCCAGCGTGACGCCGTGATACAGCGTGACGTCGTCGCCGATCTCGGCGGTTTCGCCGATGACGACGCCGGCGCCGTGGTCGATGAAGAAGCGCCGGCCCAGCGTGGCGCCGGGATGGATGTCGATATTGGTGACCAGCCGCGCGAACCAGGACAACAGCCGCGCCGGATAGCGCAGCCCGGTTTTCCACAAGCGGTGCGCCAGACGTTGCAGCAGGATCGCGTGGACGCCGGGATAAGTGGTGAGGACTTCGAAGCGAGAGCGCGCGGCGGGATCACGCAGGAACACGCAGGCGACGTCCTCGCGCAGCAGGGTGAACAGGCTTGGAGGCTGAGTTTCCGCAGGGGCGGGGTCAGTCGCGAACACGACCTTTGCACGCACCGGTTCCGCAGTTGCATCCACGCCGACGGTGAAGGTTTTGTCCATGTCCATCGCCTCAGTGCACCACGCCGGCGACGACGCGGCCGATCAGGCGTTGATAGAGGAAGACCAGTTCATGGTCGGCCGGGGAACGCTTGGCGCGTTCGGCGAAGGCGCGAATGTCGGGCAGCAGTTCGCGCGCCTCGGCCGGGCTGACCGATAGCCCCATGCGCGCATAGGCGGCCATGATGCCGTGCGAGCCGGAATGCTTGCCGACCACCAGGGTATGGCTGCGACCGACTTCGCTAGGATCGAAGGCCTGGTAGGTGTCGGGATCTTTCAGCAGGCCGTCGACATGGATGCCAGCTTCGTGCGTGAACACGCCTTCGCCGACCACGCTTTTCTGCCACGACACGGGCCGCCCGGACGCCGCGGCGACCGCATCGGACAAGGCCGGGAAGAGCGACAGATCGACGCCGGTCTGCATGCCGTACAGCTTGGTCAGACCGAGCGCGACTTCTTCCAGCGGCGCATTGCCGGCGCGCTCGCCGAGTCCGTTGACCGTGGTGTTGACATGCGTCGCCCCGGCGCGGCAGGCGGCCAAGGTGTTGGCGGTGGCCAGACCGAGATCGTCGTGCGCGTGCATCTCGATTTCCAGATCGCACACCGAACGCAGGCTGGCGATGACCTCATGCACGCCGAACGGCTCCATCACGCCCAGCGTGTCGGCATAACGCAGGCGGCGCGCGCCGGCGTGTTCGGCGGTTTCGGCGACGCGCAGCAGGAAATCGAGGTCGGCGCGCGAGGCGTCCTCGCAACCGACGATGACGTCCAGGCCGAGATCGAGCGCGCGCGGCACCATGTCGCGGATGCTGTCGAGCACCCAGGCGCGGTCCTTTTTCAGTTTCTTGGCGATGTGGATGTCCGACACCGAAATCGAGATGTCGATCAGGTCCACCTTCAGATTGCGGCAGGCCTCGATGTCGCCGACGCGCATGCGGCTCCACACCACCAGCTTCGAATTCAGGCCCAGATCGGCAACGGCGCGAATACCCTCGCTTTCGCGGGCGCCCATCGCCGGGATGCCGACTTCCAGTTCCGGCACGCCCATCGCGCCGAGACGGCGGGCGATATCGAGCTTTTCCTCCAGCGTGAACGCCACCCCGGCGGACTGTTCGCCATCGCGGAGCGTGGTGTCGTCGATGATGATGTGGCGGGTCATGGCGTTGGGCGTCTGGGCGGAGGGTCTGTGATGAATCTGTCATCGCAAGCCGCATGCCAGTGCCGGGGACGCTGCTATCTATCTGAATTAAAACGACAAGTCGGTCTGCTTATGGCTTCAACCCGCGTCGAGAAAGGGACTTCCGGGGAGGCTTGGTGGGGTTTGCGACAAAGCTGGGATGGCAAGGCGAATTGGCGGCGATTCCGCCGCGAGGAGGATTGTCGGCAAGGGGTTGCCGACCTACGGTTGGCGATCCGCGTTGGTCGGCGATGAGCGATGCGTAGGATGGGCGAAGCGCGGCGCGCCCATCAACCCGGAATGGCTGATGGGCGCGCCGCGCTTCGCCCATCCTACTGCCTGTTGTAGGAGCGCCTTCCAAGGCGCGATGTCAGGAACAATCGCGCCTTGGAAGGCGCTCCTACGAGTGGCGTCGCCACTCACTCATTGGGGGGCCGATCCCCGTAGCCGATTTCTTCGGCCAGGCAGCCGATCGGTTCGGCCAGGTTGCCGTCGGGGCCGGTTTCAAAGCGGACCAGATAAATATCCTGTTTCGGATCGGCTTCGGCGTGGCCGACGTTGACCACGACGCCGCGTGTGCCGGCGGCGGCGAGCAGTTCGTTGGCGGCGATGCCGGGGATGCCGCTTTCGCCGTTCTCTTCGAGCGGGTCGTTGTGCAGATCGACGGCGGCGAAAACGAGGTCGCCCAGGTTGTATTGGTTCATTTCACTCTCCAGGTCGCAGGCGTAAACAGATCATTCGGGTGGTTTGCCAGTCCAGGCGGCGATAGAAGCCGAGCGCGGCGGCGTTCTCGCCATCCGCCAGCAATTGCAGGCGGCCGATGCCGCGCCGCACGGCCCAGGCCGATACCGCGTCCAGCAGCAGGCGGCCGATGCCCTGGCCGCGCTGGTCGGGGCTGACCACGACATCCTCGATCCAGGCCACCGGCCCGCCTTCGGCCGTGGATATGACGATCTGGGCGGAACACATGCCGACCAGGCGGTCATCCCGTTCCGCGACCCAAAGCACTGCCGCATCCGGCCGCGCGAGCAACAGGTCGAGGCCGCGGCGCACTTTCCCGGCGTCGAACGGATAGTCCGGTTCCAGCGCGAACAAGCGCTCGATGAGCAGAACCATGCCCTCCAGATCGGCTTCGCCGGCGGCGCGGATGCGCGGTTGGCTGTTCATTTCGTGTCTCCGATTCACCCCATCAGCGCAGTGTAAGCCTGGCGCAGCAACTCCAGTTCCGCCGGCGCACAGCCGCGCGCTTCGGTGATGGCGATGAACTTGCCGCCTACCTTCTCCGCCGCTTCGAACGGCGGGTCGATGCTGGTGAAAGTGGCCAGGCGCACGCGGATCGGGCCGTCCGGCGTATCGACGCTGGCGCTGAATTCGGCTTCCAGCGCGAGGCCGCCGTTGTCCAGGCCGAGCGCGGCTTCGGCGCTGCGCAGGTAGAGGCTGGGATGGTTTTCGACCTGACTGGCCGGCGGATCTTCAAATACCGTGGACAACTTCGGCAGTGCCGCGAAGGCGCACACGCCATGCGGAAAGCGCAGGAAGCGCACGCGCGCGCTGGTCTTCTGTTTGTGCGCCAGCAACAGGCGCATGTCGGCGGGGAAGGGGGCTGTCATACCGCCGCCAGCAAACGCGGTTCGGCCTTGACGACGCCGTCGCGGCCCCAGACCGTGATGGCTTCGATGAACCAGCGCGGTTTTTTGGGATGCATGACGAGCAGATCGAATTCGCCGTGGAAGCTGCCGTCGCTGTTGATGGTCAGGCTGCCGCATTTCTGTCCGCGCGCGTCGCGCCAGACCCCTTCATAGCCGGGCAGGCCATTTGAGGGGTCGACGACGCGGGTGAACAGGGCTTCTTCCAGCCGGATCGCCGCTGCTTTGTCGCTGGCATACAGCCGCGCCTCTTCTCGCAGCACGAGGCACAGCTTGACGCCGAGTTCGACCAGCTCATCCGGCAACGTGGCGGGCAGCACGGTATCGGTCATGTCGCATTACCAGAGGTCGGCCGGCACTTTTAGACGTTCGACCGGTTGGCCGCCGAGCAGGTGCTCGTCGAAGATGGTCGCGACATCGTCCTTGCCGACCTGGCCGTACATGATGCCTTCCGGGTAGACCAGCACGTTGGTGCCGGTGCTGCACGGGCCGAGGCAGCCGGTGGTGGTGATGGCGACCTTGTCGAAGCACTGGCGTTGCTGAAACTGGTAGAGAAATTCGTCGAGCACTTCGCGACAGCCTTTTTCGGCGCAGGAACCGCGTGGATGGCCGGGCGGACGCGCCTGGCCGCAGATGAAGACATGTTTGGGAGGACGGGGCATAGATGTGGGGCGAGTTTATTCGCGCAATAAGTGGATGGGGTATGCGAATGAATTCGCAAGGGACAGGTTGATTTTCGGGATCATGCGTTCAGGGCGACCGGCAGCGCCTGATGCGTATGGCACTGTTTCGGACAGACGCGGGCGCAGGAGCCGCAGCCGATGCAGTCGAGCATGTTCTTCAGCGCCATCACGCTCATCTGGTCTTCGTCGAGGTCATCGTCCATCTCGTCTTCGTCGCGTTCGACCAGTTCGAACACGTCGCGCGGGCAGACCTTGTAGCAGCGGCCGCAACCGATGCAGGTTTTCTGGTCGAGGGCGACGACGAAGGTGGGGTTGTAGGGCGTGCCGCCCCGGGTGAGTGCGGTATAGGCGTCCATTACGCCATCTCCTTTTGTGCTGCCGCCAGGCGGGCATTCGCATCGGCCCAGGCCTTGCAGGCGTCGTAAGTGGATTGGGCGATGCCCGGAATTTCCAGATAGCCGGCCGGCAGTTTGTCTTCCACCAGGTCGTGCAACTGGGAAGCCCATTCGCTGGAAACGCGCTTGAGCTTGCGGACCTCGCGGTCGAGTGCTTTCAGTTCTTCGTCGGTCATGTTCGTGTCCTCTATGTAGGGCGCAATAGCGCAGCGTATTGCGCCGAATGAAGGCCGCATCCGGCGGGTTACGGCTGACGCCTAACCCGCCCTACAAGCCCTCACAATCCCGCGACTTCCGGGTATTTACCTATGATTTCCAGCGCGACCGACAGGTATTTGTCAGCCTCGTCCTTCATCTTCGAGAAGCTGTCGTAGCCGTAGCGATGGATGTCGCGCACGGTGCGGTCCATCACCACCAGCTTGCCGACGGTGATCAGCGCGCGGCCGAAACCTTCGTGCGACAGATTGACCATGGGTACCGCCATGAGGCCGCATTCCTTCTCGATCAGCGCCGAGATGCCGTTGTAGAAGGCCTTCACGCGCGACAGGGTTTCTTCGTCCGGGTCGCCGATCACCGGGATCTGGCGGCGCATTTCCTTGGTCACGATGTACGGCGCCAGGATGCGTTCCACGGTCCAGCCGTCGTAGGTGCCGTAGCTGTCCAGGGCGCGCATCTGCTTGACCATTTCCTTGATGAAATCGGTCTCCATGATGGGATCTTGCGGGGTGTCGATGACGGCGGTTTCGCTCATGAGGGTTCTCCAGAATTGACTGCGTTGATGGGGGAAGTGCGGATCTGCGGGGTCGGGGCCAGAAAGCGGGCGGCCAGCAGGCCGGTGATGAAACCGAGCAGGGCGGCGAGAGCGGCGGCGAGATCTCTCGCACCGGCGGAGTCGGCCAGCGCGGCGCCGATCACGGCGAGCAGCGCGGGCAACAGGTAGGCGAACAGTCCGGCGCGCAGCAGTTCGCTTTCATCGACGCAGACCCTCAGTTCGTCGCCGGCGCGCGCATCGGTATGCACCAGCGCCATGGCGGCGCGGCGGCGCGACAGATATTTGCCCAGGCCGGAAATGCCGCAACTCGACTGCGACTGGCAGGCGCTGCAACCGGACGACTCGCTGGAGGTGACCCAGACCATGCCGTCAGTGGCGGAAACGACGCGGACGCGAGCTTCGATCATTCCGACCATCCTTCCGCTTCCATCGCGGCGAAGCGGTCGGCGTCCTTGTTCTGCATACGCTTGGCCAGCCAGGCCGGCGGATTGTGCTTCAGGCTTTGATTGAGGCCGCAGAGCAGTTCGTCGAGCGGCGCGCCTTCCTCTACCTTCATCGGCTGGATGCCGGCAGCCAGCAACTGCTTGATGGCGGAGGCGCCGACGGCGTTGCAGTACACCGCCGCGCAGCCTTCCAGCAGTTCGATCTTGCTCGCCAGCTTGCCTTCGTGGCCGTCCATCGCGACATCGCTGTCGTGGAATTCGGCGACTTCCACCAGGCGCGCGTCGTCTTCCGCCAGCTGGTAGATGCAGAACGCTTCGGCGGCGCCGAAGTGCTGATCGACGACGCGGCGGTCGGAACTGGCAAAAGCGATCTTTACGCTCATGGCTAGCGCCTTTTCAGTGGAGTGGACGAGTTTCAGGTGTCGCATGCGCGGCATCCCCCGGACGGCTGGCGTAGACGGAGCGATAGGTCGGCACTTCGTGATGGCCGTGCTCGACGATCAGATTGGCCAGGTCGAACAGCGCCTGGCGCGTACCGCGATAGCCGACCCACAGTTTCTGGTAGCCGCCGATCAGGTCGTATTGCGGGAAGCCGGCGCGCAGCAACGGCACGCCCAGGCGCCTGGCCGTTTCGGCGGCGTGCGAATTGCAGATCACCAGGTCGACGCCGTGCTCGCGCGCGGCCTGTTCCAGGTCTTCCAGATCGCCCAGCTTGACTTGTGTGGCCGGCACTTTTTCCAGAATCGCCGCTTTCGCCGGGGCGACGGCGGCGGTGACTGCGCAGCCCATGCCGGCGACCAGGTCGGCCAGCGCGAACAGCAGATCGGGATCGCCGGCGATGGCGACGCGGGCGAAGCCGAGCATGAAATGGGTATCCACCATGGCGTCCTGCAACTGCGCGCGCTGGCGTTCGATCTTTTCCAGCACCGGTTGTCCGCTGATTTCCGCCAGCGCGGCGATGAACGCATCGACCGCTGCGATACCCATCAACGTGTCGAAGCGATAGTCGGGCACGCCGCTGCGCGATTTCAGCAGATCGGCGGCGGGGTTGAGCGAAGCGCCGATGACCAGTGTCGCGGCGGCTTCGCCCAGCGTCCTGATTTCGCCGACCGGCGTGCCGCCGACGGTGAGCGGGCTGGATTCCTGCTCGGTCAGATGGCCGTCGAGCGAATCGGACAGGTCCGGCAACAGCACCGGACGCAGGCCGAACAGCTCGATCAGCTCCTTGATGTGTTCGAGGTCGCCGGGGGTCAGCAGCGAGCCGGCCAGCACGTTGACCTGTTTCTTGCGCTTGGCGACGCAAGTGCTTTGCGGCACCAGCACGTCGATCATCGCCTTCACCGCCAGCGCGTAGCCGGATTCCATGCAGCCGGTGAAGTCCGGGGTGTTCACCGCGATGACTGGAATGCCGTCGTATTCGGGATGCTTGGCGCGGAATTGATGCACCAGGCCATGAATGTCGGTGCCCTGGGTTTCCGACAGGCCGGTGGTGGGCAAGCCGATCAGCGCCGGCTTGTTCTTTTCGGCAATGGTCGACAAACCCTGGATCACGTTGTCGTCGGCATTCATCACCGTGGAGACCTGATCCATCGCCGTGGTCTGCAACGGGATCGGCTCGCGGAAATGGCGCACGAAGAACACCTTGCCGAACGCGGTGCAGCCTTGCGAGCCATGCAGCATCGGCACCGCCCGGTCGATGCCGAGGAAGGCCAGCGATGCGCCGACCGGCTGACTGACTTTCAGCGGATTGACGGCAAGTGCCTTGTTGCGTTTGATGATCTCGGCCATGAGCGTGAGTGACGACAAAAGACGATGAAGATGTCTTCTCTGTCGCAAGCCGCATGCCAGGGAAAAATCCCTGTTATTTCAGCGAGTTGGCGCGGGTGTCGGTTGTCGTAAAACCGACAAGGCGGGGAGGGGATGGCGATGCCCGACAATCCGGGCCGGGATGGTTACCGACTTGTTGTGGAGCGCCGGCGTCCCGCCGGTTTTGTCATTCCGATCGGAAGAGCGAGCCGGCTGGAAGCCGGCGCTCCAGCAGGGCGTCGATTTCGTGGTCTAAGTTCCGCGTGAAATTAAATCAGTTTGCCCAGCACATAGCCGATCACGATGCCGACGATGAGCGCGATGGTGAGGCCGCGGTAGGTCAGTACATCCTGCGTATAGCCGCGCCGGATCGCGATGAAGGAAACCAGGTAGCCGACCGCGTTGAGCAGCCAGATGAAGCCGATCGACAACACTTTCACGATCAGCGGGCCGACGAAGGGTACCAAGGCAACGATGCCCAGCAGCCAGGCGAATGCATTGCTCAGCAGGCCGGCCACGAACACCGTGCCGGCGATGACGCGGGTGTCCACGCCCATCCGGATGCCGAACCAGACCCAGGCCGCCAGCGCGACGCAGAGCGGCAACATGACTTTCCAGTTCTGCCACCAAGCCGGGGCGGCTTCGGTTGCGGGATCGGGGGCTTTATCCGGGGCAGGAAGGTTCATCGGGTTTCTCCCTCAGGGGCGGCAAGAACAATGTTGCGACCTGCGTCCTTGGCAGCGTACAGCGCCTTGTCCGCGCGGGCGATCCAGTCTTGCTGAGTTTCGCCGGGACAATACGCGGCAACGCCGAAGCTGGCGGTCATACGATCGACCGGGGCAATGCCGGCCTGTTCCACGGCACGCCTCAGGTTTTCCGCCGTGGCCATGCCGCCGGTCTGGTCCTGTTGTGGCAGCAGAATGAGGAACTCTTCGCCGCCCCAGCGACACAGCACATCCGCGCTACGCACGCTGCAACTCAATATTGCCGTGAACTGCTTCAGCACGACGTCACCGGCGGCGTGGCCGTGCGCGTCGTTGATTGCCTTGAAATGATCGATGTCCGCCATCACCAGCGTTAGCGGCGTGCCGTAGCGCGCGGCTTCCTGCATCCGGCTATCGAGCAGATGCAGGAAGCCGGAGCGGTTGAGCAGCCCGGTCAACGGATCGGTGATCGAGCGCCGCGCCAGTTCCTCGTTCTGGCTCAGAATGATTTGATGCTTGGCATCCAGCCGGCGCATGAAGGCAAAAATCAACAGATAAACCCCCGTCAGGCTGAACAGCGTAATCAAGGTCAGGGTGCGGGATTGGTGACGTCCCTCTTGCAGCACTCCGGTTAAGGGGACGCGAATCGAAATGAGGGCGCGCTTGCGGCCCAGTTGCTCGTAAAACCCGGCTTGGTTGCCGTACTGGCGGATCAGGTCGACCGGCGCCGCTTCCGGACGGCCATGGCATTTCAGGCATTCGGCGCTGTTGGCCTGCACCGGAACCGCCAGATACAGCCATTTCTCCCCTTGTTGTTCGACGACTTCGTGGAATTCGCCGCTCTCGCCTGCGTTGAATCGCTGCAACACCCGCAGTTCGTAGCTGTCCGCCAGATTGATCGGATTGCGTGGGTTGTCGCTGGCCAGTTTGAAATAGATCGGCGCCAGGCCCCGCGCGCGACGCTCGGCGTTGAGTCGTTCCATGACCTGACGGGCGATGAAAGTACGCGACATCAATCGCGGGGAAAAATAGTCCGTCGCCAGTTTTTTTTCTTGCTGCAGGCGATAGATTTCCGGGCGCTGCACATCGGAAATATAGGTATGCACCGCGCGCTGGGTGAGCAGTACGTTGAGCGCCTGTTTTTCCGCTTCCTGCAGGGCATAGGCTTCGGAGCGCAGGCTGAATAGCCAGGCCAGCCCCAGAAAGAGCAGGCCGAACACGCCTAGTAACCAGAGCAATGCATTACGGTTTTTCTTCGACACTGATCTTCCTGCCCGTGCGCTTATAGGTTGCCGATACGGCAGTCGTCGCATTATGGGTGTATTGCTCAGCGACGATCCAATGCAATTCGGTCGCAACCCATGCAAATCCAGTGCTAACAGCTGTCCAGCATGCGGAATTGGACGTGTTTTTCCGTTGCCACAGGTTGGTCCGCGCGTAACCCGGTTTGATGGCTGTGACCGGAATTGGGGTGGTTCACTATGAAATTTTCAATAATCATCTTGAAAATTCTTTATTTACCAAAGGGTTGCATTAAACTTTGAGTTGAAATTCTCACGTTGTGCTCACGAATGGCTGGCTGGATGCCGGTTACATTTATCGCGTGTTTTGTCGATATCGATGGGTAGCGTGGGTGTTATTGGAGATATCTCGATGAAAAAACAGGTTTGGTTCCTCTTCTTGTTGCCGGTTGTGTTGACTGGTTGCGCCACGCGCGAGTACGTACACGAGTACGTACAAAGCCAGCTCAATCCGATGAGTGCGAGGACAAATGCACTCGATGGCCGCTTGGGGGCAGCAGAATCCGGCATCCAGTCCAACGCTGCGAAATTGCAGCAGTTGGACACCTCGGTCACCGAAGTTCAGGTCACCCTGAAAGTGCATGCCGACCGCATCGCCAAGAACGAGGCCGATGTCGCGCAGCTGTCCAAGACGGCGCAGGAAGCGATGCAACGCGCCAGCGAAGCAGGCAAGCTGGCCGCGGGCAAGCTGACTTACGAAGTGGTGTTATCCGACGACAAGCTGAAATTCGCTACCAACAAAGCGGAATTGGGCGGCGTTGCAGAAGCTTCTCTGGATGAGTTTGTCGCCAATCTCAAGGGCGATAACAAAGGCGTTTACATCGAGATTCAAGGGCATACCGACAGCATGGGCGAAGCTGCGGCCAATCTGAAACTGGGTGAGGCACGTGCCGAAGCGGTGAAGCGTTACCTCAATATCAAGGGCGGCATCCCGCTGCATCGTATGGCGACGATTTCCTACGGCGAGACCGAGCCGATTGCCGATAACCACGTGAAGGCCGGCCGCAAACAGAACCGTCGCGTGGTATTGGTCGTTATCCAGTAAGTCGTTTTTTCTCGCGCGGCACGCGCTTTGCGTGCCGCGTTTTTATTTCCATCTTGCGTATTTACAAGGAGTGTTCATGTCTACAACAACGACCGCCAGCGGGCTGGTAATTGAGGAAATCCTGTTGGGCGAGGGGGCTGAGGCTCAGGCCGGAAACATGGTCAGTGTGCATTACAGCGGTTTTCTGACCAATGGCAGCAAGTTCGATTCCAGCGTCGATCGCAACGAGCCGTTCGATTTCCCGCTCGGCCGCGGTCATGTCATCCGCGGTTGGGATGAAGGCGTGGCAGGCATGAAAGTGGGTGGCAAGCGCAAACTGACCATTCCGCCCGAACTCGGCTATGGCGCGCGCGGCGCCGGCGGCGTGATTCCGCCGAATGCGACGTTGGTGTTCGACGTGGAGTTGCTGGCGGTTCGCTAAACAGCAGAACGCGTTGTTGTTGTGGGAGCGGCCTCCTGGCCGCGATGCGTACATCCAGTTATCGCATCGCGGCCAGGAGGCCGCTCCCACTTGGGATTTACCCTTTACTTGCCTTCAACCCCGCTTCGATGCGGTCGCACAAGGTTTCCAGAATCTTGATGCGGGCCAGGTTCTTGTCGTTGGCGGGGATCAGCGTCCAAGGGGCAATTTCCGTACTGGTGCGGTCGACCATGTCGCAGACGGCCTGTTCGTACTCCGTCCATTTTTCCCGGTTACGCCAGTCTTCCGGCGTGATCTTGTAACGCTTGAAGCCGGTTTTTTCCCGCTCCTGAAAACGCTTCAGTTGCTCTTCCTGACTGATCGCCAGCCAGAACTTCACCAGCACCACGTTGTGTTCCGTCAGTTGCGTCTCGAAATCGTTGATTTCGCTGTAGGCGCGCATCCAGTCGTATTCCGAACAATAGCCTTCGACCCGTTCCACCAGGACGCGCCCGTACCAGGAGCGGTCAAATAAGGTCAGACGGCCGCGCCGGGGTAGATGCCGCCAGAATCGCCACATGTAGGGTTGTGCTTTTTCTTCATCGGTCGGCGCGGCGATGGGGATGATCTGGTAGCGCCGCGCATCGAGCGCGCCGGTGATGCGGCGAATGCTGCCGCCCTTGCCGGCGGCGTCGTTGCCCTCGAATACGCAGACCACCGAAATTTCGCCGAAGCGACGATGTCGCGTGAGCAGGTTCAGGCGGCCTTGCAGTTCTTCCAGCCGGGTTTGATAGCGCTGTTTGTCCAGACTGGCGGAGAGGTCGAGCGCTTTCAGAAGGTGCAGGTTATCGACGGCTTTCGGCAGCGATGGCGCAGGCAGCGAATGCACCGGTGTGGAACTCTGGTTGAGCCGCTGGCGCAAGTTGTCGAGCAGGATGCGACCAAACGTGAGGCTGCGGAAACGTTCGTCTTCGCCTTCGATGATGAACCAGGGCGCTTGCGCGGTGCTGCTGATGCGCAAGATTTTCGAGCTGGTCTCCAGGAATTTGTCGTAATGGGAAAAATGCTCCCAGTCGCGTTCGGTCACGCGCCAGCGCGTGTGCGGGTCTTTCTGCAGGGTCTTCAGGCGTTTTTCCTGCCGATCTTTGGATAGATGGAACCAGAACTTGAGTACCAACGCACCCTCATCGACCAGCATCCGTTCAAACCGCACATTGCGTGCAATCGCCCGATCCAGTGCGGCGGTCTTGATGCGGTCATAGACCCGGTCGAGTAGGGGCAGGCTGTACCAGGAACCTTGAAAAACGGCCGTCTTGCCTTTCGGCGGCAACGCGCGCCAGAAGCGCCACATCGGCGGGCGATCGCGTTCTTCGTCGGAAGGTTCGCCCATGCCGTGAGTTTCGATGTGACGCGGATCGAGCCATTGATTCAGCAGCCCTACCGTTTCGCTGCGACCGGCGCCGTCGACGCCGCCAACCAGGATGACGACGGGAAATGCACGTGTGCTGATCAGGTCGTATTGCGCGTCGAGTAACGCTTCGCGCAATGCCGGAAGCTGCTTTTCGTAACTGGCCTTGTCGACTTTGTGGCCGATCTCTGCGGATTCGAACATTGTGTCTCCTTGAACCGCCCTACGTTGGGCAGGGATTTCAGGATAACGCGAAGAGGCCCCTTTATGCGTGGGTATTACTGTAGAAAAAGAGGTTACAAGATCGCTCGTCGAGCGCCCGAGTGGCCTTGGAGAGCATTCCAGGCAGGTGCGCATGGCGCACCCTATGGACTACGGTAACTGCGTTTTATTGCCGATTTGTTAATCCGAAATTTGCCGCCGGTGATCTGTTGCTTCGTTGCATGCGTATTCCTGACTGCGGGTTTCGGCGCTAACAGCGCAGTTGCTTAGCGCCGTCGGAACCATCCGGTCAGGCTTAAACGTTGGTGCTGGGCGGGGGCGACTTCGTGCCAGAAGCGTTCCGATAAAAAGGTGACCAGGGTGCCGCCGCGCGGGGCGATTTCAATTGCCGTATCGGTTGCATCCGGCCAGAAACGCAGCAGGCCACCGTCGGTACTTGTCCAGTTTTCGTTGAGATAGAGAATGACCGTCAGCGTGCGTCGGTCGTCGTCCTGGAACCGGTCGAGATGGCGGCGATAGCCGGCACCGGGCGGGTAGATGGCGAAGTGCAGTTCGACGTCGAACAGGCCGAGGTACAAGGCTTGGTTGACCGCCAGGCGCAACGCTTCCAGTTTTGCCAAAGCACTCCGCAAGGCGGGGCCGGCATGCGCTTCATCGACCCAGAGCACATGGTCGCCGCGGATTTCGGAGTGGATTTCGGCAGTACCGCGTCCGACGCCGGCGCGATGAAAGGCGTTGTCGCTATTCGCTGCCAGGCATTCAGCGCGCAGGGCGGCGGTTTCGGCCGCGCTCAAATAATCGGCTACTACGCACCAGCCGGGTTCGGTCAGTGCATCGACAATCTGTCCGGTATCCATCGTCAGTACTTCGCCCGCACACGCCAGATCAACGTGGCCTTGCCTTCTGCTGGCAGCGGGATGTCCCAGACGGCGGTGTGAGCCGTTTCCTTCTTGTGGGGGTGGCTTTCCTGCAGCATTTGCCAGTCGCCCGGCATCGGCTCAATCACGCTGACGTTGATTTTTTCAGGCTTGGCGTTGCGAATTTCCATGACGTAGGCCGTTTCGACGATGCTGCCGCGCGCATTGAAGCCGGCGGCGATCTTCTGGAAGTCGCTCTGCTTTTTGTCGGCGGTGATGTCGAACGCCTCGCCCAGTTTGAGCCTGACCGTTTCGCCCTTGGCGGTGTGCTCGATGCGGTCTTCGCCGATGAATTGGGCGCGGCCGGCGCTGTCTTTTTTGTAGACACGGACGATGCCCTTGGGCAACGGCACGCCGAGATTGCCGCCCTTGTTGCTGAATTCCATATAGACGCTGGGTTTCAGCTTGCGGCCGAGGTCGCCGTATTGGCCGCCGTAGTACCAATCGGCGCCCATGAAGCGGAATTCCTTGTCGGTTTTGATTTTCTGCGCAGACAGCAGGGCGACTTGTTTGGTTTGCTTGTCGAGCAGGGTGGTGAGGCGATCCAGCGTGTAGAGGTGGTATTCATACAGGTTTTCTTCCTGCATTTGCGGGGCTGCGTCGGCCATCGCCATGGCCTTCATCATGACCGGCATGCGTCCGCGTTCGGGCTGGGCCCGGTTCACTTCGCCGGCAACCAGTTGCAGGCGTGTATTGGGGTACGCCGTGCCGCTGGTATTGGTCAGGGTGACCCAGCCGTTCAGGTCGATGCTGTCTTCCTTGGCCGAGAGTTCTGCGACGTAATCCGCCTTCCAGGTCAGTCCGCCGGTGAGATAGCTCAATTCCAGACCGATATCGGCCACGGCGTTGGCGCTGAGAAAGCGGGTGCTGGCCGGCACTTCCGTGTTGAACAGCATGGACAGCGTCGGGCGGTCGCGCAGGCTGGCAGGTACCGCGCTGAAACCCAGACGGACGGGGATGCCGGTTTCCACTCGATCCTTGAATTGCAGCACGGCGCCCTCGTTGGCCGCGAGCACGGTGGCATATTCGCTGAATTCGACGCCGGTGATCGGCTGGTTGCGGATCACCCGCACCGATTCGCCGACGGATTTTTCCAGCAGTTTCTGCGGCGTCAGCAAATCG
Organism: Hydrogenophilaceae bacterium; assembly: GCA_031426735.1. Taxonomy (GTDB): domain Bacteria; phylum Pseudomonadota; class Gammaproteobacteria; order Burkholderiales; family Thiobacillaceae; genus PFJX01. The sequence continues at coordinate 4,535 of JASJPK010000049.1, read as the reverse complement.
AAATCGAAATTCTGTTCCAGCAGGGTGAGTTTTTTACCGTCGACCGAACGCAGCAGCGCGGTTTCCGGTTGCATGCGCGCGGAAACATCGCGCCAGGCGAGCAGGTTGTCGCCGTTGTGGACGCGCACTGTTCGGGCATCCTGTACCAAGGCGAGGTCGCCGTTATAGATGGTCACCGCGAGTGAGGTCTGCTCTGCCGAACCGCTCGGACGTTCGTCCAGCGCGTTGGCGTTATGGATTGCCCCCTGGGCGGCAAGCAGTGCAAGCACAAGCAAGGTTTTTCTCATTTTGGTTCTCCTGGCGGACAAGCATTCATATCAATCAGCAAATCTACCCCGCAATCCGGTTGGATCGCCGCGGCCGGAATGACTGCACCGTCCCGCCAACGTGTCAGTGCAGGGCGTTTGTCGGCGCCGCCGATCAGGAACAGGACGCTACGTGTATGCGACAAGCGTCGCGCTGAAAGCGTTACCCGCTCCGGCGGCGGTTTCGGCGCGTCCAGCACCGCCATCGCGTCGGGCGCAGCGTTATCGTTGCCCCAATTGTGGTCCGGAAAAAGGCTGGCGGTGTGTCCATCCTGGCCCAGACCGAGCAGCACCAGATCGAATGTTGCGCGGCCGCCAAGTTCCTTGGCATAGGCCGTTGCCGCTGCCTCGGCGCCCCGTTCGGCCGGGATGATATGGATCTGTTGTGCGGGAATGGCGACCCGATCAAGCCAGGCCGAGGCTGCCATATGGCTGTTGCGTTGCGGATCGTTCTTCGGCAGGCAGCGTTCGTCACCAAACCAGATATGCCAGCGCGCCCAATCGTGAGTCTGGCCAGCCAGAGCGCGATACAGCCTTTCCGGCGTACTGCCGCCGGCCAGTACGAGATGGAATTCGTCGCGTGCCGCGATGGCCGCAGCCGCAGCCCGGTTTACCCAGGCCAAGGCGGCGGCAAGCCAATCCGATTCCGCGACGACGTGCCAACGCATCTGCGAGGTCGTGGACGATGAAGCAAGCGATGTCGAAGTCGGCGTGGTCATGTGCATCGGTTTGGCGAGGGAATGCGGATAAAATCAATCAGATTTTAGTCGCGTATCCCAAGACCCCATGACTCCCGTACTCATCTTCGATATCGAAACCATCCCGGACATCGACGGCCTGCGCCGTCTGCACAACGTCGGCCCTGAGGCCAGCGATCACGAGGTGGGCGAGATGGGGCTGCTGATGCGCCGCCAGCAGACCGGCGGTTCCGATTTTCTGCCGCATTACCTGCAGCGTGTGGTGACGATTTCCTGCGTGCTGCGCACCGAAAAAACCTTCAAGGTCTGGTCGCTGTCGCATCCCGAAGCGAGCGAAGCGGAGATGTTGCAACGCTTCTTCGACGGCATCGAAAAGTACACGCCGCAAATTGTGTCCTGGAACGGCGGCGGTTTCGATCTGCCGGTGCTGCATTACCGTTCCCTGCTGCATGGCGTTACCGCGCCGCGCTATTGGGACTGGGGCGACGATGATCGCGATTTCAAATACAACAACTATCTGAATCGCTATCACACCCGACACCTCGATCTGATGGATGTGCTGGCCAGTTTCCAGGCGCGCGCCAATGCGCCGCTGGATGCGCTGGCCAAACTGCTCGGCTTTCCCGGCAAGTTGGGCATGGATGGCAGCGCGGTGTGGGATGCCTTCCAGCGCGGCGAACATGCTGCGATCCGCGATTATTGCGAGACCGACGTGGTCAATACCTATCTGGTGTTTCTGCGCTTCCAGAAGATGCGCGGCGTATTGACGGCCGCCCAGTACGATGAGGAAATCGGCGTGGTGCGGGCGGCGCTGGAGGAGATCGGCGCCGATCACTGGTTCGAGTTTCTGGAGGCGTGGCCGCTATGAGGCGGGGCAGATCGAACCGGCCGGCGAGCGTGTCGACCAACGCCCCGCCCATGCTGATCGAGTCGCTTGACCACGAAGGTAAGGGCATCGGCCGTCGCGACGGCAAAACGATCTTTGTCGACGGTGCGCTGACCGGCGAAATCGTCATCGCTTCCAGCTATCGCAAGAAACCGGACTTCGAGCAGGCGCAGGCGACGCAGATCGTCAAGGCCAGCCCGTTCCGGGTGACACCGAAATGCCCCTGGTTCGGCATTTGCGGCGGCTGTACCCACCAGCATCTGGACGAAGCCGCGCAAGTCGCCGCCAAGCAGCGCGTGCTGGAAGATTGCTTCGAACATATTGGCAAGGTCGCTCCCGAGACCATCTTGCCGCCCATCCATGGGCCGACCTGGGGATACCGTACCCGCGCCCGTTTGTCGGTGCGCAATGTGGCCAAGAAGGGCGGCGTACTGGTGGGGTTCCATGAACGGCGCAGCAGTTATGTCGCCGACATGACCAGTTGTGAAGTATTGCTGCCGCAGATTTCGGCGTTGCTGCCGAAGTTGCGCGCCTTGGTCGAAAGCCTGTCGATACGCGACCGCTTGCCGCAGATCGAGTTGGCGGCGGGCGATACCCTGTCGGTGCTGGTTTTGCGCATCATGGATCCGCTCACGCCGGAGGATGAGGAACTGGTGCGCGCGTTCGCCGATCGCCACGGCATCCAGTTCTGGTTGCAGCCGAAGGGACCGGATACCGCTTATCCGTTCCATCCGCTCGCTGCCCCCGAACTGAGCTATTCCCTGCCCGAGTTCGATCTGGTCATGCCGTTTCGGCCGACCGAGTTCACCCAGGTCAATCACGGCATCAACCGCATGTTGATTCGCCGCGCCATGCGTTTGCTGGCTGTGCAACCCGGCGAGCGAATTGCCGATTTCTTTTGCGGTCTGGGCAACTTCAGCTTGCCGATCGCCCGTTGTGGTGCGCATGTGGTCGGCATCGAAGGCAGCGAGGGACTGGTGGCGCGCGCGCGGGAAAATGCGGTACGCAACGGCTTGTCCGAACGCAGCGAATTCAGCGTTGCCAATCTGTTCGAGATGACGCCGGAGCGTTATGCGGAACTGGGTGGCTTCGACAAACTGCTGATCGATCCGCCGCGCGACGGTGCGATCGAATTGGTCAAGTCGCTGCCGGACGCCGATGCGCCGGGGGCTTTGCCGTCGCGTATCGTTTATGTCTCCTGCAGTCCAGCCACCTTGGCGCGGGATGCCGCCGTTCTGGTGCATCAAAAAGGTTATCGCCTGAAAACTGCCGGGGTCGCCAACATGTTCCCGCATACCGCGCACGTGGAGAGCATCGCGCTGTTCGAGCGATAGTGCGGGATAGGGCGGCGCGCTACACTGGCGCATCGCAACTACCGCACTGCTCGTTTGGATGCCATCCCTCTAGAGGCGCTTTTTGGCGTCTTGATCCTGTTGCTGGTGTTGTCCGCGTTCTTTTCCGGTTCGGAAACCAGCATGATGGCGGTAAACCGCTATCGCTTGAAAACCCTCTCGAAATCCGGCCATCGCGGCGCGCATCTGGCTGAAAAGCTGCTGGCCCAGACCGACAAGCTGCTCTCGGCCATTCTGATCGGCAACAACCTGGTCAATTCTGCGGCGGCGACGCTGGTCACCGTTATCGTGTTCCGACTGTACGGCGAGAGCGAGTTGGCATTGACGGTCGCGACGCTGCTGGTGACGTTCCTGATCCTGGTATTTTCCGAGGTGACGCCGAAGGTGATTGGCGCGTCCTGGCCGGATCGTCTGGCCCCCGTTGCGAGTTTTCCGCTGACTTTTCTGGTCAAGCTGTTGCGGCCGGTGATCTGGTTCGTGAATCTGTTCGTGCAGGCGCAACTCAGGTTGTTCAGACTGAATCCGAGCGCCGTTTCGGAGCACAGCATGGGGGTCGAGGAGCTGCGCACCCTGCTGGCGGAGTCCGGCTCTTTGTTGCCTAGCCAGCACCGCAGCATCCTCAGCAATCTGTTCGATCTGGAGGATGTGACGGTCGACGATGCGATGTCGCCGCGCAGCCAGATCGAGGCGATCGATCTGGCTGCCGAGCCGGAAGAAATCGTGCGCCAGCTCGGCACCAGTCACCATGCCCGGTTGCCGGTGTATGAAGGCGAGCCGAATAACGTTATCGGTATCCTGCATGTACGCCGGGCCTTGGCGCGGTTGCAGGAAGAAAAGTTCGATGCTGAAGCGTTTCGCAGCTGGTTGCGCGAGCCCTATTACATCCCGTCCGGCACTTCGCTCTATATGCAACTGACGCAGTTTCAGGCCACCCGCCAGTCGCTCGGCCTGGTGGTCGACGAATATGGCGAATTGCTGGGCCTGGTCACGGTCGAAGATATCCTCGAAGAGATCGTCGGCGAATTCACTGCGGTACTTCCCGGCGGGCAGGTTGCCGACAGCATCCAGGCCGATGGCAGTTATCTGGTCGACGGTGCGGCTTCGCTGCGCGAGTTGAATCGCAAGTTGAAGATGCAATTTCCGGTGGAAGGGCCGCGTACGTTGAACGGGTTGCTGCTCGAACATCTTGAAGCAATGCCGGAGGCTGGGGTGAGTGTGCTAATTGCCGGTTATCCGGTCGAAGTCGTGCAGGTTCAGGACCGTATGGTAAAGACCGCCAAAATCGGCGCGCGCC
>JASJPK010000048.1:0-164464 GCA_031426735.1 Hydrogenophilaceae bacterium | reverse complement strand
TGTCTTCCGCCATCCTCGGGTCCGGTTGAACACCGGCTCGGGGTTATCTAAATGCTGTCGAGTTTAGCATGCACCCCAGCGCCAATCGCCGCTGCAGGCAAAGAATGGCGGCGGCCTGAGCGAGCAATCGGCGCGGGCAAAAGGACTATCCCACCGTCTGCCACAACCCCCAACCCACCGAATCAGGACCCGACAGGATCAGTACGCGATTTGCGGAATCACATCCAGAATCGCATGGCTGTTGCGGTTGACCAGCACCACATCGGCACCCAAGGTCAGACGCGTGTAGGGCTCCGGCAGACTTGGCAGCAGCTTGTCCAGATCGGTCGGCAGCTTGTTGGGACGCTGGCCGGAATCGAGCACATCGCCAGGCTTGACCCGTTGCGCCGGAATTGCCCCGGTAGGCGCGCGCCCGCCGGCTTGCGAGTAGTAAGCGGTGATCGTCTTGCGCTCTGCCTCGGAAAATCGCAAACCGGATGCATTGGGCTGAGTCGACGTTTTAGTCGCACATCCCGCGACCAGCAGTCCGGCAAGGACCAGGAATTTTCGACGTTGCATGTTTTCCCCTCTGGCGTCATGGACAAGGACATCCTGTTTACCAAATGGACCGCGGGGAAACTTTGAGCCGTATCAATAAGATCAAGAAAAGGCCGTGCGGAACTGCAGCCGGAAGCTGCGTTTGCAGTCGGCATGCAAGCAATTTTCCGGGGAGATGAACGGCTCTTGATCGGCCAATCCAGTCACTGGCGTGTCAGACAGTCTCAGTCGACAATGCGTCGGTTACCTGCCACTCGAATAAAATTCACGTTGAACGGCCGCTACCCGCTCTGGCGAACTCACACTCCCGACCATCAAGGGCCATCGGCTTTTGGCGGACGGTTGTCTGGGGCAAAGCGGCCATTGACTATTCGAGGCCGCTGCTGGGTCATCGGCTATTGTTGCTGTTTACCAGGTTGGGATCGGGCGGCTGGTATGTCGTGCTTTCCCGACGGCTACGAAGAAACAACAGCCAAGCTTGCCCTTGGCGGCGGTATCGACTTAACTAGCGGCGATTCTCTCAAGCATTGCCTTGGCTTCAGACGCCATACGAACTGAGAGGTAGGGTGCGGCAACAGCAAGCATCACTGCCACTTTTGCCAATCCCTTTCGTGTTTCGTCGGCACAGGACGCTCTAATTGCTGGGATGGCAAGCGATGGCGTTCCAAAGGCAAATCGCTGCGTGTCTATAACCTGGCACCATTGCCTCGTTATCAACACCTCAATGTCTCCCTCGACCCCGCGCCTGAATAATTCAAATGCATTCAATAGGCGGAACGATATTTTCCATAAAGTCTCGGCGGAAACAGCTCCCGTACGTAGTGCGACAAGTCCTGCACCCACTTGTTGATAAATGGAACCATCCGCACGATTCCCCTCAAGAACTCCTAGGAGCCCGACGACTTCATCTGGCAATGGTGCCAGCGTGGCGAGGTCCCTTCGCCAATGCTCCACCGGAAATGATTTCTCAAGATGATGGGCTAGGCAGTTTGTGCAAGCTGCTAATAAGGCAGGGCAAACTAGGCTCCAGTTGTCAACGTTCTTCCAGTAGTCGTCAGGCAACGGAGGAATTTCGCATGATTGCCAGCCCCTGTCCTCATGATCTTGGACCCCAAGCTCTCTGGAGAAAACCATTGCTTCCAACATCCCTACCAGTGCAGGCACGACGCCATCCCAAGGAGGGGTTCTGAGCGCAGTTTCGAAGTTAAGTGTCCGTTTGTATCCCAATACAAAAACAGGTTGCCTCGCGTCGGGGAACTCTTCAGCCCTTAACCCAACGCCGCAATCAAGGCCAATCACTTGTTCGGTTTGATGGAGGAGCAGCCAAGCGGCAGACATATTGATAATTCGATGATCTTTAATTCCTTCGTGCGGTTCTTGGTTGCTGCACATACCTGGAAGCGGGTCGGCCAACTCTATAGATCGCTCTTGTCGGGCATCGAAATGAATCCAAGAGATGCAATGGCGGACTGTAGCGTGCAAATGCCGCAGCTTTATGTCGCCTGAAAGGGCAATGGGTTGAAGTAGATCGAGTACCTCGACAAACTTTGAAATACTTTCTTGCCGCTTGTCTTGTTTCCAATAACCGATTGCCGCATCTGCCATGAGGCCGACCCCCATCGCCACTTGCACAGTTGATTGCAAGGCGCGCTTTGCTCCAAGTTCAAAAAAGTGTACAGCCCTTGTCCAATATCCGAGGTTAGCAGCTGCAATCCCTGCACTTCGGCATGTGAAGACGTACTCGACGTTCGACAGTTCTGGCAAGGCTAGAGCCTGCTCTGCAATGACTAAGGCCTCCTGGTCCCGCTTCGCATGGAAGAGCACTTTGGACCGTTGATTAATCAGACCAGCCGCATTCGGGAACTCGACATCTGCCGCGTCAAGCACAGCTAACGCCGATTCAATTGAATGGCCGTATTCGTCGTGAATAACGGAGATCGCCACCTGGCAGGAGCGAACAAGCTGCCATGTACCCCAGATTCGCGAAACAGACTCAACACGCTGCAATATTGCTACTGCCTTAGCAACGTCCAGATTGCCATCCTGCACGTCATTCCACCAAGCCCGGCTGATAAGGAGGGTCGCAAAATCGAAATCTGATTGGCATACGGCGAGGAGAGAGTCTCGCTTAGTCCTGGGCAGTTCTTCCAAGGCAGTAACCAGTTCAGCGAGATCATCTAATCCGCTTATCCGAGCAGCTTGGTATGAAAAGAGCAACTGCTCGGGGCGATTATCAGCTATTCGAGGGAGGTCAAGCGGAGGGCTCTTTCCGAGATTCTCATAAATCTCTTTCAGGCCAGGCGTCGTCGCAGTATCGATCAGCCGAGACAGCATATGGACGACAATTCGAGCGGGTATAGAGAGATCAAACGTGTTTAGGACAAACCCATACACCGTCGCTTCGGACACTTTCTTCTGATCGGAGTCCTCCATTGCCGCAAGGAGTTCCTCCATACGATCAATGATCTTGAGCGCGTCCTCTGTCTTGGCAGACGACGTGACTAGCTTGAATTGTGCGAGGCGGAGCATCAAATCAACGCTCGGGTTGTCTTCCACGATGTGCTGGCCCACTTCCAGCGAAATATGCGGAAACCAAATCATGGCGTCATAGAGGAGGCCAATTCGCTCCGAGTCCTCGGTAACAATGCTATTCGCAATATTGACTAAGATATTCCAGTCTTTAGCCATGAACGCATGGAAGAATGCTGTCCCGACTTCATACTGATTCAGTGTGTGCCGGTTGAGGTAGTCATGCGCGATGGCGACGTGGATCGCATTGATCTCACTCGCCGTCAGGATTTTCTCTGCTGCCCCTCCCAGTAACGGAGAGACTCGGAAACGATCCTCGCCTTCCCGTTCTATCCATGGTCCGACAAGATGGTCGAACGCCTCACCTGCCATTTGTATCGCCGGAGGTGCGGAGCCCACAGCAAGCGCCAATTCCCTTGAAAACATTCCTATTACAATGCTTAAGCGATATGCCAACAGCCGTGTGGCCTCGCTTGGGAATTCCTGCAACAGCCTTTGCCGTGCCTCCGTACGGACGCGCTCAATATCCTCACTCTTGGTCAAGTCCGACAACGACACCTGTGGCCAGCCCTTGGCACATAGGGTTCTCGCTCTTGCATGAACCAATTGAGGGTGTCCGGACGTCGAAACGAAGATGACACGAGCCCACCCGTCCCTTTGCTTGCTATCGAATAAGCCATGGGCAGCGAGCAATTCGCTTACCTCTGATTCGTCGAAGTATGGAACCGATACCTCGCAGTCGGCTGGCAGCCAGAGTTTGGGTAATAAGTGCAGTGGTGGTCGAACAATGCCAGTGATGAGAACTAGGCCGTTTCGTTGGGTTATCGCGAAAAGCAGGGCAATGAACTCGCGCTCGAACTGCGAAATGCGACCAAGCTCCACGTCGTCAAGAACAATCTGGATAGGTCCCTCGGCAGTCCCAACCTCGTATGCCGCTCGTGCCAGCCCTTGTTGGACTTGGTCTGGTAACCGTCCGCGAAAACCTGCCCATAGCCAAGTGCCGCCGATCTCCTCGGTGACCAACAAGGCCAGATTCGTTTTTCCGACACCGCTACTTCCATGAAGAAAAACTTCCCGCGCCGAGGTCAGCAGTGCTGCGACCTTCTTTACCAAGCTGATCCGGCCGATTGCACCTGTGACCCTGGGAATTGGGGAACTTAAGCTTGGCGGCATCGCCAAGAGGCGCGCGATCTCACCGGTATCTTGCATGCTAATGAGCCGCTGCATCCCTCCAGCATTTTGCAAAGCTTCAAATGCAGCACGGGGAATTACTTCCGTTGTTGCTTCGTCGAAACTGCTAAGAAAATCACCAAAGCAGAGGCGCTTAGGGCCATCGACTGTCAGGAGATCCGCGACTTGCTTTAGTAAGTGCGGGAGCACCCGGATGGAATGATGAGTACCAATCCCTCGCCTAAATCCATGCACCTTCAATCTACTTTCGATTACGGCTTCAAGTGCATCCTTATATCTGGCACCAAGATCCCATTGGATACGCAACAATAACTTCTCACGCAGTTCTTCGTCAGAAGATGTACTGATGAAGTCCAGCAGAGGTTGATGAAGCGACAGCGTGAGAAGAAAACGGCGCAGAGGCCCGCAATCCGCTCTACCTTGGGCCACAGAGCTCCAAAATTCCAGCCCGGGCACGCCGGCGCCGAATGGAGCGCCTTGTTCACAGCCCGCGTCTGCAGTGCTCAGGAATCGTAATACCACGCGAAAGCCATCATTGTTGTGTTGGTGCGTCCAGAAGTTCTGAATCGCATCCATCACGGCACCAGAGCGCAAAGTTACGTTCTGGGCCTCATGCTTGACCTGCGTAGCGACAACTGAGGGGCCCGCATGGACATCGAAATCCTCAGCTCCTTCAAGGATAAGTACGTCATCTTCCCTGAGGAGCATCCAGGCCCACACACTCTGATATATCTGGTAAACGTATCCGCGAATGCTGGCGGTCGCATCACGGTTAGCAATTACGGCAAAGTCGGTCGGATCAGGCATCGGCTATACGGAACGTATTCAATGTTGCGTGGCAACCACGAATATTTCGAACGATGGCTTCTTGTTGCCGCAGTCATAAACCTTCCGGAGCTTCAGGGTTCCCGTGTCCGTCAATAGGAATTCCTCTGCGAGGGATGTTTCAGCTCCAGCGTCGAGGGTTAGCGAATCAGGGAATTCGGTAAATTCACAGGTGATTTCGACTTTTTCGATTCCGCTATGTACGTTCGCATCGCCTTGTTCAATTGAGACGACGCTGTTGTTGAAAAAGATCTCTAAAGCTTCGAGAACCGATGACTTACCAATGTCGTTTCGGCCAACAAAGGTAGTGAGGTCTGCAAAACTGACATTGATTTCGTCCTCGTAGCAGCGGAAATTCTTCAGCGTGACAGCCTTCAAGCGCATTCGTCTCTCCCTTAGGTACGGTGGATAACCGCTCTTCTTCGAGGGTTATCATCGTACTACGCATGCCCGGGTTCGGCGCACCTGCCTGGCTGTCAGCTTCTGGCCGACTGTTGCCGGTGACGCGGCAGATAGTTATGCGGAAGGATGGTGGGATCACGCCGCCGGTCCACACGTTGAACTCTATCGGATCGGAACCAGAACCTTTTGTACCTGTAGTGTGTGTGCTTGCGCAGGATTTTCGGTCCACCTGCTGGTGTAGGATTCTCTGATGGCTCCGCCAACAGAAAGCCTTATTAGTGTTCAACGGGAGATCCAACGCAAATTGGGTCGAAACCTCCTGCGCATTCAGCAATTGGAGGTCATGGTCAAAGCCATGGTTGCTCATAGTGTCGTGGAGAGCGTATCCGGAGACATGCACAGTTTCCTGGACAAGCGAAAAGATGAAGTCGCCAAGAAGACCTTGGGGCAGGTTGTTGGCGATCTGACGACTGACCTCATTTCGTTGCCGGTGGGCGAAGAAGAAGAAGAACAACAGGATCATCCCGGCGATCCGACCAAGATTTGGACTCGCACGTCATTCCGAATTGAGATGTCTCTAGAAGACCATCAACGTACGAAGCAGCGACTCGCTGAGTTGGTCGATCTACGGAACGACATGGTCCACCACTTCATTGATATCCATGACATCTGGACCGAGGCGGGTTGCGTCCAAGCCGATGCCTACCTCGACGCATGCTTTCGTATTATCGACGAACGCTTTGAGGAGTTGAGAAAGCTCGCTCAGAACCAGGATGACGTTAGAAAAAACATGACAAATTTAATGCAGTCTCCCGACTTCATGGAATTTGTTGTGCACGGAATTCTTCCTGGTGGAGCAGGCGTCGCTTGGACATCATGCACCATCGTTAATCTGCTACGTGATGCCGAGGATGTGCTTGCCGAAGATGGATGGACTCAGCTTGCCAAAGCCATCGAATACATCACCGGACGTGAGCCGACACACACGCCGAAGCGCTATGGCTGTTCAAGCTGGCGTCAGGTTCTGCATGAATCCGCCCTATTCACAATACGTCGCGAACAATCGGAACAAGGGACAGCGAAAGAGGCTTGGTATCGAAGTCGTTGAGCGTGAATCCCACACCCTCGAACATCCGCTCGATCTCTGCCGTCAGGTTCAAGTGCGGCCGTAGACCGGCTAATTGCGGCCGTTGGTGGCGACACGTACCAATGGCAGTTGTGGCCGAACATCAGTCCTCCCCCACAACAAGCACAAAGGTCGCCGCCGCCCCAAGGCAGCAATCTTCTAGCGCCCCGCCTGAATGAAAAAAGCCGGCTTCAAGCCGGCTTTTTTCATTCAGCACACACAAGAGCTCAACGCGGTAGCGTGCTGCTGCCCATCAGGAACTCGTCCACCGCGCGCGCGCATTGGCGGCCTTCGCGGATTGCCCAGACCACCAGCGACTGGCCCCGGCGCACGTCGCCGGCGGCGAACACCTTGGCTTTGCTGGTGGCATAGCTGGCATCGCCCTCGGTGGTCGCCTTGGCGTTGCCGCGTGCGTCCTTTTCCACGCCGAACACGTCAAGCAGTTTCTGCACCGGGCTGACGAAGCCCATCGCCAGCAAGACCAGATCGGCTTTCATGTCGAATTCGGAACCCGGGATTTCGCTCATCTTGCCGTCCTTCCAGTCCAGGCGCACGGCCTTCAGGCCGGTCACCTTGCCGCCCTCGCCAATGAACGACTTGGTGGCGATGGACCAGTCGCGCTGGCAGCCTTCCTCGTGCGAACTGGAGGTGCGCATCTTGATCGGCCAGTTCGGCCAGGTCAGCGGGCGGTTTTCCTGTTGCGGCGGTTGCGGCATCAGTTCGAACTGGCTGACCGATGCGGCGCCGTGGCGGTTCGAGGTGCCGACGCAGTCGGAGCCGGTATCGCCGCCGCCGATCACGACGACGTGCTTGCCGGTCGCCTTGATCTGGTCGGCCACGGTATCGCCGGCGACGACCTTGTTGTTCTGCGTGAGGAAATCCATCGCGAAATGCACACCGGCCAGTTCACGGCCGGGGACCGGCAGGTCGCGCGGCTGTTCGGCTCCGCCGGCCAGCACGACGGCATCGAATTCGGCCAACAGGGCATCGGCGGCGACGTTTTCACCGACGTGCTGATTGACCCGGAACTCGACGCCTTCCGCCGCCATCTGTTGCATGCGGCGGTCGATATGGCGTTTCTCGAATTTGAAATCGGGGATGCCGTAACGCAGCAGGCCGCCTATGCGGTCGTTCTTTTCCAGCAGCGCCACGCTGTGGCCGGCGCGCGCCAGTTGCTGCGCGGCGGCCATGCCGGCGGGGCCGGAGCCGACCACGGCGACTTTCTTGCCGGTCTGGCGGGCGGCGGGCTGCGGTTGCACCCAGCCCATTTCCCAGGCCTTGTCGATGATGGCGTGTTCGATCGACTTGATGCCGACCGCGTCGTCATTAATGTTCAACGTGCAAGCCGCTTCGCACGGCGCCGGGCAGATGCGGCCGGTGAATTCCGGGAAGTTGTTGGTGGAATGCAGCACGTCGATGGCCTGGTGCCAGTTCTGCTTGAACACCAGATCGTTCCAGTCCGGAATGATGTTGTTGACTGGGCAGCCGCTCATGCAGAACGGGATGCCGCAATCCATACAACGCGCGCCTTGCACCTTGGCCTCGTCGTCGGACAGGTGCAGCACGAATTCTTGGTAGTTGTTGACCCGCTCGGCAACCGGCAGGTTGGCTTCCGCCAGCCGCGCGTATTCGAGGAACCCGGTGATCTTGCCCATCACGCCGCCTCCAGCAATTTCTGTTCGGCCATTTCAATCAGGGCGCGCTTGTATTCATTCGGCATCACCTTGACGAACTTGCCACGATATTCATTCCAGTGGTCCAGGATGTGTCTGGCGCTGACGCTGCCGGTGTAGACGGCATGCTTTTCGAGCAATGCCTTCAACGTCAATTCATCCGCCTGGCCTTTGTGATGGATGGCGCCGTTGGTGACGGATTCGGCGTCTTCGATCTGTTCCAGCGAGACCATGGACAGATTGCAGCGCTTGCCGAACAGACCGTCTTCGTCGAGCACGTAAGCCACGCCGCCCGACATGCCGGCGGCGAAGTTGCGGCCGGTCTGGCCCAACACCACCACGGTGCCGCCGGTCATGTATTCGCAACCATGATCGCCGACCCCCTCGACGACCGCGCTGGCGCCCGAGTTGCGCACGCAGAAACGTTCTCCGGCGACGCCGCGGAAGTAGCTCTCGCCGGTCGTCGCGCCATACATCACGGTGTTGCCGACGATGATGTTCTCTGCCGGGTCGCCGTCGAATGCCGCCGGCGGTTTGATCACGATGCGGCCGCCGCAGAGACCCTTGCCGACGTAGTCGTTCCCCTCGCCGGTCAGTTCGAAGGTGACGCCGTGCGCCAGGAAGGCGGCAAAACTCTGGCCGGCGGTACCGGTCAGCTTGACCGTGATGGTGTCGTTGGGCAGGCCGGCATGGCCGTAACGGCTGGCGACCTGATTCGACAGCATGGCGCCGGCGGTACGGTTGAAGTTGCTGATCGGCGTCGCGATGACGACTTTCTCGCCCCGCTCCAATGCCGGCAGCGCCTGTTCGATCAGTGTGTTGTCGAGCGCGTGTTCGAGGCCGTGATCCTGCGCCTCGCAATGGCTGCGGGCGACATCCGCCGCGACTTTGGGCTGGTAAAAAATCTTGCTGAAATCGAGGCCGCTCGCCTTCCAGTGGTCGATGCCAGACTTGGTATCGAGCAAATCGGCGCGACCGATCAGATCGGCAAACTTGCGGATGCCCATCTGCGCCATCAATTCGCGCACTTCCTCGGCGACGAAGAAGAAGTAATTGACCACGTGTTCCGGCTGGCCGGTGAATTTCTGGCGCAGCACCGGGTCTTGCGTGGCGACACCGACCGGACAGGTATTGAGGTGGCACTTGCGCATCATGATGCAGCCTTCGACCACCAGCGGCGCCGTCGCGAAACCGAACTCGTCGGCGCCGAGCAAGGCGCCGATCAGCACATCGCGACCGGTCTTCATCTGGCCGTCCACCTGTACCGCGACACGGCCGCGCAGCTGGTTCAGCACCAGGGTCTGCTGGGTTTCGGCGAGGCCGATTTCCCACGGGCTGCCGGCGTGCTTGATCGACGACAGCGGCGAAGCGCCGGTGCCGCCGTCATAGCCGGCGATCACGATATGGTCCGACTTGGCCTTGGCCACGCCCGCCGCGACCGTGCCGACGCCGGTTTCGGACACCAGCTTGACCGAGATGGAGGCGTTCGGATTGGCGTTCTTCAGGTCATGGATCAGCTGCGCCAGATCTTCGATGGAGTAGATGTCGTGGTGCGGCGGCGGCGAAATCAGGCCGACACCGGGCACCGAGAAACGCAACTTGGCGATGTATTCGGACACCTTGCCGCCAGGCAACTGGCCACCCTCGCCCGGCTTGGCGCCTTGCGCCATCTTGATCTGGATCTGGTCGGCGTTGGCCAGGTATTCGGCGGTGACGCCGAAGCGGCCGGAAGCCACCTGCTTGATCTTGGAACGCATCGAGTCGCCGGCTTTCAGCGGGATGTCCGCGACGACACGGCTCTTGCCGATCAACTCGGACAACGTCGTATCCGTCTGCACCGGCTGGAAGCGCACCGCATCCTCGCCGCCTTCGCCGGTGTTGGATTTGCCGCCGATGCGATTCATCGCCAGCGCCAGCACGGTATGCGCTTCGGTCGAAATCGAGCCGAGCGACATGGCACCGGTGGCGAAGCGGGTGACGATGCGGCTGGCGGGTTCCACCTCGTCCAGCGGTACCGGCGCGCCCGCCGACTTGATCTCGAACAGGCCGCGCAACGTCAGGTGGCGCTTGCTCTGATCGTTGATCAGACGGGCATATTCCTTGTAGGTCTCGTACTTGCCGGTGCGCGTTGCGCTTTGCAATTTGGCGATGGAATCCGGCGTCCACATATGGTCTTCGCCGCGCACGCGGTAGGCGTATTCCCCGCCCGCTTCGAGCGCGTTGGCCAACACCGGATCGGCGCCGAACGCGGCCTGATGCATGCGCAGCGCCTCTTCGGCGACTTCGCGCAGGCCGATGCCTTCGACATTGCTCGACGTGCCCGGGAAGTACGCTTCGACGAACGCGCTGTTGAGGCCGATGGCATCGAAAATCTGCGCGCCGCAGTAGGACTGGTAGGTCGAGATGCCCATCTTGGACATCACCTTGTACAAGCCTTTACCGACCGCCTTGACGAATTTCTTCTGCGCTTCCTTGGTATCGGCGAAACCGAATCCGGCGATGGTCTCGAACGCCAGCCACGGACACACGGCTTCCGCGCCGTAACCGGCCAGCAAGGCGAAGTGATGCGTTTCGCGCACCGAACCGGTCTCGACCACCAGGCCGGTGCTGGTGCGCAAGCCGGCCCGCACCAGATGGTGATGCACGGCGGCGCAGGCCAGCAAAGCCGGGATGGCAAGACGCTCGCTGCCGACGTCGCGGTCGGACAGGATCAGCACGTTGTAACCGTCGCCGACCGATTTCTCGGCCTTCTCGCACAGCGCGGCGATGGCGTCCTGCATCCCCTTGGCACCTTGGACGACCGGGTAGGTGATGTCCGCGACCAAGGCGCGGAAACGGTTCTGCGTCAGGCTGTCGATGGCCTTGAGTTGCGCCAGTTCATCCAGCATCAGCACCGGCTGGCTCGCCTCCAGCCGCAACGGCGGGTCGATTTCGTCAGCTGCATGGATGCCGAGCAGATTCGGCTTCGGCCCGATGAAGGTCACCAGCGACATGACCAGTTCCTCGCGGATCGGGTCGATCGGCGGATTGGTCACCTGGGCGAACAATTGCTTGAAGTAGTGATAGAACGGCTTGGTCTTGTCGGAAAGCACCGGCAAGGCCGAGTCGTTGCCCATCGAACCGGTGGCTTCCTCGCCATT
The DNA here is from genome assembly GCA_031426735.1 of Hydrogenophilaceae bacterium. Classification (GTDB taxonomy): domain Bacteria; phylum Pseudomonadota; class Gammaproteobacteria; order Burkholderiales; family Thiobacillaceae; genus PFJX01. The sequence continues at coordinate 153,041 of JASJPK010000048.1, read as the reverse complement.
GGCCGCCATCGGCTGCATGATGAATTTGAGGTCTTCCTGCGTGTAGCCGAAAGCCTGCTGGACATCGAGCAAGGCGGATTCGAGTTCCACCTTGGCCTCGACCTTGGGCAGATCGCCCAGGAAGTAGCGCGATTTCTCGATCCACTCGCGATACGGCTTGGCCTGCGCCAGTGCTTGCTTGACTTCGGCGTCGTCGATGATTCGGCCCTGTTCCATGTCGATCAGGAACATCTTGCCCGGCTGCAAACGCCACTTCTTGACGATCTTCTCTTCCGGGAAATTGAGCACGCCCATTTCCGAGGCGAGCATCACGAAACCGTCGTCGGTCACCAGGTAACGCGCCGGGCGCAAACCGTTGCGATCCAGCGTCGCGCCGATCACGCGGCCATCGGTGAAGGCGACGGCGGCGGGACCGTCCCACGGCTCCATCAGCGCGGCGTTGTACTCGTAGAACGCGCGGCGCTCTTCGTCCATCAACGGGTTGTTGGCCCAGGCTTCCGGAATCAGCAGCATCATCGCGTGCGGCAGCGAATAGCCGCCCGCCACCAGCAGTTCCAGCGCGTTGTCGAAACAGGCGGAATCGGACTGACCTTCGGCGATCAGCGGCCACAGTTTTTCGAGATCGTCGCCCAGCACGGCGGACTTCATCGCCTCGTGGCGCGCGGCCATCCAGTTGACGTTGCCGCGCATGGTATTGATCTCGCCGTTGTGCGCGATCATGCGGAACGGATGGGCCAGATCCCAGGCCGGGAAGGTATTCGTCGAGAAGCGTTGATGCACCAGCGCCAGCGCCGACACCATGCTTTCGTCCTGCAGATCGAGGTAATAGGTGCCCACTTCCTCGGCCAGCAGCATGCCCTTGTAAACCAGGGTGCGCGAGGACAGCGAAGGAATATAGAAATGCGCACCGTCGTCCAACTTGAGCGCGCGCACGGCATGCTCGATGCGTTTGCGGATCACGAACAGCTTGCGCTCGAAGGCATTCTGGTCGGCCACGCTTTGACCGTCGGCGCTGCGGCCGATGAACACCTGGCGCATGACCGGCTCAATGGCACGCGCAGCGGCGGCGATATCGCGGTTGTCGCGCGGCACGTCGCGCCAGCCCAGGAAATCCTGGCCTTCTTCATGCACGATGCGGGCGATGGCGGATTCGCAGGCGACGCGGCCATTGCCGGACTGCGGCAAGAACACGGTGCCACAGGCATATTCGCCGGCGGCCGGCAGCGCGATCCCCAGCTTGGCGGCCTCCTGGCGTAGAAATGCGTCGGGCATCTGGATCAGCATGCCTGCACCGTCGCCCAATTTCGGGTCGTAACCGGTGGCGCCGCGGTGCGTCAGGTTCTTGAGAATCTGCAGACCCTGACGAACGATGCTATGGCTCTTCTCGCCCTTGATATGCGCGATGAAACCGACCCCGCACGCGTCATGTTCATGTGCGGGATTGTATAAACCCTGTCTTGCTGGCATTGCCGCTGACCGCATTACTGCTAACCCTATCCATCCCTCGACTAACCGCTGCACGCGCCAAACCGAGGGTGTCTGACGCGGCTCGCCCGATACGCGACCGGGCAATGAATATTGAGGCGAAACCGGGAGATACTACTTTCAACACCGGCACAGTTCAACCGCAGGTTTGCGAACGACGCCGATCAGACCCGAACTCCGAGAATAGCGCCTTGCGCTAATAAGTCTTGCAGCAGGCTTTGCGCAAAGCCGAGCAAGGCATCGGGCGAGAGCCCCATTTCCTGGGCAAGTGAAACGACCGCCGCGCGTCCGCTCGACTCGGGGTTTTCCTGTAACAGGTTGAGCAGACGCGCGCTGGCCGGGTTGAGCAACACGAAGCGGACGCGATGCTCGGCATCGCGAAACGCCAGCGTGAAGGTGGCCTGCGCGGGTGGTTCGATCGGCTTGAATCGCGGCGAAAGCCGATGCACCGGCCAGCGATAGGCCAGCACGCGCAAGACCGGGTTGAGCAGCGGCCGGCCTGCCAGCAAGTCGCCCGCCGCATCATGCTCGGGCAGATCCGCATCGCGGTCGGACGTATCCAGTTCGAGTTCGATCCATTCGTAATGCGCCAACTCCGGCAGGAAGGGCGGCACGTCGTCGGGACGCTGCCACTCACTCTGCAGATAGTTCAGGAACTCTTCGGGAATCTGCCGGAAATACGGGGTGTGGCTGACGTGGTCGCGCATGAAAGCGCGGACCAGCCGAGTCCAGCGACGCTGACCGAGAATCTTGCGGCAAACCGGGAAGCAGGAGAGCAGAAAACCCTCCAGGTTGTTGTAGAGCAGCGCGTTGTAGACCTTCATGCGACGCGCCGGCACGCCCTTGGGGCGGCTTACCCCCTGCGGATCGCGGATGTGGGCGGTAAATTCGCGCTGGTATTGCTGGAAATCCATCGGCTGCCTATCCACGCTCATGCCGCCCGTGTTGCCCGTTCCGCATGCCCGACCTGAATTTCCTTGATATGTACGACTTCCGATAGCAACGCAGGAAGCGGCGGAATATTGAAATCCCGTTCCAGGCAGGTGGGATGCACGCCCAACAAGTCATACGCGGTGTCCAGCAATTGCCAGACCGGATCGATCACGTCGGCGCCGTGGGTGTCGATGATGAGATCGGGCGCTTGCTGGTAATGGCCGGCCATGTGCATATAGACGATGCGCTCGGCGGGCATGCGGCGCAGGTAGTCGATCGGGTCGAACTTGAAGTTGACGCTGTTGACGTAGATGTTGTTCACATCCAGATGCAGCCAGCAGTCGGCTTCCGCCAGCACGGCGTTGATGAAGGTCGGCTCGTCCATCTCGCCGATCGGCGCGGCCACGTAATAACTGGCATTTTCGATGGCGATCTTCTGTTCCAGGATGTCCTGCACGCGGCGAATGCGGGTGGCCACATATTTCACCGCCTCGGCCGTGGGCGGAATCGGCAGAAGGTCGTAAAGATGGCCGTGGTCGGAACAGTAGGACAGATGTTCGGTGTAAAGCGGCATCCGATGCGTGGCCATGAAGGACTTGATCTTGCGTAACAGCACTTCATCCAGCGGCGTCGGACCGCCCAGGGAGAGCGACAGGCCATGGCAGACGAAGGGATGGCGTTCGCTGAACTCACGCAGATCGCGGGCATAGCGACCGCCCATATCGATCCAGTTTTCCGGCGCGAGCTCAAAGAAATCGATGGCTGCGGGAACCCCGGCTTTCAGCGCGGGAATGAGATCGCGCCGAAAGCCGAGTCCCGCGCCGGAAAGACGCGGAGCGTTCATGCGCCTGGCAAACTGGCGGCAATCAGTTCTTGCCGCCGCACTTGCCTTCCTTGGCATTTTTGGCGCCGCACATGCCCTCGCCGCATTTGCCTTCCTTCATCATTTTCTTGTTCGCCTCGACATCGGCGGCGCTCTTCATGCCACCGCACTTGCCTTCCTTGGCCTTGGCTTTGGCTTTATTGCCGCACTTGCCTTCCATGCGCTTCTGCGCGCCACACTTCGCTTCCGGGGCTTTGGCGGCGTCGGGGGCCGCCTCGGCGACCATATAGCCCTTTGTCATCGACTGTGCCGCAAACGGGTTCTCGTTGGCGGATGCCGGTGCGGCGGCCAGCGAAGCAGCGATGGCGGAACCCAGCGCCAGGGTCAGAGCGGTTTTATTAGTAGCCATGTTGAATCTCCAAATCGTTCAAAACGAAGAATGCCGGTAGTGGCAAGGTTCGCTTCCCCCCTCCTCCTCAGGCTGGGTTCGGCAAAGCACAAACAGCGGGAAATCAAGTTTTATTCCCGTCGATCCATGATTTTTATCGGACGCATCCAATCTAGGCGCTGCCCTGAAAAACGGCAAGTTCTTTATTAAAGTCAATAAGATAGCTACATCTTGAATTGCTTCGAATCGAAGCAATAATGAAATTGCCAGCCGGATGGATTTCCGGTTTTCATCACAGAAAGGAGCCAATCATGAGCAACATCGTTCGGCGAGATCCTTTCGCGCTCGATGACATGCTGGATGATATGTTCAGAGGTTATTTTGTGCGTCCGATGCGGTTTCCAGCAGAAATGCACGAGATGCAAAAGATCAAAATGGATGTGAAGGAAAGTGACAAGGATTACACGGTGCATGCCGAGTTGCCTGGGGTGGGCAAAGACGATATTCATGTCACGCTGGAAGGCAACACGGTCGCAGTAAGCGCCGAGATCAAAAAAAACAGCGAACAAAAGGAAGGCGACAAGGTTCTGCGCAGCGAGCGTTACTACGGCAAGGTTTACCGCAGTTTCGCACTCGGCCAGGATGTGGACGAAGCCGGCGCGCGGGCCAAATTCGAAAACGGCATACTGGAATTGACGCTGCCCAAGAAAGCCGTTTCCGCAGCCAGGAAATTGGCGATCCAATGATCCGGCAGCGTTTATACGAAGGGCGGTCGCGGCCGCCCTTTTTTTGCCGTCCCGGTTTGCGGCTTTGTAGAATCGGCGGCGCGAGCATTTACTTCTAATTGGAAAATCCAGCATGTCGATAGCCAACCTGACCCCCGGCGACAAAGCCAAGGTCATCGCCGAAGCCCTGCCCTACATCCAACGTTTCTGGGACAAGACCGTGGTGATCAAGTATGGCGGCAACGCCATGACCGATCCGGTCCTCAAGGCTGCTTTCGCGCGCGATGTGGTGTTGCTCAAACTGGTCGGGTTGAACCCGGTCGTGGTGCATGGCGGCGGCCCGCAAATCGAGGATTTATTGCGCCGTGTCGGCAAGAAAGGTGAATTCATTCAGGGCATGCGCGTCACCGATGCGGAGACCATGGATCTGGTCGAGATGGTGCTGGGCGGCCAAGTCAACAAGGAAATCGTCAACCTGATCAATCAGGCGGGCGGCAAAGCGGTCGGCCTGACCGGCAAGGACGGACAATTCATCCGCGCCAAGAAACTGCTGATGGAATCGCAGGAAAAACCCGGCGACGTGATCGACATCGGCCAGGTCGGTGAAATCACCAAGATCGACCCCAGCCTGATTTCCTTTCTCGATAGCGGCGATTTCATCCCGGTCATTGCACCAATCGGCGTCGGCAGTGCGGGTGAGACCTACAACATCAATGCCGACGTGGTCGCCGGCAAACTGGCCGAAGTACTCAAGGCAGAGAAACTGGTGTTGCTCACCAACACGCCCGGCGTGCTCGACAAAGCCGGCAACCTGCTGACCGGCCTGACCCCGAAAAAAATCGACGCGCTGGTCGCCGACGGCACGCTCTCCGGCGGCATGTTGCCGAAAATCGCCTCGGCACTCGATGCGGCCCGGAGCGGCGTCAAATCGGTACACATCATCGACGGTCGGGTGGAACATGCCTTGCTGCTCGAAATCATGACCGACCAGGGCGTCGGCACCTTGATTCAGTCGGCATAAGTAAAAACCCGTGCTTTCGCTGCAAATTTCCTTACCCACCAGAGGCTTAGTGCGTTCGCTCACAACAAGTGGCAAATGCTTCTGCTATGCTGCGATAACTCTCCTGTAGCGAATCTGACGTAGCGTGTTTTCCTTCTTCCGCAAAGAAAAACCTGACGATTTCCTTGCTTTCCTCAAGGAAGGCCATGACGCGTTCGGTCCCGGACCGGCCTACGCGGGCGCCAAACGCCCCGCGGAAGACGTCAGCGGCGGGATCGAAGTGCAGGAAGCCATGGGCGGCCTGGTGCCGGAACTGGAAGAAGCGGCGATCTTGTATGCCAACGGCAAGATCGGCGAAACCGCGGCATTGCTCAACCGCTACCTGCTCGACCACCGCGACAACCATGATCCGCTGCCCTGGTACATGTTGTTCGACCTCTACGAGGTCAGCGACCAGTCCGCTCCGTTCGAGGATGCCGCTGTCGACTTCGCGGTGAAGTTCGAGCGTTCGCCGCCGACCTGGACCCCGCGCGACAAGCCGAAAGGCAGCAGCCAGCCGGCGCCGCTGATGACTTATGGCGAAAAATACGGCAGCCTGGAACGCGTCAAGCAAAGTCGTTTTTTCCACGATGCGGAACATGCCCCCTATGTGCGGCTCGACGTTTCCAAGACGCTGGCACCGGATGAAGAAACCGCCCGTGCGATTCTGAACGACTTCATCCATCTGGATGAAATGCGCAAGCCCGTCGAACTGATCGGCGGAGCGGGATTCGCGGTAAGGCTGGATGCGGCACGCCAAGGCGAACGCCTGTCCGAGTCTGGCTGGTTCCTGTTCCTGGCGGTATTGCAATTGCTGGGCAAGGAGGACGATTTCGACAATGCGGCGGTTGACTACGCCGTTGCATTCGAGGTTTCGCCGCCCTCCTACACGCAACCGCGCCCGCTACCGAACAAGAACGGCAAGGCCGATACGCTTGCCGCCCCGGCACTGGACACCGCATTCAAGCTGACCGGCCTGATCGGCCCCGGCTGCGAAGCACAGTTCAAAGATCTCAAACAGTATGCAGAAGGCCGCAAGCAGGTTGAAATCGACCTCAGTCAGGTCAGCCGTATCGACTTCTCCGTGGTTGGCCTGTTACTCGAAAACCTGATTGCCATCTCCGCGGCAGGCAGCAAGATCCTGTTCAAGGAAGGCAACGAACTGGTGAACACCCTGCTCCACATCGTTGGCGCCAGTCAGTTCGCCGTGGTCCTCGGACGCACCCGCGCCTAGCCAGTCCCGCCGGCGTTGCCAGCCTCTCCTCTTTTCAGCAAGACGCACATGGAACAATTTCACGGCACCACCATCCTTTCCGTTCGCCGCGGCGGCTCCGTCGCCATGGGCGGCGACGGCCAGGTCACCCTCGGCAACATCGTCATCAAAGCCAGCGCCCGCAAAATCCGCCGCCTGTATCAGGAGCGCATCCTGGCCGGCTTCGCGGGCGGCACGGCGGATGCGTTCACCTTGTTCGAACGGTTCGAAGCCAAGCTCGACAAGCACCAGGGGCACCTGGTCAGGAGCGCGGTGGAACTGGCCAAGGACTGGCGTACCGACCGTATCCTGCGTCGCCTGGAAGCCATGCTGGCGGTGGCCGACCACACCAGCACCCTGATCATCACCGGCGCCGGCGATGTGCTGGAACCCGAACAGGGCATCGCCGCCATCGGCAGCGGTGGTGCTTACGCCCAGTCGGCGGCACGCGCCCTGCTGGAACATAGCGACCTCGATCCGGAAACCATCGTCAGGGAATCGATCGGCATCGCCGCCGACATCTGCATCTATACCAACCGCAACATCCTGATCGAAACGCTGGCGCCTTGAACCGGTCTGGCCTTGAACCGGTCTGGCCTTGAACCGATCAGGCTTTGACCGGACGTTTGGCGAGTTTGCGCTGCAAGGTGCGCCGGTGCATTTTCAGCGCCCGCGCCGTCGCGGACAGATTGCCTTCGTGCTGCGCCAGTACCTTCTGGATGTGCTCCCACTCCAGACGATCCACCGATAACGGCGCATCCGGCAGATCGACATCCTCGCCACCGCTGTCGTCGCCCAGGGCGGCCAGTATCGCCTCCACGCTCGCCGGTTTCGGCAGGTATTGCACGGCACCCAGTTTGATCGCCGCAACTGCGGTTGCGATGCTGGCATAGCCGGTCAGCAGCAGGATGCGCGCCTGCGGTTGGCGCTGGCGCAGCGGCTCGATCAGATGCAGGCCGGACTCGGCGCCGAGGCGCAAATCCAGCACCACGGCATCGAAGTTCTGGCTCGCCGCCATGCTCAACGCCGCTTCGATATTTTCCGCCGCATCGACCCGATGGCCACGCCGTGTCATGGCGTACGCCAGGGTCTGGGCGAACACGGCGTCATCGTCGACGATCAGGATATGCCAACGCATCACGTCGACGCCATCAGGGGGAGCGGCAGGATGATGCGGGCTTTAACGCCGCCACTCTCCGATGTCCCGATTTCCAGTTCACCGCCCATGCGTTCCAGTGCCGCGCGCGCCAGCTCCAGACCGACGCCCCAGCCCGTTCGTTTGCCGCTGGCCAAGCCACCGCCGCAATCCACCACAGCAAGGCACAGGGACTCACCCGAACGACTGGCCGACAAGCTCACGTCATCGGGCGAGGCCTGCGCGGCATTGTTGAGCAGCACGATCAGGACTGCCTCCAGCGCCGGATCGTCCTCCAATAACAGCTGACCATCCGCCACCTCGGCTGCCACATCCAGGTGAACCCGGACTTGCGGCCACATCAGCCCCCAGCGTTCCAATGTCCGCGCCAGCCAGGCCCGCGCCGGCAGCGGCGGTCCGGCGCGTTGACGGGTATCGCGCGCCCGCGCCGACGCCCCCAGACGATCCAGCACGCTCTGCATGCGGGTCACCTGACCGGAAAGCAAGGCCAGCGGCTGGGCCAGTTCATCGTCGCCTGCGTAATCACGCCTCAACTCGTCCAGCGCAATGCGAACCGAAGTCATCGGCGTCGCCAGATCGTGTGCCGCCGTGGCAGCTTGCAGGCCGAGCGCGAACAATTGCTCGTCGCGCAGACGTTGTTCGCGCGCTTGCGCCAGTTCCGCATCGCGACGCCGCAAACTCGCCGCCTGGCGGCCGGCAAATGCTGCGACCAGTGCAGCGGTCAACAGAAAATTCAGCCACATGCCGGATAAATGCAGATCCACCGCCGCCTCGGGCGAAACCTGGATCTGCAATGGGTGATAGAAGCGCATCAGCACCGTATAAAGCCCGCCGACCCACAACGCCATGCCCCATGCGTGCAGCGGCGGCAAGGTCACCGCAGCCAGAATCAGCGGCGCCAGCAACAGCGAAATGAAAGGGTTGGCATAGCCGCCGGTCAGGAACACCAGCGCACCGATGCAGGACGCATCGACCGCCAGTTGCAACGCCACTTCCGTCTGCGCCGCGCCACCGGCGCGCAGGCGCAGCCAGGCGACGCCATTCAAGATCACGTGCACAGCGAGAATTAAGGCGAGCGGCCGCAGCGGCAAACTTGCATGCAGCCCCAGCACAAGCAGAGCGACGCCAGCCCATTCGCTCAGGATCAGCGCGGCGCGCACCTTGATCAGGCGCTGCTGCGCCACGTTCGGCACTTCGTGAGCGACCCGGAATAATCTGGTAAGCGAAAGCATGGCGTCATTCTAACGAGCGATGGCGCTATCCCCCTGCGACAACATGTCGCATTCCGCCGGCGTGGCCGCCTCGCTATGATGCGTTCGCTTCCATACGTTTTTACGTATCGCTCGGCCCGCCTTGGCAAACGCCAACGCGGGCCATTTTTTTGCCCGGAATTCCGCCGGAACCACCTGCGACAATTTGTCACAGGCGGCACCGTAGTTGAAATCCCTAATATTCGAGGCCCCCATGACCCCGAAGCCTCGCATGAAACTCAAGCCTTTAGCTCTGCTGTTAGCCCTGCCGCCCTGTCTGGCGAGCGCCGCCGAACTCCCCGTTCTGGAAGAAATCCTGGTCACGGCGCAGCGCCCCGGCTTCACGCCGTTCGCAACCAGCCAGGCCATGCCCACCCCGCTGCATACCGATCTTGCCACCGCGCTGGCGGAACTGCCCGGTGCGGCCGTGGTGAAGAACGGCCCGCTCACCGGCATTGCGCAGGTACGCGGTCTCGCCGGCGACCGCGTCAACATCCTGGTGGACGGCATGGACATCACCCCGGCCTGCCCCAACCACATGGACCCGCCACTGCACTACGCAGCCGCAGCGGATAGCGAAAGTCTGAGCCTGATCGCCGGTGCCTCGCCAGTATCGGCCGGCGGCGATGCGCTCGGCGCCACGATCCTGGCGCGTTCGCTGCGGCCGCAGTTCTCCGCCGGCGACGCCTGGCAAGCCAACGGCAAGGTCGACGCCGGTTTCAGCGGCGCCAACGACGGCTGGAACCTGGGACTAAACGCCAGCACCGGCAACCGGAACAATGCACTGTCCTACGCCGGCAATTTTGCCCAGGGCGACGATCTGAACTATGCCCATGGCACGGTGAAAGACAGCGGCTACGACAGCCGGCGCAACAAACTGAACTACGCGCGCGGCACTGAAAGCGGCCGCTTCGACGTCAGCGTGAGTCGGCATCAGGTCAGCGATGCCGGCAACCCGTCGTTGCCGATGGACATGATCAGGGACGACGCCAATGCGGTGAATCTGGCCTGGGAAGGCAAGCTGGGCGATACCAGCGCGACCGCCCGCGTGTATTGGCACGACATCGAGCATCTGATGGACAACTACAGCCTGCGCGCCAACGTCGGCACCCGCATGTATGCCCCCGCCACCAGCACGGACGTCGGCCTGGTCCTCGGCGGCAAACGCAAGCTGGCGGGCGGGCGGATGCGTTTCGGTGCGGAATGGCTGGGCAACGACTTCGACGCCTACCAGTGGAATGCAACCACGAATGCCTTCGCGGCCGACATCCTGCGCGATGCCAACCGCGAGCGCCTGGGCGTATTCGGCGAGTGGCAAGGTTCGCTCGGCGGCGCCTGGAGCGCCAACCTGGGCCTGCGTTCGGATACGGTAAGCATGGATACCGGCCAGGTCCGTTCCGGCCCGGCGCAGGCGGTCGCCACAACCGGCCTGGGCGGCGCTTTCAACGCCTTGTCGCACAAGAAGACCGACCACAACTGGGACTGGAACGCGCTGTTCCAGTACGCGGCTGCGTCAGACCTGGGCTACGAGTTGGGCCTGACCCGCAAAACGCGTTCGCCCAGCCTGCTCGAACGCTATGAATGGACCCCGCTCAACGCCAGTGCCGGCCAGGCGGACAACAACAGTTATCTGGGCAACCTGAACCTGAAACCTGAAGTCGCGCATGCGCTGAACCTTGCCCTGCACGGCGAGGCAGGCGGGCACAGCTACAAGGTGGGCGCGTTCTACCAGCGCGTCGGCGACTACATCGTCGGCACGCCGCATACCACCGATGGCATCAACAACGTGTTGCGCTACGAGAACCATGATGCGCGCCTGCAAGGCATCGACGGCGTCTGGGCTTACCAGGCTGGCGCATGGCATGTAGACGCGACGCTGAGCTATGTGCGCGGCCGCAATCTGGATAGCGACAGCAATCTGTACCGCCTCGCGCCCTTGCGCCTGAACCTGCAAGCCAGCCATCGACGCGGCGCCTGGGACAACACGTTGGGCGTCCGCATGGCACAGCGGCAGGAGGACGTGGCACAGTACGCCAAGCCGGGCAGCGGCACGGCGCTGAACAACGAACCGATCACGCCGGGCTATGCCGTGTTCGACTGGCACGCGCAATGGCAGGCTGCCAAGAACGTGAAAATGCGTTTCGGCATCGACAACCTGCTCGACAAGCTTTATTACGACCACCTCGGCGGCATCAACCGCGTCAGCGGCGGCGATGTGGCCGTCGGCACCCACCTTCCCAGTGCCGGCCGCTTCGCCTTAGCTCAACTGGAATGGATTTTGTGAAAGGAATCGCCATGTATCGCAGCTTGCTCCCCCTGATTCTGGGCATGAGCCTCGCCCTCCCCGCGCTTGCCGACAGCGTCAAGATCGAAGACGCCTGGGTGCGTGCCACCGCGCCCGGCCAGAAGGTGGCCGGCGGCTTCATGCAACTCACCGCCGATGCCGACATGGCACTGGTCGGCGGCAGCAGCCCGGTGTCCCGATCGCTCGAACTGCACATCATGAAAATGGATGGCGGTGTCATGGAAATGCGTCAGGTCAAGGAGATCGCGCTGCCCAAAGGCGAGACCGTGAAGCTGCAGCCGGGAGGGCTGCACATCATGTTCATCGGCATCAAGCAGCAGATCAAACCCGGTGACAAGGTGCCGATCACGTTGATCGCGAAAGGCGCGGACGGCAAGGAACAGAAGCTGGACGTGCAAGCGGAAGTACGCAAACCCGGCGGGCACTGAGCGGCGTCCCAAACAAAAAAGCCAGCAGGTCACCCCGCCGGCTTTTTTGCGAAATGCTGAACCGGTTTACTGAATCTCGCGTTCCAACTCTTCGATCGTGGCGTGGCGCACATCTTTGCCCTTGACCATGAACACCACGTATTCCGACATGTTGGTGGCATGGTCGCCGATGCGTTCGATGGCTTTCACGACGAACAGCAAATCGATGAAAGTGGAAATGGTGCGCGGGTCTTCCATCATGAAGGTGATCAGGTGGCGCGTGATGAGATGGAATTCCTCGTCCACTTCCATATCCTGCCGCGCCACGCCGGCCGCACCCGAGGCATCGAGACGGGCGAACGCGTCGAGCGACTCGCGCAGCATCTTGGTGGTCAGGCCGGCCATGTATTTGATCTCGTTGTAGCGCGGCGTCAGGATGCGGTCGCTGTCGTACACCTTGATCGCGAAGCGGGCGATCTTGGCCGCCTCGTCGCCGATCCGCTCCAGATCGGTAATCGTCTTGATGATGGTCAGGATCATGCGCAGATCCCCAGCGGTAGGCTGGCGTAGCGCGATGATCTGAGTACAGGCTTCGTCGGCCCCCACTTCCATCGCATTGACCTTTTGATCGTTGGCAATCACTTCATCGGCCAGCTTGGTATTGCCGGAAATCAAGGCCTCAACGGCCATATTGACCTGTTCCTCCACCATGCCGCCCATTTCCAGTACGCGCGCGCGCACGGCCTCCATGTCGGCATCGAATTGCTTATAGATATGTTCACTGGGCATTGCTGTGTCTCCTTCGATTGCCGCTCGTTGGGGTGTTGCTCACGGGATTGTCCTTGCCTCGGCGGCTTCGCGGATTATAGGGGGGCCAACCTGGCCAAATATTACAGCTCGGTGACAAATGGCACGGTCAAACGCGTCTGGTCCACATCGAGAAGCAGGCGCCAGTCGCGGCGCCCGGTGACGCAGATCGGCAACGTAACCGTTGCGCGAAAGATACCTTGGCTATCGGCACGCAAGGTATACAGGTTGAAGCCCATTTCCATACCTTCCATCTGAAAGCGCGCCTCCGCCTTGTGCAAGCCCGGTGCTTTGACCCAGATCTGGAACGGCACCAGCGGCTTCAATTCGCCTTCCATGCCCAAGCGGAATTCGCGGCCATCGGCTTGCACCGAGCAACCGCGGGCAAGCGTCGCACAGGTAACCAGCGTGTCATGCCCGCCTTCAGGCTTGCGACTGGCCCAAAGCACCAGCGCGATGAGCGCGATCAGCGCCAGCGGCCAGACCCGAATCAGCCATGCCGGCGCCTTCATTTTGCGCTCCAGGCCTGGCTTTTCAGCGCGATACCGTGCGCGCCATAGCCGCGCGCCAGGGCCAGGTCGGCCTGACCGAGACCGCCCAGCGCAAACACCGGCAGCGGGCAATCGCGCAGCAACGCGCTGAATACCGGCCAGCCCAGAGCGGGTTCGCCGGGATGGCTGGGGGTGGGCAAGACCGGCGAAAGCACCACGAAATCGAGTTCCAGTTCGGCGGCGCGCTGCAGTTCCGCCTGGTTATGGCACGACGCGGCCACCCACTCGAAATCGGGTCGTCGATCCAGCCCGACCAATTGGGTCGAATTGAAATGCAAGCCAGCGCCGAGGCCGGCAGCCTGCGCCGCATCGGCATTGCACATCAGCACCGCGCCGGCAGCTTTGCAGCGTGCGGCGACCTGTTCGAGCAGGCCGGCCGGCGCATCCCTTTCACGCCACTGCAACAGTTTCAGACCGTCTACCAGACGCTGGTCGAGACGTTGTAGAAACACTGTCGGCCCCAACTTGGCGGCATCCGAAATAGCGTATTCCAGCGGCAAGTGCAGCGCCTTCAGGATCGGCCCGTTGGCGGGCAGGATCGGCGCCACATCGGGTGCGGCGGCGCGGGTCCAGGCAAATTGCTGGCCTTCATGCGGATGCGGTTCGCCGCGCCAGCGCGTCACCCGGAAGAAACGCAACATCACCGTCGCATGCGGATACGCGAAAATCCGGTTCAGCCAGGGCCAAGCCTGTTCGACCTCGATGCCCAGTTCCTCGCGCAACTCCCGCTCCAGCGCCTGGCGCGCGGTTTCGCCGGCCTCCACCTTGCCGCCGGGAAACTCCCACCAGCCGGCATACACCTTGCCCTCGGGCCGGCTCGCCATCAGGAACAGACCATCCGGGCGTTCGATCACCGCGGCGGCAACTTCGACGATGCACTCCGACATGCTCGATGCCGCTTTCACCGCGCGGGCGTACTGTTTTTGTCGGGCAAAGGAACCAGAGTCAGCGCCTTCTGCTCCGGCACGGCCGCACCCGGCGTCACATCGCGCACGTTGTCGGACATGCGCGTCGGTGCTGCCACCGACGACTTCGAGGCGCTGGCATAGAGCGGCTGCATGCGGGGTGCGAGTGCTGACAGATCCTTGATGCGGGTATCCGGCGCCGGGTGCGTCGAGAGGAATTGCGGCCCCCCCTTGCCGCTCGCGGCAAGCATCTTTTTCCACAAGCTCACGGCCGCAGCCGGTTCAAACCCGGCGCGGGCGGCGATTTCGATGCCGATGCGATCGGCCTCGCTCTCCGCGCCACGACTGTTGGGCAACAGCCAGCCCAACTGCGCCAAAGCCGGACCGACCTGCATCACCGCATTGCTGTTCCTGCCCGAAGCCGCCGCCGCGACCGCCACCGCGCCTTGCGCCAGCATGGAGTTCGACATCTTTTCCGCGCCGTGATTGGCGAGCGCATGGCCGATCTCATGCCCCATCACCTGCCCGATCTCGTCGTCGGTGGCCTGCAACTTGTCGATCAGACCGGTATAGATCGCCATGCGGCCGCCGGGCAGACAGTAGGCATTGAGCGTCTCGGGATCGTCGATCACGCTCACTTGCCAGTCCCAATTCGCGGAATCCGGACGGTAGCGTATGGCCTGCGCCACCAGGCGGTTGGTGATGGCATCGACACGCGCCTTGAGCCGCGGGTCGTTATTGACCTTGCCCTTCTTTTCCCACGGGCCGAGCTCATTCACATAGGCCGAACCGGCCTGCGCGATGACCTGTTTCTCGGAGACCAGGGAAAGCTGCGAGCGCCCGGTCATCGGATTGGTTGTGCACCCCGCCAGCGTGGCGAACAGCGCCGTGTAGATCAAAGTTTTCTTGAATTTCATGGTGATGAGCCAGCCGATCAGGAATCTGACTTTTCAAGACTGTCGAGACGCGCTTCCAGTTCCTGCAATTTCGCGCGCGTGCGCGCCAGCACCTGGGTTTGCACGTCGAATTCCTCGCGTGTCACCAGATCGAGTTTGGACAACCACGCAGCCAGACTGGCCTTGAGATTTTTTTCGACATCCTTGGCCGGGCTGAATGCCAGGATTTCAGACACCTTTCCGGCGACTTCCTGAGCGAGTTTCTGTTTGAGCATGACGGGCTTTCGTGACGATTGAATGGACAAACCACGTAGACAAGCTGGCGATGCCCGAGTTTAACAAAGGGGACACTGCAATCCCGGGTGCCAACGCGGTGCATCAGGTTTTCTTGATGCACCAAGAACGAGCGTCAAAATGCGCCAATATCGCCCAGATAACGACAACACGTTGATTCATAACAATTAATTTTGTTGGCACAGTTAATGCTGAAAGAGGCCGTGCACCATCGCACCACTTTTTCTGGAGAACCGTCATGAAGAAACTGCCTTACCTGCTCATCCTGTCCGGACTTGTCAGCGTGCCTGCGATTGCTGCCGATGCACCGGCTTCGCCGCATACCGTGGCCTTCAACGTCGGCGTGACCTCCGATTACATCTTCCGCGGTATTTCCCAAACCCAGCACGACCCGGCCCTTTCCGGCGGTGTTGATTACAGCCATGCCAGCGGCTTTTACGCAGGCGCTTGGTTATCCAATCAGAAATGGGTGGAAACCTATGGCACTGCCGCAGCCGGCGATGCCTACAAGAATGACAGCAACCTGGAACTTGACCTCTACGGCGGCTACAAGGGGGCCGTGGGCGATATTGGCTATGACGTTGGCCTGATTCACTACTACTACCCTGGGGACAAGATTGCCGGCGTAGCCACACCTGATACCACCGAGGTCTATATCGCCGGCACCTGGAAGATGCTGACCTTGAAATACAGCCATGTGGTCTCTGACTATTTCATTGGCTGGACTGGGGCCGCGAATGCAAAAACCTCCGGCAGTAACTACCTCGAACTGAATGCCACGCATGATCTCGGCGGTGGCTGGGGTCTGCTCGGCCATATCGGTCACCAGAAAGTCAAACATGATGATTTCAACTTGGCGTCCTACACCGACTGGAAGATCGGCGTAACCAAGGACGTTGGTTTTGGCGTCGTCACTGCCGCTTACTCGGATACCGATGCCGATGCCTTGGCCTACGGCAACTGGGATGGCGAAAACGTAGGCAAAGGCGTGCTCGCCCTGTCCTTCTCCAAGTCATTCTAATTTCGTCTGAATCCTCCCGCGCCGGAACATCGGTGCGGGCAATACCAGACCGGCAGTTCATTCAGGAGACCGTTATGAAATTCGTAACCGCCATCATCAAACCCTTCAAGCTGGACGAGGTGCGTGAAGCCCTGTCCGGCCTCGGGGTTTCCGGCATCACCGTGACCGAAGTCAAAGGCTTCGGTCGTCAGAAGGGCCACACCGAGCTGTATCGCGGCGCGGAATACGTGGTCGACTTTCTGCCCAAAGTGAAGATCGAGATCGCCATCAAGGCCGATCTGCTCGATCAAGCCATCGAGGCCATTTCCAAGGCAGCCCAGACCGGCAAGATCGGCGACGGCAAGATTTTCGTTTGGGATCTGGAACAGGTTGTGCGCATTCGAACCGGCGAAGTCGGCGAGACGGCGATCTAAGGAGAATCCACCATGAAAAAGCTCTTCGCTACATTGATGCTCCTGGGTTCGCTGGGATTCACCGGCGCAGCCCTGTCCCAGGAAGCGCCGCCAGCTGCACCGGCAGTTGCGACCGAAGCCGTCGCCGCACCGGCCGCCGATGCCGCAATGCCTGAAGCAGCCCCCGTAGCGGCCCCCGCCGCTGCCGAGGCAGCACCGGCCGAAGCCGCTCCGGCTCCCGCTCCCACCCCGAACAAGGGCGACACCACCTGGATGATGGTTGCCACCCTGCTGGTCATCATGATGACCATCCCCGGCCTCGCCCTGTTCTACGGCGGCCTGGTACGCAGCAAGAACATGCTGTCGATCCTGATGCAGGTATTCTCGATCTTCGCGCTGATCACCGTGTTGTGGGCCATCTACGGCTACTCGCTGGCCTTCACGCAGGGCAATGCCTTCATCGGCGGCTTCGACCGGCTGTTCCTGAGAGGCATCTTCGACCCGATGACCGGCAGCGTCGCCAACGCCGCCACGTTCAGCAAGGGCGTCGTCATTCCCGAGTTCACCTTCGTCGCCTTCCAGGCTACCTTCGCCGCCATCACCGTGGCGCTGACCGTCGGCGCCTTCGCTGAGCGCATGAAGTTCTCCGCCGTGCTGCTGTTCGCCGCGCTGTGGTTCACCTTCGCCTACCTGCCGATGGCGCACATGGTCTGGTTCTGGCCCGGCCCGGATGCCTTCACCGACGCCGAAGCGGGCGCGGCTGCAGTTGCCGCCTCCGGCTGGCTGTTCCAGAAGGGCGCGCTTGACTTCGCCGGCGGCACCGTCGTTCACATCAACGCCGGTATCGCCGGCCTGGTTGGCGCCATCGTGGTCGGCAAGCGGATTGGCTACGGCCGCGAAGCCTTCACCCCGCACAGTCTGACCATGACCATGATCGGTGCTTCCCTGCTGTGGGTGGGCTGGTTCGGTTTCAACGCGGGTTCGGCACTGGAAGCGGGCGGCACGGCTGCGCTGGCTTTCATCAACACGCTGAACGCAACCGCTGCTGCGGCACTGACCTGGACCTTCGCCGAGTGGCTGCTCAAGGGCAAGCCCTCCATGCTGGGCGCGGCATCCGGCGCGGTAGCCGGTCTGGTGGCGATCACCCCGGCCTGCGGCTGGGTGGGCGTCGGCGGCGCGCTGGCGATCGGTGCTCTGGCAGGTGTCGTCTGTCTATGGGGCGTGACCGGCCTGAAGAAGATGCTGGGCGCGGATGACGCACTCGACGTATTCGGCATCCACGCTATCGGCGGCATCCTGGGCGCACTGCTGACCGGTGTGTTCAACACCTGGTCGATGGGCGGTACCGGCATCCTCGACTACGTCAACAACACCGTGATCGACACGTCGATCGGCGCACAGGTCTGGATACAGGCCCAGGCCGTCGGCACCGCGATCGTCTGGTCCGGCGTGGTTGCCTTCGTCGTGTTCAAGCTGATTGACATGACCATGGGTCTGCGTGCACCGGAAGAACAGGAACGCGAAGGTCTCGATACCGCCAGCCACGGCGAACGAGCCTACAACCTCTGATCGGTTCCTAGCCTTTGAAAAGGGCGCCGCGAGGCGCCCTTTTTCATTGGGTGTCGCGGATGACAACTTTTCAAAGTAACAACCCGTTTCGCGCAGTTGCCGTAGGAGCGCCTTCCAAGGCGCGATTGTCCGTTCTTCGCGCCTTGGAAGGCGCTCCTACCCGGAGGGGTCCGCTCCGGTGCGGGGCATGAAACCGATGCCATGCACCAACATAGTGCAGCCCTTTTCAAATGATCCGGCAAATTGCCCTGAAACAATACCCAACCCGTTGATTCAACGGCACTATTAACTAAACATAATTGCTGGCACGGCTTCTGCTAAAGATCAGTCGAGAGGTGCAGCGATGTGCCTTAGGCCAGCTAGGGTTCCGGTCCCGCAAGGGATGTCTGGTCCGAGAGCCGGCCGGTTCCGCCCTCGGGCGGGGCTCCACGGAGGGATAAAAGCCCGGGAGGTAGCGCTGCGCCGCCCTCTCGCCCTTTTTCCCGGAACCGACTGGAGCCTGTCATGCGAATTCTCAAACGTCTTTCCCCTGGCCTTGCCGCCCTCACTTTAGCCGCCGGTTTCCTGGCCGCACCGCTGCCGGCCGCGGCCGAAGTCAAGATCGGCCTGTCCGACTGGCCGGGCTGGGTAGCCTGGTATGTCGCCGAGCAGAAGGGCTACTTCAAGAAGCATGGCGCCGACGTGAAGCTGGTCTGGTTCGCCAACTACACCGATTCGATCAGCGCGCTGTCCGCCGGCCAGGTCGACGCCAACTCGCAGACCTGGAGCGACACCATGGCGCCGCTGTCGAAGGGCCTGGCGCTGAAGACCATTCTGGTCAACGACAACTCGGCCGGCAACGATGCGCTGCTGGTCAGCCCGAAAATCAAGTCGTTCGCCGAACTGAAGGGCAAGAAGATCGCGCTGGAAGAATTCAGCGTGTCGCACTTCCTGCTCACCATGGCGCTGGCCAAGAACAACATGAGCCTGAAGGACGTGCAGGTGGTCAACATGTCCGCCGGTGATGCCGCCGCCGCGTTCATGGCCGGCCGCGTCGATGCCGCCGTGGTGTGGAACCCGTGGGTCAACAAGATTCAGAGCAGTGGCAAGGGCAAGGCGCTGTTCACCTCGAAGGATGTGCCCGGCCTGATTCCCGACCTGCTGGTGGCGCAGGAGAAATCCATCAAAGCCAAGCGCAAGGACTTCGTCGGCATGATCAAGGCCTGGTACGACACCGAGAAATTCATCCAGGCCAACCCGGATGAAGCCGCCAAGATCATGGCCAAGGTGGTCGGCATGGAGGCCAAGGAATACAAGATCTTCCTGCCCGGCACCCGCTTCTTCGACCAGAAAGCCAACCTGCAGGCATTCGGCCCGGCGACCGACGCGACCTCGTTGTTGGGCGTCGCCCCGACCATCGCCAAGTTCCTGGTCGACAACAAGCTGATGGAAGGCAAGGTCGATTACGCCAAGGGGCTGGATGCCTCGCTGGTCAAAGAAGCGGCCGGCGTCAAATAAGCCCTGGCAAATCGCATGACGCCCCGCTCACGCCCCCGCCGCCCCGGCATGTGGACCATCCGCGGCCCGCTGTCGCCCGCGCAGTACTGGCTGTTCGCGCTGCTCGGACTGTTCGCGCCGCTGGCGCTGTGGTGGTTCGCGGCGAGCGGGGAAGGCGTCGACAAGGTGTTCCTGCCCGGCCCGCCGGACGTGTTTCACCGCCTGCTGCAGTGGTACGCCGAAGACGACCTGATGGACGACGTCTGGGTCAGCGTCTGGCGCGTGGTGGCAGGTTTTCTGCTGTCCGCCATCATCGCGCTGCCGCTCGGCCTGCTGGTCGGCACCTTCCGCCCGGTGCAGGCGTTTCTGGAACCGCTCACCGATTTCATCCGCTACATGCCGGCGGTGGCGTTCATTCCGCTGGTCATGTTGTGGGTCGGCATCGAGGAATCGTCCAAGATCGCCATCATCTGGATCGGCACCTTCTTCCAGATGCTGCTGATGATGGCCGAGGACGTGCGGCGCGTGCCGCAGGCGCAGATCGAGGCGGCGCAGACCATGGGCGCGACGCGCAGCGAGGTCATCGAAAAGGTCATTTTCCAGTCCGCCAAGCCGGCGCTGCTGGACACCCTGCGCGTCACCATGGGCTGGGCGTGGACCTATCTGGTCGTGGCGGAACTGGTCGCGGCCAACTCCGGCCTCGGTTACTCGATCCTGAAGGCGCAGCGCTTTCTGCAGACCGACAAGATCTTCGTCGGCATCATCCTGATCGGCCTGATCGGCCTGGTCATGGACCAGATGTTCCGTTTCGCCCACCGCAAGGCCTTTCCCTGGCTGTACCTCAGATCATGAGCACGAAGATTTCCATCCAGCAGGTTGGCAAGGTGTTCGGCTACGGCCCGCACACCGTCGAGGCGCTCAAGGACGTCAGCCTGGACATCGCCGACAACGAATTCGTCACCTTCGTCGGCGCTTCCGGCTGCGGCAAATCGACCTTGCTGCGCATCATCGGCGGCCTCGAATACCACACCGCCGGCGAGGTGCTGACCGATGGCCGGCCGGTCGCCGGCCCCGGCGCCGAGCGGGCGATGGTGTTCCAGCATTACAGCCTGTATCCCTGGCTGAAGGTGATGGAGAACATCAAGTTCAGCCGGCAACTGCGCCATGGCCGCGAAAATCTGAGCGACAGCGATGTCGAAGCGGCTTCCGGCCGCGCCGATGCGCTGCTCGGCCTGATGGGTCTGAATGCCGCCGCCAACGCCTATCCCAACCAGCTTTCCGGCGGCATGCAGCAGCGCGTCGCCATCGCCCGCGCCTTGATGGGGCGGCCGCAGATCCTGCTGATGGACGAGCCGTTCGGCGCGCTCGACGCGCAGACGCGGGAAGTCATGCACGACCTGATCCTGCATGTGCACAAGCTGGAAAAACCGACCATCGCCTTCGTCACGCACGACGTCGAGGAAGCGATCTACCTGGCCGACCGCGTCGTGCTGATGGCGCCGCGTCCGGGCCGCATCGACAGCATCTACACCGTGCCGCTGCCTGCCGAGCGCGAGCAGGACATGAAACACACGCCGGAATTCCTCGCGCTGAAAAAGGAAATCCTGGCACGCATCAAGGAGACCTCCGGCATGCAGACCGATCAGGACATGCTCGATCAACTCAATCTGGGCGGGGTGGCGGCATGACCTTAGCGACCATCCCCCCCGAAAAACTGCTCTGGCAAGAAACCGTTCCCGGCGGCTGCCACTGGTCCTGGCGCTTGCCGCGCGGCGTCACGCTGCGCCTGACCGCCAAGGCCGACGGCGCCAATCTGGCGCTGGTGTTGTACAACGCCGGCCAGAAGCTGGAACGCTACAACATGCCCGATTCGCTGAAGGCGCAGCACACCGCGCACTACACGCGTGGCCATGTGCTGATGAGCGACATGGGCTGCGCGATGGCTTCGGTCACCGCCGACAGCCTGGGCTGGCACGATCCGCTCGGGCTGCTGCTCGACGCCGAACGGATGCACGCCAAGTACGGCGCCCACAACTACCAGCAGCACCGCAACGGCATGTACCGCGCCGGCAAGGACGGCCTGCTGATCGAGATCGGCAAATACGGCCTGACCCGGCGCGATCTGGTCGCGCCGGTGAATTTCTTCAGCAAGGTCAGCGTCGACGAACAAGGCGGTTTCCGCTTTCACGAAAACCACGCCAGGGCCGGCGATGCCGTCGACCTGCGCCTGGACATGGATGTCATCGTCGCCGTTTCCAGCGCGCCGCATCCGCTCGACCCGCGTCCGGACTACGCCCCGGCGCCGGTCGGCGTCAGCGCCTGGCGTTCCGGCCCGGCTGCGGCCGACGACTATTGCCGCGCCTTCCGCCCGGAATGCGGGCGCGCGCTGCAACTGACCGATCTGCAATATCTGGTGTAAGTGTTGAAATGCTCAAAGAACCCGCGCACCCATTCCGTCATTCCCGCGCATGCGGGAATCCAGTTCCTGAATCCGATTGTTATATTGATGCAGACCGTTGCCAGGACTGGATTCCCGCCTTCGCGGGAATGACGGGATTTACAAGGAGGATGCCATGACCGCCATCCGAATCCAGGAAAGCCCGCTGAATCCCGCCGACGCCATCCACAGCGTCGTGCTGCCCGCCGGCGAACCCTGGCTGCATGAAGTGAAGCAGGGGCAGACCCTGCGCATCGTCGACCTCGATGGCAACCAGGCCGCCGACGTGATCTTCTACAACCGGCACGACACCAACGAGCACTACAGCGCCACCGAAACCATGCTGCGCCAGGGCGGCATCTACCTGACCACCGGTTCCGTGCTCTATAGCAGCGAGGGGCGTCCCCTGCTCAGCATCGTCGCCGATACCTGCGGCCGCCACGACACGCTAGGCGGCGCCTGCGCGGCGGAGAGCAACATGGTGCGCTACGCGCTGAGCAAGAAGTTCATGCACAGCTGCCGCGACAACTACCTGCTCGCCATGCAGCATTCCGACTCGGGCCTTTCCAAGGCCGATCTGGTGCCCAACATCAACTTCTTCATGAACGTGCCAGTCACCGAAAACGGCGACCTGACATTCGCCGATGGCGTTTCCGGGCCGGGCAAGTACGTCGAATTGCACGCCGAGATGGACGTCTGGGTGCTGGTCTCCAACTGCCCGCAACTGAACAACCCGTGCAACGCCTACAACCCGACGCCGGTGCAGTTTCTGGTGTGGGACTCAAAGCACACCCCCCTTTGAAAAAAGGGGGCTGGGGGGGATTTAGCGCGGGCGGCCAGATCGACCCTCGTTCAAATCCCCCTCGATCCCCCTTTAAAAAGGGGGAAGAAAAACAACGCCGCGACAGGACGACCTGTCCAGCGCACGAAATGCATGCGGGACGACCCGCGAGCGAGGACACATGTTCGATACCGTACTCATCGCCAATCGCGGCGCCATCGCCTGCCGCATCATCCGCACGCTGCGCCGCATGGGCGTCAAATCGGTCGCGGTGTATTCCGAGGCCGACCGGCATTCGCTGCATGTCAGCCTGGCCGACGCGGCCATCGAAATCGGTCCCGGCCCGGCGGCGCAAAGCTATCTGCGCGCGGAAAAAATCCTGGCAGCCGCGCAAGCCAGCGGCGCGCAGGCGATCCATCCCGGCTACGGTTTCCTGTCGGAAAACCCCGGTTTCGCGGAAGACTGCGCCGCCGCCGGCATCGCCTTCATCGGCCCCAGCCCGGAGCAGATGCGCGCCTTTGGCCTCAAGCACACGGCGCGCGATCTGGCCGCAGCCAATCATGTGCCGCTGCTGCCCGGCTCCGGCCTGTTGAGCGACGCCGGCCACGCCCAGGCGGAAGCCGCGCGCATCGGCTATCCGGTGATGCTGAAGAGCACGGCCGGCGGCGGCGGCATCGGCATGCGGCTGATCTGGAGCGCCGACGAACTGGTTGAGGCGTTCCAGTCGGTGGAGCGGCTGGCGCGCGCCAACTTCAAGGAAGCCGGCATCTTTCTGGAGAAATACGTCGAACACGCGCGCCATATCGAAGTGCAGATCTTCGGCGACGGCAAAGGGCATGTCGTCGCATTGGGCGAGCGCGATTGCTCGGTGCAGCGGCGCAACCAGAAGGTCATCGAGGAAACCCCGGCGCCAGGCCTGACCGACGCGCAACGGCAGAACCTGCTCGATACCGCCGTGCGGCTGGGCCAGGCGGTCGGCTACCGCTCCGCCGGCACCGTGGAATTCGTCTATGACACGCAAAGCGGCCAGTTCTATTTTCTGGAAGTGAACACCCGCTTGCAGGTCGAGCACGGCGTCACGGAGGAAGTCAGCGGCGTCGATCTGGTCGAATGGATGGTGCGGGAGGCCGCCGGCGAACTGGATTTGAGCGGCTTCCATGCCGCGCCGCAGGGTGCTTCGATCCAGGTGCGTCTGTATGCAGAAGACCCCGGCAAGGACTTCCAACCCGCCGCCGGTGTGCTGACCCAGGTCGAGTTCTCACCACAGGCTCGGATTGAAACCTGGGTCGAACGCGGCAGCGAAGTGCCACCGTTCTACGACCCGATGCTGGCCAAGATCATCGTCAAGGCGGACGACCGCGCCGCAGCACTCAGCAAGATGCAACAGGCGCTTGCCGACACCCGCATCGCCGGCATCGAATGCAATCTGGAATACCTGCGCCAGATTCTGGCCGACAACGTATTTGCCGAAGGTCGCCAGACCACGCGCTACCTGAACGCCTTCCGCTACCGGCCGGCGACCCTCGACGTCATCGAACCGGGCGTGCAGAGCAGCATTCAGGACTGGCCCGGCCGCACCGGCTACTGGAACGTCGGCGTGCCGCCGTCCGGTCCGATGGACCATCTGGCTTTCCGCCTGGCCAACCGGCTGGCGGGCAATGCAGAAGGCACCGCCGGCCTGGAACTCACTGTCGCCGGCCCGACGCTGCGCTTCAACACCGACGCCGTCATCGCGCTGGCCGGCGCCGATATGGGCGCTGAACTCGATGGCCAGCCGCTGGCCAACTGGGCCGCCCATGCCATACCGGCCGGTTCGATCCTGAAACTCGGCGCCATCAAGGACACCGGCACCCGCGCCTACCTGGCCGTGCGCGGCGGATTCGACGTGCCGGACTACCTAGGCAGCAAGTCCACCTTCACGCTGGGGCAGTTCGGCGGACATGCCGGAAGAACGCTGCGGGTGGGGGATGTGCTGCATATCCACCTCGATCTTGCTCAAACTGTTCCCCCCTTTGAAAAAGGGGGGCTAGGGCAGCCAGAGACTTGGCCGCCGTCGTTTGGCGGCTTAGTCAGTTGGCTGGAAGTTCCATCAGGGATTTCGCCGGACATTGCGCAAGTGGAACCGTCGCTAAATCCCCCCTGCCCCCCTTTGACAAAGGGGGGAGTGGCCGTGCCCTACACCCACGCCTGGCAGATCGGCGTGCTCTACGGCCCGCACGGCGCGCCGGACTTCTTCACCGAGGCCGACATCGAGATGTTCTTCGCCACCGACTGGGAGGTGCACTACAACTCCAGTCGCACCGGTGTGCGCCTGATCGGTCCGAAGCCGGAATGGGCGCGGCGCGACGGCGGCGAAGCGGGCCTGCATCCGTCCAACATCCACGACAACGCCTATGCCATCGGCGCGGTCGATTTCACCGGCGACATGCCGGTCATCCTCGGCCCGGACGGCCCCAGCCTGGGCGGCTTCGTCTGCCCGGCCACCATCGTGCAGGCGGAACTGTGGAAGATGGGCCAGTTGCGGCCGGGCGATACGGTGCGCTTCGTGCGACTGTCGCAGGCCGACGCGGAACGGCTGGAAGCGGCGCAGGACGCGGCGATTGCGACGCTGTCTCCCCCCTTTGAAAAAGGGGGGCAGGGGGGATTTGGCGACGGTTCCGCATCCGCCACGTCCGAAGAAAACCCGGTTGCCCAACCCATCCTGCACCGCACGCCGCTCACCGAAAACCCGGTCGAAGTCGTCTACCGGCGCGCCGGCGACAAGTACCTGCTGATCGAATACGGCCCGCTGGTGCTGGACCTGAATCTGCGCTTCCGCGTGCATGCGTTGATGACCCGGCTGGAAACCGAAGCCATTCCCGGCATCCTCGATCTGACCCCCGGCATTCGCTCGCTGCAGGTGCATTACGACTCGCGCAGGTTGCCGCTGGACCGGTTGATGGACCTGCTGCTGGCGGTGGAACGGCAATTGCCCGCCATCGAGGACATGGAAGTACCGACTCGCATCGTCCATCTGCCGCTGTCCTGGGACGACGCCGCGACGCGGCTGGCGATCGAGAAGTACATGCAGTCGGTGCGCAAGGACGCGCCGTGGTGCCCGTCCAATATCGAATTCATCCGCCGCATCAACGATCTGGACTCCATCGACGAAGTGAAGCGCATCGTGTTCGAGGCGAGCTATCTGGTCATGGGCCTGGGCGATGTCTATCTCGGTGCGCCGGTGGCGACGCCGGTCGATCCGCGCCATCGTCTGGTTACCACCAAGTACAACCCGGCGCGCACCTGGACGCCGGAAAACGCGGTCGGCATCGGCGGAGCCTACATGTGTGTCTACGGCATGGAAGGCCCCGGCGGCTACCAGTTCGTCGGCCGCACCTTGCAGATGTGGAATCGCTGGCGGGATGAACGTCAGGGCGCCGCACAGTTCACCGCCGGCAAACCGTGGCTGCTGCGCTTCTTCGACCAGATTCGTTTCTACCCGGTCAGCGCCGAGGAATTGCTGCAAATCCGTGAGGACTTCCCGCTCGGCCGCTACAAGCTGCGCATCGAGGAAACCACCTTCCGGCTGGCCGACTACAACCGCTTCCTGGCCGACAACGCCGCGTCCATCGCCGCCTTCAAGACACAGCAGCAAACCGCCTTCGAAGCCGAACGCGAGCGCTGGAAAGCCGCCGGCCAGGCCGACTACGCCACCGACGCCAGCGTCGCCGAAGCCGCCACCGACAGCGAACTCGACCTGCCCGAACACGGCCGCGCCGTCGCCAGCCATATCGCCGGCAACGTCTGGAAAATCATGGCCGCGCCCGGTGCAAAGGTTAAAGCGGGCGATCCGCTGGTCATCGTCGAGTCGATGAAGATGGAATTCAGCGTGGCCGCGCCCTGCGACGGCACGATTTACCAGGTGTTCTGCCGCGAAGGCGGCCAGGTCAGCGCCGGGCAGGATTTGCTGGTGCTGGTGGTGGATTGAATCGCGAAGCCGTAGCCCGGATTCCGGCCTTCGGCCTGCATCCGGGCTACGGACTTGCAGTTGCCGGTGTCGTAGGAGCGCCTTCCAAGGCGCGATTGTTCCGGACTTTCGCGCCTTGGAAGGCGCTCCTACGAGTCGCCACTCACTGAGGTTTCCAGGAAAAAGGACTAGCCATGAACATCAGCCTCAACATTGCCAACCTGCAACGCCTGTATCGCAGCGGCGAACTGACGCCGATGCAACTGGTGGAGCATCTGCTGCCACCCATGCAGGGCGATGACCCGCACGCGATCTGGATCAGCCGCCTCGACGCCGACACGTTGCACGCCTATGCCGCCGGCCTCGCGGGCAAGAACGACCTGCCGCTGTATGGCATTCCGTTCGCGATCAAGGACAACATCGACCTGGCCGGTCTGCCGACCACGGCGGGCTGCCCGGCCTACGCCTACACGCCGGCCGCATCGGCACCGGTAGTGCAACGTCTGATCGACGCCGGCGCGATCCCGCTCGGCAAGACCAATCTCGACCAGTTCGCCACCGGCTTGAACGGCACGCGCTCGCCCTACGGCGCCTGCCGCAATGCGTTCAACCCGGACTACATTTCCGGCGGCTCCAGTTCCGGTTCCGCCGTGGCGGTGGCGCTGGGTCTGGCCAGTTTTTCGCTGGGCACCGATACCGCCGGTTCCGGCCGCGTGCCGGCGGCGTTCAACAACCTGATCGGGCACAAGCCGAGTTGCGGCGCGCTGTCGACGCGCGGCGTCGTGCCGGCCTGCCGCTCGCTCGATGCAGTGTCGATCTTCGCGCTGACCGCCGAGGATGCAGAACGCGTGTTGGCGGTGACGGCCGGTCATGATCCGCAAGACCCTTTTTCGCGTCCATTGGCCGCACACGGCTACGATTTCGGCCGCGCCGCCGGCTTCCGTTTCGGCGTACCGCTGGCGAAAGACCTGGAATTCTTCGGCAATACCGAGGCAGCGTGGCTGTTCGAGGCAAGCGTGGAGCGAATGCAATCTCTCGGCGGCGTCCCAGTCGAAATCGACCTGGCGCCGTTTCTGGAAACCGCCCGCCTGCTCTACGGCGGCGCCTGGGTGGCGGAACGCTACCTAGCCATCCGCGACTTCTTTGACGCGCACGCCGATCAGGTTTTCCTGCCAGTGCGCGAAATCATCGCCGGCGGCAAAACGCAAACCGCCGCCGACGCCTTCGCTGGTCTTTACCGGTTGCGCGCGCTGAAAGCGCAATGCGACACGGTCTGGAACAACATCGACGTGCTGCTGACGCCGACCGCCGGCACGATCTACACCGTCGCGGAAATGCAGGCCGACCCGATTCGCCTGAACGCCAATCTGGGTTACTACACCAACTTCATGAACCTGCTGGATCTGGCTGCCACCGCCGTTCCGGCCGGGTTTCAGGCGGATGGCCTGCCATTCGGCGTCACGCTGATCGCGCCGCCGCATCAGGATGCGCCCTTGCTGCATCTGGCCGCGCGACTACAGCGGATAACCAGCGACAAACTCGGCGCCACGCAACATGGTCTGCCGGCGACAGAAACCTTGAACTTGCATCCCAGCAGCCAGATCAAGGTCGCCGTGGTCGGCGCCCACCTGTCCGGCCTGCCGCTGAATTTCCAGCTCACGCAACGCCAGGCCCGCCTGCTCGAAGCCACGCAGACCGCGCCGAAATACCGTTTCTACGCGCTGCCCGACGGCAAACGCCCAGGCCTGATCCAGGTCTCGGAAGGCGGCGCAGCCATCGCTTGCGAAGTGTGGGAAATGCCCGCCAGCCAGTTCGGCTCCTTCGTCGCCGGCATTCCCGCGCCACTCGGCATCGGCAAGCTGGAACTGGCGGATGGCACGACAGTGAACGGCTTCATCTGCGAAGGCCTCGGCGTGGCCGATGCGGAAGACATCACGACTTACGGCGGTTGGCGCGCCTGGCTGGCCGACCGCAGTCGCTTCAGCGCATGATGCGCGAGATTGCGGCAGGCGGCCCCAGCGCCGCCCAGTCTTCCGGGTAATGCCCTTGCACTACGCGGGTCGGCAAACTGGACCAGCGATAGTCGGCGGCGCGTTCAACCAGGCCTCGCCGCACCGGTTCGTAATGGATGAAATCCAGATACGCGCGCAATTGCTCGGCACCGACCACCGAGCGATGCTCCAGGCCCGGCAACTGCGCGGAGGCCTCGCGCCAGAGGTCGAGGAAATCGGTTTGCAGCGCTTCCACCACGGTCGAACAGGAATGGCCGGTGGGCGCGCGCAACAGAAAATGGGCATGGTCATCGAGCAAGACATAAGCCGCGACAGTCAGATTCTCCCGTTTCTTGATCTCGCGCAGCTTCCCCAGCAAACGTTTCTTGCAGGCTTCTTCCGTCCACGGTTTCGCCTGTCTGGCGGAATGCAACGTCACAAAATCGAAAACATCGGGACTGGCGCGAAACATGATGGGTAGCGACTGAAGTCAAGGAAGGCAGCACCTTAACTTTGCGGCCGATGCGTCGACTATGCGTGGCATCACACGGCTGCCGCAAAGCGGGCGACTAGACTGGAGGACATCGCCGTAACGGCAATCCGGCCAAGCGCCGCTAGCCGGAAAAGCACCCGCTGCCGCTATAATCCGCGCCAATTAAAGGTGTATGCCATGACCCATCCGCAAGATCCCAAATCCCATCTGATCGCGTTGTTCCAGCATGCCGCTGCCCAGTTCGCCCAAGCGGAGCATCTGATCATCGACCTGGAACGCCCCAAGCAGGCCAGTCACGGCGATTTCGCCTGCAACGTGGCCATGCAACTGGCAAAGGCGTTGAAACGCAATCCGCGCGAGGTGGCGCAGGCCATCGTCGCATCGCTACCGGCGTCGGAATGGGTCGAGAAGACCGAAATCGCCGGACCCGGTTTCATCAACGTCTTCCTCAAGGCATCGGCCTGGCAGAACGTCGCCTTGCAGGCACTCGCCGCCGGCGCACAGTTCGGCCGCGGCACGCTCGGCCAGGGCAAGAAGGTCCAGATCGAATTCGTCTCGGCCAACCCGACCGGGCCGCTGCATGTCGGCCATGGTCGCGGTGCGGCGTTCGGCGCCAGCCTGGCCAACGTGCTGACGCACGCCGGCTATCAGGTGCAGCGCGAGTACTACGTCAACGACGCCGGCCGCCAGATGGACATCCTGGCGCTGTCGACCTGGCTGCGTTACCTGGCCCTGGGCAACCAGTTCGTGCCCTTCCCCGCCAACGCCTATCAGGGCGACTACGTCGGCGCCATGGCCGACAGCATCTACGCGCTGCATGGCGAACGCTACCTGCGTCCCGCCGCCGAAGTCAGCGCCGATGCGCCCGATGCCGCCGGCGACCCGGAAGGCCATCTCGATGCCCTGATCGCCAACGCCAAACGCCTGCTCGGCGCCGATTACGCCTACGTGCACGGCCATGCACTGGAAGAGCAACTGGGCGACGGCCGTAACGACCTGACCGAATTCGGCGTCATCTTCGACACCTGGTTTTCCGAGAAGACCCTGCACGAATCCGGCCTCATCGACAAAGCCGTCAAGCAACTGCAGCAGCACGACCACATCTACGAACAGAACGGCGCGCTGTGGTTTCGCTCCACCGCCTTCGGTGATGAAAAAGACCGTGTGGTGCTGCGCGAAAACGGCATCTACACCTACTTCGCGGCCGACATCGCCTATCACCTGAACAAGTTCGAGCGCGGCTTCGACCGCGTCATCGACGTCTGGGGCGCCGACCACCACGGCTACATCGCCCGCGTCAAAGGCGCGCTGACCGCCGCCGGCGCCGATGCCGACCGCCTCACCGTGGCGCTGGTGCAGTTCGCCGTGCTGTATCGCAACGGCGTGAAAGCCTCGATGTCGACCCGTTCCGGCCAGTACGTCACGCTGCGCGACCTGCGCGCCGAAGTCGGCAACGACGCCGCCCGCTTCTTCTACGTGCTGCGCAAGTCCGACCAGCATCTCGATTTCGACCTCGACCTGGCCAAATCGCAAAGCAACGACAACCCGGTCTACTACATCCAGTACGCCCACGCCCGCATCTGCAGCGTGCTGAGCGCCTGGGGCGGCGTCGAGGCCGATCTGGCCGACGTCGACACCTCGCGTCTGCAACATCCGCAAGAATTGACCCTGTTGCGCCGCCTGGCCGAATTCCCGGAAACGGTGGATGCCGCCGCGCGCGACCTGGCGCCGCACAGCATCGCCTACTACCTGAAAGACCTGGCAGCGGAACTGCATGGCCTCTACGCCACCTGCCAGTTCCTGGTCGATGACGAAGAACTCAAGCTCGCACGCCTGTCCCTGATTGCCGCCACCCGCCTGGTATTGCAGGTCGGTCTCGGCCTGCTCGGCGTATCCGCCCCGGAAAGAATGTCGCGCGAAGAAGCACCCACGGCAGCAGCCACAACAAACGAGGCCGACGCTTAAGTGTCAGCGCGAAAAACCCCCGGCAATCCGCGGCGCGACGAACCGAAGCCGCGACAGGGCAAAAGCGGCAACCTGCTAACCGGCGTATTCATCGGCCTGGTGATCGGTCTTGTCGTGGCTGCCGGTCTGGCCTGGTACTTCAACAACCGCAGCCCCTTCAAGGCCGCCGAAGAAGTTTCGCCCAGCGCTGCCAAGGCCGAAAAATCCGCCCAGCGCGATGCGGCGCCGCCGGTGGAAACCGCTACGCCAGCCGAACCCGCCGCCGCAAAAGAAGCCCCGAATTCGCCGCCGACCGCCGATGCCGCGCCGAGCACAAACAAGCCGCGCGTCGATTACACCTTCTACGGCATCCTGCCCGGCGACAAACCGGCCAAGCAAGCCTTGCCGGCACCAACGGCGCCGAAGAGCAAAGATGTCTGGTGGCTCCAGGTCGCCGCGCTCAAAAGCCCCGCCGACGCCGACAAGCTGAAAGCCCGCCTGACCATGCTGGGCCTGCAAGTCGCCATGCAGAAAGTCGATAGCGGCAGCGGTCCGCTCTATCGCATCCGGACCGGCCCGTACAAACGCGAGGACGACGCACTCGGCGACCTCGATACCCTCGCCGCGAACGATTTCGAACCGCGCCTGTTTAAAGAACCCAACACCCCTTGATCGACCAGGAGAATCCATGAAATCGCTGATGACGCTGCTCGCGCTTACCCTTGCCCTTTCCTTCGCTGCACCCAGCACACACGCGCTGGAAGCCGGCAAAGACTACGCCGAGCTTTCGCCCAAGCAACCAACCAGCGTCAAGAAGGGCCAGATCGAAGTTCTCGAGTTCTTCTGGTACCGCTGCCCGCATTGCTTCGACCTGGAGCCCGAACTCAACGCGTGGAACAGTAAAAAGTCGAAGAATGCCGTGCTGATCCGGGTTCCCGCCATCCTCAACGAAAAGTGGGCACCGGCAGCGCGCGCTTACTACGCGTTGGAAGCGATCGGCATGAGCAACAAATTGCATGCCGAAGTGTTCAACGCCTATCACGTGCAAGGTATGGATCTGACCCCGCCGGAAACCTTCTTCGACTGGGCCGTCACCAAAGGCGTCGACCGCAAGAAACTGGCCAACGCCTACAACAGCTTTGCAGTCGACACCAAAGTCATGCGCGCCCAGCAAATGACCCGCGACTACAAACTCACCGGCGTCCCTGCCATCGCCATCAACGGCAAGTACACCACCTCTGCCTACATGACCGGCGGACATCCCGCCCTGTTCAAGACCATGGATGCGCTGATCGCCCAGGAACTCAAGCTCAAGTAAGCTGGCCGCCAGATTCGCCCGGATGGTGAAATAGGTAGACACAAGGGACTTAAAATCCCTCGGCGCAAGCCGTACCGGTTCGATTCCGGTTCCGGGCACCAGACATAACAACGAAAAAGGCCGCTTCCGAGTGGCTTTTTTTCATGTCGGCATCGTTCTGCCCGACATGAAACGCCGGTCTGCCGAACAACCGACGACCGAGGGAGGCTGTTTGAAACTTGATCGCCTGAGTTCCAATGTTCCGCCGCTTACCTGGCTACCCTGGCTGACCTTGCTGATCGGTCTCGGGATTACCTATGCCGTCTGGCATGACACCCGTTCCGACAGCGTGCAGGTCGCACAGGAGAAATTCGACTTCCGTGTCGCCGAGATCAGCCGAGACATCGAGGGCCGCATGCGGGCCTACGAGCAGGTGTTACTCGGCACGGCTGGCTTGTTTTCCGCTTCCGAGAACGTCACGCGCAACGAGTTCAAAGCCAATGTCGATGTACTGCGCCTGGCGGAGAACTACCCTGGCATCCAGGGCGTGGGGTTTTCCCGGCTGATTCCAGCCCGCGAGCGGCAGCGCCATATCGAGCAGGTCCAGCGCGAAGGCTTTCCGGAATACGACCTGCACCCTGGCGATGCGCGCGATTTCTACACCGCCATCGTTTATATCGAGCCGTTCGATTGGCGCAACCGACGTGCCTTCGGCTACGACATGTATTCCGATCCGGTGCGCCGCGTCGCCATGCAGCGCGCCTGGGAGGAAGGCGTCAGCGCAATCTCCGGCAAGGTCACCCTGCGGCAGGAAACCGAGGCGGACATTCAGGCGGGTTTCCTGATGTACATGCCGGTGTATCGCAACCAGCTTGCCCACGCCAGCCCCGCGCAACGCCGCGGCAACCTGCTTGGCTGGGTCTACGCGCCGTTCCGCATGAACGACTTGATGCGGAACATCCTGCAGAAGAATTTCGGAGAAAAGACGGCTGCGCTCGACCTGGAAATTTTCGACGGCAGCGATCCGTCGGCGGCGAACATGCTGTACGACAGCGACAAGATCAGCCGGCTCGCCCAAGTGCCATCGGGCGGCCATCTGGCCAAGCGGCAGATTCGCATCGGCGGACGTGTCTGGACCGTGCTGGTGCACGCGGCACGCGCGCCCGAGGCGCCGAAGCTGCTCGCAATTGCCGGCATCGGCAGCATCGGCAGCTTGATGCTGGCGGCGATTCTGTGGCTGCTGCTGCATGGCCGCGCCCGCGCACTCAAACTGGCGGCCGAGATGAACCGCGAGTTGCTGGCGCGGGAACGCTATCAACAGGAACTGCTCGCGCATCTACCGGCAGCCGTGGTGGTACATGGCGCGGATGGCGCGATCCGCTACACCAATGAGGAGGCCAACCGCCTGCTCGGATTGAATCCCGGCGAAGGCGGCGCAGTGTTCGCCTGGCACTATCGCCACGAAGACGGCAGCGCGATGGCAGCGGCGGATTATCCGGTGCATCGAGTCCTGACCAGCCAGGCGCCTGTGCACGGCGTGGTACTGGGTATCGCCCGCGACGAAGCCGCCGCGTCGTTGTGGGTCCAGGTCAATGCCTTTCCGCATCTCGATGCGGCCGGAAAGATCGGTGAAGTGGTCGTCAGTTTCCTCGACATCACCTCTCGCCGTGCCGCCAAAGAAGCCTTGCAACGCGCGCTGGCCGAACTCGACGACTTCTATCATCACGCCCCTTGCGGCTACCACTCGCTGGATGACGGCGGCTGTTTCGTGCGCATCAATCAGACCGAACTCGACTGGCTGGGCTATCGCCGCGAGGAAATCATCGGCAAACCCTTTGCCGACCTGCTGACCCCGGCCAGCCGCACTTTATTTCAGGATAACTACCCGCGCTTCAAGGCAAACGGCGAAGTGCACGACCTGGAATACGAGTTGATACGCCAGGATGCGTCGACCTTCACCGTACTGCTGAGCGCAACCGCCGCATACGACGAGGCGGGGCGCTACCTGATGAGCCGCAGCACGCTGTACGACATCAGCGAGCGCAAGCGGACGGAAAGCGAGCTGACCCGCCTCAATCATCTTTACGCGCTGCTCAACCGCGCCAACCAGGCCATCGTGCGCATCCGCGAGATCGACCCGCTGCTGGAGGAAATCTGCCGCGTCGCCGTCGAGGAAGGCGGCTTCGTCATGGCCTGGGCCGGCCGCGTCGGTGCGGGTCGGGTGATTCCGTATGCCCACTGGGGGCGCGAAGACGGTTATCTG
Source organism: Hydrogenophilaceae bacterium (assembly GCA_031426735.1). Taxonomy (GTDB): domain Bacteria; phylum Pseudomonadota; class Gammaproteobacteria; order Burkholderiales; family Thiobacillaceae; genus PFJX01. The sequence goes on along the minus strand of JASJPK010000048.1, from coordinate 118,215 downwards.
GAGCAGGTGCGCATCCTCGTCGCGGATCGCGCATTGGGCGGCGGCCCGACCGGCACGGCGATCCGCGAAGGCCGCCACTACCTCTGCGACGACATCGCCAACGATCCGCACATGGCGCCCTGGCGCGAACTGGCGCTGGCGCGCGGCTACCGCGCCTCGGCGGCGTTCCCGGTGCGCATCGGCGGCGAAGTGGTCGGCGCCATCAATCTCTACGCGCCGACACCGGGCTATTTCTCCGCCGCCGTGGTCGCGTTGCTCGACGACCTCACCGAAGATGTCTCGTTCGCGATGAATGCCCATGACGAGGCAGAACGCCGCCAGAAAGCGGAAGACGATCTGCGCCAGCTCAACGAGCAGCTCGAACAACGTGTGCGGCAGCGCACGCGCGAACTCGAAGTGGCCAACAAGGAACTGGAATCCTTCAGCTATTCCGTTTCCCACGATCTGCGCGCGCCGCTGCGCAGCATCGACGGTTTCAGCCAGGTGCTGCTGCAGCGCTATGCCGACGCGCTGGACGACACCGGCCGCGACTATCTCGGCCGGGTGCGCCGCGCCAGCCAGCGCATGGGCGAACTGATCGACGACCTGCTGCAACTGTCGCGGATGACGCGCGGCCCCTTGCGGCGGCAGGAAGTCGACCTGTCGACGCTGGCCGTGGCGCTGCTGCAGGATTTGCAGCGGGCGGCACCGGAACGCCAGGTCCAGCTCCGAGTGCAACCCGACCTGCACGTTTTCGGCGATCCCGGTCTGCTGCGTGTGGTGCTCGACAACCTGCTCGGCAACGCCTGGAAATTCACCCGTCACCGCGAAAATGCCGAAATCGAATTCGGTAGCCGCGTACAGGAAAACGAATGGGTATATTTCGTCCGCGACAACGGCGCCGGCTTCGACAACGCCTATGCGAAAAAGCTGTTCCAGGTATTCCAGCGCCTGCACAGCGAGCGAGACTTCGAAGGAACCGGCATCGGTCTTGCCACCGTGCAGCGGGTTATCCTGCGCCATCACGGCCGCGTCGGCGCGACGGGAGAAAAGGGCAACGGCGCGACGTTCTGGTTTACGTTGCCGCAACGCGATCCGGCGCGGGACGACGAAATCAGCGACATCATGGACGAACAGGGGCAGACGTTTTGAGATACAAGGACAAGACCATTCTTCTCGTCGAGGACAACCCGGACGATGAAGAACTGACGCGGCTGGCGTTCGAGGAAAGCCATGTCGCCAACGAACTCGTGGTGGTACGCGATGGCGAGGAAGCGCTCGAATACCTGTTCGGCAGCGGCCGCTACGCGACGCGCGATCTTACCGACATGCCGCAACTGATCCTGCTCGACCTCAAGCTGCCCAAGGTCGATGGCCACGAAGTATTGCAACGCATCCGCGCCGACGCCCACACAAAATACATTCCGGTCGTGGTGATGACCACCAGCCGCGAGGAATCCGATCTGATCTCCAGCTACGACCTGGGCGCCAACAGCTTCATCCAGAAACCGGTCGATTTCGTCCGTTTCGGCGAAGCGGTGCGCCAGGTCGGACTCTATTGGCTGGTGCTCAACGTCAACGTGCCGCAGCACTGAACGCACCATGCAGCCGCTGCATCTTCTGCTGGTCGAGGACTCGGAGAATGACGCAGAACTGATCCTGCTCGCGCTCGCCGACGCCGGCCTGGCAATCGAAGCCAGCCGGGTCGAAACCGATGCGGAGTTGCGCGATGCGCTGCAGCGGACGCCGTGGGATCTGCTGATTGCCGATTTCAACCTGCCCAGCTTCAGCGCCGCAGATGCGCTTGCCATGCTGCAGACATTCGCGTTCGACATTCCCTTCATCGTCGTTTCCGGCTGCATCGGCGAAGAAGCCGCCGTCGCCATCCTCAAGGCCGGCGCCCACGATTTCGTGGCGAAGAACAACCTGGCACGGCTGGCGCCCGCCATCGAACGCGAGCTGCGCGAGGCGGAAACGCGCCGCGCCCATTTCCGGGCGACGCAGGAACTGGTCGCATCCCGCTTGCAACTGCGCGCGCTGTCCAGCCACCTGCAAAGCGTGCGCGAAGACGAGCGCACGCACATCGCACGCGAACTGCACGACGAACTCGGCCAGATGCTCACCGCGCTCAAGATCGACGTGTCCTGGCTGCGCAACCGCTGGCAGAGCAGCGAGGCGGCCGGCGTCGACCACAAGCTCGACAACATGAAGTTGCTGATCGACGACACCATCGCCGCCGTGCGGCGCATTTCCTCCGACCTGCGTCCGGTCATGCTCGACGACCTCGGCCTGAAGGCCGCCGTCGAATGGTTGGCGGAAGAATTCGGCCGCCGCAATACGGCGATCCATTGCGAACTGGCCTTCGCGCTCGACGAGCATGAGATTGCCGACACGCTGGCCACCGCCGCGTTTCGCATCGTGCAGGAATGCCTGACCAACGTCTCCCGCCACGCCGAAGCCAGCACGATTCATGTCTTCGTCGGCGTGCGCAACGACAGCCTCGCCATCACGGTGCGGGACAACGGCCGCGGCCTGCCCGCCGCACCTGCCGGCGCAGGCCACTACGGCCTGCTCGGCATGCGCGAGCGCGCCCAGGCACTCGGCGGCAGGCTCGACCTGCACAGCGTGCCGAACGGCGGCGTCAGCGTCGAGGCATCCATTCCACTCACCCCAGAAAGCAGGCTGCCATGATCCGTATCGCACTCGCCGACGACCACCTGATCGTACGCCGTGGCCTCAAGCAACTGCTCAGCGAAGAAGTGGATTTCCAGGTCGTCGCCGAAGCGGCCGATGGCAGCGAAACGCTGAAGCTGGTGGGCGAATCGGACTTCGACGTGCTGGTGCTCGACATGTCGATGCCGGGCCGCAGCGGCATCGAACTGATCAAGCTGATCAAGGCCGAAAAACCGAAATTGCCGATCCTGGTACTGACCATGCATCAGGAAGAGCAATACGCGGTACGCGCCATGAAAGCCGGTGCCAAGGGCTACCTGACCAAGGAAAGCGCGCCGGAACAACTGGTCAGCGCCATCCGCAAAGTAGCCGCCGGCGGCGCCTTCATCACACCGGCCGTGGCCGAGCGCATCGCCATGGATTACGGCGTACCGCAGGACGAGGCCTCGCACACGCAGTTGTCCGACCGCGAATACCAGATTTTCGAATTGCTCGTGGCCGGCAGGAACGTCACCGCCATCGCCGACACGCTCTGCGTCAGCGTCAAGACCATCAGCACCCACAAGGCGCGCATCCTGCAAAAGATGCGTATGTCGAGCAACGCCGACCTGATCCATTACGCCATCGAGCACGCCTTGTTCGATCCGCGCTGATTCGTACGCTGGTAGGAGGTCCGCTTGCGGGCCGAATCCTTCACCTCCTACGTTGACCAACGTCTGCTGTTTCGTAGGCGCGCCTTCCAAGGCGCGATTCTTGCGGACTTCGCGCTGATTCAACTGGGTTCCCGCCTTCGCGGGAACGACGGAAACGAATAAATCAGCACCTCTCCAAGGTTCAGGTTAATTCGTGCTAGGAATCCTCCTACAGCGCCTCGTCGCTCTCCCACACGCAGTTTAAGCATCCGCCGATTTTTTCGGCGGCATGCCATGGGCACCATGCACCCGTCGAATCAACGTCCTCATGTTCGGGGTGCATATGAAAGTTCTGGTGATCGAAAACTCGTCGGCAATCTGCGCAAGGCTGCTGGCATTGCTCGGCGAAGACGGCCGCTATGAGGGCAAAGGCTGCGTAAACAGTGCCACCGCCGCGCTCGAAAAGATCAAGGCCTGCCAACCGGATGCCTTGTTGCTGGCGCTACGCCTCGCCGACGGCAGCGGCTTCAATCTCCTGAAAAGCCTGCGCCGCACGCAGCACTCTTTGCCGGTGATCCTGCTTTCCGAGAGCGACGAATGGCAATACCGGGCGCACGCGCAGGATCTCGGCGCCGCCGCCGTGCTGAACATCGCCAGCCAGTTCGAGGCCATCCTGCCGACGCTGGATCGCCTGCTGAGCGCAAGCGACAAGGCCGGTTCGCATGCAGCGCTGCCGGCATGAAAACCCCACCCCCCAACTCACCGCCGGCAGGCAACTGCGAAGCCAAGCGCGACGGCTGCGACATGAAACGGCCAAACCTGAAAGGCGACGCGTTGAGCAAGAAAACGCCAGAAAAACCGGACAAGAAAAGCGGCATGCAGGCCTGGTGGTCGAGCCATGCCAACCGCAACAACTGGTGACCAGCAAGACGAGCCAGCGTCGCACCGAATAATTCCAAGGAGACTCACATGAGCATCGAATCACTCAACGAAGCAGGCGGCTGCCGCATCCGCATCGACGACGAACTGACCCTCTACACCGCCAGCCTGTTCGCCCGCACCCTTAACGAAGCACTCGTTGCCAACCGCAGCGTCGCCATCGACCTGACCGGCGTCACCGAGATCGATTGCGCCGGCCTGCAGATTCTGCTGATGGCGCGCAAGGAAGCCCTGCTGCGCAATCGCGTGGTGCGTTTCATCGGGCAGAACCCGGTGGTGCTCGAATGCCTGCACCTGATGAATCTGAGCAATTTCTTCAAGTTCGAAACAACGCGCCCGCTTGCCGCGTAAAGAACGCTGCGACACCCGACAAAGGAAATCGTCCATGCAAAAAAACCTTGCTGTCGTCAGCGACGACGCTGCGCAAACGAGTCAATACCTGACCTTCGAGGTGGGTAACGAAACCTATTCGATCGGCATACGCGGCATCAAGGAAATCATCGAATACGGCAAGTTGACCACCGTTCCGATGATGCCGTCCTTCATCCGCGGCGTGATCAATCTGCGCGGCGCCGTGGTGCCGGTGCTCGACCTGCTCGCCCGCTTCGGCCAGGGGCGCAGCGAGACGCAGCGCCGCACCTGCATCGTCATCGTGGCAGCGGATAACGGCGGCGAGCCAAGCGATTTCGGCATCCTGGTCGATGCCGTCGACGAAGTGGTCGGCATCCCGGCAGCTGATATCGAGCCGGTGCCCTGCTTCGGCAGCATGGACCCCCGCTTCATCGTCGGCCTGGGCAAGGTGGCGGAGCGCTTCGTGGCGATTCTGGACATCGACCGGATCGCCAACAGCGCCCATCTGCCCGCCCAAACGCGCCTCGTATCGACAGACAGAATGCCCGTGCCGGCCCTGCCTGCCTGACGCCTCACGCATACCTACTCAAAAAAAGGAGCCATCATGTTTCGCAATCGCAAGTGGAGTACCAAACTGGCCGGCAGTTTCGGTCTGCTGATCTCGCTCTCCCTGGCTAGTCTGCTCATCCTGTGGCTGACGTTCGGCGAGGTGGCGCAAGACACCCGCGCCGTGGCCACCGAATACTGGCCAAAGGCACGGATTTCCAGCCAGATCATCGATGCGGTGAACGAAAACACCCAGGAAGTGCTGGCGCTGATGTACGTCTCCGATCCGGCCGACATCGCCGAGCGCGTCAAGCGCATGGGCGAGAAATCGAAGGCGCTGACCGATCTCTACAAAGCGCTGGAAGCGCTGGGTACCGATGCAGAAGAAAAACGGATCATCGAAGGCGTGCTGGCAGCGCGCAAAAACTATGTCGGCAGCCGCAAGCAAGCCATCGGCCTGTTGCAATCCGGCCAGCCGCTGGCGGCGCAACAGATGTTGATGCAGGAAACCATGCCGTTGCGGCAAAAGTATGTCGATGCGATCAGGGCGATGATCGAACGCCAGGGCGTCTCGATGGACGCGGCAACAGAACGCCAGGGTGCGCGCATCGGTTGGGCGCACACCGTCGTGGTCGCCACCGGCCTGACCAGCCTGCTGTTCACCGCGCTGGTCGCGGCCTGGCTGATGCGCAGCCTGCTGGTGCCGCTGCGCCAGGCGACGCAAACGGCTGAACGCATCGCGACCGGCGACCTGGCCAGTCTGGATGCCGGCGTGGCGACCAGCCGCGATGAAACCGGCCAGTTGGTCGCCGCCATGCAAAACATGGCCAGCAAGCTTTCTAACATCATCGGCAGCGTGCGTAGTTCGACCGCATCCCTGGGCAGCGCCTCGGCGCAGATCAATGCCACCGCGCAAAGCCTGGCGCAGGCCACCACTGAACAGGCAAGCACGGTCGAACAGACCGGCGACGCGGTCAAACAGATGGCTGTTTCCATCGAGCAGAACAGCGCCGGCGCCGGCACGACCGACAGCCTGGCACGCCGCGTTGCGGCGGAGGCCGAAAACGGCGGTGGCGTGGTGCGCGAAACCGTCAAAGCGATGCAGTCCATCGCCGCCAAGATCGGCATCATCGACGACATCGCCTACCAGACCAACCTGCTCGCCCTCAATGCCGCGATTGAAGCGGCCCGTGCCGGCGAGCACGGCAAGGGCTTCGCAGTCGTCGCCGCCGAAGTGCGCAAACTGGCCGAGCGGAGTCAGGTCGCGGCCCAGGAAATCGGCCAGGTTGCGCATGGCAGCGTGCAACTGGCCGAGCAGGCCGGCCGTCTGCTGGATGAGATGGTGCCGTCGATCAAGCAGACCTCGGGCCTGGTGCAGGAGATTAGCGCCGCCTCACAGGAACAGTCGTCCGGAGTCGGCCAGATCCAGAGCGCGATGAATCAGCTCAATCAGACCACGCAACAGAACGCTTCCGCGTCCGAGGAACTTGCCGCCACCGCCGAGGAATTGAACAGTCAGGCCGACCAGCTCCAGCAAATCATGGCCTTCTTCAAGACGCAACAATCGGCGCCGAGCGCCCACATGAGACGTGCGGCCAAGCCATCCGCAGCGCTGGCTGTGGCATCGCGCCCGGCTTTCTCTCACGCCGTCGGCGACAACTTCGTACGTTTCTGAAACCTAAAAACCCGAAAAATAGTTGGAGACCTCATGAACAACATCAGCATCAAGATCCGGCTCGCAGCCATCCTGGCGATCATCCTGCTGTGCGGCGCATTTGCCGTCGGCACCAGTCTCGGCGGCTTGTTGCGCATCGAACAGCGGGTGCAGGACATGGTCGCGCGCGATCAGGCGCTCGCCTTCACCAGTGTCGAAATGCTCGCGCAAGGCCTGCAGATGGAACAGGCGCTGCGCAACATCGTGCTCGATTTCAAGAACCAGCGTGCCCACAAGAATATGCAGCAGGCCAGCGAAGAGTTTGCGCAGCAGGCGGCAACTGCGCTGCAACTCGCCGGCGACGATGCGAAGACGGTTGCGTCATTGCGCGAGATCGTTGCGCTGCGCGAAAAACAGCAGCCGGTGCAAGCGCGCATCGTCACGCTGGCGGAGCAACAAACGGCCGCCGCCATTGCCGCCATCAATGGCGAGGAAACGCCGCTGTGGCGCGAAATGCGCACCCGCCTGATCGATCTGAACAAAGCGAAAAAAGCCGCGCTCACCGTTGCCGTCGGCGAGATCGGCCAGATCGGCGCGCGCACGGTGGCCTGGGGCATCGGTCTGAGCGGCGCCGCACTGCTGATCGTGTTGATTGCCGGCTATCTGTTGATGCAGAGCATCACCCGGCCGCTACAACAAGCCGTCGCCACCGCCAACCGGCTGGCCGAAGGCGACCTCGGCGTGCGCTTCGCAAGCTCTCGCGATGAAGTCGGCCAGTTGCTGGCGGCAATGGGCAATGTGGTCGGCAAGCTCGCCCACATCATCGGCGAAGTGCGCAATTCGTCGAACGCACTCGGCGCCGCCGCGGCACAAGTCAGCGCCACCGCGCAAAGCCTGGCGCAGGGCTCCAGCGAGCAAGCCAGCGGCGTCGAACAGACCTCGGCATCGATCGAACAGATGACCGCCAGCATCGCCCAGAACACCGAGAACGCCAAAATCACCGAAGGCATGGCCGGCCAGTCTGCCATTGCCGCCAGCCAGGGCGGCGAAGCGGTGAAGGGGACGGTACAGGCGATGAAACAGATTGCCGGCAAGATCGGCATCATCGACGACATCGCCTATCAGACCAATCTGCTCGCGCTCAACGCCGCCATCGAAGCGGCGCGCGCCGGCGAGCATGGCAAGGGCTTCGCGGTGGTCGCAGCGGAAGTGCGCAAGCTGGCCGAGCGGAGTCAGGTGGCGGCGCAGGAAATCGGCCAGGTCGCCACGGGCAGTGTGCAGCTCGCCGAAACGGCCGGCAGCCGCCTCGACGAACTGGTGCCCGCCATCGGCAAGACCGCCCATCTGGTGCAGGAAATCACCGCCGCGTCGCAGGAGCAGTCGCTCGGCGTCGGCCAGATCAATCAGGCGATGAACCAACTCACCCAGACCACGCAACTCAATGCCGCCGCTTCCGAGCAACTCGCCGCCACCGCCGAGGAAATGAGCAGTCAGGCGGAACATCTGCAGCAACTCATGGCGTTCTTCAAGGTTTCGCCGGACGAAGTGGCGGCGCCCGCAGCGTCACATGCCACGGCGTCTTCGACAGCAGGCTGGCAAGCCGCGCTGCTGGCCGCCGCTTAAATCAAACCCGACGGGAGGATGCAGCCATGAAAACAAGGCGAAACAGCCTGCGCGTGCTGTTGGTGGAGGATCGCGAGGACGACGCGGAACTAGTGCGGTTGACCTTGAGCGAGGCGAATTTTGCCCCCGCGATCCAGCGCGTCGACACCCGTGCCGGCGTTGAAGCCTGCCTGCGCGAGTCGACATGGGATCTGATCCTGAGCGACCACAATCTGCCCGGCATGGATTCCCTCGATGTCCTGCAGATGGTCGGCGAACTTGGCATCGCCACACCGTTCGTCATCCTGTCCGGCTCCATCGCCGACGCGCAGGCCATCGAAGCCATGCGGCGCGGTGCGCGCGACTTCATCCACAAGAACGCCCTGGGCAAGCTGATCCCGGTCATCCAACGGGAACTCGCCACGTTCGAGATGGCCGACGAATTGGACCGCCTGAGCGGCAACCTGCTGCAGCTGGCCAATTTCGACCCGCTCACCGGCTTGCCGAATCGCGCCTCTCTGTTGCGCGAACTGGCAGAACGGGCCGAGCAGTGCGCGGCGGGTGCGCCGCCATTCGGCCTGATCCTGGTCGAAATCAATCGCTTTCAACACCTCAGCCGCAGCCTGGGCGCGCAGCGCGCCAACCAGGTGATTGCCGCAGTCGCAGGGCGCCTTGCCGACTGTGCCGGGCCGGACAATTTCCTGGCGCACCTCGGCGGCCACAGTTTCGCGCTGGTGGTCTCCGGCGCAGACGTTGCGGCGTCGCTGGCCAACTTGACCGCGTGCGTCAGCCAGCCGATCCCCCTCGGCGATGTCGAACTGTTCATCACACTGAGTCTGGGCGACTGCACTTTACCGGCGGATGCCAACTGCGCCGAAACGCTGCTCAGCCATGCCGAAGCCGCGCTGTTCCACGCCAAGCAGACTGCCGGCAACAGCCATCGCAGCTTCCACCCGTCCATGGCGAGAACGGGAACACGCGAGTTTGTCATCGAGGCCGCCTTGCATCGTGCCCTGGACAAGCGCGAGTTCGCGCTGGCCTACCAGCCGCAAGTCGACCTGTGCAGCGGCCGCACGGTTTCGGTCGAAGCCCTGCTGCGCTGGCGGCATCCGGAATGGGGGCCGATCGCGCCGCTCGAATTCATCCCGCTGCTGGAAAAGACCGGCCTGATCGTGCCGGTCGGTGCCTGGATCATCGACAGCGCCTGCGCCCAGCTGCGCGCCTGGGAGGATGCCGGCCACAGCCCCGTGCGCATGGCGGTGAATCTGTCCGCCCTGCAATTCGGCGATGCGGCGCTGACACGGGTGGTCGCCGACGCGCTGCGCGACCACGCCATCGCGCCGGACCGTCTCGAACTGGAAATCACCGAAAGCATCGTCATGCAAGCCCAGGACGCCGCCATCGCCGCGCTGCGCAGCTTGCGGCAACTGGGCGTACGTATCGCGGTGGACGACTTCGGCACCGGCTATTCAAGCCTCAGCTATCTCTCACGCTTCCCGATCACCACGCTGAAAATCGACCAGGCCTTCGTGCATGAATGCGAGGACAACCCGCGCGATCGGGCCCTGATCGAAACCATGATCGAAATGGGCCATCGCCTCGACCTGGAGATCGTCGCCGAGGGCGTCGAGACCCAGCAACAGGCCGACTTTCTGGCCGCCCGCGACTGCGAATTCGCGCAGGGCTATTTGTTCGGCAGACCGATGCCGGCCGATGAACTGGCCGCGCATCTGGCAGCGGCAGCGACGTCGCCGACGGCCATATCGCGGCCTGGCAGCCGCTCCTGCGCAACCCCGGCGCGGTAGGAGCGACGTCCACGCCACGATGCGCGGTTAAGCGATTTCGATACGTTCGAGGATGACCAGCGCGCCCTGGCGGCTGGCCAGCGCGTGTGCGGCGTCGCGCCATTCGCACGCGGCAGCGGCGTCGCCGGCGGCGGCGGCGCATAGACCGCGCAGGCGCAGCAATTCGGCTTCGACGTAGTGGTCATGCCAGTAGGCGCAGCGCGCCAGCGCGGTATCGAGGTGAGCGGCGCACGCGGCCAGATCGCCCAGGCGATAGAGGCCGTCGACGTACATCGACAGGATGGTGACTTCCAGGCTGGGCAAGGCCTGGCCGATCAGTTCCAGGCTGCGCACGGCGAGCGGGATGCCGCCGGCGTCGCCGGCGCAGCAGCGCACCCAGGCCTGCATGACCGCGCCGACGCCCTGCCAGATCGCGAAATCGTGCCGGTCCGCCAGCGCCATCAGACGGTCGGCGAAGTGCCGCACCGGTTCGATCTCGCCGCGCAGCAGTTCCAGCCGCGCGGCGCAGGCGACGGCGAAGGCCAGCGAATAAGGATGGGCGAGCGTTTCGGCGAGTTCGACGGCGCGGGCCTGCGCGGCGGCGGCGGCGGCCGCGTCGCCCTGCAGCCAGAGTGTCCAGGCGAGCAGCGACAGGCTGGTGACGCCGGTGTCTTCATGAAATTGATCGAGCAGTTCGGGCGGCCGCTGAGTGTCGTAGAGCGCGACGGCCGCATCCAGGTGCCGACGCGCCTGGTCCAGTTCGCCCAGCCAGAGGTAGGTATTGCCGTAGGCATAGGCGGTCTGCAGGCGATGCAATACGGAACCGGTCGTCTCGGCGGTGCGCTGCAGTTTGTCGACGTAGCGCAAGGCGTGTAGGTAGCCGTCGTGCGAACTGCCGCCCAGCCAGAGGCCGTATTCGGCCAGAAAAATCTCTTCCCGCTCCGAATCCGGGTTGCTGCGTTCCAGCACCTGGCTGAACAGCGCCCGCGTCTCGGCCGCGCCATAGCCGCGTAGCGCCACCGTGGCATTGCCCTCGCCGAGCAGCAATTGCAGGATGCGGCGGTCGTTGGCGGGCGATGTCGGCATGCGCTCCAGCAGTTCGCGCGCGCTGCAAAAATGGCGCGCCGCCTCGGTGTGCGCCGCCATGCTCAGATCGCGCCGCGCCGCCTGTTCGTACAAGTCGACCGCGCTCGCCGGGTCGCCCGCCAACGCGGCATGGCGCGCCAGCCAGTGCGGCTGTTCGGCGGCCAGAGCGGGCATGAATGCCGGCGTCGCCGCCTGGATGCGGCCATGCATCTGGCGCCGCTCATGGAAGGACAGGCTGTTGTAGAGGGTTTCGCAGACCAGGGCATGGTGAAAACGCCGGCGTCCGCCCGCGCCCGGCTTGACCAGGCCGTGCCGCTCCAGGGCAAGCAAGGCGGCGGCGAAACGCGCATCGCCGATCTCCGGGAACAGGGCGCGCAGCAGGCCGGCATCGAACTCCTCGCCCAAAGCCGCGGCACCCCAGGCGATGCGGCAAAGCAGTTCGTCGCCGACGAGGGGCGCCAGGATGCTCTCTTCCAGGCTGGCCAGCGGCTGTTGCGGTTGGTTCGTGCCGGCCTGCGCCAGCACCAGCGATTCGATGAACAGCGGATTGCCGTCGGCGCGCGCGACGATGTCGGCGACATGGCTTTCGTCGAGCGGCGCGTGCTGCAGACTTTTGACCAACTCGCGGCTCTGCGCGGCGCTGAGCGGATCGAGCCGGAGACGCGGCAATTGCGGTTGCCAGGTGTCGGCGAGCGGCGCCCGCGCGGTGATCAGCAACAGCCAGGGCAGATCGGCGGCCGTGGCGAGCAGATCGGCGATGAATTGCAGCGTCGACGGGTCGGCCCAATGGATATCTTCCAGCACCACCAGCACCGGGCCGTTGCCGGCCAGATTGGCCAGCATGGCGCGCAGGGCCTGGTGCAGGCAGCGGCGGCGCGAAGCCGGCGACGCGGCGGCGTCGTCCAGCGGCAGGCCGACCAGCCAAGCGGCCATGCGGCGATGTTCTTCGGCCAGATCCGGGTGCCGCCGCTCCAGCCAGCGATCCATTTTCAGCTGGCGAATTTCCGGGCTATCGCCAGCATGAATGCCGCACTGAAGTTTGATGGCTTCACCGATCGGGAAGAACGGCGCCTCGCTCTGGTTCTGCCAGCATTGCAGGACTACCGCCTGCCCCGGCTCCGCCAGTGTGCCGAGCAGCCACTTGGCCAGGCGGCTCTTGCCGCTGCCGGGCGGACCGCCGAGGACGACCGCGCGCAAGCCGCCGCGCTGCACGCTGCGCCACAACTTGCCGAGCTGGCGGCGCTCCGCTTCGCGTCCGACCAGAGCCGGTTCCCGCCGCGCCGGTGCGTTCGCCAGGTTGCCGATGCGGTAGGCCTCCAGGCCCTCCTGCGGAAAGAACTCGGGCGACCGCTCCAGCGGCGCCAGGGCGAGCGTGTTGACGCGTTCGACAAACGCGCCGGTGGCCAGGATCTCCCCGGGGCTGCCGCTGGCGGCGAGCTTCATGGCGATATCGCTCATCACCCCCAAGGCATCGGGGCAGTCCGCTGCCGGCCACACCAGCATGGGGCCGTGATGCAGTGCGAAACGCAGCAGGACATCGTCGATTTCCTGCTGCAAGCGGATGTTGTAGGCCGCGCGCAACGCGCTCTGGCAGGCATTGGGCACGCCGTTCGGGTAACCGAAAAACGCCAGGATGCTGCCATCCGGCGTCAGGCAGGCGTGAGCGCCGTAGCGGCTGACCTCGGCACTGACGAACTGGCGCGCGCGCATCAGTGCCGCCAGCTTGTGTACGTCCTGCGTTGCCAGGCTGCGGATCTCGACAAAGAGCAGCGTCATCGGCCGCAGCCGCGCCACCACCTGCACCGGTTCCGCCCGCGTCTGCAGTTGCGTGAGGGGATGCGCCGAAGCATTCAGGCGGCCGATCAGATCGCGCACTTCCTGCCCCGGCGCGATATCCAGTTCGCGCAGAAACAGGCCGCGCATGAAATCGAAATGCGCCAGCGCGGTGGGAATGCGGCCAGCCTCGGCGAGCAGCCGGAGCAGACGCAGATGGAAGGACTCGTTCCAGGGATCGATGCGGGTCTGCGTCTGCGCCAACTCGATCTGGCGCGCGCTGTTGCCGGCGGCGCCAAAGAAATCCATCAATTGTTCGCAGATCACGAGCAGCTTCTGATGAAACGCCAGCCGCTTCAGATCGAGCCATTCCATGTAAGCGGGCGCATCCGGCACGATGAAACCCGGCATCAGTTCGCCGGAATAACCGCTCACCTGTTCGAACACGCGCTCGGCGTCGGCGCTGTTGAATGCGCTGGCGGCGACGCCCTGCAGCTGCACCGCATCGACGCTGTCGCCCACGCGTGGAATGAACCAGACCTGCAGCCGGTCGCTGCCCAGCCGCTCCGGCCCGAGCAGTTTGCGCAGCGCATGCACGGCATTGCGCAGATTGGTTCTGGCCGTGTCCTCGTCCTGCTGCGGCCAGAGCAGATCGGTCAGGATTTCCCGCCGCTGCCGACCGGTCTCCAGCAGCAGATAGGCGAGCAGCGCGAACACCTTGGTATAGGGAAATTTGAGCGGCAGCCCCAATCGGGCTTCGGTCGCGCAGAGCAAACGTACATCGAGAGACATGCCAGACCCGCCCAGTCGGAAGCACCTCCCGGCGGCGGCCGGAGGCAATGCGCGCGAGTTTGCCATGGACGCCCCGTCGCACGGCATCGGGATTTGGCTGAGACGTTGCCCTGTTGGAGCGGCTTGGGAATCCACGTAGGGCGGATTCCCAACGGACAATCCGCCGCCACGCCTGCACAATTGCGGCTTGCTGCACCAAGCCGTTCTACATCCGCCCTGGCCGCGCCGACGTCATCTTCTGCGCACTGAACCGCCTGGTTGAGAGTCGGTTTCCGGAGGATGCTCATGACGTTATCGAACTCGGGGGTTTATTGTTCAGCGTAATCGCGCCGCCTGCGCTTTCCGCCGGACAGCGGAAAACCATCAATCGCCTCACCGGCGTGGTGGCGCTGGTGTGGACCCTGGCGGTCGGGTCGTCGCTCGGCTGGAACATTCACCAGGAAGACGCCAAGGTGATGGAACTCGCCATGGCGGAAGCCCGGGCCAACATCAACCGCGATCTCGCCTTTCGGCTCTGGGCCACCAGCCGCGGCGGGCTCTATGCGGCGATCGGCAAAAAAGTTCAGCCCAGCCCGTATCTCGCGCATATCCCCAACCGCGATCTCACCGCCCACAGCGGCGAGCAGCTGACGCTGATGAACCCGGCCATGATGCTGCGCCAGATGATGGAGGAATTCGGCGATCTGTACGGCGTCAAGGCGCGCATCACCGGCCTGCAAGTGTTGAATCCGGCCAACCGGCCGGATGCCTGGGAAAAGAACGCCCTGCTCACGTTCGAGCGCGGCGCCAGGCAGGCGACGACGGTCGAGCAGATCGACGGCGTGCCGTATCTGCGCGTGATGCGGCCGATGATCATGGAACCGGGCTGCGTGAAGTGCCATGCCTGGACCAAGATTCCGGTCGGCGGCATCCGCGGCGCGACCGGGGTGTCAGTGCCGCTGCGGCACTATTACCAGATCAAGGCGCGCGAGATCGAGTATCTCGGCCTCAGCCACGGCGGCATCTGGCTGCTGGGGATGTTCTCCATCGGTTTCGTCTCGCTACGCGCCCGGCGCCATTCGGGCGAACAGGAGCAGGCACAGCGCGTCCTGCGCGAGAGCGAGGAAAAAGTGCATCTGCTGCTCGATTCCACCGCCGAAGGCTTGATCGGAGTGGACACCGAAGGCATCTGCGTGCTCGCCAATCCGGCCAGCGTGCGGCTGCTGGGCTACGACCGCGCCGAGCAACTGCTCGGCCGAGCCCTGCACCCGCTGATCCATCACACCCATCCTGACGGTTCCGCCTACCCCGCGCACGAATGCAAGACCCGCGGCGGCATCGATGCCGAGGCGGGCGTGCATGTCGACGACGAAATCTTCTGGCGCGCCGACGGCAGCGCTTTCCCGGTGGAGTACTGGTCGCATCCGATGCGCCGCGACGGCAAGGTGATCGGCACGGTGGTGGCGTTCGTGGACGCCTCCGCGCGCCGGCAGGCCGATGAAAGTCTGCGCAAGCTGTCGCGCGCCGTGGAGCAAAGTCCCAACGCGGTGATCGTGACCGATCGCGCCGGCAGGATCGAATACGTCAATCCCAAGTTCAGCGAGATCAACGGCTATACGGCCGCCGAAGCGATCGGCCGCAACCCGCGCCTGTTGAGTTCGGGCGAAACGGCGGGCGAGCTTTACCGGGAAATGTGGGACAACCTGCTGGCCGGCGCGGAATGGCGCGGCGAATTCAGGAACCGGCGCAAAAACGGGGAACTGTACTGGTGCCTCGAATCGATCTCGCCGGTCAAGAACGAACGCGGCGAAATCACCCATTTCGTCGGCATGATGGAAGACATCAGCGAACGCAAATTGGCCGAATCCACCATCCGCCGCCTCGCCTTCTACGATCCGCTCACCGACCTGCCCAACCGCCGCCTGATGCGCGAGCGGCTGGAGCGGGCGATCATCTGGAGCCGGCGCGGCGGCACCCAGGCGGCGCTGCTGTACATCGATCTCGACCGCTTCAAGACGGTCAACGACACCCTCGGCCACAGCGTCGGCGACGCGCTGCTCAAGGCCGCCGCGATCCGCCTCGCCCATTGCGTGCGCGAAGAGGACACCATTTCGCGCCTGGGCGGCGACGAATTCGCGGTGGTCCTGGGCAATGTCCACGGCAGCGAGGAAGCCGTGGCGGTGGCGGAAAAGATCATCGCGACAATGCAGGCGCCGTTCCCGGTCGACGAGCACGAAATCTTCATCACCGCCAGCGTCGGCATCAGCCTGTACCCGACCGACACGGCCGACATGGACAGCCTGCTGAAGAACGCGGACATCGCCCTGTATCAGGCCAAGGACCAGGGCCGCAACAGCTTCCAGTTCTATTCGGAGCGCATCAACACGCTGGCGATGGAGCGGCTGGAGCTGGAAAACGGCCTGCGCAAAGCCATCGAACGCGGCGAGCTGTACCTGGAATATCAGCCCCAACTCGACCTGAAAACCGGCGCGGTGTTCGGTCTGGAAGCCTTGGCGCGCTGGCGCCACCCGGTCCTGGGCCAGATTCCGCCCGACAAGTTCATTCCGCTGGCGGAGGAAACGCGGCTGATCATCCCGATCGGCGAATGGATCTTGCGCACCGCCTGCAACCAGCTCAAGGCCTGGCACGATGCCGGGCGCGACGATCTGACCATATCGGTCAACCTGTCGGCAGTGCAGTTCCGCCAGAAGGGGCTGCTCGACACCGTCGCCCGCGTGCTCGGCGAGGCCGGCATCCCGGCCGCCAAGCTGGAACTGGAAATCACCGAGAGCATCCTGATGGGCGATACCGGCGAAACCATCGCCACGCTCACCGGCTTGCGCAGCCTGGGCGTGCGGCTGTCCATCGACGATTTCGGCACCGGTTATTCCTCGCTCGGCTACCTCAAGCGCTTCCCGGTGAGCACGCTGAAGATAGACCGCACCTTCGTCCGCGACATCACCGTGGACCCGGACGACAAGGCCATCGCCGAAGCGGTGATCGCGCTGGCGAAGAGCCTCAAGCTGTGGGTGATCGCGGAAGGCGTGGAAACCGAGGCGCAGCTTTACATCCTGCGCCAGCTCGATTGCGACAGCATCCAGGGCTACTTCGTGAGCCGGCCGGTACTCGCCGAGCACGTGCCCGCGTTGCTGCAAAAGCTGGCGCAGCCGGCGTCGTAACGACGCGATACCCCTTCCGCGCCGCCGATATGGTTGTTTTGTAGGCGGCTTTGGGCTAGTTTCCGGCCCACGTTAGGGGTGCCCGTCCAGACGAATTTGCGGGCTGAGAACACACCCTTGGAACCTGATCCGGGTCATTCCGGCGTAGGGAAGCGACAAGTTCATGCTTGTGCGCCCTGCGTTTTTTCTTGTTGGAGCCGCACATGAACGCCGCCTTACCCAAATCCACTCTGTCTTCCCCCGCCCCTTTCCTTGCCGCCGACGCGCAGGTCGATGCCGCCGCCGTGCAGCCATTGCCGAACTCGCGCAAGATTTATGTTGAGGGCAGCCGGCCGGACATCCAGGTGCCGATGCGCGAAATCAGTCAGGCCGACACGCCGACCGGCATGGGGGGCGAGAAGAATCCGCCGATCTACGTCTACGACTGCTCCGGCCCGTACACCGATCCGAACGCCAGGATCGACATCCGCCAGGGCCTGCCGGCGTTGCGCCAAAAGTGGATCGAAGAGCGCAACGACACGGAAGTGCTGCCCGGTCTGACCTCGGAATACGGTCGCCAGCGCGCCGACATGGCGGACCTCGCGGCTCTGCGTTTCCCCGGCCTGCATCGTCTGCCGCGTCAAGCCAAGGCAGGCATGAATGTTTCGCAAATGCACTACGCCCGCAAAGGCATCGTCACACCGGAGATGGAATACGTCGCCATCCGCGAGAACATGCAGCGTCAGGTGTATCTGGACAGCCTGCGCAAATCCGGTCCGCAGGGCGAGAAGTTGGCCAAGCTGATGGGCCGCCAGCATCCCGGCCAGAACTTCGGCGCATCCATTCCTCCCGAAATCACGCCGGAATTCGTGCGCAGCGAGATCGCCCGCGGCCGCGCCATCATTCCGTGCAACATCAATCACCCGGAAACCGAGCCGATGATCATCGGCCGCAACTTCCTGGTGAAGATCAACGCCAACATCGGCAATTCCGCGCTGGGCTCCTCGATCAACGAGGAAGTCGACAAGATGACCTGGTCCACCCGCTGGGGCGGCGACACGGTGATGGACCTGTCCACCGGCAAGAACATCCACGAAACGCGCGAGTGGATCATCCGCAACTCGCCGGTGCCGATCGGCACCGTGCCGATCTACCAGGCGCTGGAAAAGGTCGACGGCAACGCCGAGGATCTGACCTGGGAAATCTTCCGCGACACGCTGATCGAGCAGGCCGAGCAGGGCGTCGACTACTTCACCATCCACGCCGGCGTGCTGCTGCGCTACGTGCCGATGACCGCCAACCGGATGACCGGCATCGTCAGTCGCGGCGGCTCGATCATGGCCAAGTGGTGTCTGGCGCATCACAAGGAATCGTTCCTGTACACGCGCTTCGAGGAAATCTGCGAAATCATGAAGGCCTACGACGTCGCCTTCTCGCTCGGCGACGGCCTGCGTCCCGGCTCGATTTTCGATGCCAACGACGAAGCGCAACTGGGCGAACTGAAGACGCTGGGCGAATTGACGCAAGTGGCTTGGAAACACGATGTACAGGTCATGATCGAAGGTCCCGGCCATGTGCCGATGCACCTGATCAAGGAGAACATGGACCTGCAACTGGACTGGTGCGACGAAGCGCCGTTCTACACGCTGGGGCCGCTCACCACCGACATCGCGCCCGGCTACGACCACATCACCAGCGCCATCGGCGCGGCGCAGATCGGCTGGTACGGCACCGCCATGCTCTGCTACGTGACGCCGAAGGAGCACCTCGGCCTGCCCGACAAGAACGACGTCAAGGAAGGCATCATCACCTACAAGCTCGCCGCCCACGCCGCCGACCTGGCCAAGGGCCATCCCGGCGCGCAGATTCGCGACAACGCCTTGAGCAAGGCCCGCTTCGAATTCCGCTGGGACGACCAGTTCAATCTGGGCCTCGACCCGGACAAGGCGAAGTCATTCCACGACGAAACGTTGCCGAAGGAATCCGCCAAGGTCGCTCATTTCTGCTCGATGTGCGGACCGCATTTCTGCTCGATGAAGATCACGCAGGACGTGCGCGACTTCGCGGCGAAGCAGGGCATCAGCGAAAACGAGGCGTTGGAGAAGGGGATGGAAGTGAAGTCGGTGGAGTTCGTGAAACAGGGCGCCGAGGTCTATCACAAGCTCTGATCCCGGAAACGATGCCATTTTCAGAGTCCGCCTGACACCGCACCCCATGGCTACGGCTGGACGGTCGCGTAGGTTCGCGCACGACAGTTTCCTGATCGCCTTGCTGGTCCTGTTAACGACCATGTGGATCGTCAGCGCGGCCACGCCGGTCGCCGCCGCGCCGGTGTCGGTGATCGGAACGCCCGACGGCGCCCTCGGCCTGTCCACCCGATCCCTGCGCGAGGAAAACGACCGACTTGCCTTGCCGGATGCGCTTGCCGCCTTCAATGCCGGAAAATTCACGCCGGGGAAAAGCCCGGTTCTGAATTTCGGCATCGGCGCAAAACCGGTCTGGATACACCTCGCCGTGGACAATCCCACGGCGCAGCCACAGGTCCGCAGACTGTCCCTGGAAACGGCCTGGCTCGACCATATCGAGGTGTATTTCCGGCATGGCGGCCGCAGCGTCGCGCCGTATCGCGCCGGCGACCACCTGGAGTTCGCTCGACGGCCGGTGACGAGCCGCTATTTCATGTTCGACCAGGCCTATGCGCCCGGGATCAGCGATGTCTTCATCCGCGTCGAAACGCCCGACCCCATGGTGTTGCCGATCCACTTGGCCAGCCCGGATACGGCGCGTACCCGTGAAGCGCGCCAGGAATTCAGCTATGGCGTCATCTACGGCTTCCTGCTGGCCCTGATGGCCTACAACGCCCTGCTCTACGTCAGCCTGCGCAGCAAGCGCTACCTGCTCTACGCGTTCTACCTGATGGCGTTCGTCGCCCTGAACGTCGCCTATACCGGCCATGGTTACGCCTGGCTCTGGCCGGGTGCGCCGACTTGGCAGGCCTGGTCCAACGCGGTGCTGATCATCCTCTACGGCGTGAGCGGCCTGCTGTTCGCCATCCGCTTTCTCAACCTGCGCGACGATTTCCCCCACATCCGCAGGATCGTGCTCGGCTTTTGCGGCGCAGGCGTCGCCTCGCTGGCCGGCGCCATCCTGCTGGACAGCCGGTTTGCCGCGCTGCTGATCTCGTTTTCCTTCGCGTTCCTGTTCACCGGAATCATGTTGTTCCTGGGCATCGTCTCGGTCAGGGCCGGCCACAAGCCGGCGCAATATTTCCTGATCGCCGCCGTGGCGGCCATGGTGGGCGCCCTGCTGACCTTGCTTTCGACCTGGGGCTTCATTCCCCACAACGACTGGACGTTCCGGGCCGTGGAAATCGGCATGCTGCTGGATGCCACCCTGCTCGCCCTGGCGCTGGGCTACCAGTTCCGCGTTGGCCAGGAGGAAAAACTGCGCGCCGAACAACTGGCGCAGCAGGACCCGCTGACGGGATTGAACAATCGACGCGCCTTCTACCACAGGACCGGTCCCCTCTGGAACAACGCCATCCGCCATCAACACCCCGCTGCAGTGATGTTGTTCGACGTCGACTGGTTCAAGCGTATCAACGACACGCTAGGCCACGCCCACGGCGACGTGGTGCTGAAGGCGATGGCCGAAGTCCTCAAACAATCCATCCGACAGGGGGATGTGGCGGCCCGGTGGGGCGGCGAGGAATTCATTGTTTTCCTGCCCGAAACCGACCTGTCCGCAGCCAGGGTGCTGGCGGAAAGGTTGCGCATCAGCATCGCCGGAATGGCCGTCCCGCACGGAACGGGGGAAACCTCGGTGACCGTCAGCATCGGCATCGCCCAGAAAGAGGACACTCACGCTACCCTGGATGCCCTGATTGCAGCCGCCGATCAGTGCCTCTACCAATCCAAGGAACAGGGCAGGAACCGGGTGACCAGCGGGAGCCTGGCGAGTGATGAACGGCTTTCTCGCGCCAGGGGCTGACGACCCCGTTACGGGTCGTAGGATGCGACAGAAGCTTCATCAGGGCGCCGGATTCCGCGTTGCTCCATCCGGGCTACGCTCGCTGCGCGCCCTGCCGATGATGAGTGCGTAAATTGGGAAAGCTGGCGTTTTTTTGCCGGCACCTTCCGACATCATCCGGAGGAAGGCACGAGGCCGCGTTTCAGCGGATTAAATACAGACTCAAGCCTGTAAATTAAATTTACAAAATACGTTCTGTAAACATAAGATACAAATACAGGACTGTTAAATAAATTTACAGCCCGAGGCCTGTATTTCCGCAAGGCTCGCGCACGGAGGCAAAAGTGATCTACCCCATCAAGACGCTCAGCCAACTCCCTCTGGTCCTCAAGGGCTTTCGCAAGGAGAAAGGGCTGACCCAGGCGGCCATGGCAGAGAAACTGGGCATCACCCAGCAAAGTTATGCCTACTTTGAAGCCAATCCTGCGACCGCGACGCTGGAGCGGCTTTTCCTGGTGCTGCGTCTGCTGGATGTCGACATTTCGCTGGATCAGATCGCGTCTGCCGACAGCGAGGTGAATGCACCCGCCAGCCAGACCATCGGCAAGCTCACTGGCAACACGCCGGTCAGGAAAACAAAGGCAGAGAAGCCCTCTGGCCCGACCAGAAAAAAGGAAAGCTGGTAAGCATGGGACGCCGCGCACAGACACAAAGGCTGCATATCTGGATGAACGGCCTTCCGGTCGGCTACTGGGAAACCACCCGGCAAAGCGAACGGCTCGGCTATTTCGATGCATGGCTTGCGGACGAACAGTCCCGCCCATTGTCGTTATCGCTGCCCTTCCTGCCGGGCAATGCGCCTTACCAGGGGCAGATCGTGACCGACTATTTCGACAACCTGCTGCCTGACAACGATGCCATCCGCCGTCGTCTGGCGCAGCGTTATCAGACCGGAGGCATGGATGCCTTTCGCCTGCTGGCGAAATTGGGGCGGGACTGTGTGGGTGCGATACAGCTCCTCCCCGAGGATGAAACGCCGGCTGATGTCTATGAAATCCATGGCAAGGCACTGGATGTCGCGGGAGTCGCCCAACGACTGCGCAATGTCACATTGACACCCGCTTTGGGGCAGCAGGGTGACGATGCCGACCTGAGACTATCCATCGCCGGCGCGCAGGAGAAAACCGCCTTGTTGCGTCATGGGGAGCAATGGCTGTTGCCCCATGGCAGCACCCCCACCACGCACATCTTCAAACTACCTCTGGGTTTGGTCGGCCACATGCAGGCCGATATGCGCACCTCGGTCGAGAACGAATGGTTGTGTTCGAAAATCATGGCGGCTTACGACATCCCCATCGCAGCGTGCGAAATCGCACATTTCGAGGAACAGAAAGCCCTGCTGGTCGAACGCTTCGACCGCACCCCGGCCAGCGATGGAAGCTGGATCGTTCGTCTGCCCCAGGAGGACATGTGCCAGGCAACGGGAACATCGCCACTCCTCAAATATCAGGCGGATGGCGGCCCGGGCATTGCCCGCATCATGGAATTGCTGCTCGGCTCGGACAATGCAGCGCAGGACCGGGACACCTTCTTCAAGACCCAGATCATTTTCTGGCTGCTGGCCGCCACCGATGGCCATGGGAAAAACTTCAGCCTCGCCCTGCTCCCCGGCGGCCGCTACCGCGCCACCCCCATCTACGATGTGCTGTCCGCCCATCCCGTCATCGGGACGGGAAGAAACCGGATTCCACCGCAAAAGGCCAGACTTGCCATGGCGGTACGGGGGAGCAGCAACCACGACCTGATCGACAAAATCCAGCCAAGGCACTGGATCGCCCAGGCGCAACAAGTCGGCCTCGGGGCTGTAGCGGCCGAGCGCTTGATTGAGCAAGTGATCGTCGCCACGGAAAGCGTGATCGGCGAGGTCGAGAAGTTGTTGCCGGACGACTTCCCCATGGATCTGGCGGCAGCGATTTTCAGCGGCATGAGAAGGCAGTCCACAAGGTTGGGCGCAGTGCATTAACGCATCAAGCGGTGTTTCCCTGCTCGCCTTGGGGTGGAATTTCCGCGCGATTGGCCTCAAGTTCCGGTCAGCCAACTGCAACTCCTGAAATGTGAATCCTCCGATGCCCAACCCCGCCATCCCTTTCGACAACACCTATGCCCGCGACCTGCCCGGCTTCTACGAGCCTTGCCAGCCCGCGACGGTAGGTGAACCGCTGTTGCTGTTCTTCAACCACGGGCTGGCGGCGGAATTGCAGTTGGGCCTGGCGGGACAGGACGCTGCCGCGCTGGCGGCGATGTTTTCGGGCAACGCGCTGCCGGAGGGCGCGCAGCCGATTGCCCAGGCCTATTCGGGGCATCAGTTCGGGCAGTTCAATCCCCAGTTGGGCGACGGCCGGGCGCTGCTGATCGGCGAGGTCATCGACCGCCACGGCCGGCGCCGCGACATCGCGCTGAAGGGTTCGGGGCGCACACCCTTCTCCCGCCGCGGCGACGGCAAGGCGGCGGTGGGGCCGATGCTGCGCGAGGTGCTGATCGGCGAGGCGATGCACGCGCTGGGCATACCCACCACGCGCGCGCTGGCGGTGGTGTCCACCGGCGAACCGGTCTGGCGCGAGCGCACACTGCCCGGCGCCATCCTCACGCGGGTCGCCGCGAGCCATTTGCGGGTCGGCACTTTTCAGTACTTTGCGGCGCACGGCACGCCGGAGAAGTTGCGCCAACTCGCCGATTACGCCATCGCGCGCCATTTCCCCGAACTCGCCGACGCCGATAACCGCTATCTGGAATTCCTGCGTTCCGTCGCCGAACGCCAGGCGGCGCTGATCGCGCAATGGATGCATGTCGGCTTCATCCACGGCGTGATGAACACCGACAACATGGGCATTCCCGGCGAGAGCATCGACTTCGGCCCCTGCGCCTTCATGGAGGCCTACGACCCGCGCGCGGTGTTCAGCTCCATCGACGAAATGGGCCGCTATGCCTACGAGGCGCAGCCGCGCATCGCGCGCTGGAACCTGGCCCGCCTGGCCGAGACGCTGCTGCCTCTGATCGATGCCGACGAGGGCCGCGCGATCAGCCTAGCCAGCGAGGTGATCGACGCCTTCATGGGGCGCTATCAACAGCACTGGCTGACCGGCGTGCGTGCCAAGCTGGGGCTACGCGGCACCGTCGAGCATGGCGATCATGTCGATACCGCGCTGGGCGAAAGTTGGCTGGATCTGCTGCATGCCCAGCAGGTGGATTTCACGCTGGCCTGGAGACGGCTGGCAGATGCGGCGGCAGGCAACGAAGCGCCGCTACGTGCCTTGTTCGCCGGACAACCGGGGCTGGAGCGCTGGTTGCAACGCTGGCACGAGCGCTGCGCTGCCGAGGCTGTCGACCCCGTTGCGGCCAGTGCACGCGCCGGGGCGATGCGCCGGGTCAATCCCTGGCTGATTCCGCGCAACCATCGCGTCGAGGAAGCCCTGAACGCGGCTTCGGACGAAGGCAACCTGGCGCCGTTCGAGCAACTGCTGAATGCGCTGCAGCAGCCCTTCGACGAAGACCCGGCCCTGGCCCGCTACGCCGAGCCGGCATCGGGGGAATTCATGGCGGAATTTCGGACTTTCTGCGGAACATGATGGCCGGTCGGACGGCTCAGACTCAGGCGTACTGGTCGATCCGGCCAGGGTTCGGCGGCGGCACATCTTCCTGCGCGGCGTAGGCCGACAGGCCGCGGGCTAGCGCGTTGGCGGAGGCAGCGCGACCCGAAGCAGCGCTATCGCCGGAAGAAGCGTCAGCCAGTTCCGCCTGTTTCATTCGGCTCAACTCCGCCCGCGCCTGGCTTTCCATCTGGGCGGCGGCAGCGGCGACGGCGCGATCCTGCGACGACGGATCGATCGGCGCCAGGGCGGCAGCCTGAATCTGGCGGGCGCGGGCGATGGTCGATTCCGGCGTCTGGCCGGATGAAAGACTGATCGAAACCTCGCCGGCCACCGCATATTGGCGGCCATCCGGTCCGCGCACGAATTGAAAGCTGGCCCCGCCGGCAAGACCGCCGCCGGCTGCCATGTGCGCCTGTTCGTGGGCACGCACTTTGCGGTCGATGGCCTTCAGGCGATTCACTTCCTGCTGCTGCTCCGGCGTCAACGCGCTCGCAGCACTCCCGGCCCGTTGAAAAACGGGCATCGGCGATGTTCCACCGACACTACCGATAGCCATGCAAACGCTCCTTCCGCTCCATAAGGCCAGTATAGGAAGTGCCGAAGCGAAGCCCAACGCCGCACTGGGCGCCAGCCACGGGGCCACGTGCAAAGAATGCTTCAAGGCCTAAAGGAATTGCCAATTGTCCGTTCTCCCCTCCATTTTTTAAGCTTCGTGTCTCATTCGCAGCCCGGCAACGGGCACCAATCACGGATGGAGGAGACATGAAAAAAACTATATGCATCATCTCTACGGCGCTATGGACCGCGACTTCGGCAGTTGCCGCGATCCAGCCGGAACAGGCGCCGGTCGCCGACAAATCGCCGGGGTGGCAACCCGCCCCGGCGAATGTCACAGAATGGGCGGATCGCTGTACCGACTCCACGGTCAATGGCTGGGGTTTCAAGGATCCGAAGAACTTCGTCAGGTTGATGGAAACATTCAGCGACCCGGCCATCTTTCTGGAATTCGCGCGACGCATGGAAGACCCAGAGTCCTATGCCAGGATCGCCAGCCGGATGCTCGATCCGGCTACGGCAAAGAACTACCTGGAGTGGACCGACCCCGTCATCTTCGCGAAGTGGTCGCTGGCCCTGGGCGATCCGAATTTCTACACAGCCACGTTGCGGCCGCTGCTGGACCCCTCCACCTACCTGCGCTGGCTGGCCCTGCCGGTCGATCAGCGCACCTGGTCCGTGGCACTGAACATGTTGAATCCGGCGGTGTGGCTGAAGTGGTCTACCGCGCCGGTCAACCCCAAAGTGCTGGAGCCCCTGGTCAAGGCGGCGGATGTGAACAACACACTCAGGTGGCTGCAGACGGCCGGCGACCCGGCCAACTACAAGACCTGGAACGTGTACTTGCCGCAGAACGGTCAAGTCGGCGTCATTCCATCCACCTACCCCGCACCAGGTAGCCTGAACGCCAACCCCGCCGTTCGACTCGATACTTCGACAGCACCAGCGCAGGTGCAGGCAGCGAAATTCGTGAACGGAGCGGCAAGCAGACCCTAGGGAGGCACGGAAGAATTCGTCATCCCTGCGAAGGCGAGTATCCAGTTGATCGATTCAACTGGGTTGCCGCCTGGGCGGCAACGACGAACCCGAACAATCGGCAACTCCCTGGCAGCCTCTGGAGAGGAAACTCCAAAACCGTTTGAAAAGGATGCAATGAATCCAATCTTGTCCATTCCGGGTAGACAACCTGCCAGCAAGCCCAGATTGCCTTACTCCAAGTTTCAGGTGCTGCTTGCGCTCGATGGCAATAACCTGACACCCCCACTGTTGAGCGCTGCGCTGGCGCATTGCGTACCACTCACCGACCGTCTCGACATCCTGCTGGTCAACTCGCCCAGAGCGCCGACCAGCCTGTTGTCGGTCATGTTGCTCCGCCTGGAACATTCGGGCATCGACTATCGTCTGGCCAGTACCGAAGGCGAACTGGGCGAGCAGATCCTGGAATACCTGAATCGTTTCCTCGGCATCACGACCGTGCTGGTGGATAGACTGACAACGCTGGAACAGACGATAGGGCCATCGCTGGAATATCTGCGCGCAAAGGGCTACCGCTTCGTTCCCATTTCCGAGCAGATCCAGACGGAATGACGCATTAACAGGATGTCGAAAAACATCAAAACCCCACAAGAATCGTCAGCCCGGCGCAGGCCGGGGTAAGTCTTTTTCGGCACACTTGAAGGTGCGAATTCATTCGCATCGAAATCATTGATTGTGCGAATAAATTCGCACCTACGCGCGCTCCGAGTGCGCTTCGCTGGATAAATCGACACCCACTTTAGCGTGCGATTTCGTCGATCCGACCCAGGCCTGAATCGGATCGATTCCACTGCTAGACTCTGCGCTCCGACAAACGAGAGCGCAGCCATGCATTCAAAAATCCCCCGCATCATCGGAGTGATCATTCTTATCCTGATCCTGCTCGCGACAGGCTGGGTCTGGCTGACGCTGCATTGGAGCTATGCGGAAGGGGAGCGCGCCGGTTATGTGCAGAAACTGTCCAAGAAGGGCTGGCTGTGCAAGACCTGGGAAGGGGAAATCGCCATGGTCACCATGCCGGGCGCCATTCCGGAAAAATTCCTGTTCACCGTGCCGGACGATGCCATGGCCGCCAAAATCAATGGCATGGCCGGCCAGCGCGTGGTTCTGCGCTATCAACAACATAAATTCATTCCGTCGTCCTGCTTCGGCGAGACTGAGTATTTCGTGAATGACGCCCGGGTGGTGCAGCCTGAAACGACCACGTTGCCGGCGCCTTCCGTGCCGCAGGGACAATTGCAGACGCCGCCCTGATCGCGCCGCGCGCATGGATACGCGCGAAAAATGCGCGTCCAATGCATGGAATTCATGCTTCCGACTCCCCCACCCACAGTGAGCACATCATGAGCGACGCACTCAACTACCTGATCGCCGTGCGCGGCGATGCCCTCGGCCATTACTTCAAGTTCTTGAAGGACACCGGCAAACACCTCGATCCAAAGACGCGCAATCTGATCTCGGTCATTACCAAGGTGTATGCGCAGACCGAGCCCGGCTTCAAGCAATACCTGATGCGGGCGTTGCGCGAAGGGTGTTCGCCGATGGAAGTGGTCGATGCGCTGTTGATGGCGTTTCCGGCCCTGGGGTTGGCCAAGATCGTCTGGGCCACCGAAATCCTGCTCGAAATGGACATGCCGGAGTTCTCGCCGGAACTGATCGGCGGCCTGCCGCAATGGCGCGACGTGATGGCCGTGGCGGATATCGCCGACGGCGAAGTGCAGCGGGTGGATTGCCGCGTGCGCACGGTGTTCGTCTATCGCGTGGCGGAAACCTACAAAGTCTATGACTCGCACTGCCCGCACCAGGTCACCAATATCCCGCACCTGGCGCTGGATGGCTTGACGCTGACCTGCCCGAAGCACTTGTGGAAGTTCGATATCCGCAGCGGCGCATGTATCGACAAGGGTAACCATCCGCTGAAAGCGTTCGAAACCAAGGTAGAAGACGGTCGCCTGTACGCCATGTGGTAAGCCGCGCAGCGGTTGCCGGACCATAGCCGGCGCCCTATTAAATTCGTTTTGACAGATGTATTGAACGGCTATAAGCTGAATCACCGTTCAATAAAATCTGTCGAGACGAATATCATGCTGGACCAGCAAGTTTTCTTCGAAGCCCTCAACGACCCCATCCGCAGGCGCATCCTGAGCCTGCTGCTGAGCCACGACGAGCGTTGCGTATGCGACCTCAACGCCGTGCTCGATGCGCCGCAACCCAAGGTTTCCCGCCATCTCGGCGTATTGCGCGAAGCCAATCTGGTGCTGACCCGACGTGCGGGCGTCTGGATGCATTACCGCCTGCATCCCGAACTGCCGGCCTGGGCCGTGCGCGTGCTGTGGCATATGAACGAAGGCATGCCGGCGGAAGTCGCCCTGCCCGATCAGGCCTGCCAGACCTGCGCCGCCTGAACCCCCATTCCCCTCTCGAAAGGCCTCTCCGATGAAAAACGTCCTGATCCTCTGCACCGGTAATTCCTGCCGCTCACAAATGGCCGAAGTGCTGCTCAACCACGATCTGGCCGGCCAGGTGCATGCGCTGTCCGCCGGCACCAAGCCGCAACCGAAAGTGGCCGATGGCGCCATCGCCGCGTTGCAGGCAGCCGGCCTGAAAACCGAAGGGCTCTATCCGAAGGATGTCGATGCGGTGATGAACGAGAGCATCGATCTGGTGGTGACCGTGTGCGACAACGCCAAGGAAACCTGCCCGATCTTCCCGCGCCCGGTGAAGAGCATCCATCTGCCCTTCCACGACCCGCACGGCGAGCCACTGGAGAGTTTCCTGACGGTGCGCGATGACATCCGCGCCCGCCTGACCGCCGCCGTGCGCGCCGAATTCGGTCTCTGAACCTCACCCCTCAGATGGAAATCGCCATGTCCGAGCGCCCCTACAACGTGCTGTTCCTGTGTACCGGCAATTCCGCCCGCTCGATCCTGGCGGAAGTGCTGCTAAACCATTGGGGCCGCGGCCGCTTTCACGCCTACAGCGCCGGCAGCCATCCCGGTGGCCAGGTGAATCCTTTCGCCATCGAATTGCTGCAAAAGAACCGTCTACCGACCGAGGGTCTGCGCAGCAAATCCTGGGACGAGTTCGCCCTGGCCGGCGCGCCGGAGCTGGATTTCGTGTTCACCGTCTGCGACAACGCCGCCGGCGAGGTCTGCCCAGTCTGGCCCGGCCAGCCGATGACCGCGCACTGGGGCATCGCCGATCCGGCGGCGGTCGACGGCAGCGACGACGAAAAACGCAAGGCGTTCTTCGTGGCGTTCAACCAACTGCAGAACCGCATTTCGATGTTCGCCAGCCTGCCCATCGCCAAGCTGGATCGGCTGTCCCTGCAGAACAGCCTGGATAACATCGGCAAGGACCGCGCATCATGAGCGCCCAATGCGAGGTCACCGGCAAACGCGCCGCGGGCGTATCGATGAACCTGTTCGAGCGCTGGCTTTCGCTCTGGGTGGCGCTGTGCATCGTGGTCGGCATCCTGGCCGGACAGTTGCTGCCGGCGCCGTTCCAGGCACTCGGGCAGATGGAAGTGGCCCAGGTCAACCTGCCGGTCGGCCTGCTGATCTGGATCATGATCATCCCGATGCTGATGAAGATCGACTTCGCCGCGCTGCATCAGGTCAAGTCGCACTGGAAGGGCATCGGCGTCACCTTGTTCATCAACTGGGCGGTGAAGCCGTTCTCGATGGCCTTGCTGGCCTGGCTGTTCATCCGCCAACTGTTCGCGCCCTATCTGCCGGCGGAACAACTCGACAGCTACGTCGCCGGCCTGATCCTGCTGGCCGCCGCGCCGTGCACGGCGATGGTCTTCGTGTGGAGCCGGCTGACCGGCGGCGACCCGTATTTCACGCTGTCGCAAGTCGCGCTGAACGACGCCATCATGATCTTCGCCTTCGCGCCCATCGTCGGTCTGCTGCTCGGCCTGTCCGCCATCGTGGTGCCGTGGGCAACACTGCTTACTTCCGTTGTGCTGTACATCGTCATCCCGGTGATCCTGGCGCAAATCTGGCGCAAGCAACTGCTGAAACAGGGGCAGGCCAAGTTCGACGCCACGCTGGCCACGCTCGGCCACGCTTCCATCGTCGCGCTTCTGGTCACGCTGGTGCTGCTGTTCGCGTTCCAGGGCGAACAGATCATCGCGCAACCGCTGATCATCGTGCTGCTGGCGATCCCGATCCTGATCCAGGTGTTCTTCAACTCATCGCTGGCCTACTGGCTGAACCGCAAGGTCGGCGAGAAACATAGTGTCGCCTGCCCGTCGGCATTGATCGGCGCCTCCAACTTCTTCGAACTGGCGGTAGCGGCGGCAATCTCGCTGTTCGGCTTCCAGTCCGGCGCGGCGCTGGCCACCGTGGTCGGCGTGCTGATCGAAGTGCCGGTGATGTTGCTGGTCGTCAAGATCGTCAATCAGAGCAAAGGCTGGTATGAAGCCGGCCTGTCATCACGTTAAGGAATCCAGATGTACAAATTCATTCTTCTGGTTGTTGCCTTGTTCGCCAGTTCGGCACAGGCAACCGAGTTCACCCCGAAAGCCGAAAAAGTCGTCGACAACGTCTACGCCATCGTCGGCCCGCTCGGCCAGCGCAGCAAGGACAACGACGGCCTCAATGCCAACTTCGGTTTCATCGTCACCGCGCAGGGCGTCATCCTGATCGACTCCGGCGCCAGCAAACTGGGCGCCGAGAAGATCGCGACGGCGATTGCCCAGGTCAGCACGCTACCCGTGCGCTGGGTGATCAACACCGGCAGCCAGGATCACCGCTGGCTGGGCAACGCGCATTTCGCCAGCCAGGGCGCGCAGCTGTTCGCGCTGAAGCGTACCGCCGCGACGCAGGCCGAGTTCGCCAGCCAGCACATGCAGATGCTGGCCGGCTTCCTCGGCGCACGGCTGGATGGCACCCAACCGATGCCCGCCACCACCTTGCTCGACGGCCACGAGGCGACTATCGAGCTGGGCGGCGAAACCCTGACGCTGCGCCACACCGACACCCACTTTCCGGGCGACGCCTGGGTCTGGCTGCCCAAGCGCAATGTGATGTTCACCGGCGATCTGGTCTACGTCGACCGCATCCTCGGCGTGCTGCCCTGGTCCAGCGTGAAGAACGGCCGCAAGGCGTTCCACGCGCTGGAAGCGCTGAACCCGAAACACATCGTGCCCGGCCACGGCGGCGTCTGCGACCTGGCCAAGGCGAAACGCGATAGCGGCGATTACGAGGACTTCCTCGCCAACGTCATCGGCAAGGCTGCGCAGGACATGGAACCGCTCGACGCAACGCTGAACAAATACGCCGACCTGCCGCAGTTCAAGCACCTGTACAACTTCAGCGACCTGCACCGCGCCAACATGAACCGCGCGTTCGTGGAATTCGAGGCCAATTGATGCACACCTGTAGGAGCGCCTTCCAAGGCGCGATATCAACGAATCACAGCCAATCGCGCCTTGGAAGGTGCTCCTACAAGGTTGCAACACCGGTTCCACTTCAGCGACCTGCACCGCGCCAACATGAACCGCGCATTCGTCGAATTCGAGGCCAATTGATGTCCACCTGTAGGAGCGCCTTCCAAGGCGCGATATCGCAACCCATCACAGCCAATCGCGCCTTGGAAGGCGCTCCTACGAGGTTGCAGCACTGGTACCACTTCGGCGACCTGCACCGCGCCAACATGAACCGCGCATTCGACGAGTTCGAGGCCAATTGATGCTCACCTGTAGGAGCGCCTTCCAAGGCGCGATATCGCAACCAACCTCAACCAATCTCGCCTTGGAAGGCGCTCCTACCCGCTAACCATGTTCGACGCACTCGCCACCTTCCTCATCTTCGACCTCGCCGGTCTGACACCAGATTCACCGCTCGGCGCGGCGCTGCATTTCTTCGTCATGGACGTGGCGAAAATCCTCGTACTGCTGACCACGGTGATCTACCTGATGGGCTGGCTGCGCGCGCTGCTGACGCCGGAACGGGTGCGCGCGCTGATGAAGGGCCGTTCCGGCCCTGGCGCCCGCTTGCTGGCGGTCGGTCTCGGCGCGGTGACGCCGTTCTGTTCCTGCTCGTCGATCCCGCTGTTCATCGGCTTCGTCGAGGCCGGCATTCCGCTCGGCGTGACGCTGTCGTTCCTGATCGCCAGTCCGATGGTGAATCAGGTTGCAGTCGTCGTACTGGCCGGCGTGATCGGCTGGCAAATGACCTTGATCTACGTGTTCACCGGCCTGTCTATCGCCTTCATCGGCGGCTATGTGTTGCAGGCGTTCAAGCTGGAACGCTGGGTCGAGGACTATGTCTGGAAGATACGGATGGGCGAGGCGGCGGCGACGGAACGCGACAACAGCCTGCGCGCGCGCCATGACTACGCCTGGAACGAAGTGCGCCAGATCGTCGGGCGGATCTGGAAGTTCGTGATTATCGGCGTCGGCGTCGGCGCCTTCATTCACGGCTATGTGCCGCAAGACTTCGTCGCGCGCGTCGCCGGCGACGGCAGCGTGCTGTCGGTCATCGTCGCGGTGCTGGTCGGCGTGCCGATGTATTCCGACGCGGTCGGCATCATTCCGGTGGCGGAGGCGCTGCTCGGCAAGGGCGTGCCACTCGGCACCGTGCTGGCGTTCATGATGGCGGTCGTGGCGCTGTCGCTGCCGGAAATGCTGATCTTGCGCAAAGTGGCGAAATGGCCGCTGCTTGGCCTGTTCGCCGCCTATCTCGCCACCGCCTTCGTCGCGGTCGGCGTTCTGTTCAATGCTTTGAGGAGTTTCTTATGAACACGCTACATCCTTCCATCGTTGCGCTGGTGTCGCTGGCCGCCAACATCGCCTCGAACCATCCCAAACAAGGCCTGTGTCAGGTCGACCGCCTGAAGGAATACGGCGTCGCCAAGGACCAGATCGACAGCGTCATCGAGATCGCCCGCCATATTCGCGACGAAGCGGCGCAGGCGATGGACGCCAGTTTCGACGCCGCCTACGCGGAAGCGATGCAACCGGCCAAGCCGAAGTTGCCAGTCGATCCGTTCGCCAACATCGCCGTGGTGGAAGGCGGCGCCTGCTGCACGCCGACCCAATCCGGCCAGTCCTGCTGCTGAAACCTGTTGAACGGTGCGCATGGCGCACCAAACAACCCAATGAGGCCATTCATGTCAATCATGCAACCAACTGACCACGACACCATCCGCCAGCAAGTCCGCACCGCCTATGCTGCGGTCGCCAACACCGGCTCTTCCTGCTGCGCCACGGCTCCTGCGCCGGCCGGCAGTTGCTGCGCCCCATCCGACCTATCCGTTGCCGAACTGCTGTCGCGCGGCATCGGCTACAGCACTGAGGAAACCGCCGCCGTGCCGGAAGGCGCCAACCTCGGCCTCGGCTGCGGCAACCCGCAGGCCATCGCGGCGCTGCAAACGGGCGAATGCGTGCTCGACCTGGGCAGCGGCGCCGGCTTCGACTGCTTCCTGGCCGCCCGCGCGGTGGGCGCCGACGGCCACGTCATCGGCGTCGACATGACGCCGGACATGGTCTCGAAAGCGCGCACCAATGCGGCAAAAAGCGGTTTCGCCAACGTCGAATTCCGCCTCGGCGAGATCGAGCATCTGCCGGTGGCCGACGCCAGCATCGACGTGATCATTTCCAACTGCGTCATCAACCTGTCGCCGGACAAGGCGCAGGTGTTCCGCGATGCTTACCGGGTGCTGAAACCGGGCGGCCGCCTGGCGATTTCCGACATCGTGCTGACCGCCGCACTGCCGCCGGAAATGCACGCCGAAATCGCCCTCTATACCGGTTGCGTCGCCGGCGCCGCGTCGGTGGCCGATCTGGCCGCGATGCTGGCCGGCGCCGGCTTCAGCGCCATCCGCATCGCGCCGAAGGATGCCAGCCGCGAATACATCCAGCACTGGGCGCCGGGTCGCGGCGTCGAGAATTTCATCGCTTCGGCTAACATCGAGGCCGTCAAACCTGTGGAGCAACCATGAAAAACATCAAAATCCTCGGCAGCGGCTGCCGCAACTGCCAGACCACCTACCAGCTGATCCAGGAGGCCGCGCAAGCGCGTGGCATCAAGATCGAACTGGAGAAGATCGAAGACATGGCCGCCATCCTCGGTTACGGCGTGATGTCCACCCCCGGCGTCGTCATCGACGGCAAGGTCGTGCATGCCGGCAGCGTGCCGGACCGCAAGAAGATCGAAGACTGGCTGGCGGCGGGCAGTCAGTGTTGCGGCGGTTGTTGCTGACGCCGTCTACTTAGCTGCGCGGCTCACGGTCGCGCCAGACCAGCAGACCCTGGCTGTTGAGTTCCACGTCGTTGGCGAGCAGTTCGTCGCAAGTCGCGTCGTCCAGCGTGCAACCGTGCGCGCGCAGACGGGTCATCAGGCAGTCGCGCATCGCATTCTTCAAGGCATCTTGCCGGGCTTGTCCCGCACCGGGCGCGGCCAGCGTCATGGCGACGTATTCGTCGATCAATGCATGCAGGGTCGGCGCCAGCGCCGGCAGATTTTCGATGCGGCCGTAGTGCGTCAGATAAGCAGCCTCGGCGTTGCGCGCAACCAGACGGTCGATCGACGCATGCAGCGCGTCCGGTTCGAACTGCACCGGCGTCGTGGTGGGAAAGATGAACGGTCGACCGTCGACATCGAATTCGCGATACGAAATGCCGAAAGTGTCGCCGGTGAACAGGCAGTTGGCGGCCATATCGTGGATGCAGTAGTGGTGCCGCGCATGGCCCGGCGTGTCGATGAATTCCAGCCGGCGGCCATTGAAATCGAGGACGAATCCGTCATCTGCTTCGATTACCCGTTCCGCCGGCGCCGGCACGATCTCGCCGTACAACTCGCGAAACGGCGCCTCGCCGTACACGGCAATCGAGCCTTGCACCAGCTTGCTCGGGTCGATCAGATGGCGCGCGCCGCGCGGATGCACGACCAGCTTCGCGTTCGGGCAGGCGGCGAGGAAGGCGCCGGCCGCACCGGCGTGGTCGAGATGTACGTGCGTGACGATGACGTAGTCGACCGCATCCGGCGCCACGCCCAACGCGGCCAGCGCGGCGAGCACGTGCGGCACGGCGGCGTTGGTGCCGGTATCGACGAGGGCGGCGCGGCCCTGTTCGACGATCAGATGCACGGCGGCGAGGCCGGGACGAAGGTACTCGGCGTCGAGCGTGACGATGCCGTGGGGATGATGGCGCGGGGAGATTGGTTTCATAGGGAGACAATAAGTAATCCGTCACACCGGCGCAGGCCGCTGTCCAGGTTGATACTGGATTCCGGCCTGCGCCGGAATGACGAAACGGGGATTGTTAAGGCCGGCATGATTCAACGATTCACATCGACGACAAAGCGACCGGTCATCTGCCCGGCCAGCATTTTCTCGGCGGCCGGCAGCGTCTCACCCAGGCCGATTTCATGAGCAATGCCGGCCAGGTCGGCCGTAGTCAGCCGCTCGGCCAGCAACGCCCAGGCCGCCTGGCGCCGCGGCAGGCTGGCATAGACCGAGTCGATGCCATACAGCGTGACGCCACGCAGGATGAACGGCGCGACGCTGGCCGGGAAATCCATGCCCATTGCCAGGCCGCAGGCGGCCACCGCGCCGTTGCGTTTGACCTGCGCGCAGGCATTGACCAGCGCCTGACTGCCCAGCGCATCGACGACGCCGGCAAAGCGTTCCTTCTGCAACGGCTTGCCGGGCGCGGCCAATTCGGCGCGATCCAGTATTTCAGCCGCACCCAGATTTTTCAGATAGGCGCGATCCGCCGTTTTGCCCGTTGCCGCGAACACTTCAAAGCCGGCGTGCGCCAGCAGAGCCACAGCGACTGAACCGACGCCGCCGGTCGCCCCGGTGACCAGAACCGGCCCATCGGCCGGCCTCAGGCCATGCCGTTCCAGCGCCTGCACACACATCGCCGCGGTGTAACCGGCGGTGCCGATGGCAGCGGCATCGCGCGGCGTCAGCGGCGACGGCAGTTTCACCAGCCAGTCGCCCGGCGCGCGGGTGCGTTGCGACAAGCCACCCCAGCGCGTTTCGCCCAGTCCCCAGCCGTTCAGCACCACGGCATCGCCGGGCTGGAAGCCGGCGTGCGTCGAACTGGCCACGACGCCCGCCGCATCGATGCCGGCCACCATCGGCCAGGTGCGCACGATGGGACTCCGGTTGCACAAGGCCAGCGCATCCTTGTAGTTGAGCGTCGAGTAGTCGATGCGCAGCTCGACATCGCCGTCGGGCAGGGTATCGAGCTCGCTTACCTGGGCGGCAAAATCTGGGGTATTTGTGAGGTAGAGGGCGCGGTAGGACATGGAAAATCCGGTGGGATAGATCAAACGCCAAACCCCGTGGGCAGATTGGCGCGCGAGCTTGCGACGCCGAACTCTAGCAGGGTGATGAAAAACGTAAAAACCTTAATACCCCGGCTATATTCTGCTTGCGACGGCTTTGGCTTGGGCTGCATCAAGCCTGCCGCCTCGTCGCCTCGCCCCTTTGCGGCCCTCCAATTCACAATGCGATGAAGATCGAATGACGCCTTCCAGCCAGCCGGCCGCACGGCCAGCGATTCTTGTTGCGCTGCTATGCGCCGGCATCGTCCTGTCCGGCGCTACGGCCTGCTCCTCTTCCCCTGCGGGGTCGCCGCCTGCCGTCGGGATACTGATCGAGTTCCGCGAACCGGTCGACGGCGCCGCATCCGAACTGTTGTCCCGTCTGCAGCGGCTGAGTGGCGCCGCGTCGATCCGTTACCTCGCACCGACATCGCCGAAACTCCACGCATATCAAATCGCCTGTACCGACGACCCCGCCTGCGCCGCCGCAATTCGTTCGCTGCGTTCGGATCCCGCCGTGCTGGATATCTCGCCCAATCGACTGCGCAAACCGCACTGATGCCCAAACGCCGCCCTCTCCTCCTTGCCTCTTTCCTTGCGCTCGTCACGCATGCCCTGGCCGGTCAGGCTGCGGAAGGTCGCGTCATCGTCAAATACACGGCTGCCGCCAGCACGCTCAAACAGGCGCAGTCCCTCGATCGAACGGCACGTTTCGCGACGCGCCTGGGCCTGCCGCTGCGGGCCGGCCTGCGCATCGACGCGCGCACCGAAGTTCTCCTGGCGAGCGGGCTTTCCTCGGACGAATTGGCGGCCCGGCTGACCGGCGCGGCGGAAGTCGAATACGCGGTGCCGGACCGCCTGCGCACCATACGCGCGCTGCCCAATGACCCGCTGTTTTCAGGGCAATGGTATTTGCAGACGAACGAAGCGGCGGCGATCCGTGCAACCACGGCGTGGGATCGGACGACCGGTCTGGCGGATGTGGTGGTTGCGGTCGTCGACACCGGGGTGCGTTACAGCCACCCGGATCTGTCGACGAAACTGCTGCCCGGATACGACTTCACCGCCGATGTAGCGAACGCCGGTGACGGCGATGGGCGCGACGCCGATGCCAGCGACCCGGGCGATTTCATCTCGGCCGCCGATGTCGGCGACGCTGCACTTCAAGCAGTGTGCGGCGCCAGTCTCACTCAGCAGTCCAGCAGCTGGCACGGCACGCGCATTGCGGGCATCGTCGGCGCGGCAGGCAACAACTCTGCCGGCATTGCCGGCACCAGTTGGGGCGCGCGGATTCTGCCCGTGCGCGTGCTGGGAAAATGCGGCGGCTTCGACTCCGACATCGTCACTGGCATGCGCTGGGCGGGCGGCTTGACGGTGCCGGGCACCCCGGCCAACCCCAACCCGGCCAAAATCATCAATCTGAGCCTGGGAAACACCGGCGATTGCAGTCCCGCCTATATCAACATCATCGCGGAACTGGCCGCGCACGGCGTCCTCGTGGTCGCATCCGCCGGCAACGAAACGGCGGTTGAGAGTCCCGGCAACTGTCCCGGCGTGCTATCGGTCGGCGGAGTACGCCATGTCGGCACCAAGGTCGGCTACAGCAGCCAGGGGCCGGAAATTTCGATCAGCGCTCCGGCGGGAAATTGCGTCAACGTCGGCGGCTCCTGCCTGTTCAGCATCGATACCACAACCAATCTGGGCGCCACCGTGCCCGGCCCCGACGGCTACACCGATGCCACGAACTACAACGTCGGTACCAGTTTTTCCGCCCCGCAGGCCGCCGGCGTGGCGGCGCTGATGCTTTCGGTCAATCCGGCGCTGAGCCCGGCCGAACTGATCGCCCGTATCAAGCAGTCCGCCCGCCCGTTCCCGGTCGACGACACCTTGCCGACCTGCCCGACCGTGTCGACCACGGGCGACAGCGTCGGCCAGTGCAACTGCACCACGAGCACCTGCGGCGCCGGACTGCTCGATGCATCCGGCGCGGTCACCGCTGCGTTGGCACCCGCTGCAAGCGACGTTGCCGTTGGCAGTGGTGGCGGCGGCGGTGCGCTGGATACGGGAACGCTGCTCGCACTGGCCGTACTGGCTGGCCTGGCACGGGCCAGGCCACGGCGCCACGACAGATAAACGGCAAGCCCCGGCTCAACGTTCGCTGCCGTTCAACGCGTGGATCGCCGCGCGCATACGCCACACCATGTAAATGCCTGGCAGGCCTAGCACCACGGCCAGCACGAAGAATGCCGGCCAGCCGATGGATTCGGACAGCACGCCGGCCAGGGGGCTGACGTAGATGCGGCCGACCGCGGCCAGCGCCGAGAGCAGGG
The DNA here is from genome assembly GCA_031426735.1 of Hydrogenophilaceae bacterium. Classification (GTDB taxonomy): domain Bacteria; phylum Pseudomonadota; class Gammaproteobacteria; order Burkholderiales; family Thiobacillaceae; genus PFJX01. The sequence goes on along the minus strand of JASJPK010000048.1, from coordinate 79,445 downwards.
CGTAGTGGGTGGCGCTGAAGCGGCTGTTGCACAGGCTCATCAGCAGGGCGACGAAGGCGGCGGTACCCATGCCGCTGGTGATGTTCTCGGCGGCGATGGCGAACATCAGCAGGCCGTCGATCTCGGCCGGCACATTGATCGCGACGAAGCCCCAGTCGAACGGCGCCAACGTGAAACTGCCCCAGGCACCCTTGCCCAGCACGGCAAGCGACCAGAAGCCGAAGTTGGCCACCATCTGCAGCACGCCGAAGATCAGCAGGGCACGGAACAAACTCATGCGCAGCATCAGCGCGCCGGCCAGCAAGGCACCGAAGATGGTCAGCCAGATGCCGATGATCTTGTTGACGATGCCGACCTCGGCCTGGCTGAACGCCATGCCCTTGATCAGGAACACGGTGGTCAGGCTGCCGGCGAAGGCATCGGACAGTTTGTAAAGCACGATCAGCAGCAGAAACGCCCAGGCGCCGGGCTGCGCGAAATAGCTGGAAAGCGAGCGATTCAGCGTCTCGAAGCCCACTTTCCGCGCTGCCCAACCGCCCAGCGGCAAGGCGCAGACGATGCCGGCGAGCACGAAGATCAGACGTATCCACTTGTTCGGATCGTCCGGGTTCAACCCCGCCGCCATCAACGCCCAGCGGCTGAGAAACGCGCCGGCAATCACGCCGGCGAGCAGGGCGAGAAAGCCGAGCACCTCCCGCGTCGGATCGGAATCGAGCGCTTTCGAGGTGCTGCCGACGCGTGGCAAGGTCAGCAGCGACACCACGGCGGCGGCAACGAAGATGCCCGCCATGACCCGGTAAACCGCACCCCAACTGCCCCATTGGTCGGCCCAGATCAGCGCGATGCCGCCGGACAGGATCATCGCCAGCCGGTAGCCGAACACCGCCAGCGAAGAGCCCAGGCCGCGTTCGTTCGCCGGCAGCACGTCCGTCCGGTAGGCGTCGATCACCACGTCCTGCGAGGCGGAGAAAAATGCCACCAGCACCGCCGCCGCCGCGAACAGGAACGGGGTGTCCTTCGGCGAAACGGTTGCCATCCAGAACAGCACCGCTGCCAGCATCAGTTGCGTCAACACCAGCCAGCCGCGCCGCCGTCCGAGAAACGGCGGCTCGAAGCGATCCATCAACGGCGCCCAGAGGAATTTGAAGGTGTAGGGAATGCCGACCAGACCAAGAAAACCGATGGTGGCGATATCGACGCCATCCACCGTCAACCAGGCTTGCATGGCCTGGCCGGTCAGGGCCAGCGGCAGGCCGGAGGCGAAGCCGAGAAAAAGGACGGCGATGAGACGGTGGATGGAGGCGGAATTCATGGGGGGAATGCAGTTGGAAAATCAGGTTGGGGCCGAATTTTGGCTGGAATAGGGAGGGTGCGCCACGCGCATTGATCCTGGACACCATGCACAGGAGCGCCTTCCAAGGCGCGATGCTTTTGATGCCTACTGCAATCGCGCCTTAGAAGGCGCTCCTACGAATGCGCGATTACCGGCTATTCAATCGCCCACGTGCACGAACGGCGCCCAGAAGAACGGATGCGCGCGCGATACCCGCAGCCCTTCGTCGCGGCTGTTTCGAATCGCCGCCTGTGCCGCCACCAGCGCAGCCGGGGTGGCCGCACCCGCTTTCTGGCGCCGGAAGAAATCGGTGATCAGGTCGCGCGTGGCCAGGCTTTCGACGCTCCAGTGCGACACCAGCAGGCCGCGCGCCCCGGCATGCATGAAGGCGCGGGTGAGGCCGGCGAAGCCTTCGCCGTTGCGCGCTTCGACGCGTTCGCCGGCGGTGTTGCAGGCCGACAGCACGACCAGATCGGCGTTCATCTTGAGGCCCATCACTTCGCTCATGGTGAGCAGGCCGTCCTCGCCGGCAAGATCGCCGACCAGGGTCAGCACCAGCGCCGGCTGGCCTTTGCTGGGCGCAGCGACGGGGACGGCTTCGGCGTCATCCAGCAAGACCAGATTTCGCGTGCGGCTGCCGTTCTCGGCAGCGTCAACCTCGTCGGCGTAGCCTTTGAGTTGGGCAAATTCGCCACCGAGCAGGCCGTGGGTGGCGAAGTGTAGGTAGCGCGTGCGCGCCAGATCGCTCTGTTTCACGCGGGATTCCTGTGCCGCTGCGCGCAAATACAGTTGCTGTTCACCACCGAGAATTTTCGCCACGGCGGTGACTTCATCGGCGGTTTCCGGCAAGCGCGGAATGCTGATGCGACCGCTGCGCAAGACACCCAGATCATGCAGCACCGCCCGTGTGGCGGCGCTCGGTGTCTGTTCGGCGGACTCGAATACCGGATCGGCGAAAGCCACCAGGCTCTGGCCGCCTTGGCTGGATTCCCGCTTGGCGGCGGCGCGTTGAATCGCCAGCGTGGCGAGGCTGGGCAAGTAGGAAAAACGCCAGTGCGCGCCGGCGTAGTCGAGCCTGCCGTATTGGGAAAGATCTGCTTTTTTCGCACCGGCAAAAGATTTTTGATCGGCTTCGCTCCAGTGCGTCACCAGCATTTCGAACGGCAAGGTATAGAGCGGTCCATCGCCAACCAGCAACACGCGCCCGTTGGCCGGCAGTTTGTCCTGCACCGGTTTGAGCAACAGGTCGTAGAGCCGGTTGAGCGCAGACGGATCGAGTTTGCTCAAGGCATCCAGGTGGCCGCCGGACTCCATCGGTTGGCGCACAAGCGCTACCAGGCGGTCGAGCTCGTCGCGTTTGACCGGCACGCGGAGCAACTGAAAATCGTCGCGGCCGATCAGAAAGATCAGCAGTTGCTGCTTCAGGCGGAAGTAGGCCAACAGCGTTTCGTGCGGGCGCAGCACCTTTTGCAGATCCGGCAGCGAGAGCGAACGCGGTTCTTCCAGCTCCATATAACGCGGGTAGTCGCGCCACAAGTGCGTTTCGACTGCGGCTCGCTCGCTTTCCGCCTGCTGCAGCGCGCGCTGTTGCGCCGCCACATCCTTCTGCCAACGCGCCAGGATGTACGGATCGTCGATCGGTTTGGCCGGCTGGATGGCTGCGCCGCTGGCGTAGACCCGCGCGGTCATGCTGAGGCGACGGTGCATTTCATCGAGGCGGTTGAGCAGGGCGTCGCGCTGCGCTTTCAGTTGCAGAAAGGCATCGTCGCCGGCCAGACGCGCCACGTCGGCAGTGCGCAACATTTCGGTGAACAGCCGGCTTTGCGTGCGCGCCACGTCGATCAAGGCGGCGCGGTCATGCCCCTGGCCGGGAGCTTTTTCATCCAGCCGCACCCGGTTGTTGATCGCCTCGCCATAGATCGGGCGCAGTAGCGCGACCTTGTTTTCGCGCGCGGCATCGTCGAGCCCGCGCGACAGCGCGAACAGGCGGTCGGCCTGCTCGACCGCGCGTTGGTAGAGCGGCAATGCGGCTTCCGGCCGGTTCTGCTGCATCAAAAAACGGCCGTAGGCACGCAGCGTAAAAAGCTGCACTTCGGCATTCGCGCCGGTCGCGGCGGCGGCCATGGCGCGGTTGAACATCGCTTCGGCAGCTTCCGGCTGATTTTTGCTTGCCAGCACCTGCCCCAGCACGCGGAAGGGTTTCGACGAAATGCCGTAGTCCTGTCCCGCCAGGGATTCGGCGATGTCGATGGCGCGGCGCAACCAGACTTCGGCTTCGTCCAGCTGGTTCAGCTTGAGCAGCGTTTGGCCCAGGTTGGTGTAGGCATCCAGCGTCACCGGATGGCGTTCGCCCCAGGCGGCAGGCGCTTGTTCGGCGGAAGCGCGGGCGTAGTTTTCGCCCTCGGCATGACGCCCCTGGCGATGCCGCAGCATGACCAGACCATCGGCCGCATGCTGGCGCCAGCGGCGGGCTTGCCGGTCGGTGGCGGCCGCCGCTTTTTCCCAGACGGCGGTCAACAGCGTTTCCGCCTCCGCCTCGTTGCCGCTCAGCATTTGCAGACGGCCCAGGCGCGTGTGCGCGTCCAGCCAGGCATCCAGCGTCTCGTCGTCTTTGGGCGCCGGCGCGCGCGCAACCGCTTCACGCAATTGCTTGTCGGCCTCGGCATAACGGCCTTGCGCCTGCAAGGCCTGGCCCAGGTGGATTTGCGTTTTGATCGCCAGGCGCGAGGCATAGCCATGGCCGCGTTCAGCGCCGAGCAGGGCTTCGCGCAGGATCAGTTCGGCTTCGGCAAAACGGCCTTGCTGCCGCAAAGCCAGGCCCAGGCGTTGCTGGGCGATGGGCAGCAATTTTTCACGCCCCCTTCCAGCCGGCAGCGCCTCCGCCACGGCGATGGCCTGTCGCGCCAGCGGTTCCGCGGCAATCGATTGGCCGTTCTGCAACAGCTCCAGCGTCTGCTTGTTCAAAGCCGCAATGTCTTGCGACTGGCCCCACGCCAAGACGGGGACCAGACAAATCACGAACAGGAAATAACGAAACGAATTCATCGGCGACCCCATACCGGCGCGCGGCAAAGTGCAGGCTAAACTTTAGCCATTCTCGGGGGAATTTCATGCTGACATACTGGAAATCGATCGCTTTCTTGATGCGCTGCCTGCTACTCGGCTGGGCGATGCTTGTTCCGGCCGGCGCGGCCGAATTGGTGCGCGCGCAATTTCTGCTGGCCAGCCCCGATGCGCGGGCGCCCACGGTGATGCATCTCGCCGCCAAAACCCAGGTCGAAATTCTGGAGCGGCGCGGCGGCTGGACCCGGGTGCGCGGGCAAGGTCGCGAAGGTTGGCTGCGCCTGCTGGCGCTGCGCGATGTCCGCTCGAACGCAATCTCGTCGCACAGCCTGCAAGCCTTGTTCAAACAGGAACGCGACCAGCGTTTCACCAGCGTCGCCGGGCTGCGCAGCCTGCAGCCGCCGCGCGCTTCGGCGCATGCCTTGATCCTGAGCATCGGCGAATACCGCAATGGCATCCCGCCTCTGCCAGGCGTTGCGCACGACGCCGACAGCGCCGTGCTGATGGCACGCGCGCTGAGCGTGCCGGAAGCGAATATCACCGCCTTGAACGACGCTGCGCTGACGCTGGCCGGCCTGCGATCAGCGCTGGATGGCCTGGAAGCGCGCGTGCTGCCGAACGATGAAGTGTTCCTCTATTACTCCGGCCACGGCGTCCGCCAGTTCACCACGGAGTCCGGCGAAAAACGCTGCGCCGAAGCCTTGTTGAGCGTCGATGGCGAAGCGCTGCTGGATAGCGAACTGGAACAACGCCTGCAACGCCTCACAGCCAAAGCCCGCCGCGTGGTGATGTTCCTTGATGCCGCACATGCCGGCGGCATCAAATTGCGTAACGCCGGCCAGTTCAGTGCCAAAGCCGCGAATGCAGCCGCTGCCAAGACCTGCGAGCACCCGATCAATGCATTGACGCGCGGCCTGATTTCCACCGAAGCGGGGCGCAACAAAGCCAATTTCGTCCTGATCGCCGCCGCGCAGCCAGATGAAACCGCACTCGACGACAGCCAGCGCGGCGGCCTCGCCAGCCGTGCCTGGCTCGACTGCCTGGCCGGCGAAGCCGACGACGCGGATGCCTCGGGCGGACTTTCGGCGCGTGAAATTCTGGCCTGCGCGCAACCGCGCATCGAACATCTCATGCAAGGCAACACCGCCTTCAGCCCGCAACATCCGATGCTGAGCGGCAATACCGACATGGTCCTCGCGACGCCGGACAAGCTGCCGAAAATGGTGGACGCGGCCGCCGTGCTGAAGGACATCCACGCCAACCGTGACAATCGCCGCCAGGTGCGTCTGAGCGTCGACAAACCCGAGTACAAAGTCGGCAAGGACCGCATCCGCTTCAGCCTGGAAAGCAGCCATGCCGGCTATGTGTATCTGCTCATGGCGGGCAGCGACGGCAAACAGTTCGACATGCTGTTCCCCAACAAAAAGGACGACCGTAACCTGATGCAGGCCAATGAAACCTGGAACCTGCCGCGCCCCGGCTGGGCATTCCGCGCCGGCGGCCCGGCCGGACGCGATCAATTGCTGGTGCTGGTGAGCGACAAACCGCGCGATTTCTCCGCCCTCGGCATGCAGGCCGCCGGGCCGTTTTCCAGCCTGGCAGCCTCGCCGGTTGCCGCGCGCAACATCCAGATCGTCGCCGACGGTGACGAGGAAACCGCACCGCCGGAATGCAGCCAGACCGGCACACAGCGCAGCGCCGAGACTGCCACCGCGTGTTCCAACGCGTATGGCGCGGATTTGATCGAGTTGGTCGAAGTTGATTGAGGCGCTATTGATATTCAGACGGGCGAGATGTCTGATGAACAATACACAACGGACAAATGTTGTCGGAATTTTTTACAATTCTTGTCGCAGCCAATTTGACTTAATTTAATTTATTACCGAAATCAATATTTCCGCCCTTAAAACAGATCAGTAACCAATTGATTCAACTGATATATATTTTTCAAGGCAATTCAGCCCGATTGATTCAGCGTGTGATGGCTTGAATATTGCTTGATAATTATTATCATCTTACCCAAGGGAATCCTATGAAACGCCTGCTGCTCCCCGCTCTACTTGCCAGCCTGATGTTGCAAGTGACACCGGCATCGGCCACGGCTCCCGCCAGCGCGTATGCAACCATTGATTGGACAAGCTTCACATTCAATGTCGTCGACTTGAATTCTCTGGATAACATCACTGCAGCGTTGACTTGGACATCGAACACCACGGATGCATACGTCAACGCCAATAACTGGGTTTTCGACAGCAGCGCCGATTGGACCACCTCGCTCAGCGCAGTTGATGGCGGGACCTCCGCGATGGCCGATGCAAACGGCCTCTCTGCCAGTTTCAGCACCGCCCCGGCGATCTTGAATACCTATGGCCAGGCCAACCGAAATGGTTACTTCACGCTGACCGCCAATACGCTGGTCACTTTCGCGATTGCCGCCAGCACTTATATCGACATGAATGTGCCGATCAATGGCAACGCTTACGCATGGGCCGGTATCAATGCGGATGGTGTCGGTTTTAATGGCCTGGATAACCAGCATGCAGGCACCAGCAAGATCGCATGGGCCGCCGGAGCAGGTAGCCTCATCACCGATGCTGGAATGGTCTACGCCTCGTTCATCAACCTGACTAACGAAAACATGGACGGCCAGGTTAGCGCATTCGCTCAGGTTCAAAAAAACGGTTTCATCCCCGTTGTTCCTGAACCCGAGACCTACGCATTGATGCTGGCCGGGCTTGGCTTGGTCGGGTTCATGGCGCGACGTCGCAAAGCTTGAGGGATAGCACAGCCCGCCCGAAACCCCGCCTGGTGCGGGGTTTTTTGTTTATGGCCGCCGCGTAGAATCCCGCCCCGGCTTCCCGATATTCGCCATGACTCCCGAACTCCTCCCCGTCACGCTGCTCACCGGCTTTCTCGGCAGCGGCAAGACCACCGTGCTCAACCACCTGCTCCGCCATCTGCCACTGACCGCCGTGGTGATGAACGAATTCGGCGAGATCGGCCTCGACCATCAATTATTGGAAGAGAGCCGCGGGCCGTTGGCGCTGTTGTCCGGCGGCTGCGTCTGCTGCCAGATTCAGGGCACGCTGGCGCCGACGCTGAAGAATCTCTACATGGCGCGGGCGAGCGGCAAGCTGCCGCCATACGAACGCATCATCATCGAAACCACCGGCATCGCCGATCCGGCGCCGATCCTGGACACGCTGCTCAGCGAGCGCTGGCTGGCGGCGCGGCACAAGCTCGACGGCGTGGTGACCACGGTCGACGCGGTATTCGGCGCGCAGCAACTGGACGCGCATTTCGAGGCGGCGCGGCAGGTGGCGGTGGCGGATCGTTTATTGCTGACCAAGACCGATCTGGCGACGCCAGAACAGATCGAAACGATCAAGGCCCGCCTGGCCGAACTCAACCCGGCCGCGCCGATACATACCGTTTTGAGCGGCATTGTCGACCCCGCGCAGGTCACCCATCTGGGCCTGTTCAACCCGCTCGACAAGCACCCGGATGTGCTGCAATGGCTGGCGCATCAACGCTACCAACCGGCGGCGCGTTCGCTGTTGGGCGGCAAGGCGAAACCGGCCCCAGCGGAATTGCACGACAACCGCATCCGTGCCTTCAGCCTCAGTTTCGACGAGCCGCTGGAATGGCATGGCGTGCAGTCGGCACTGGACATGTTGCAGGCGTTCCGTTCGCAGAACCTGCTGCGTATGAAGGCGCTGGTCAACGTCAAAGGCAAGCCGAATCCGGTCGTGCTGCATGCCGTCCAGCACATGCTCTACCCGCCCGCCGAACTGCCGGCCTGGCCGGACGACGACCGGCGCAGCCGCTTCGTGTTCATCACCTCCGATCTGGATGCAGCCTTCGTCGCCAAACTGCTGGCGGATTTCACGCAGGCGGCGTTGGCCTGAGGCAGTGGTAGTCGGCAATCCCTTGCTGCCTGTCGATGCAACGGCAATCGGATGTTGGACCGGCGGGAAAGGATACCCGCCCTACAGCCGTGCTTCGGCATGAAACAGACTGCGTACCAGCAAATCGATCCAGCGCCGCAACAGTTCCAACGGCCAGAACCCGCCGCAGAACAGCGCGTCGCCGACCGACATACCCTGTCTGCGGCGCAACAAGGTCAGGGCGAGGCCGAGCGAGAGGTAAAGCGTGAGGCTGAGGCTGAGGTTCATGGCATGTCTCCAACGGTTTCGGTGCGGACAGCTTAGAAGCTCGCTGGCTCACCAGAAGCGCCACTGGACGAACCCAGGCCTACAATGGGCGCAGCGCACTTTGGGCAGCAAAACATGGACAGAACCGAACGTTTTCATTTGATCGACATGATGCTGGCGGCGCCGGAAGTCGCCACCTTCGAGCGCATGCTGGAACGGCTGGAAGTGTCGCGCGCGACCCTGAAGCGCGATCTCGAATACCTGCGCAACCGCCTCAACGCCCCCATCGTCTGGGACCGCGAAACACGCGGTTATGTCTACGGCAAGCCACTCGCCGTCGGCGCACAGTACGAACTGCCCGGCCTGTGGTTCTCCGCCGATGAAATCCACGCCTTGCTGACCATGCAGCATCTGCTCGCCAACCTCGACGCTGGCGGCTTGCTGGGGCCGCACATCCAGCCGCTGATGTCACGCCTGACCGGCTTGCTCGGCAACAGTCGGCATCCCGCCGAAGAAATCAGAAAGCGCATCAAGCTGATTCCACTCGCCGCGCGCCGCGCGCCTATCGACCAGTTCGCCACGATCGGCTCCGCGCTGTTGCGGCGCAAACGCGTGCGCATCGGCTATTACGCCAAATCGAGCGACAGCGTCAGTGAACGCGAAGTGTCGCCACAGCGCCTCGTTCACTATCGCGAAAACTGGTATCTCGATGCCTGGTGCCACCTGCGCAAAGGCCTGCGCAGCTTCGCCATGGACGGCATCCAGCACGCCGAAATCCTCGACACACCGGCACGCGAAGTCGCCGAAAAATCGCTCGACGCGATGCTGGGCGCGGGCTATGGCATCTTCTCCGGGCGCAAGCTGACCTGGGCGAAATTGCGCTTCAGTCCCGAGCGCGCGCGCTGGGTGGCGCTGGAGCAATGGCACCCGAAGCAACGCGGCAAAATGCAGAAAGACGGTCGCTACGTGCTGGAAATGCCCTATGCCGACGACCGCGAGCTGGTCATGGACATCCTGCGCCATGTGCCGGAAGTGGAAGTGCTGGCGCCGGTTGAACTGCGTGAAAAGGTGGCAGAGAAGTTACGGGCCGGTTTGGCGCGCCTGTAGGAGCGCCTTCCAAGGCGCGATTTTCGCGATGCACCGAGCAATCGCGCCTTGGAAGGCGCTCCTACCAATCCACGCGAAATTTCAGCCCAGCCGTTCAAGCAATACCGCCGCCGACCTTGCGGATACCACCAGCACCAGTTTCATCGTCGCGCGCGTGGCGCCGACGAACAGTTTGCGCACGGCGCGTTCGTCGAGCTGTTCAAAGTCGATTTCGGCGAACACGATGGCGGGCGCGGCCTGGCCTTTGAAGCGGTAGACCGATTCCAGCAGCACGTCGCCGTCGGAGTAGATCGGCTGGCCGAGCAGGTCGTAGCGGCCGGTATAGGTTTTCAGGCGGTGCGGACCGAGTTCGGTGTACGGGAACAGCTGCGATTGTTCGCGGCCGCGAAAGCTGATCACGGCGATATCCGCTTTCTTGAACCCTTCGGCCAGACACTGGCGGATCCCTTCCTTGACCTGCTGGGTCAGTTCGGCCGCGTCCCGGTAGGTCAGCACGACCAGTTCCGACGCTTGCAGCGCGCCTTGTGCTTCGATGCTGAACTCTTCCGGCAACAGGTTCTGCAACATGCGCACGACCGAGCGCGGGCTGCGGTAGTTGCTGGTGGCGCGCATGCGCACCCAGCCGGGTAGATCGACCGGGGGACGCGCGTAGAGATTCTGCAGCGGGTCTTCCAGCCAGATCGCGCGGCCCTCGGGTTTCAGGTGGCGCAACGCCAGATCGCGCCACTGCTCGCTGAAATCCTGGCCTTCGTCGACGATCAGCGTATCGAACCGCCAGTCTTCCGAAACGGGCAAGGCGGCGGCGCGCGCGAGCAGGGTCTCGAACGCGTCAGGCTGGCTGAAATCGGGCACCTCGCCGGCCGCGCGCACGCGTTGATCGCACAGCATGTGCAGCGTGCAGACCCGGCCGCCGGGCGGCGCGATCAGCTGGAAGTGGTCGGCCAGCGGGCGGTTGTAGCAGAGGTAGAGTGGCCGCTTGCCCTGTTCGACGGCAGCGCGATATTCGGCCAGCGCCAGTTGCGTCTTGCCGGAACCGGCCGTGCCGCTGACGCGCAGCCGAAAAGGGGTGAATTCGAGTTGCCGCGCCCAGTGCGCCAGGCCGCCGGAAATGCGGGTAACCAACGACTGCGCGCGGCCGATCAGCGCGCTGACATCGGTTTCCAGTTGCACGATGTCGCGCAGGAAACGATGCACCTGACGCACGCGATCCGGGTTGGCTGCCGCAGGATCGCCCGGCGGCAGGATCTGGCCGACCAGCGCCGCGAGCTGGTCGCGCCGGCGCGCATCGACGATGCGCTCGGGCGAAATGCCGGCGGTCTGCATCAGCTTGATCTGGTAATCCGGGCAATACAGCAGGTAGTCGATCGGCACATCGCGGCAGCCCGGGCGCGCATACAGCTTGTTCTGTATCGCCGCGATGCCGTGCGCCATCTGCAGCGGCACGCTCTTCGACTTCTCGGCGTAGCGCTTGACCAGACCGTCCGGCCCCTCTTCCAGAAAACCGCTTTTCTGTTCGATCAGCAGCAGCGCGCCGGCCTGGTTGACCACCACGAAATCGATCTCGCCATAGACCGAATAGCCCTGCTCCAGCCGCGTCCAGTGCACCGCGTGATAGACCGTATAGGTGTCCGGCAGCGCCTCGGCCAGTTTGGCGAGGGTTTCGATCTCGCGCGCGGCAGCGCCGGTTACGGCGTATTCACGCCAGCCGTCGGGGATGATCGTCGCCATGTCGAATTCACCTTTTGTCCAAATGAGCCTGCAAAGTTGATTGGGTGCGACCTGCTCGCCTGGTTTGGCGGCAGGCACGGCGTATGGATTCCATTGTGTGCCACATCTCTTCCGACACACGCTGACGATGAAGCCTCGACAGGGCCGCCATTTCTTTGACGAAGGCAGCCTCATCGAGCGCCCCAAATCCTAGGCAGGATGCCATTCGTGCAGAACGCACAACGCGCGCCTGCGCGCTGCGCCATGCACCGCAATGCAGTGTGGACAGGCTATGCCAGACATTCATTTCGTTCAAACGGAGATGGCCACGCATGAAGTATTGCAGGGGAATCAAGTTGGCACGAAGTGTGCTTTATGTTCTTCGCCAATAACCCTACTGGAATATCCCGATGAATCGCACTGTCCTTGCTCTGGTTCTTTCCGTTATCGCCGCCCAAGCCGGCGCAACGCCCATCCTGAACAACACCAGCTTCGAGGCCAACAACATCGGTTACATCGGTGGCGGCGCATACAAGTACGCGGGTGCAATCGTTGCCGCACCCTGGGGGTTCGCCGGCGGCGCGGGAATTTCGAGCGACTACTCGGCGTGGGGTGGCGTAACGGCCAGCGGCAATTATTTTGCGTTTCTGCAAAATACCAGTTCCATCTCGCAAACATTCAGCAGCGACGGCAATTACAGCCTGGATCTATCGTTTGACCTGGTCGACCGCAATATGCCGTACGACGCAAAAAATCAGGTTGTAGAAGTGCTGCTGGACAACACGCTATACGCGTCCATCAACCCGACTTTGACCTGGACGACTTTCGGCTTCAACGATGTGGCGATTGGCGCAGGCGATCACACCCTCACGTTCCGCGGCATCAACCCGCAGCACGTTGCAGACACCTCCGCCTTCCTGGACAACATCCTGATGACGGCTACCTCAAGCAGCGTCCCGGAACCGGCCTCGCTCGCCCTGCTCGGCCTGGGCTTGTCCGGACTTCTGTTCGCCCGCCGCCGCAAGATCTGATTGGCGCTCCGACGGCAATCCATCTCGGCGACTTCGGTCGCCGTTTTTTTCATCTATCCAGCAACCGCCACGCCAGCGTCTCGCCCGCCCGCAGCGGCACGATGCCGGCCGGGTGATCGGCGCCGACCGGGACGGTTTCGCGCACCAGCGTGACCTGTCCCGTATTGCGCGGCAGGCCGTAGAAATCCGGGCCGTGGAAGCTGGCGAAGGCTTCCAGCCGGTCGAGCGCGCCGGCCTGGTCGAAGGCTTCCGCGTACAGTTCCAGCGCGGCGTGTGCGCTGTAGATGCCAGCGCAGCCGCAAGCGGTTTCCTTGGCGCTCTTTGCATGCGGCGCGCTGTCGGTGCCGAGGAAGAACTTGGGATTGCCGCTGGTGGCTGCGGCGACCAGCGCATGACGATGGGTTTCCCGTTTCAGCACCGGCAGGCAGTAGTAGTGCGGCCGCATGCCGCCCTGGAACATGGCGTTGCGGTTGTAGAGCAGATGATGCGCGGTGATCGTGGCGGCGACCTTGGCCGGGGCTGCAGCGACGAACTCGGCGGCCTGGCGTGTGGTGATGTGTTCCAGCACCACCTTGAGGTCGGGATAACGCTGCAGCAGCGGGGTCAGGATGCGGTCGATGAAGACGGCTTCGCGGTCGAATACGTCAACCTCCGGATCGGTGACTTCGCCGTGCAGCAGCAGCGGCATGCCGGTTTCCTGGATGACTTCCAGCACCGCGTCGACTTTGCGGATGTCGGTGACGCCGGAATCGGAATTGGTGGTGGCGCCGGCCGGGTAGTACTTCACGGCATGCACGATGCCGCTGGCCTGGGCGCGCGCCACTTCGGCCGGATCGGTGTTGTCGGTCAGATAGAGCGTCATCAACGGCTCGAACCTCATGCCCGCGGGCAAGGCGGCCAGAATGCGGGCTCGATAGGCCTGGGCATCCGCCAGCGTGCGCACCGGCGGGCGCAGATTGGGCATGACGATGGCGCGGGCGAATTGGCGCGCGGTATCGGGCAGCACGGCGGCGAGCATGGCGTCGTCGCGTAGATGCACATGCCAGTCGTCGGGGCGGGTGAGAGTCAGTTTCTGCATGGTGCTCAATCTTTTTTCAGGGTCAGGGCGAGGTCGTACAAAGCGTTCTTGCGCGCGCCGGTCAGGCGGGCGGCGAGGTGGGCGGCCTGTTTCAGCGGCACCTCTTCGAGCAGGATTTCCAGCACGCGGCGTGCTTCGGCAGCACTATCGTCCGCTTGCGCCGGCGGCGCCGACAGCACCAGCACAAATTCGCCGCGCCGGTGGTTGTCGTCCGCCGCCAGCCAGGCCGGCGCCTCGGCCAGCGGACAGGCGTGCAGTTGCTCGAAGCGTTTGGTCAGTTCGCGCGCGAACAACAGGCTGCGCTCGCCGCCGAACACCGCGAGCAGGTCGTCGACGGTTTCCTCGATGCGGTGTGGCGCTTCGTAGAACACCAGCGCATGCGGCGCGGCGACCAGGGTTTCCAGCACTTTGCGGCGGGCGGCCGGTTTCGCCGGCAGAAAGCCGTAGAACAGCCAGGCGCCTTCGACGCCGGCCACCGATAACGCCGTCGCCACCGCGCTCGGACCGGGGATCGGCGTGATTTCGAAACCGGCGGCGCGCACGGCGTTGACCAGGCGTGCGCCGGGATCGGAAATACCGGGCGTGCCGGCGTCGGAAACGTAGGCGACGCTTTTGCCTGCGCGCAGCGCTTCGATCAATCTGGCGGCGGCGGCCTGTTCGTTGTGATCATGCAACGGCGTCAGTTTGCCGGCCTGTATCTGATGCACGTTGAGCAGGCCTTGCGTGGTGCGGGTGTCTTCCGCGGCGACGATGTCGGCCGTTTTCAGGACATCGAGCGCACGCTGGCTGAGATCGCGCAGGTTGCCGATCGGCGTGGCGACGATGTGAAGTACACCGGGACGGGCCGGCTGGGAGGCATCAAACATGATCTAGTAGGGACGTTCCGAATTGTGAATTCCGAAACTTTCGCCGGATACTGCGGGCAGCCAGTTTAACCAAACGGGATGCGGCATGAATCAAGGCGGCACGAACAAAGGGGCGGCGGCGGAACAGGTTGCGGCGGATTACCTGATCCGGCAGGGATTGAAACTGGTGGCGCGCAATTTTCGCTGCCGCGGCGGCGAGATCGATCTGGTCATGCGCGACGGCGCGACGCTGGTATTCGTGGAAGTGCGGGCACGCGCAAGGAGCGACTTCGGCGGTGCGGCGGAGAGCATCACCGCGACCAAGCAGGGCCGCATCATCCTGGCGGCGCGGCATTATCTGGCCCGGCACCCGATCGACGCGCCCTGTCGCTTCGACGCGGTATTGTTGCAAGCCGGTCGCCTGCAATGGCTGCAGGCGGCGTTCGAGGCTTGAGGGGCATCGCTATAATCCGTGCCGGTTCGCACTTCAATTTCCCGCCCCATGCCACTCCATCAACGCATTCAGGATCAGTTCAAGGCCAGCATCCATACCCTGGTCGATGCGGCGGAGCTGTTGTCCGAGCCGATCGACCGTTCAGTGCAGATCCTCACCGACTGCCTGATGCACGAGGGCAAGATCCTGGCGTGCGGTAGTGGCGCTTCCGGGCTGACCGCGCAATATGCGGCAGCGATACTGACCGACAAACTCGACCGCGACCGGCCCGGCCTGGCGGCGATCCATCTGTCCGGCGCCGGCGCGGCGCTGAACGATGCGACCGGCCCCGATTTCGCGCGTCAGGTTTCGGCGCTGGGGCATCCGGGCGATGTGCTGTTCGCGGTGTCCACCTTCGGCCATTCGCGCGCGGTGGTCGAGGCGGCGCGCGCCGCGCAGGAGCGCGACATGATCGTGATCGCCCTGGTTGGTGGCGAAGGCGGGGCGCTGGCTGAAATACTGCGCGAGGAAGATGCGCTGATCTGCGCGCCGGCCGACTCGCCGATGCGCATCCATGAAACCCTGTTACTTACCATCCACTGTTTGTGCGATGGCATCGATTACTTATTACTAGGAGCCTGAATCATGAAAAAACTCGTCTTGTGCGCCCTGCTCGGCCTTTCTCTCGCGCCGCTCGGCGGTTGCGTACCGGTCGTGGCCGGCGGCGTCGGCGTCGGCATGTTGATGGCGGAAGATCGGCGCACTTCCGGCACGTACCTGCTCGACGAAGAGATCGAAATCAAGGCGGCGAACCGGATCCGTGAGAGCCACGGCCAGAATGCCCACATCAATGTGACCAGCTACAACCGCCGCGTGCTGCTCACCGGCGAAGTACCGGATGCCACCGTGCGCGCAAAAGCCGAGGAGATCGCCAAAGCGGTGCCGAATGTGCGCGAAGTGCAAAACGAACTGGTCGTCGGTGGCACCGCGTCGTTTGTCGCGCGCAGCAACGATGGCTTCATCACCGCCAAGGTGAAAGCGCGTTGCCTGGAGGACAAGCGCTTCAATGCCCATCATGTCAAAGTCGTCACCGAAGCGGGTACGGTCTTCCTGATGGGCCTGGTCAAGCGCGAGGAAGGCAACGCGGCAGCAGAAATCGCCGCGCGTACCGGCGGCGTTTCCAAAGTCGTGAAGGTATTCGAATATCTGGACTGAGGCGGTTTTCCCGCTTCGTGCGGTGTTGCGTGAACAGGAGGAGATGGCATGTACTTACAAAACGCTGCATTACTGGTGCTTCTAGGCTTAGGCGCCGGCTTGGCATCGGCCGCGGGAACGCACGTCAACATCACGCCCAGCGTGGCTGCTGTCGAAGTGCTGCATCAAGGCAAGAAAATCATGATCGAGCGCAATCCGGATACCGAAAACATGCTCGATCCGGATTATTCGTTGACCTCGCGCCCCTGCCCGCCGTTCTGCGTGCAGCCGATGACGCTCGCCCCCGGTGTCGAAACCATCGGCGAACTGGAAATGCTGGAGTACCTGAGAAAGATCGGCAAGGACTCCGGCGTACTGGTGATCGATTCGCGCGACGGCGATTGGCCGCAGCGCTCCGGCATCATCCCAGGCGCGGTGCAATTGCCCTGGCAGGAACTGCATCCCGGCCACAACGATCTGGAAAAGATCGCGGACATCCTGATCTTCCGCTTCGGCGCCGCGCGCCAGGGCGGACTGTGGAATTTCGAAAATGTGAAGACACTGGTGCTGTACTGCAACGGACCCTGGTGCGGACAATCTCCTACTAATATCAAGCAGTTGCTGGCGATGGGTTATCCAGCGTACAAGCTCAAGTGGTATCGTGGCGGGATGCAGGACTGGAAAATGCTGGGCCTGGCCACCATCGCACCAAAATCACCATAACAACCAAACCCGGTTTCACAATAAGGATACATAAATGAAACGCATCAGCTTGAAACAGTCGTTACTCGCCGCCCTGACCATCAGTTTGGCTATTCCCACCCAGGCCGCCGACCCGGCTCCCGCAGGCAACCCTTATCTGACCAATGTACCGGCTTCATCCGGTCTGACGCTGCCGTCGCTGCCGTCGCTGCTCCCGTCAATCCCGAAATTCCCGGCTCAGGGTGTCCGCCCCTATGAAATGTCGGGCGTTGTTCCGCAGGAAACGAAAGCGAAGTTGATCAAGTCGATGATGCCCTTGATGAACATGACCACGCGCATGGACTTGAAGGACATGATGAATCTCATGACCATCAAGTACAAAGCCAAGCCGGGCCTGACTTTCGAGGAAGTGAAAGCCTCTATGGAGTTGCGCGCCAACAGCCTCAACTTCAAGAAAGTCGGTGAAAGCGCGATGTGGAAAGACTTCCAGGCCGTGCTGGGTGACATGGATGCGCCGCGCATTGAGGTCTACCACTACTGCGACATCGCCGTGGGCCGCGAGATGCTGAAATACTCCCCGGAATCCGCCGTCTACATGCCCTGCCGCTTCACCATCATGGAAGATGCGGACAAGAACATCTGGGTAATGACCCTGGATTGGGATACCACCTGGCTGGATTCTGTCAAAGGCCGGATGGGCACCCCCGATGTGCTGTGGGATCATGCCGTGATCATCCGCGACAAGATGGACAACATCATGAAGGCCGCCGCCAACGGCGACCTGTAACAGGCAAATACCCCGCACCGATTCCGGCGCGGGGTTTTCAACCTTGTCCTGAACATCTGGACTTGAGAAGTCTTAGTTTCACCCCAAAATCCCCACCGATTTCCAAGAGGAAGGATGTAACACATGAAAAAATACGCCCTGATCGCCGCGCTGGCACTGACCCTGAGCGTCCCCGCCATCGCCCAGCAAGCCCCCACCGCCGCCAACCCCTACCTGAGCAACGTGCCCATCTCCGCCGGTCCGATCGTGCTGCCGGTTTCTCCGGCTGGTCGCGGCAAGCGTCCGTATGAGATGTCGAGCACCGTCGGGCCGGAAGAAAAAGCGGCCATGATGAAGAAAATCATGCCGATGATGGGCATGGTCAAGAGCATGGATGTGAAAGACGTCATGAACATGATGGCGATCAAATACCCGGTCAAGAAGGGTCTGACATTCGATGACGTGAAAACGTCGATGGAACTCAGCGCCAACAAACTCAATTTCAAGAAGGTCGGTGAGAGCCCGATGTGGAAAGACATCCAGGCTGTGCTGGGCGACATGGAAGCGCCGCGCATGGAGGTCTACCACTACTGCGACATCGCAGCCGGCCGCGAAATTCTCAAATACGCGCCGGAAGCCATCGTCTATCTGCCTTGCCGTATCGCCATCATGGAAGACGCGGACAAGAACCTGTGGGTGCTGACGCTGGACTGGAACACCTCCTGGCTGGATTCCCTGTCCGGCAAGATGGGCGCGCCCGACAAGCTGATGGATTACGCCAAAGACATTCGCGACAAGATGGACATCATCATGAAAGCCGCCGCCAACGGCGACCTGTAATACCCGGACGGGAAATCTCCAGCAGGAGGTTTCCCGTACCACCCCCGTTCGTTGCCTGCACAGCTATCGCATTGCAACCCGCAAAACGCCCATCCTGGCGTTCAGTAAACAGCAGGATTCCTCGAATCCTCCCAGCAAGTCCCCCACCACACAGGAGACGCGCATGAAACGTCTTACTTCCCTGATTCTTATCGTCGTCGCCGGATCGGCGCAGGCCGAAAACATGTTCAATCCGCTGAGCATGTTGACCCCGGTTCAGAACAATCCATGGTCTGGCGGCTATGGCAACGTTTCCAGTCCGTTTGGCCTGGGTGCGCTGAATCCGATGAACCCGCTCAACAGCATCAACCCGTTGAGCCCCTGGAACAACTATGGCGGCCTGTCCAATCCGGTGCTGAGTCTGGGCGCTTTGGGCGCACTCAATGCCTTGACCCCCAGTTTCTCGCCCGGCATGCAATTTGCGCCCAACATGCAGTCTTCCGGCTACTTCAACCAGATGAACAATCCGTTCCAGGGCAATCCTTTTGCCGGCAATCCCTATGTGCGCTCGCCCATGCCGCAGGCGTTCTCGGCACCGGCATTCAGCCCGTCGATGCCGTCGTTCCCCAACATGCCGTTTGCTGCCCAGCAACAGCAGATGCCGGGATATTTCATGATGCCGCAACAAATGGGACAACCCCAATTTGCACCGCAACAGCAAGCATTCCCGTACCTGCCCTATGGCATGCAACAGCAACAACAGATGCAACAGCAGCAGACGCTGGCCAACTTGCTCGGCCTGCAACAACAGCCAGTGCAACAGCAACCGTCATTCCCCAACTTTTTCGGATCGCCTCAGCCGGCACCGCAACCGCAACCTTCGCTGCAGAACTTCTTCGGCATGACGCAACCGGCCGCCCAGCCGAAACCGCAACCGGCCGCCGTCCAGCCGACATTGCCGTTCTTGCCATTCCAGCTGCCGCAAGCGCCACAGGCGACGCCACCGGCAATGGAAAAATCGAAGCCGGCAGCGCAGCCGGTCGTGCCACAAAGTTCGCTGCCGTTTTTCTTCTTCTCGCCACAAGCAGCGCCGGCAGCCGCCACGGCTCCTGCCGCCAAGCCGGCGAGCGAGCCCTTACCTCTACCCGAGGTGAAGGCAGACGATGCCGCCCCGATGCCGCCGCTCGATCCCGCCGCCTTCATGCAGATGTACATGAAGCCGCAAGAAGGA
Organism: Hydrogenophilaceae bacterium; assembly: GCA_031426735.1. Taxonomy (GTDB): domain Bacteria; phylum Pseudomonadota; class Gammaproteobacteria; order Burkholderiales; family Thiobacillaceae; genus PFJX01. The sequence goes on along the minus strand of JASJPK010000048.1, from coordinate 59,982 downwards.
AACAAGTAACGCAAGTCTGTAGCTGCATGAAAAAGAGGGCGCTGCGAGCGCCCTCTTTTTCATCTGCGTTCACAAATTCACGTCGTATTCCACGCTCAGTGGCGCATGGTCGGAGAAGCGCTCCGATTTGTAGACCATGGCGGCGCGCGCCTTGGCCGCGATGCCAGGCGTTGCAATCTGGTAATCGATGCGCCAGCCGACATTCTTGGCCCAGGCCTGGCCTCGATTGCTCCACCATGTATAAGCCTCACCGGTGTGCTCGGGATATAGCCGACGGTACACATCGACCAGACCGAGGCGCTCGAACAGGTCGGACATCCAGGCGCGTTCCTCGGGCAGGAAACCGGAGTTCTTCCGATTGCCTTTCCAGTTCTTCAGGTCGATTTCCTTGTGCGCAATGTTCCAGTCGCCGCACAAAATGAATTCCCGGCCGCTCTGAGCCAACGCTTCCAGACGCGGCAGGAATCTTTGCATGAACGCGAACTTCGCGGCCTGGCGTTCTTCCCCGGACGAACCTGAAGGCAGATAGAGCGAGACGACCGAGAGATCGCCGAAAACGGCTTCGATGTAGCGCCCTTCCGCATCGATGTCGGCAATACCCAAGCCCTCGATGATCTGATCCGGCTGCTTCTGCGAATAAATTCCGACGCCGCTGTAGCCTTTTTTTTCGGCGTAATGGAAGTAGCCGTAGAAGCCCGGCGGATTGAGCATTTCCAACGAAAGATCGGCGGCTTGCGCCTTGAGTTCCTGCAAACAAACCAGGTCGGCGTCCTGCGCGGCCAGCCAGGCATAAACACCTTTGCTGCTGGCGGAGCGGATTCCGTTAAGATTCAGGCTGATGACACGCATATGACAAAGGTTCTAAGTGCAAAGATTTAAGGGTGATTTCCTAGATTTCGCCATCGAACAACAGGTTTTGCTGTTCGGCGAATTCAAGACCAAGGCCGGCCGGATGAGTCCGTATTTCTTCAACGCCGGCCTGTTCAACGACGGCGTCTCGCTGAAAAAACTTGGCGAATTCTACGCCAGCGCCATCGCCGCTTCCGGCCTCGCCTTCGATGGCCTGTTCGGGCCGGCCTACAAAGGCATTCCGCTGGCGGCGTCGGTTGCCATTGCATTTGCCGCCGGGGTTGCCACGACCGCGCGCAACGTGCCGTTCAGCTATAACCGCAAGGAGGCCAAGGATCACGGCGAGGGCGGCAGTATCGTCGGGGCGCCGTTGGCGGGCCGCGTACTGATCGTCGATGACGTGATTTCCGCCGGCACTTCGGTACGTGAATCGGTCGAGTTGATCCGCGCCGCCGGCGCCACGCCGTGTGGCGTCGCGATTGCGCTGGACCGCATGGAACGCGGCCTGGGCGAGCTTTCCGCCGTACAGGAAGTGAGCCGCGACTACGCCATTCCGGTCATCGGCATCGTCAATCTCGACGATCTGGCCCAACATCTGAACGGCAAACCGGCTTGGCGCGACACCCTGACGGCAATTCAGGCCTACCGCGAGCAATACGGCATACCAGCATGACGGAATTTCCCCTTTGCTCGCCGGTCGAAGCCCTGTAATCCATTGTTTTTTATTGCATTTTCGGCGACATTGCTGCCGCAAGACAACCATCTGAGCTGAGGCGGATAACCCGGTGCGTACACTGACGCTTCGATTGCACATCCTATTAATCGCCGGCCTGATCGCATTCGATCCGGCGCTGGCGGCAACTTATCGTTGGGTCGACCAAAACGGCAAGGTGCAGTACGGCGATGTCATGCCGCCCAGTCAGGCCGGGCAAGGGCATGCCGAACTGGACAAACAGGGGCGCGTGATCAAGGAAACCAAGCGCAGCCGCTTGACCGCCGAGGAACGGCAACGCCAGGCGGAGGCCGCAGCGCGCCAGGCCGAGGAAAGGCGCCGCCAGGAAGATCTGCGCCGCCGCGACATGGCGCTGCTGGCGACCTACGCCAGCGAGAAGGAAATCGATCTGGCGCGCGATCGCGCCATCGAACTGGAAAATCTCAACATTCGCGGTCTGCAGTCGCGCCTGGATGCGGCCGCGGCAAAACTGTCCTTCGCCAATGCCTACCTGGCCCGTTTTCGCAACGCGGGACAAGCTGCGCCGTCAGGCTACGCCCAGATGCGCGATGAAGCGCAAAGGGAGTTGGGCCAGATCGGCGAATTGCTACAGCAACGCAACAAGGCCATCGAAGACATCCAACTGCGCTTCGAAGAAGACGAACGGCGCTATATGGAGTTGAAGGCTTCTACACCGTCAAAGACGCCGCCTATGCGTTGAGCTTTTGTCGCAACAAGTCGTTGACCTGTTGCGGGTTGGCCTTGCCCTTGCTCGCTTTCATGACCTGGCCGACCAGCGCGTTGAAGGCTTTTTCCTTACCGGAACGGAATTCCTCGACCGATTTGGCGTTGGCCACCATGACCTCGTCGATGATCTTCTCGATCGCGCCGCTGTCGGAAACCTGCTTTAGCCCCTTGGCTTCGATGATGGCATCGGCATCGCCTTCGCCGGCCCACATGGCTTCGAACACCTGCTTCGCCAATTTGCCGGACAAGGTGCCATCCTGGATGCGCGCCAGCAGACCGGCCAGTTGCGCGGCGGCAATCCGGCTGGCGGAAATATCCAGATTTTCCTTGTTCAACGTGGCGGAAAGATCGCCCATCACCCAGTTCGCGGCGAGCTTGGCGTCCGCTTTGAGCAGACCCGTTACGACCGCTTCGAAATAGTCGGCCAGTCCGCGGGACCCCGTCAGTGCGACCGCATCGTAAGCGGACAAACCCCACTCAGCCTGATACCGCGCCTGCTTCTGTTGCGGCAATTCCGGCAGACTCGCGCGTACCTGTTCGATCCAATCTTCGTCCAGCTTCACCGGCAGCAAATCGGGATCGGGGAAATAGCGGTAATCATGTGCGTCTTCCTTGCTGCGCATGGCGCGCGTCTCGCCCGTGTCGGGGTCGAACAGCACGGTGGCCTGCTGGATCTTGTGGCCGTCCTCGATCTGTTCGATCTGCCAGCGGATTTCGTAGTTGATCGCCTGTTCCAGGAAACGGAACGAGTTGAGGTTCTTGATCTCGCGCCGGGTACCGAATTCCTTCTGTCCGAGCGGCCGCACCGACACGTTGGCATCGACGCGGAAACTACCTTCCTGCATGTTGCCGTCGCAGGTACCGATCCAGCTCACCAGCGTATGCAACGCCTTGGCGTAAGCCACTGCTTCCTTGGCCGAACGCATGTCCGGCTCCGACACGATCTCCAGCAGTGGCGTGCCGGCGCGGTTCAGGTCGATGCCGGTCATGCCGTGGAAGTCTTCATGCAGCGACTTGCCGGCGTCTTCCTCCAGGTGGGCGCGCGTGATACGGATGGTCTTCTCGTAGAGATCGCTTCCGCTGCCGACCTGCACCGTCAGTTCGCCGCCTTCGACAATCGGCAACGCGAACTGGCTGATCTGGTAGCCCTTGGGCAGGTCGGGGTAGAAGTAATTCTTGCGGTCGAAACTGTTGATCCGGTTCAGCTTGGCGCCAATCGCCAGACCGAAGCGGATGCCGCGTTCCACCGCGCCCTTGTTGAGCACCGGCAACACGCCGGGCAGAGCGATATCGACCTGACAGGCCTGCGTGTTGGGCGCCGCGCCGAAGGCGATGGACGCGCCGGAGAAGATTTTCGATTGTGTGGTGAGCTGGGTATGCACTTCCAGCCCGATGACGGTTTCCCATTGCATGGCGTTGTTCCGTTTGTTTATCCGTGTGTTATCCGTAAGCAACCTGGTTTTCCTGCGCCGCCAGCGGTAGCGGCCAACCGAAGATGTCCGAGAGGGTGAGGGTGAAATCGGGGGCAACCCGCAAGGTCAGCACGTCGCCGGCATCAAGCACCTCCGGGACCGGGTAGCGACCATCGGTTGCCAGAATATATAGCTCAACAAAACGGTTCGCCGGATCGATCACCACGTATTGCGGCACACCGGCAGCTTCATAGAGACGACGCTTGTGTTTCCTATCCTTGGCCGCGGTGCTGGGCGAAAGCACCTCCACGACCAGATCGGGCGCACCGCGCACGCGACCGTTGATGATGATCGCCGGGTTGCACACCACGATCAGGTCGGGCTGCACGACGGTAATGTCAGAGAGGATGACATCGACGGGCGATTCGACGATGTCGCAAGGCAAGCTCTCACCGCCGCCCTCGCCACCGGATTTCAAATGAGCTCTTCGATGGAACTCCAGTTCGTAGTGCAGCGCCGCGACCAGTTTCTGATGCTCAAAGCCCGGCGCATTCAACTCATAGGGGACACCGTCGATCAGCTCATAACGCGGCCCATCTTCAGGCCAGGTCAGGTATTGCTCAACCGTGTAATGCTCATCATTGTGCAATGCGAAGCCCATGTTTCCCCTCCTTCAAAGCATCGGCGCCCGCGCGTGCCAATCGGTGGCCAACTGATATTGATGCGCCACACCCAACATTCTTGCTTCGTCAAAATAATTGCCGATCAGTTGCAGGCCGATGGGCAAGCCCTGCGCATCGAAACCGCACGGCAGCGACATGCCGGGCAAACCGGCCAGATTGACGGCAATGGTGTAGATATCGGACAGATACATCTCGACCGGGTCGGCGGTTTTTTCGCCCAGCTTGAACGCCGTGGTCGGCGCGGTCGGGCTGAGGATCACATCGCACTGCTGGAACGCGGCGGTGAAATCGTTGGCGATCAGCCGGCGCAGACGCTGCGCCTGGATGTAATAGGCGTCGTAATAGCCGTGCGACAGCACATAGGCGCCGATCATGATGCGGCGTTTGACTTCGCTGCCGAAGCCCTCGGCGCGGGTCTTTTCGTACATGTCGGTCAGATCGCGGTACTCGGGCGTGCGATAGCCGTAGCGCACGCCGTCGAAACGCGACAGATTGCTGGACGCTTCCGCCGGCGCCAGCACGTAGTAGGCGGCAACCGAAAGGCCCGAATTGGGCAGGCCGACTTCCACCGTTTCGGCGCCGAGTTGGCGCAACTGAGCGATGGCGGCGTCGACCGCTTTTGCGGTATCGCCGACCAGTCCCGGGCCGAAGAACTCGCGCGGCAGACCGATTTTCAAGCCGGCCAGCGGCAGCGAAGTCGTTGCCGCTTCAGCGGCATTACGAATTCGGCGTCCTCCTTGCGAGGGTTGCAGCAGGCTGCGCGTGTAATCCTCTTTCGAGCGCTCCAGGCTGGTCGAATCACGCGCGTCGAAACCGGCCATGACGTTGAGCAGCAACGCGCAATCCTCGGCGGTTTGCGCCATCGGGCCGGCCTGATCGAGACTGGAAGCGAAGGCGATCATGCCGTAGCGCGACACCACGCCATAGGTCGGCTTCAGGCCAGTGATGCCACACAGCGCGGCCGGCTGGCGGATCGAGCCGCCGGTATCGGTGCCGGTCGCCGCCGGCGCCAGCCGCGCCGCCACCGCCGCCGCACTGCCACCGGAGGAACCGCCGGGCACGCGGGCGACATCCCAGGGGTTTTTCACCGGGCCGTAGAAACTGGTTTCGTTGGACGAGCCCATCGCGAACTCATCCATATTGGTCTTGCCCAGGCACGGCATGCCGGCCGCTTTGAACTGATCGATGACGTGGGCATCGTAGGGCGAAACGAAATTGGACAGGATTTTCGAGCCGCAGGTGGTCAGCCAGCCTTCGGCGCAGAAAATGTCCTTGTGCGCGATCGGCACACCGGTCAGCAAGCCGCCCTGACCGGCGGCGCGCAGGGCGTCTGCAGCGCGCGCCTCGGCCAGGGTCTGGTCGGCATCGACGCTGATGAAGGCGTTGAGCGTTGCGTTCTGCGCCTGGATGCGCGCCAGGTAGTCCTGGCACAACTCGACACTGGAGGTTTTGCCGGCGGCGAGGCTCGTGGAGAGAGATTTGAGAGTGGCGGTCATGTGGGTCGACAGTGGAATGCGTGCGGCAAGCGGGGCAATGCGCGCCCGGCCAGCGGCTTACTCGATAACTTTGGGCACCAGATACAGACCGTTCTCGGTCTGCGGTGCAACGGCCTGGAATGCGGCGCGTCGATCCGGTTCGGTGACCACATCGGCGCGCAGACGCTGGAACAGGTCCTGGGCATGCGACATCGGCGGGATACCTGCGGTATCGACTGCCTGCATTTGTTCGATCAAGCCGAAAATACCGTTCAACTGGGCCTGATAAGCGACAACTTCATCTTCGCCGACCCGGATACGGGCCAATTTGGCAATACGTTTGACGTCTTCTGCGGAAAGCGACATGAGATACCTGGTTCTTTGGCTCTAAGGCCTTATTGCATAAGGCGTCGTAGGTTATCATACGCCGCTATTTTTCCGACCCTCGAGACCCTTACATGTTCGGACTTCTCCGCGGCTATTTTTCCACCGATCTTGCGATCGACCTGGGCACCGCCAATACCCTCATTTACGTTCGCGGCCGCGGCATCGTGCTGAACGAGCCCTCGGTCGTCGCTATCCGTCAGGAAGGCCTGACCGGCAAGAAAACCATCCAGGCCGTCGGCCTCGAAGCCAAGATGATGCTGGGCCGCACACCGGGCAACATCCAGGCCATCCGGCCGATGAAAGACGGCGTCATCGCCGACTTCAACATCACCGAACAGATGCTGAAGTTCTTCATCAAGAAAGTGCACGACACCCGTTTGTTCCACCCCAGCCCGCGCATCATCATCTGCGTGCCCTCCGGCGCCACCCAGGTGGAGCGCCGCGCCATTCGCGAATCGGCCATCGGCGCCGGTGCGCGTCAGGTCTACCTGATCGAGGAGCCGATGGCGGCGGCGATCGGCGCCGGCATGCCGGTGGCCGAAGCGACCGGTTCGATGGTGGTCGATATCGGCGGCGGCACTACTGAAGTCGGCGTCATCTCGCTGGGCGGCATGGTCTATTCCACGTCGGTGCGCGTCGGCGGCGACAAGTTCGACGAAGCCATCATCAATTACATCCGCCGCAATTACGGCATGCTGATCGGCGAAGCCACCTCGGAAATGATCAAGAAGGAAATGGGCTCGGCGTTCCCGGGTTCGGAAGTGCGCGAAATGGAAGTCAAAGGCCGCAACATGGCTGAGGGCATTCCGCGCAGCTTCACCATCACCAGCAACGAAATCCTGGAAGCGCTGACCGACCCGCTCAACACCATCGTGTCGGCGGTCAAATCCGCGCTCGAACAGACGCCGCCGGAACTCGGTGCCGACATCGCCGACAAGGGCATGGTGCTGACCGGCGGTGGCGCCTTGCTGCGCGATCTCGACCGCCTGCTGATGGAAGAAACCGGCCTGCCTGTGATCGTCGCGGAAGACCCGCTGTCTTGTGTCGTGCGCGGTTCCGGCCGTGCGCTGGAAGAAATGGATCGTCTTTCCACGGTGTTCACCAACGACTGATCCCTCCGTGAAGGAACGAGGCTGAAGGGAAAGGGTCAGTCCCTTCCCCGCTTCCTTGCCCCCGCACCCTTTCCCTTCACGCCCGCCATGTCTCCCGCCCCTCACGCCCCCCTGTTCGTTCGGGAGATGGGGCTGCCGGCTCGTTTCAGCCTGTATGTCCTGGTCTGCCTGTTCCTGTTGGCACTGGATGCCCGCTATGCCACTTTGTTTGGCCTGCGCGCGAGCCTCAACGCCTTCCTCCACCCGGCGCAGATCGTGCTCGCGCAGCCGTGGGAATGGCTGCAAGGCGTCGGCCGCTTCTTCGTTGCGCATGGCGAACTGGTCGCCGAGAACACGCGTCTTAAGCGGCAGCAGGAACTGCTCGGCGCCGGCATGCGCGATCGCGCCGCCATCGCCGCCGAAAACACGCAACTGCGCGCGCTGCTGACATTGCCGCCGCGCCCCGGTTACAGCATGTTGACCGGCGAAGTCATCGAGACCGTCCCCGACCCCTTCGCCCGCAAAGTCATCATCAACCGTGGCGGCAGCCATGGTGTCGCCGCTGGCTGGCCGGTGGTCGATGCCGCCGGCCTGGTCGGCCAGGTCACCCGGGTCTATCCGTTGACTTCCGAAGTCACCCTGCTGACCGATCGCGACCAGGGCGCGCCGGTGCAGAACCTGCGTAACGGCCTGCGCATCATCGTGTCCGGCCAGGGTTCCGACAACCTGCTGGAAGTCCGTTTTCTCGACATGCACGCCGATCTGCAACCCGGCGATCTGCTCTATACCTCCGGCATCGACGGCGTCTATCCGGCCGGCGTGCCGGTCGCGCGCGTGCTGAAAACGGAACCGCCGCGTCACACGCCATTTGCGCGCGCGCTGTGTCAGCCGCTCGGCGGCGTCGGTCGCTACCGTCACATGGCGGTCCTGGTGCCGCTGCCGAAGCCCGCTGCCGCCGTCCCTGCACCGGCAGTCAGATTGAAATGATGATGAACACGCAACCGCTGCTGCCGCAAGGCGCCGAACTGACCCACCCGCCGACCCGCACCAAGGTCTTTGTCAGCCTGATCGTCGCCTTCGCGCTGACCTTGTTGCCCTGGATGGAACAGATCCGTTGGCTGGTGCCCGATTTCACACTAATGGCGCTGCTCTACTGGAATATCCGCTCGCCGCGTCTGGCCGGCCTCGGTGTGGCGTTCAGCCTCGGCCTGCTCACCGATGTCGCCCGCGGCGTCCTGTTCGGCCTCAATGCGCTGTCCTATTGCGCTGCAACCTTTGTGGTGCTGCTGGTGCAGCGTCGCCTGGCGGGTTTCGATACGCCGCGCCAGACTTTGCAACTTTCGCCGATCCTGCTCGGCAAGGAAGCGCTGGTGCTGACCCTGGGGCTGATGCTGGGCCGCGGCACCGCCGACTGGCGCTGGCTAGCCGCCGGCGTCGTCGCGGTGGCACTGTGGCCGTCCCTGGCCTGGCTGCTCGACCGGGTTACCGGCCGCGCCGTTTCCGGCACCCCGGCGAACCGGCAAGCGCCGTTATAACCCGGCATCGGCTGTCGACCGCCCCACCGCCGTGAGCATGCTGCGCCTCATCAACCCGGAACAGGAGTTCCTGCGCTATCGCCGGCGTATGGAAATCGCCGGCTTCTTTGCCGCCGCCCTGTTTTTCGGCCTGTTCAGCCGTTTCGTCTGGCTGCAGATTGCCCAGTTCGACCATTACCACGCGCTGGCGGAAAACAACCGCATCTCGCTGGTGCCGGCGCCACCCTCGCGCGGCGTCATCTACGACCGCCAAAGTATGGTGCTGGCCCATAACTATTCCGCCAACACGCTGGAAATCACGCCCGCCAAGGCCGGCAAACTGGAGGAGACGATCAACCGCCTGGCCGAAATCGTCGCGATCGAAGCAGGCGATCGCAAGCGTTTCAAGAAACTGCTCGCCGAGAGCAAGAATTTCGAAAGCATCCCGATCCGCAATCTTCTGACCGAGGAGGAAGCGGCCCGTTTCGCCGTCAATCGCTACCGCTTTCCCGGCGTCGAAATGAAAGCGCGCCAGTTCCGCCAGTACCCGTTCGGCGCCAGCTTTTCGCATGTGGTCGGCTACATCGGCCGCATCGGCGAAAAGGACCAGGATCGCCTGATCGAAGCCGGCCTTGAAACCAACTACAAAGGCAGCGACCACATCGGCAAGCTCGGTCTCGAAGCCAGTTATGAAACCTGGCTGCATGGCCGCACCGGCATCGAGAAAGTGGAAACCGATTCCGGCGGCCGCGCCGTCCGCCTGCTTTCCCGCACCGCCCCGGTGGCCGGCCACAACCTCTATCTGCATCTCGACGCCAAACTGCAACAGGTGGCGGAAAAGGTCTTCGGCGATTATCGCGGTGCACTGGTTGCGCTGGATCCGCGCAACGGCGGCGTCCTGACACTGGTGTCGAAACCGGGGTTCGATCCCAACCTGTTCGTCGACGGCATCGATGCCGCTACCTGGCGCGAGTTGAACGACTCCCTCGATCGCCCCCTGGTCAACCGCGCCCTGCGCGGCGTTTACCCGCCCGGTTCGACGATCAAGCCGTTCATGGGCCTGGCCGGACTGGAACTGGGTATCCGCAAACCCGGCGACACCATTGCCGATCCGGGCTATTTCAGCCTGCCCGGCAGCAGCCATCGTTATCGCGACTGGAAGAAGGACGGCCACGGCATGGTCGATCTGAAACGTTCCATCACCATTTCCTGCGACACCTACTATTACGGCCTGGCGCAACAGATGGGTATCGAGCGCATGTCCGGCTTTTTGTCGCAATTCGGCTTCGGCAAGAAATCCGGCGTCGACCTGGATGGCGAGCTGTCCGGCCTGATGCCGACGCCGGAATGGAAGAAGAAGCGATTCAAACAACCCTGGTGGCCTGGAGAAACCGTCGTTGCCGGCATCGGCCAGGGCTATGTGCTGACCACGCCGATGCAGTTGGCGGTAGCCACCATGGCGATCGCCAACGACGGCGTCATTTACAAACCGCAGTTGATCCGCGCCTGGCGCGATGCCGCCACCGGCAAGATGGGCTATGCCGCGCCGCAGATTATGGGGCGCATCAAGCTCAACCCGGAATACGTCCGCTTGGTCAAAGAGGCGATGGTGGATGTCACGCTGCCCGGCGGCACGGCGTCCATTGCCGGCGCCAACACGCCGTATCAGTTAGCCGGCAAGACCGGTACGGCGCAGGTGGTCGGCATCAAGCAAGGCGCGCGCTATGTGGAAAGCCAGGTTTCGGCTCGGAACCGCGACCACGCCTTGTTCATTGCCTTCGCGCCGGCGGACAACCCCAAGATCGTCGTCGCGGTCATGGTCGAAAACGGTGGTCACGGCGGCTCGACGGCGGCGCCGATCGCGCGCAAGGTGATCGATTACTGGCTGCTCGGCAAACTGCCCACAATTTTTGCACCGCCGGAAACCGAAACCGAGGCCGAAGAAGTGGAAGATCACGGCCCGGCGGAAGAGCCTCTGGCAGACAGCACTGCACCCGCCACAGCCCCCACTCAGGGGAACCCGGAATGATCCTTGAAACAGCAGTTGACCGCTTCTTATCCCTCGTCAGGTCGCATGCAATCTGACCTCTTCAGCTTCGATGACGCTCACCAATTGGGTGAGTCCGCTACCCGCCCGCTGACGGGGTGGAGAAGCCGTCTGGCTGCGTTGCTCCTCCTCGCCATGCCTCGACATGACTCGTCGTCGCGCCTTGCCAGCCAACTTCTCCACCCCGCCCTCAGGCGGGTTCAACTGCTGTTTCAAGGATGATTCCACGTTTTCTCCGCCGCGCCGTCGGCAACCTGCTCAGCCACCTCGATGGCCCGCTCCTGGGTTTGCTCGCCCTGCTGCTGCTGGTCAGCACCACGGTCGTGTTCAGCGCCAGCGGCGAAAACAACGAACGACTCTTTTCGCACCTGAGCAACATCGGCGTCGCGCTCAGCGCGATGCTGCTGCTTTCGCACATTCCGCCGCAAAGATTGATGCAGTTCGCGCTGCCGGTCTACATCGTCGGCGTGCTGTTGTTGCTCGGCGTGACACTGTTCGGCGTCGTGGTGAACGGCTCGCGGCGTTGGCTCGAACTCGGCATCACGCGCATTCAACCTTCCGAACTGATGCGTCTGGCGGTGCCGATGATGCTGGCCTGGTACTTCCATTACAAACAGGAAACCCTGCGCGGCCGCGATTTCGCCATTGCCGCCTTGCTTTTGGCGCTGCCGGTCGGCTTCATCGCCAAACAGCCCGACTTGGGCACCTCGCTGCTGATCACCGCCTCGGGTTTTTACGTGCTGTTCCTGGGCGGCCTGTCCTGGAAGGTCATCGTCGGCGCCGCCATCGCGGCAGGTTCAGCGCTGCCGCTGGCCTGGAACTACCTGTTGCACGACTACCAGCGGCAACGCGTGCTGACCCTGATCGACCCGGCGTCGGACCCGCTCGGCGCCGGCTACCACATCATCCAGGCCACCATTGCGGTCGGTTCCGGCGGTGTCGCCGGCAAGGGCTGGATGGCGGGCACGCAGACCCATCTCGACTTTTTGCCGGAACGCAGTACCGACTTCATCTTCGCGGTGTTCTCGGAAGAATTCGGTCTGATCGGCAACCTGTTTCTCTTGTTGCTCTACGCCGCCATCATCTGGCGCGGACTGCTGCTGGCAGCCGGGGCCACCTCGCTGTTCGGCCGCCTGCTTTCCGGCGCCATCGTGCTGACTTTCTTCACGTACGCCTTCGTCAACATGGGCATGGTGTCCGGCATTCTGCCGGTGGTCGGCGTGCCGTTGCCACTGGTCAGCTATGGCGGCACCTCGATGCTGACCGTGATGGCTGGCTTCGGCATCATCATGAGTGCCGCAACGCATAAAAAGCTTGTAAAAACATAGTGTAATGGATCTACACTTACAGCAGTTTCTCAAGATTAGCGAGCGCGCCATGTCTAGCCTCAAATGCAGCATCAGGACAAACCCGCCTGCCGCCCCGACCTTGCTGGTGTTGGCACTCGGCCTGGCCCTGGCCGGTTGCGCGGGTGTCGGCAGCAAAACTGCCGATAACGACAAGAACGAACGCGCCACTACCGGCAATACCGCCGATGCCGGCAAGCCGGTGATCCCGCCGTACAAGGGCGGTGGCTATTACAAGGATGACGGTCCGGGCGCCAACACGCCCGACAACCTCGCCGCCATTCCCGATGCCGTGCCGAAGCGGGAATCCCTGCACCGTTACGCCAACGATCCCTACAAGGTGCTCGGCCGCCGCTACATTCCCATCGCCGACACTACCGCCTACAAATCGCGCGGCCTCGCCTCCTGGTATGGCCGCAAGTTCCATGGCAAAGCCACCTCGACCGGCGAGTCGTACGACATGTACGCGATGTCCGCCGCGCATCCCACGCTGCCGCTGCCCAGCTATGCGCGCGTGACCAATCTGGAAAACGGCAAGAGCGTGGTGGTCCGCGTCAACGACCGCGGCCCGTTCCATCCCGGCCGCATCATCGACCTCTCCTACACCGCCGCCTACAAACTCGACATCCTGAAAGGCGTCACCTCGGTCGAAGTCGAGTCAGTCTCGCCGGACAGTGCGCCGACCTCTTTCGCCGCCCAGGCCGAGGAAGACCCCGCCGCCGGCGTCGAGCCGGTCGCACAAGCTGAACCGATACCCGCCAGCCCGGGCAAGGCGATCTACCTGCAACTCGGCGCCTACAGCAACCCGGCCACCGCCGATGGCGTGCTGGCGCGTGCCACCGCCAAACTGTCGAGCGACTTTCCTGGTGTCATGCGCCTGGAAAGCAACGGCCTCCATAAAATCCAGGCCGGTCCCTTCGCCAGCGCCGAGTCCGCCGACCGCGCCGCCGCCTTGATCGAGCAGGATCTGGGCATCAAGACCTTCAAGGTCGTCGCCGAGGCACCCGCTGCGACCGCAGCAGCCGCCCTCCCCGCCGGCACGGAACCCGCCGCCGCCCCGGCTGCCGGCCTCTATCTGCAACTTGCCGCCGTCTCCAGCCCGGATGCCGCAGAAGCGCTGGCCAGCCGGGTGAAAACGCGTTTCGGCAACAATTTGCCCGGGCTGAATCAGGTCAACGTCGGCACCCTGTTCAAACTCCAGGCCGGCCCCTTCGCCTCGCCGGCGGATGCCGAGCGCATCGCCCTGGCTTACCAGCAGGATTTCGGCGTCAAGCCGTATCGCGTCATCCGCTAAGTCCGGAACTAATCGCTGCGTACGCCGACCATACGGCGTACTGCGCAGCCGTCCGGCTGTAACACCGCACGTTGCAGGCGAATGATGTACTTCGCTTATCCTTCGGTTCTGTTCATTCCACATTTTTATTTGCCAACCTGCTTCCCCATGCCGCTGCTCCGTATCTTTCTACTGTTCGCCTGTTCTGCCCTATTTGCCGGCGCCGCAACCGCCGCACTTCCCGTACCGCCCGCGCCACAAATCGAAGCACGTGCCTGGCTGCTGATCGATACGGCCAGTGGCTTGCCGCTGGCCCAGAAGAATCCCGACGGCAAGATCGAACCCGCCTCACTGACCAAATTGATGACCGCTTATCTGGCCTTCAGCGCCATCAAGGAAGGCCGCCTGGCGATGAACCAGGCCTTGCCGGTGTCGGAAAAGGCCTGGCGCGCGGAAGGTTCGCGCATGTTCCTCGACCCGAAGAAACCCGCAGTGGTCGACGATCTGCTCAAAGGCATGATCGTGCAGTCCGGCAACGACGCCTGCATCACGCTGGCCGAGGCCATCGCCGGTTCCGAAGAAAGCTTCGTCGGAATGATGAACGGCATGGCGAAGAAACTCGGCATGGCCAGCACCCACTACCTCAACGCCACCGGCCTGCCGCACCCGCAGCACGTCACCACCGCGCGCGACCTGGCGCGCCTGAGCACGGCCCTGATCCGCGACTTCCCCGAGTTTTACAAGATCTATTCGATGAAGGAATTCGCCTACAACGGCATCACCCAGCCAAACCGCAACCGCCTGCTGTTCATGGACCCCAGCGCCGATGGCGTCAAAACCGGGCATACGGACAGCGCCGGCTACTGTCTGATCGCCTCGGCCAAACGCGAAAATCGGCGTCTGCTGTCGGTCGTACTGGGCGCCAACTCCGACGCCGCGCGCGCGATGGAAAGCCAGAAACTGCTCAATTACGGCTTCCAGTTCTTCGAGACGGTGAAACTCTATCCGGCCAACCAGACGGTATCCGCGTTGCGTATCTACAAGGGCACCGCCAGCGAGGTCAAAGCCGGTTTCCCGCATGACTTCCACGTCACCGTACCGCGCGGCACCAGCAAGCGCATCAAAGCACAGCTGATCACCCAGCAACCTTTGCTGGCGCCGGTCGCGCGTGGACAGCAACTGGGTACGCTGCGCCTCACCGTCGATGCCGAGCCGGTCGGCGATTATCCGTTGCTGGCGCTGGAAAGCGTCCCGGTCGCCGGCATCCTCGGGCGCGGCTGGGACAACATTTTGCTGCTGCTGAAATAAGCTTTAATCGCCCGGCAATGACCACCGTCTACCTCAACGGCCAGTTTCTCCCGCTGGAACAAGCGTGTGTGCCGGTCATGGACCGCGGCTTCCTGTTCGGCGACGGCGTCTATGAAGTCATCCCGGTTTACGACCGCCAGCCGTTCCGTCTACATGAACATCTGGCGCGCCTGCAGGCCAGTCTGGATGGCATCCGCCTGGACAACCCGTATCGCGCTGACGAGTGGGAAACGCTGATCGGGCGGATCGTCGCCAGCGCGGAATGGCCGGATCAAGGCGTCTACCTGCAGGTCACTCGCGGCGTCGGACCGCGCGACCACGCTTTCCCGAAGAGCGTGCGGCCAACGGTGTTCATCCTGCCGCTGCAACTCAGCCCGCCCGCCGCCGAAGCGGTCGAGCACGGCGTCAGCGCCATCACTGCAAGCGACAACCGCTGGCTGCGCTGCGACCTGAAAGTTACCTCGCTGCTGCCCAACGTATTGCTGCGCCAGCTTTCCGTCGATGCCGACTGCGCCGAGACGGTGCTGATCCGCGACGGCCAGCTCATCGAAGGTTCCGCCAGCAGCGTATTTATCGTGCTCGATGGCGTACTGCTTGCACCGCCCAAATCGAACCTGCTGCTGCCCGGCATCACCTACGACGTCGTGCTCGAACTGGCGGCGGCGGCGGGCGTTCCCTGCGACGTGCGCCCCATCGTGGAGACCGAACTGCGCTCGGCCGGCGAAATCTGGCTGACGTCTTCGACCAAGGAAATCCTGGCTGTTACCCGCCTCGATGGCCGCGTCGTCGGCGACGGTCGCCCCGGCCCGCTGTTTCGCCGCCTGCACGCCAGCTACCAAACCTTCAAACACACCGTCATGCGTGGAAAGGCCGCCCGATGAGCGAAGTTGCGAACAACGACACCCTGCTCGAATTTCCCTGCGATTTCCCGATCAAGATCATGGGGCTGGCGGAGGAAGGCTTCGCCCAGGTCATGCTCGATATTGTGTTGCGCCACGCCCCCGACTTCGATGTCGCCTGCGTCGAAATGCGCGCCTCCACCGGCGGCAAGTACCTGTCGCTGACCTGCACCGTGTGCGCCACCTCGAAACCGCAACTGGACGACCTTTACCGCGAGCTGAGCGCGCATCCACTGGTGAAAGTGGTGCTGTAGTGGCAAGCGTCTTGCCGGTCGTCAAACACCTCGGCCTGGTCGAATACGAACCGACCTGGCGCGCGATGCAGGACTTCACCGCCGCGCGCACTGCCGAGACGCCGGATGAAATCTGGCTGCTGCAACATCCGCCCGTCTTCACGCTGGGCATGGCCGGCAAACGCGAACATCTGCTGGCCGACATCGGCATCCCGGTCGTCCCCATCGACCGCGGCGGCCAGGTCACCTACCACGGCCCCGGCCAGGTCGTGATCTACCTGCTGCTAGACCTGAGACGACGCGGCTACGGCATCAAGGAACTGGTGCGACGCATGGAGCAGGCGATCATCGACACGCTGGCGGCACATGGCATCGCGGCTGCGCGCCTGGCCGGCGCCCCCGGCGTCTACGTCGCCGGTGCCAAGATCGCCGCGCTCGGCCTGCGCGTCAAACACAGCTGCACCTATCACGGTCTCAGCCTGAACGTGGCCATGGACCTTTCCCCGTTCCAGGCCATCAACCCGTGCGGCTATGCCGGCATGGCGGTGACGCAACTGCGCGATCTGGGCGCCATGGCCTCAGTGCAACAGGCTGGCGAAGCGTTGCTGGCCAACCTGCTGCGGCAGATTGCCGCCTGAGCGGCCTTCCAACCCCTACTTCTTCGCTCCGGCCAGCTTCTCGAACAACTGGCCCAGATTGAGTTGCGCCTTGGCATAGCCTTGATCGGCCGATTTCTGGAACCAGGCCAGGGCTTCGCCTTCGTTCTTTTCGACACCGACGCCATCGCGGTAAAGCACGCCCAAGTTGTGCTGGGCGACCTTGTCACCCGCTTCGGCGGCCTTGCGGTACCACTTGCCGGCGACGGCGGGGTCTTTGGCGACGCCTTTGCCCTGCTCGAAAATGACGCCGAGGTTGTTCTGCGCGGCGATATCGCCGGCTTCCGCAGCCTTGGTCAGCCAACTCAAGGCTTCTTCCGCCTTGCCGGCCTTGTGCAACAGCCAGCCTAGGCGGCTTTGCGCAGCGGCAACATTCTTCTCGGCGGCCTTGCGATACCAGTCCAGCGCTTCCGCCTCGTTCTTCTCGGCGCCTTGGCCTTGTTCGGCCATCAGGCCCAGGTTGTACCAGGCCAGCGGTTCGTTCTGTGCCGCTGCCTTGAGGAACCAGGCGCGCGCCTGCGCGGCGTCGGCGGCAACGCCCTGGCCTTCGCGATAGAGGCGGCCCAGGTTGTTCTGCGCGGTGGCATCGTTGCCGGCGGCGGCGCGCTGGTACCAAGCCAAAGCAGCGGCCAGATCGGGTTTGCCGATGGGGTTGCTCAGCCCACCTGTTTCATGCAGCCACCCCAGATGGGTCGCGGCGGGCGCGTCGCCGGCCTCGGCCGCCATCTGGAACCAGCGTGCCGCTTCGGTCATGTTTTTCGGCACGCCCTGGCCCTTTTCGAACATCCAGGCCAGACGGCTTTGCGAGGCGACATGACCCTGGCTGCCGGCCAGCGCCAGCCAGTTGGCGGCGGTCAGGAAATCCTGCTGCACGCCGCCGAGGCCGTCCTTGTAGATCAGACCGAGATTGCCCTGAGCTTCTGCATTGCCGGCTTCGGCCGCTTTGGTGAACCACTTCACCGCTTCGGCGTAATCGGCTTTCACGCCCTGGCCATAGGCGTACTTGATGCCCAGGTTGTTCTGCGCCGGCACGTCGCCCAGTTCCGCAGCCCGGCGCGTCCAGAACGCCGCCAGTTCCGGACTGACCGGCACGCCCAGACCTTTTTCATGCATCAGCGCCAGTTGCGATTGCGCGGCGGCCATATTGAGTTCGGCGGCGCCGGTCATCAGCTTGGCGGCGCGTTCCGCATCCGGTGCCACGCCCTGGCCCTTGAGAAACAACAGGCCGAGGTTGTAGAGGCCGGTCGGTTCGTTCTGCAAGGCGGCGCGTTCGTACCATTTGGCGGCTTCGCCGATGTCCTTGCCAACGCCGAGGCCCTGCTCGAACAACCAGCCCATTTTGGTTTGCGCTTCCGCATCGCCGGCATTGGCGGCCATCTGGTAATAACGCAACGCCATCTGCATGGCCTGGATCGGGTCCGGAATCGGCATCACCGGGCCGGCGGCCAGCAGCGGCGCGCTATGCAAGGCAAGGACGAGAGAGAGGGCTCGCAGTTTCATGGCGGTTCCTTTTTTCAACGATACGAAATGAATTTCAGGGTCTGGCGTCGCTTAAACGATACAGCACCGGCACGTCGATCCAGGCCGATACGGCCTGACCGTACTTGCGTGCCGGCACGAAGCGCCATTGTTTGAGTTGTTCTTGTGCGTTCTGGTCGAGGATGCCGGAACCGCTGCTCTGTTTCAGCCACATTTTGCCCGGTCTGCCGGTCGGCAGCACTTCCACCCGCACCGTAACACGGCCTTCGATGCCGCGAATATTGGCCAGCACCGGGTAGTCGATGCGCGGGTTATCCAGCGCATAGGCAGGCTGTTCCGCGATATTGCGGTCTGGCAATGGCGCACGGTTATCCGGTTGATCGTGGCCGGGAAGGGGTAATGGACAGTAGTTGGACGGTGCCAGCACATCGAGACGCTGGATTTCGCTATCCGGTCGCACCACTTGCACCGGAATCACCCGCGTGGCCTGCAACACGACCGGCGCGCGGCCTGACTCGCGGGCGGCGTTGAGCACGGCAGCGGAAGCGTATTGTCCGGGCGCGGCGATGACGCCGGCGCCGCCGCGCGCCACCGCCGGTGCCTGCCCGGATGCTGCACTGGCGCCGCTGCCGACATCGCTGAATCGCCGCGCAGCGGTCGCCGCGCCGCCCATTCTGGTAGCGGCATCGCCCGTTGCACGGCTGGCGCCGGCGTTGGGCTCGTCGCTCGCCACGGCGGCGGTGCGACCCGGCCGAGCCGGGAGATAAGGATTCGATGCGGGCATATTGGCCAGCACCTGCTGCAGCGTGACCGCGAAACGCGGACTGCTGCCGGGTTCGCCCGGCGCCAACGCGACTGCCACACCAGTCTGGCCGGCGCGACCCGGGCCGGCGCCATTTCGGCTGGCGCCGATCAATGCGGTCGGCGCCACCGTCGCCACGCCTAGGCTCGCCTTCGCCTCCTGGCCGCGACCGCCGCGACTGACCCCCGCTTCGACCAGACCGGCTGGCGCGGCACCGGTACGGCCGCCGGCAGGAATCGGCTTGCCCACTACGCTGGCCTGACTGCTCGCCAGCACGCCGCCGCCGCTCCCGCCGGCCGTCGACGTGGCCACCGTTTGCGCTTGCGTGCCTTGCGCCAGCGTTGCGGTTGCCGGGCCGGCCGCAATCGAGCCGGCGCCTGCCGGCATCGCGGCCAAGCCACCCAGCGTACTGCTAGCGGTCAAACGTACACCTTGCGCTGCGGCGCCGGCCGCGACAGCGAGGCTGCCGGATGTCGTCGCAGCCTGGACGCCGCCACCCAGTGGCGCGTTCAGAGCGGCTTGCGGCGAAGCACTGGCGAGCAAGCCACCCTGGCGTTCGCCGGCAAAGTCGGGCGAGCCGGCCAGCGACGCTGCTGTCGTGCTGGCTTGGGCGCCAGCAGCGCCGCCAGTTCCCGGATTGACGCCCTGGTTGGCCGCGAGCGTGGTCGCTTGGGCCAGTGCCAAACCGGTTTCGCCGCGCGGTGCGTTATCGGCGCTGGTCTGCGCCAGGCCCGGCTCGCTGAGGCCGGCGCTGCTGTCGCTTGCGGCGGCGGCAGGCGCGTTGGCGGCAGCGGCGCGTTCCGCCCGTGCCAATTTCGGCTTGCCACCGCTCTGGGCGCCATCTTGTGTCGCGGCCAGGAGGCCGGCCGACAAACCCAATGCGTGCGCGTCGGGCAAAGCGAGGGCGGGCGCGTCCGGCCGGGCTTGGCTTTCGCCGCGCCAGTTCGCAGCGAGCAGATGCGGTTCCGGCTTGACGACATCCGGCTTCGGCTTTGCCTTGGCCGCCAGCTTCCGCGTTTTCGCTTTGCGCTGTTTGGCCAGCTTTCTGGACGATTTCTTGACGACCGGCTTCGTTTTTGCGAGCGGCTGCGCTTTGGCGTCGTGCGGTTCCAACGCAATCTCGAAACTGATCGGTTGCGGCTCCGGCGGCGAACCCGGCTGCCAACCCAGCAAGACGCCCAGATGCAACGCCGCGCTGGCGCCCAGGCCGAGCCAGTGGCGCGGCTCGACAGCCTTCAGAACGGCAACAATGCGAACCAGACCGATCACTTACCGACCCGACCCTTCGGCGCGGCGGCGGTGACGAAGCTGAGTTTGGCGACGCCGGCGCGGCTAACCGCCGCCATGACTTCGGTGATGCGGCCGTACGGCACGCCGGCATCGGCGCGCAACTGCACGGTGAGATCGGGCGTCTTCGCCAGTTCGGCCTTCAGGCTGGCTTCCAGCAGCGGCAGTTCGATGCCGTCGCGGCCGAGGAAGACCTTGCCGTCCGGTTGCACGCTGACCACCCGCGCCGGCGCCGGTTTGAGCGCGGCGACCGGCGAGGTTTCCGGCAATTTGACCTTGACCGATTGCAGGATGAACGGCGCGGTGACCATGAAGATTGTGAGTAGAACGAGCATCACGTCGACCAGCGGCGTGACGTTGATTTCACTCATGGTCTGAAAGTCGGTTTCCCCCGAATTCAGGCTGGAATTTGACCGGAGCGCCATATCAGGCCTTGCTTGCGGCCGGCGCTGCATCAGCCAGGTCTTGGCGGGAGCAGGCCAGCGCCATGAAATCGTGCGCGAAACGTTCCATTTCGGCGACAGAGAGGCGGGTCACACGCACGCCATAGTTATAGGCGAGCACGGCGGGAATCGCGGCGGCGATGCCGATGGCGGTCGCCATCAACGCCTCGCCGACCGGTCCGGCGACGACTTCCAGGCCGGAGGAACCGGAGCGGGCGATGCTCTCCATCGCATTCATGATGCCCCAGACCGTGCCGAACAGGCCGACGAAGGGGGCGGTGCTGCCGATGCTGGCCAGCAACATGAGGCCGGATTCCAGTTTGTGCTGCGCCTTGCGCACTTGCTGCGACAGGCTGCGTTCCATCACCGCCTGGCGGTCGCCGCTGGCGGCCAGGGTTTTTTGCTGGCCGATCTGTCGCTGCGTTTCGAAACCCTGGCGCGCCAGTTCGGCCAGCGTGCCGGTGGCGTTTTTGGCGGCTTGTTCGGCGGCGGCCAGGTCGGCGGCCTGCCAGAATGTTTTCGCGAAGGCCGTGTTGTCCTGACGCATTTTCCATTGCAGCCAACCCTTGGCGAAGATCAGCGTCCAGGTAATCAGAGAAAACAGAACCAGCACGGTGAGCGCCAGATTGACGGCGGAAGAAGCGGAAAAATGGATCATGGCGGGGCGTCGGAGAATTAAGCGGATGCATTATAAGCAGTCACTAATACGTACAGCCGTGAGCTAAATTAATCCGCAGCACGCCTGTGCTTTTCTTTGTCGTTTCTCCGACACACGGTGGGAAATAGTTGCCCGCACACAAGCGGGCATTTGACAGTTGCACAACTGCCACGGTTAACCGGGAAGCGGGGCGCTGGGCTAAAATGGCGGCCCTTTTCAGCGCTTTCCGGAGTTTTCAACATGTCCATGGCCGACCGCGACGGTCTCATCTGGTACGACGGCAAAATGGTGCCCTGGCGCGAAGCCACGACCCATGTTCTGACCCACACCCTGCACTACGGCATGGGCGTATTCGAAGGCGTCCGCGCCTACGAAACCGCCGCCGGTCCGGCGATCTTCCGCCTGCAGGACCATACCGACCGCCTGTTCCGCTCGGCCCACATTCTCGGCATGAAGATGCCGTTCGATAAAGAGACGTTGAACGCGGCGCAAAAAGCCGTGGTGCGCGAGAACGGCCTCAAATCCGGCTATCTGCGCCCGATGGCGTTCTACGGCGCCGAAGCGATGGGCATTTCCGCGAAGACCCTGTCCACCCACGTCATCGTCGCGGCCTGGCCGTGGGGCGCCTATCTGGGCAAGGAAGCACTGGAGCATGGCATACGCGTGAAGACGTCTTCCTTCACCCGGCATCACGTCAACATCACGATGTGCAAGGCCAAGGCCAACGGCAATTACATGAATTCGATCCTGGCGCACCGCGAAGCCGAGATGGATGGCTACCAGGAAGCCCTGTTGCTGGATGTGGAAGGTTTTGTCGCGGAAGGCTCCGGCGAAAACGTGTTCATCGTGCGCAACGGCAAGCTGTACACGCCGGATCTGACTTCTGCGCTGGAGGGCATCACGCGCGACACCATCGTCAGGCTGGCCGGAGAACTGGGCATCCCGGTGATCGAAAAACGCATCACGCGCGACGAGGTCTACTGCGCCGACGAGGCCTTCTTCACCGGCACCGCCGCGGAAGTGACGCCGATCCGGGAACTCGACAACCGCGCCATCGGCACGGGCGACCGCGGTCCGATCACGACGCAACTGCAAGCGCTGTATTTCGACTGCGTGCAGGGCAAATCCGAGCCGCACGCCAGTTGGCTGGCGCATGTCTGAGAAAACCGACATGAGCGCTCCCGCAACGCATACGCAACGCATCGTCGAAGTCAGCGAGACCGATCTGCCGCTGCATTGCCCACTGCCGACGGACAGCCTGTGGAGCGGCCATCCGCGCGTGTTCATTCCGGTGCAGGAAACGGGTGAGGCGCTGTGTCCCTACTGCGGCACGCTGTACAAACTGCACGGCTGGAATGGCCAGTCGCGCCACTCGCACTAAACCCGGAGTCCTGCCATGAAAGCGTTCAATCTCTTCGCCCTGCTGGCATTCAGCCTGCCCGCCCTGGCACAAACCCCGGCCCAACCCACTCCCGAGCAGATGCAGAAAGCCATGCTGCAGCAGGCACAGCTCATGTCGGTGATGTTCGACCTGCGCAAATCGAAGCTGGGGTTCGAGGAAACCGTCAACGCGATCAAGACCGGCGCGGAGAAACGTGGCTGGAAAGTCGGCGCGGTGCAGGACATGCAGGCGCAGATGAAGGCGGCGGGGGCCACTGAGGTGAAACGGATGAAGGTGATTCATCTTTGTCCGGCCGGCGCCAACGAGAAAATCGCCAAGGCCGGCGGCGGCAAAGCACCGCCGCTACCCTGCCGCGCCACCGTGTTCGATGGCAAGGACGGACAGCTTTACGTGGTGCGGATGAATCTGACCAATCTGGCCAAAACGCTGCCAGGCGACTTGGCCAAGGCGATGGCCGAGTTGGGTGCGGAAGAAGAGGCGCTGTACAAGGCCATCCTGCAGTAAGCGGCAACACAACCGTTAAAAAGCCGGCTGAAGCATCAGCCGGCTTTTTTCATTTCCAGGCGATCAAGCGGTGCGCGAGTAGCGCGGTTGCTGACCCTGCGTTTGTGCCGCTTCCTTCAGATAGGCATCGAACCCCATCGCGATGTTGCGCAGGAACAAGCTGCCCAACTGCGTCACGACGATGCGGCCGGGCTCCAGGCGGACCAGGCCGTCTTCTGCCAGGGCCGGCAATTCGGCCAGGCCATCGGCAAACTTTTCCGAGAAATCGACGCCCCATTCCGCACCGAATGCGGCGGTATCCAACTCCATGTCGCACATGATGCGGGTGATCAAATCGCGCCGGATCTGGTCCTCATGCGTCAGCCGCAAACCCCGCTCCACCGGCAGATGCCCGGCGGCGACACGGTCCTGGTACTGCTTGATGTTCTTTTCGTTCTGCATGTAGACATCGCGCGTCTGGCTGATGCTGGAGGCGCCAAAAGCATAGATGTCGCAATTCTTGTGCGTCGTGTAGCCCTGGAAATTGCGCCACAAAGTCTTGTTCTTCTGCGCTTTCACCATCTCGTCGTCGGGCTTGGCGTAGTGGTCCATGCCGACGTTCTGGTACCCGGCCGCACCAAGACGGTCGTGGATCAGTTGCTGCAGGTCGAGCCGCGTCGCAAAGCTGGGCAGATCCGGCTCGTTGATCAGCTTCTGATGCTTCTTCATCCAGGGCACGTGCGCGTAGGCGAAGATGGCGAAACGATCCGGCGCCCAGGCCAGGACACGGTCCAGCGTATGCGCGAAGCTCACTGTGCTCTGGTGCGGCAGACCGACGATCAGGTCCATATTGATGCTCTGGAAGCCCAACTCGCGTGCCCAGTGATAGACCTGCTCGATCATCGCCTCGGGCTGCACCCGATTGACCGCTTTCTGTACCTTGTCGTCGAGATCCTGCACACCGAGCGACAACCGGTTGAAACCCGACTCGCGCAGCGCTGCCAGATGTTCCCGCGTCAGTTCGCGCGGATCGGCTTCGCAGCCCATTTCGGCGTCCGGTGCGATGGTGAAGCGGGTGCGAAACATCGCCATCAAGCGGCGAATATCGTCCGGCTTCAGGTAAGTCGGCGTGCCGCCGCCCAGATGCAGCTGTTTCACCAGACGGCGCGGATCGGTCAATTGTGCGACCCGCGACATTTCCAGTTCCAGATGGTGCAGATAGGTATCGGCTTTGCTGTAGTCGCCCGTCGCCACCATGTTGCAGCCGCAGTAATAACAAAGCGTGTCGCAGAAGGGGATGTGGGCATAGAGCGACAGGCCGCGTGCCTCGTCCTGCGAAGACTGCAACTCTTGCAGCCAATCGGCCTCGGTGAAGCCGGAGTGGAAGTAAGGCGCGGTCGGATAAGAGGTATAGCGCGGCCCCGGCTTGCTGTACTTCTCCAACAGGGCGGTGAATTTGGACATAGGTCTACTCGCTTCAGGTTAGCCCGATTGTAGGCGGGCCGGGAAAAACGCGGAACAGCAGGCGTGAACTCGTTCAAGCCCAGGTTCTATGAGCCCCGAATACATGATTAATTTCTACACCGGTACATTTAGACCCATCAAAATCTCAACAAAAATGATGAACTTTTGACGCAGTTAGTATATCTTTCGTATTAGAGCTTTCGGTCGGTGTCGCGCTGTTACTGGCGCGGCAAGGAACCTCAGATCAGGTACAGAAATTGCTCTTATCTGATCAAGCTGAGGCAGGGCCTCCCAACTAACCTCCCTGACCGCCGCAATGGCGGTTTTTCAAGCGGCATCGGTCTCCGATGCCGCTCTTTTTTTGTGGGTACGATTCGTACACCAGCCCGCACGGCAAATAAAAGATAATTCCCTTTCGTGACGGAGGGACAGCGTGCAGGCCATACCAGCGGAAATATTCAAGGCTTACGACGTGCGCGGCATCGTAGGTAAAACGCTAAGCGCAGAGATCGTCGAAAAGATTGGCCATGCGATTGCATCGGAAGCGCGCGTGCGTCGACAAAGCGATATCGTGATCGGCCGCGACGGACGTCTGTCCGGTTTCGAACTGGCGGCAGCTCTGGCACGCGGCATACAAAAAGCCGGCATCAACGTGATCGACCTGGGCATGGTCGCCACTCCGATGGCCTACTTCGCTGCTTTTCAGCTTGGCAGCAACAGTGCGGTCATGGTTACCGGCTCGCACAACCCGCCCGATTACAACGGCCTCAAGGTCGTGCTGGCGGGTGAAACCCTTTCCGGTGAAGCCATCCAGGCCTTGCGCAGCCGCATTGTCAGCAATGACCTTGCACACGGTCATGGTGAATATCGCCACCACGATATCGCCGCCGAGTACCTTCGCCGAATTAGCGGAGACGTCAAGCTGGCGCGTCCGCTGAAAATCATCGTCGATGCCGGCAATGGTGCCGCAGGCGCATTCGCCCCCGCACTTTATCGCGCCATGGGTTGTACGGTGGAAGCACTGTTCTGCGAGGTCGATGGACACTTTCCCAACCATCACCCCGATCCATCCGTTCCCGCCAATCTGGTTGACCTGATCGCTCACCTGCAGAACAGCGACGCGGATATCGGCATCGCCTTCGATGGCGACGGCGACCGCCTAGGTGTCGTCACCAAAGCAGGCAGCATCATCTTTCCCGATCGTCAGTTGATGTTGTTCGCGGATGACGTGCTATCGCGCAACCCGGGCGCTACCGTCATATTCGACGTCAAATCGACACGCAATCTGGTCAAGTGGATCGAAGACCGCGGCGGCAATCCACTGATGTGGAAAAGCGGCCACTCCTTGATCAAGGCAAAAATGCGGGAAACCGGAGCACTACTGGCCGGCGAATTGAGCGGCCACATCTTCTTCAAGGAACGTTGGTACGGTTTCGACGACGGACTTTATGCCGGCGCAAGACTGCTCGAATATTTATCCCACCAGGCGGACATCGATGCGTGCCTGCAAAATTTGCCGGATTCGGTCTGCACCCCCGAAATCCAGATCGAGATGCGGGAAGGCGAAGCGCACCGATTTGTCGCAAAACTGCAGGAAAACGCTCATTTCGAGGGCGCAAGCCGAGTCATCCATATCGACGGATTGCGTGTTGAATATCCCGATGGCTTCGGCCTGGTACGTGCCTCGAACACTACACCGACGGTCATTGTCCGTTTTGAAGCAGACAATCCGGACGCCTTGGCCCGGATACAGAGCGCAATCGGAGCGGCAATGTCGACTTTGCAGCCCAGCGTAACCTTTTCGTTCCCATCGTTCGCGACGAACCTCCACCCCTGAGTCTCGCAAAAGGGAAGCGATTCGAGTTCACCCAGCGCGCAACGGGGGTGCCATACGACCGTTTGCAGATTCACGATACGCGAGTCATATAGCGACATTTGTGTCGATATTTCTTACACACCTTGTCAAGATTCCTGCGAGTTATATATAAATCAATCACTTATGTTGATGGCACGCGATTTGCTTTGACTACAGTCAAGATGTGCATGAGATACATCACATGATTTAGCGACATTTTGTGTTTTGAACCTAGCATCAACTTTCGGAGGCCCACCCCCATGAATCACAAACTCAAACTACTTACTGCCGCACTAACCTGCAGCCTTGTCAGCATCAGTGCAGCTCATGCCATGACCGTTGATATTGGTACTGCGCCGGCAAACGCATCCTTCGCTCAGGTCATTACCAAATCTATTGGTACATTTTCTGACACCTGGATTTTTGACGTAGTTGGCTCTCCTATTTGGGCGGGCGGCTCTGTCAGCAACTTGTCGATCAGCCTCTCCCCCTTAGTGAATCTGTACAACATCGATGGACTGTCGGTTCAGCTGTATCGCGGTGACAACACACTGATCCAGGACCTCGATCTTGCCCCGGGAAGTAGCGCCCAAATCAAGTTGGGGTCCGGTGTATTTACCCCTGCAGACGACTACCATTTCTCCGTATCCGGTAACGCAAATGGCATGTTTGGCGGTCAATATGTATTTGCCGTCACCACGCTGCCCGTACCCGAGCCCGAAACCTGGGCCATGCTGGTTGCCGGTCTGGGCCTGGTCGGTCTGCAACTGCGTCGCCGTTCCAACGCAGGTCGCATCAGCATCAACTAAGCTTTAAACAGTTGCACCCTGAAACGCCGGCGTATGCCGGCGTTTCTTTTTGTCGAGATTATTTACAGCCTGTTCTTCATCTCGTTCGAGTCGCTATCATGCGGCCTGCTCCTTCCTCTTCCGCACCGAACATCATGTCATCACCTCTAGTCGGCCTCATCATGGGCAGCACCAGCGATTGGGACACCATGAGCCAAGCCGCCACACTGCTCAGCCAACTCTCTGTTCCATTTGAAAAACGCGTGGTTTCCGCGCACCGCACGCCCGACCTGCTGTTCGAATACGCGGAAACGGCCGAGTCGCGCGGCTTGCGCTGCATCATCGCCGGCGCTGGCGGTGCGGCGCATCTGCCGGGCATGGTCGCAGCCAAAACGCATCTGCCGGTGCTGGGCGTGCCGGTCATGTCCAAATTTCTTACAGGTCTGGATTCACTGCTTTCCATCGCGCAAATGCCCAAAGGCATCCCGGTCGCGACGTTCGCCGTCGGCCCGGCCGGAGCGGCCAATGCGGCGTTGTTCGCGGCCGCCATGCTGGCGGCGGATTCTCCCGAGATTCGCGCACGCCTGCTTGAATTCCGGCGTGCACAAACCGAGACCGTGCTCACCGCCACCTTACCGGAAGACGCATCATGATTCTGCCCGGCGCAACGCTCGGCGTCCTCGGCGGCGGCCAGCTCGGCCGCATGTTCACGTTGGCCGCCAAGGTCATGGGGTATCAGGTCGTCGTGCTCGACCCCGATCCGGCCAGTCCGGCCGGGCAACTGGCGGATATCCACCTGAAGGCCGATTACCGGGATGCGGTCGCTCTGCTGCGCATGGGCAGCCTGTGCCAGGCGGTCACCACCGAGTTCGAGAACGTGCCGGCAGCCAGTCTGGACATGCTGGCCAAGCATTGTTTCGTCGCGCCGTCGCCGCAAGCGCTGGCGGTTGCACAGGATCGCCTGGCGGAAAAGACCCGTGCGCGCGAATTCGGCTGTGAAACCGCCCCCTTCGCCAATATCGAGAACGCAGGCGATCTGCTGCATGCCTGGACGCAGATCGGCGCCCCGGCCTTGCTGAAAACGCGTCGCATGGGCTACGACGGCAAAGGCCAGGTGCGGGTCGGCAACCTCGACGAACTCGTTGCCGCCTACGCCGAACTCGGTGGCGTGCCTTGTCTGCTGGAGGGTTTTCTACCGCTGGAGCGCGAAGTTTCGGTGGTTCTGGCGCGCAACCAGTCCGACGAAATTGCGTTCTTCCCGCTGGCGGAAAACCAGCATCGCAACGGCATTCTGGACATCAGCATCGTGCCGGCGCGGGTGCCGGACAGCCTTGCCGAAACGGCGCGTCAGATGGCTGCCGGCCTGGCGCGCGGACTCGATTACGTCGGCGTCATGGCGGTGGAATTTTTCGTCCTGCGCGCTGACGACAACACGCACGGCCGCATCGTCTTCAACGAAATGGCGCCTCGCCCGCACAACAGCGGCCACTACACACTCGACGCCTGCGCCAGCGATCAATTCCAGCAGCAAGTCCGCGCCCTGTGCGGTCTGCCGCTGGGCGATGCGCGCCTGCTCACGCCGGCGGTGATGGTCAATCTGCTCGGCGACATCTGGTCAGGCGCCCCCGCGCAAGCGGAACCGCGCTGGGATGTCTTGCTCAAGCACCCAGGGGTGCAATTGCATCTATATGGCAAAGTGGAAGCCCGTCCCGGCCGCAAGATGGGGCACTACAACTGCCTCGCCGCGACAGTGGAAGACGCCTTGCAACTGGCGCTGGAGACTCGCGCCGAACTCGGCATCGGGGATTAATCAGCCCCCTCCTGCAAGGTCAGCACGATGACCTTGCCCTTTTGATCCAGCGTACGGATCCGCACCGGCAACCAGCTGCGCGCCGGCGCCAGCCAGACGTCAAGGCTGCCTTCGCCGCTACGACTGCCTTGCAGGCGCAGGGTTTCGATGCGACCGTCTGTTACCGCCAGGTATTCCCGCCCGAGTACCTGAAAAGTATATTCGCGCAGCTTCTTGCCGTTGGTCACCGGCAACGACCATGCAGCGTCTCCCTCCCGCACGAGCATGGCGAGATGGAACGGAAAACTCATCAGATCCTGCGTTTGCGGCAATAGCTCGACACCGCCGCCCGGCAACATCAAGCGCTGCCGCGCCCAGTCGAAGCGAACCGGCGGCAGCCTCTTTTCGCCCTTGGCGCTCCAGAACTGCTCGGGTTGCAGGCCGCTTGCCGTCACTTTTCCCTCGCTGGTCTGAATGATCTTGCCACTGACGAACAAGGCGGCAATCCCGGTCGCCTCGGTCACACTGACCAACGAGTAGCGCCCATCGCCGATGCGCCCGCTGTAGGTGGTCTGGCCGATCGTGAAACCGTCTTCGCCGGATTGCACGCTATAACGCAAAGCAATGCGTTCCGGCAGATTGCGCAACGCGCGGGACGCTGCGATCGGTGCTGAAACCGCGGGGGCTGCATCGCTCTGCGACACCGGTTCCGATGCTGGCGCAAGCGGTTCCAGGATTGTTGCAGGCTTCGTCTCCTGCGCTGGCGGCATGGCTTCAGCTGCGGGCGGCGGCGCTTCCGGCGCGACCTCGGCTGACGGCATCGGCAGGGCGGCAGGCTTTGCCTCGACCCGCGGCTCGGCATGCGCTGGTGCCGGCGGCGAAGCCGGCGTAGGCGCCGGCGCAATCTCCAGCAGGTGTGCTTCGATGGGAAATGGAATTTCAGGTGCCGGAGGCGTCCACCAATGGCTGGAACTTCCCGCCGCGATCAGATGCGCCAGCAGCGACAACAAAAGCGCTGCAAGGAAAATGCGCTGCCCGCGCATGCGAGATTTCAGCCGGGGGGAAAATCGGAAGGCGAAATGAGCGCCACTTCGGCATGGAACGGTTGTTCCGACGCCACGGCAACGGTGCCGTTCTCACCGACCCGAACGCGGCCTTGCGCCAGCCAGCGCACGACCAGCGGGAATATCCGGTGTTCCTGGCGCAACACGCGCGCGGCCAGGCTATGCGGTGTGTCCTCGGCGAGAACCGGTACCGCGGCCTGCGCGATGATCGGCCCGGCATCGACCTCCGGCGTCACGAAATGCACCGTGCAGCCGTGCAGCTTGACGCCGGCGGCAATGGCGCGGGCATGCGTATCGAGGCCCGGAAATGACGGCAGCAAGGCGGGGTGCACATTGACCAGCCGGTGTTCATAGTGGCGCACGAAGTCTGCCGTGAGCACGCGCATGAAGCCGGCCAGAATCACGACATCCGGTTGATACGCATCGATGCGCGCGGCCAATGCCGTATCGAAGCTGGCCCGGTCGGGGAACTGGCCATGCTCCAGCACTTCGGTCGGCACGCCGTGCGCGGCGGCGGTTTGCAGACCGGGCGCGGCGGCCTTGTTGCTGATCACGCAAGCGAACTGCACCGGCGCATCGCTGGGAAAATCGGCTTCCAGCAGCGCCCGCATGTTGCTGCCACGGCCGGAAATCAGGATGACGACGCGCATTGAACGAAAACTCAGACGATGACGGTCTGTTCCTGATCAGGCTCGCGACGCTGTATCTCGCCCAGCCGATACACCGTCTCGCCGCGATCGCTCAGGAAACGCAGGGCGGCCTCGGCATCGGCGGCGGCGACGACGACGACCATGCCGATGCCGCAGTTGAAGGTGCGATGCATTTCATCCAGCGCGACATTGCCCTGCGCCTGCAACCACTGGAACACCGCCGGCCAGGTCCACGCATCCGCGCGTATCACCGCCGTAACATCATCCGGCAGGACACGCGGCACATTGCCGGTGATGCCGCCGCCGGTGATGTGGGCCATACCCTTCACGGTGATTTCCTGCATCAAAGCCAGCAATGGTTTGACGTAAATACGGGTCGGTTCGAGCAGGGTTTCGCCCAGGCTGCGGCCATGGAAATCCGATGCAAGATCTGCGCCGCTGACTTCGACGATCTTGCGCACCAACGAATAGCCATTCGAATGCGGGCCGCTGGACGCCAGCCCGAGAAGGACGTCGCCGGGCACGATGTCGCGCCCGCTGATCAGGCGCGACTTTTCCGCCACGCCGACCGCAAAACCGGCCAGATCGTATTCGCCGGCCGGATACATGCCCGGCATCTCGGCGGTTTCGCCGCCGATCAGGGCGCAGCCGGAAAGCGTACAGCCGGTGGCGATGCCGGCGACGACCTGCTCCGCGACATCCACATCGAGATGGCCGCAGGCAAAGTAATCGAGGAAGAACAGCGGTTCGGCGCCCTGCACCAGGATGTCGTTGACGCTCATAGCGACCAGGTCCTGGCCGATGGTGTCGTGCTTGTTCATCTGGAAGGCCAGCTTCAACTTGGTGCCGACGCCGTCGGTGCCGGAAATGAGCACCGGTTCACGATAGTTCTTGGGCAGTTCCATCAACGCGCCAAAGCCGCCAATGCCGCCCAGCACTTCCGGACGCAGCGTACGTTTGGCGTGGGGCTTGATGCGCTCCACCAGAGAATCGCCGGCATCGATATCGACGCCGGCATCGCGGTATGACAGGGAAGTTGTAGAGGTCACGGGAACGCCATCAGGACGGAAAAAAAACGGTGCTATTCTAGCCCACATGCACACCGAACCCTCTGCCGGAACGCCCAAGCAACCGACCGAACAGGCTACAAACGTCCAGCCAGATGTCCCCAATCCAACGCGCTGGCTGCCCTATCTCGCCATCGGCGGCGGTGGCGCCTACCTGCTCTATCTGCTGGCGCCCATCCTGTCGCCGTTCCTGCTCGCTGCCGCGCTCGCCTACCTGTTCGATCCGCTGGTCGATCGCCTGGAAGCGCGCAAGCTCAGCCGCACCGCGGGTACGGTCATCGTACTGCTCGGCCTGGTGCTGACCTTCGTGCTGCTGGCGCTGATCCTGGCGCCGCTGGTGCAGGCCGAGGCACGCTTGCTGATGCAGCAGATCCCGAAAGTCGTCGAATGGGGCAGCCAGACCCTGTTGCCATGGCTGACCGCCACCTTCGGCATCGATCTGATGCGCGACCAGGAACAGGTCCTGGCCTGGCTGAAGGAACACATATCCGAGCTTTCACAACTGACTCGCTACCTGCCCAAACTGACCGACAGCGGCTTGGCGATTCTTGGCTTCCTCGCCAATCTGCTGCTGGTGCCGGTGGTGCTGTTTTACATGCTGCGCGACTGGGACCGCACACTCGCCCATCTGGCCGACTGGATTCCCGCGCCGCTGAAACCGAAGACCGTCGCCATTGCTCAGGAAATCGACCGCGTACTGTCCGAATTCGTGCGCGGCCAGATCATGGTGATACTGGTCATGTGCGTGTTCTACAGCGCCGCGCTCTGGCTCGCCGGACTCGATTACGCGCTGGCGGTCGGCTTGATCACCGGCATTCTGGTATTTGTGCCTTACCTGGGTATCGTGGTCGGCGTGCTGCTCGGCACTCTGGCCGGCCTGGCGCAGTTCGGCACGATCGCTGGCCTGTTGCCGATCTGGGGCGTCTTCGCCGTCGGCCAATTGCTGGAAGGCATGGCGGTGACGCCGTGGCTGGTCGGCGAACGGGTCGGCCTGCACCCGGTCGCGGTGATTTTCGCGCTGATGGCATTCGGCCAACTGTTCGGCTTCGTCGGCATTCTGGTCGCCATCCCGGCCGCCGCCGCTTCGCTGGTGGCATTGCGGCATTTGAAAGCGCAACTGGACTAATCCTCGCGGCGGAAATCGCCTTCGATCACGTCGCTTTCATTCCGCTTCGGACCAGGCCCCGGCACCGGTCCGACCGGCTCGCCGCGCGCCAGCTTCGGCCGCGGCCACAGCAGCAACGGCAGCGCGATGAAATCGCTGAACGGGCCGGGAACGATCAGCAACACCCCGGCCAGAAAACGCCTCCCGCTCGCCCAGAGCAGGCCGAACGGTGCCTGTCCTTGTGCCAGCGCCTGCTGCAAACGCGGCATGAACGAGGCCCGTTCCTGTCGGATCACCGCCGCCCCGATAAATATCGCCGCCAATAGCCAAAGCAGCATCCAGCCCAGGCCGATGCGACTGGCGATCTGGTAGATGCCCACTATTTCCAGGGCCGGAATGGCGACGGCTATAATGCCCGCGATCCCTAATCTCATGCGCTTTTCTCCAAGCCTGCTCTCTGTGCCCACAATTCGTCTCGTATTCACCACGCTGCCCGATGCCGAGACTGCCGGCAAAGTGGCCAGAAGTCTGGTTGAGATGCGACTTGCGGCTTGCGTGAATGTTCTCTCGCCCTGCCAATCGGTATACCGCTGGCAAGGCAATGTGCAGGAAGATGGGGAGATTCCGCTCATCATCAAGTCCACGGCGGAACTTTATCCTGCCCTGGAATCATACCTACGGCAAAACCATCCCTATACCTTGCCGGAAATTGTCGCCCTGGATGTCGCCCAGGGCTTGCCCGAATACCTGAGTTGGGTGGCCGCTTCTACCGGCACCCTGCAAGCCTGAACGGAGTATCGCCATGCGCTTTCTGCTCGCCCTCGCGCTGTTGCTGACGGGATTTGTTCATGCCGACGAGGAATTGCTGGAACCGGAAAAGGCCTTCCGTTACTCCGCCAGACTGCTTGAACCGGGCAAAGCCGAAGCCCGCTTTCAGATCGCCGATGGCTATTACCTGTATCGCGACAAGATCAAGTTTTCCGCCGAAGCCGGCATCAAGCTGGGCACGCCGGCACTTCCCGCCGGCAAGGTCAAGCAGGACGACACCTTCGGCAAGGTGGAAACCTACCGCGGCGACATTCGCGTGCGGATTCCCTTCACCTATGCCAACGGCGCGCCGAAAGATTTCAAACTGAAGGCGAATTACCAGGGCTGCGCCGACCTGGGCGTGTGCTATCAGCCGCAGGACGGTGTCGCAACCATCGCCGCGGCCAGCCAGGCGCCGACAGCAGCCACAGTACCGGCAGCAGCGGCCATCGCAACTCCGGTGGCGCTGCAGCAACAGAGTCCGGAAGCCCTGGCGCGTTTGAAGGCGCTGGCGAGCGATTTCGCGGGCGCACCGGCGGAACCCGAATTCCTGCCGCCGGAAGAAGCGTTCAAGCTGGTACTGGCGCCGCGTGCCGATGGCAATCTCGATGCCCGTTTCACCATCGCCAAAGACTATTACCTGTATCGCGACAAAATCACCTTCAAGGTCGTCGATCCGGCCGGCGTCAGCGTGACCGGCATCGATTTTCCGACCGCAGAAGAAAAGAACGACGCCAACTTCGGCAAGATGTTCGTCTATCACCAGTCGTTCAGCGCGGTCGTGCGCCTGTCCGGCGTCCCGGCCGGCACTCGCAGTCTGAGACTGGAAACATCGCATCAGGGCTGCAGCGACAAGGGCATCTGCTATCCGCCGCTGGATCAGACGATGACGGTCGATCTCACCGCAACGCCGGCTGCGATCAATCCGCCGGCGCCGGAGAAAGCCGCCGCGCAAGACACTTCCGACACCGGCCGCGTCACCGCCATTCTGCAAGGCGGCAATTACTGGCTGGTGGTGGTCAGCTTCTTCGGCTTCGGCCTGCTGCTTTCCCTGACGCCGTGCGTGTTCCCGATGATTCCGATCCTGTCCGGCATCATCGTCGGCCAGGGCCACCAGATCACCAAGCGCAAAGGCTTCCTGCTGTCGCTGGCTTACGTGCTTGGCATGGCGGTGACCTACGCCATGGCCGGCGTCGCCGCCGGCCTGTCCGGCACGCTGATTTCCAACGCGCTGCAGAACCCCTGGGCGCTGGGCACCGGCGCGGCCATCTTCGTGGCGCTGTCGCTGTCCATGTTCGGCTTCTTCGAACTGCAGATGCCCAGCTTCCTGCAAAGCCGCTTCACCGAAGCCAGCAACCGCATCCAGGGCGGCCGTTTCACCAGCGTATTCGTGATGGGCGCCATCTCGGCGCTGATCGTCGGCCCCTGCGTCGCCGCGCCGCTGGCCGGCGCCCTGCTCTACATCAGCCAGACCAGCGATGTCGTGCTCGGCGGCGTCTCGTTGTTCTCGCTGGCGATCGGCATGGGCATGCCGCTGTTGCTGATCGGCCTCTCGGCCGGCGCCTTGTTGCCCAGGGCCGGCGGCTGGATGGACGCGGTCAAACGCTTCTTCGGCGTCGCGCTACTCGCCGTGGCAATCTGGCTGGTCTCACCGCTGCTGTCCGAAATCGTGCAGATGCTGTTGTGGGCCGCGCTGTTGATCATTTCCGCGATGTTCCTGCATGCGCTGGAACCGCTGGCGGTCAATGCCAAAGGCTTCGCCCGCTTCTGGAAAGGCGTCGGCATGATCGCGCTGATCGCCGGTGTCGCGCTGCTGCTGGGTGCGATGGGCGGTAGCCGCGATCTGCTGCAACCCCTTTCGGTGTTCCAGGGCGGCGGCGCGGTCGCGGCAGAGAAACCCCACCTCGCGTTCCAGCGCGTGAAAAACGTCGCTGAACTGGAAGCCTTGGTCAAAGGCGCCGGCGGACGCGCCGTGATGCTCGACTTCTATGCCGACTGGTGCGTCTCCTGCAAGGAGATGGAGAAGTTCACCTTCACCGATGCCAAGGTCCAGGCCAAACTGAAGGACGTGTTGTTGCTGCAGGCCGACGTCACCGCCAACAACGCCGACGACAAGGCGCTGCTGGCCCGCTTCAAGCTGTTCGGCCCGCCCGGCATCGTGTTCTTCGACAAGACCGGCGCGGAAGTCGCCTACCGCGTGGTCGGTTATGAACCTGCCGAGAAATTCCTCGACAGTCTGAACAAAGCGCTGCCTTGATCTCAGCTTTGGAAAGGCGTCGATGAAATCGCCTCGACTGGCCATGCTTGCCGTCGCGCTTGCGTTTGGTGCGGCACTGGTCGGTCAACGTTACTGGGCGGAGCCGCCGAACCCGCTGATCGGCACGCCGGAAGAAGTCCGTCCGGCCGAGTTCTGGGCAACACAACTACCCGATTTGCAGAATCGGACGCAACCGCTCAAGCAATGGCTAGGCAAGGTGGTCGTGGTGAATTTCTGGGCGCCCTGGTGCCCGCCCTGCCGGCAGGAAATTCCCGATTTCATCCGCATGCAGGCACGCCTCGGCAAGCAAGGCGTGCAGTTCGTCGGCATCGCCCTCGACGAAGCCGACAAGGTCAGTTCCTTCGCCGATACAAGCGGCATCAACTACCCGATCCTGCTCGGCAATTCCGCCGCCGCCGCGCTGTCGCACAGCGCCGGCAACCGCTTGGGCGGCCTGCCCTACACCGTGCTGTTCGACCGCCAGGGCAATGCCGTCGCCACGCTCACCGGCAGTGTCACCGAAGCGCGCCTGGAAACCCTGTTGAAACCGCTGCTTGAGTGACCAAACCGTGACCCCAACCGCACAACCCGTCACCCCGTCGCGCTCGTTGCTCAGCGCCGCCGGCCGCGCCATCGGCGATTACGCGATGATTCGCGACGGCGACCGGATACTGCTCGGCCTCTCCGGCGGCAAGGACAGTCTGTCGCTGCTGCACATCCTGCTGCATCTGCAGAAAAAGGCGCCGATCAAATTCGAACTCGCCGCCTGCACGGTCGACCCGCAATCGCCGGAATACGATCCCTCGCCGCTGAAAGCCTATCTGGCCGATCTGGGCGTGCCGTATTTCTACGAGTCTCAGCCGATTCTGGAACAGGCCGAAACCCACATGAAGGGCACCTCTTTCTGTGCCTATTGCTCGCGCATGCGGCGCGGCATCCTGTACGCGCAGGCCCGCCAGCACGGCTACAACGTGCTGGCCCTGGCGCAGCACCTGGACGATCTGGCGGAAAGCTTCCTGATGAGCGCCTTCTTCGGCGGCAAGTTGCGCACCATGCAGGCGCACTACCTGAACGACGCCGGCGATGTGCGCGTGATCCGGCCGCTGATCTATGCACGTGAGCGGCAGACCCGCGATTTCGCAAAAAATGCCGGATTGCCGGTGATCTTCGAAAACTGCCCGGCCTGCTTTTCCATGCCGATGCAGCGCATGCACATGAAGCAATTGCTGGCCGAACAGGAAAAGCAGCATGCCCGACTGTTCGCCAATCTGCTGACTGCGATGAAGCCGCTGATGGCACTGCAAGGACCGGAGACCGAAACATGAGCACTTATGTCGTCGGCGATATCCAGGGCTGCCATGGCGCGCTGGAGGAACTGCTGGCAGCGCTAAAATTCGACCGCACACAGGATCGCCTCTGGATCACCGGCGACCTGGTCAATCGTGGTGAGGATTCGCTGGCCGTGCTGCGCTGGTGCGTCGCGCACGACGATTGCGTTGTCGCCGTGCTGGGCAATCACGACCTGCATCTGCTGGCCGTGGCGGAAGGCTTCGTGCCGCCGCACCGCAAGGACACGCTGGAGACCATACTCGCTGCGCCCGACCGAGACCTGTTGCTGACCTGGTTGCGCCAGCGTCCGCTGCTGCATCGCGACGGCCCCTGGTTGATGCTGCATGCCGGCTTGCCGCCAGAGTGGGATGCCGCGCAGGCGCAGGCCTTGGCGGGCGAACTCGAAGCCGCGTTGCGCGGGCCGGATTGGCGCAAGTTTCTCGCCCAGATGTACGGCAACGAACCGCGTCGCTGGTCGCCCGATCTACGTGACCAGGAGCGGCTGCGATTCATCGCCAACACGTTGACCCGCACCCGCTACCTGCACCCGGATGGCAGTCTGGAATTCCAGCACAAGCTCGGTCTTGGCACCGCTCCAGCCGACCTGACACCGTGGTTCGATTTTCCCGGCCGCGCCAGCGCCGCCGGCAAGGACAGTGTGCGCATTCTGTTCGGCCACTGGTCGACGCTCGGACTGCTGGTCAGGGAAGATGTCATCGCACTCGATACCGGTTGCCTGTGGGGCGGCGCCCTGACCGCCTTCAGGCTGGACGACGAGCAATGTTTCCAGGTGCGCTGTCCCCGCAAGGGGGACGCCGAATTCGTAAGCCGCTAAAGCGGCAACGACTGCGCTGCTCCGCAAGGGGTCCGAATTCGTAAGCCCGACGCCGGTCTAGATTCCCAACGCCGAACGTATCTCCGCTTCGGCCTGTTTCGCCAATTCCCGCCGGTGTTTTCCGTTGTTTTCCAGCGGCGGCAGAAAGTTCACCTCGACAATCAGGCCGCGCAAACTGGCGATGCGCCAGAGCGAATCCAGCAAGGTCATGCCGCCGTGGTAAGCCGCTTCCAGACAGGGGCCGCCCTCAGGGTGGCGATAGCGGATGGACGCGGGGATCACCGGGCAGCCCGCCGCGACCGCGGGTTGGAATAACGAAGGAAAGAACGGGAGCATGTCCTGTCCGTCCGACGTGGTGCCCTCGGGAAAGAAGGCCAGACATTCGCCGGCACGCAATTCCGCCGCCATTTCCTGATTCACCCGGATCGCATCGGATTTTTTCTCGCGCGCGATGAACAAAGTGCCGGTTGCCTGCGCCAGGACGCCCACCAGAGGCCAATCGCGCACTTCCGCCTTGGAAATGAAACGGACCGGCAGCAGGCTGTACAGGACGTGGATATCGATCCAGGAAACATGATTGGCCACCAGTACCGTGCCGCCAGCGGGCAATGCGCCGCTGACACGGACATCGACCTGCAGAATTCGCATCAGCTTGCCGGCCCAGGCAATCATGTAGCGGTTACGGGCGGCCAGATCCTTGCGCGGGTAGAAAAACACGGCCGTGCCGACGCCACTCAGCACCAGGCCGAAAACACGCAGAAGCTTGATAGCGGGACGGATCACAACCATCACCCGGTATTCCGCATGCCGGCGGCGATGGCGTTGATCGAACGCAGCAAGGGTTCCAGCCAGGGCGTATCGGCCGACTCGTCCTGGCGCAGTTTGCGCAGCAGCACGACCTGAATGTGATTGAGCGGATCCAGATACGGATTGCGCTGATTCAGCGAAATCGCCAGTTCCGGCGATTCCTCCAGCAACGTCTGCAGGTCGGCCACATTCAATATCTGCCGGACGCTGCGGGCGTATTCCTCGCGGATGCTGTCGTAAACCTGCATCCCCTGGGCCGCATCCGGACACAGGCTGGCATATTCGCGGGCGATGTTCATGTCGGTCTTGGTCAACGCCATTTGCGCATTGGCCAGCAAGGTACGGAAGAACGGCCATTCGCGATACATGTTCTGCAGCTTGGCCAGCCGCGCCGGATCGTTGCCGCGCCAGCTTTCCAGCGCCGCACCGATGCCGTACCAGGCCGGCAAGGCATGGCGCGACTGACCCCAGGCGAACACCCAGCCGATGGCGCGCACGGAATCCTTCGAGCGGTCGCCCTTCTTGCGGTGCGACGGGCGCGAGCCGATGTTCATCAGACCGATTTCGCGCACCGGCGTGGCTTCGTAGAAGTAATCGAGGAAGCCCGGCGTCCGCTCGGTCAGCTGGCGGTAATGGCGTTCTCCGGCACGAGCAATCGCGTCCATGATGCCGAGGTAGTCCTTGCGGTCTGGCTGCGCCGTGCCGATCAAATGGCTGCTGGCGCGCAGCAGGCCGCTGACGCCCAGGGTCAGTTCGTACACCGCCGTTTCCATGTTGTTGTACTTGTAGAACAACACTTCGCCCTGTTCGGTCAGCTTGAGCTGGCCGCGCACCGTCCCGGCCGGCTGCGCCAGGATGGCTTCGTAAGTGGGGCCGCCGCCGCGCCCCAGCGTGCCGCCGCGGCCGTGGAACAACCGGCAGGGAATGCCCTTCGCCTGCGACACGGCGACGATGCGTTTCTGCGCGTCGTAAAGACTCCAGGCCGAGGCCAGGATGCCGCCGTCCTTGCAGGAATCCGAATAGCCGAGCATGACTTCCTGGCCCTGCCCTGCCGCATCCAGCAGGCGCCGGTACACCGGCAATTCGTAGAGTTGGGTCAACACCGACTCGACCCGCTGCAGATCGTCGATGGTCTCGAACAGCGGCGACACGCCGATATGGCAATACCAGTTGCCGGCCAGGCGACCGGCCAGACCGGCCTGCGAGGCCAGCAACATGACTTCCATGACGTGCGAAGCGGAATGCGTCATCGAGATCACGTATTTGCCGAAGCAGGCCGGGCCGAGGTTGCGGCGGGCATGCGCAATGAGCTGGAACAGCCGCAAGGTTTCCTGCGCGGCGGGCGTCAGGCTGGCGAGATCGAACTCCAGCGCATTCGGGTTGGCGATGGCGTCGCTCAGCAGTTCGAGACGCGCACCTTCATCCAGCGCCGGATAGTCGATAGCGAGCGCAGCGCGCAGCACTTCCGCCACCGCCTGGCTATGCCGGCCGGATTCCTGACGCACATCGAGTTGCAGCAGGTGGAAGCCGAAGGTCTCGACCAGGCGGATCAGATCGAGCAGTTCGCGGTTGGCGACTTCACTATCGCCATGGCTGACCAGGGAATCCCGGATCAGGTGCAGGTCGCTCAGAAATGCCCGGTCGCTCGCGTAACCGGATTGCTCCGCGCTGAACTCGCCGTCCCGTTCAACCAGATCGAGATTGCGGCGAATGCGCAGTCCCATGATTTCCAGCTTGCGCCGGTATGGCTCCTGCAAATAGCGATTCGTGCGCGCGCCCAACATGGCGCCGGCCTGCGCCACATCCTGTTCGAGATCGGCCATGAAGGCATCGGACGGACGGCACAGACGGATGGAGTAGGAAAGCTGGTCGCTCAACAGTTCCAGCCGGCGCAAATACTCGCTGTAGGCGGTCTGCGCCTGCATGCGCCACGCCATTGCCGTGACCTGCGTGGTCACCAGTGGGTGGCCGTCGCGGTCGCCGCCGATCCAGGAGCCGAAACGCAAGAAGGTGGGCGTACCGATTTCCTCAGGGGCTTGCGGGCCGTAGACATCGGTCAACGAACGCGTGAAATTGCGATACACCTGGGTCACGGCCTGGAACAGCGACAACGGGAAGTAGGACAAGCCGGTACGTATCTCATCGCTGACATCGAGCTTGTTGGCGCGGACCTCGTCGGTATTCCACAGAATATGGATCTGGTTGGACAGTTGCTGAACCGCCTCGTCGCGATACATGCCGCGCACGCGCGGGTCGTCCAGCATCTCGATGGACAGGAAGATGTTGCGCAGTGCGCCCTTGATGGTGCGGCGCTTGGCCTCGGATGGATGCGCGGTGATGACCGGCAGGTAACACAGTTGCGACAGCAAATTCTTCAGATCTGCCGCCTTGATTCCCTGTTCCCGCAGCGCCAGCAACGTGTCGTGGAAGGAACCGGGCCACATCTGGGCGCCCTGCTGCACGGCGCGGCGACGCTCGCGCAGCGCAATCGCTTCCTCGGCAATATTGATCAGACTGAAGTAGATGTTGAACGCCCGGATGATCTGGTTGAGCGCTTCCGGCTCCTGACGGTTGATCAGTTCGATCAGTTGGCGACGCCGGGTTTGCGATTCGCGCGCGCGCAAGGCGATGAAACCCAACCGCAACTCGCCGATGACCTGATACACCGCCGCCGACAACTGGCGCTTCAATACTTTGCTGAGCAGCAGATTGAGCAAACGCTCGCGGCTGCGGAGTTCTTTCGAATGCGAGGACGATACTGCGGGCATGTGCAATTCAGGAGTTGGGTCTGGAACGGATAGTGCCATTGCGCGGGCCAGATGACGACCATCCTGAAGCCAGGACAGCGCTCCCGCGCTGCCCATGATGCGACCGTTGCGGCCGCATCATTCAAGCATCAGTGCAAGCGAAAACGGCTGACCAGGTTGTTCAGCTCGCGCGCCAGACTCACCAGCTCTTCGCTGACGCCGCGCGTGCCCACCGCCTCGCTGGCAGTGCGTTCGGCAATGCGACCGATGGTGGAAACCCGTTGGTCGACGTTATCGGTCAGATCGGCCTGAGTGCGCACCGAGCGCTCCATCTGCGCATTCAGATCGCGAATATCGGCTACCCGCACGACGATCTGGTCCAGACCGCCCATCGAATTACCCAGCGCCTGACTATGTCGTGAAGCCGTCTCGCGTGCCGCATGCATGACCTGCACCGCACGTTGCGCTTCCTGGCGCAGCTGCAGGACGATTTCCTCGATGCTGCGCGTCGATTCATGCGACATGTTGGCAAGCTTGCGTACCTCGTCGGCCACTACGGCGAAGCCACGTCCCATTTCGCCGGCACGTGCCGCTTCGATCGCCGCATTGAGCGCGAGCAAATTGGTTTGCTCGGCGATACCCTTGATGACATCGAGCACATCGCTGACATTCTGGCTGCGCTGGTCGAGCGCTTCGATCACTTCGGCAGCCTGCTGGATTTCATTGACCAGCGACAAAATGCCGGCAATGGCGTCACGCGTCGTTTGCGTGGTTTTGCCTGCTTCACGGTCCGCATCGACCGATGCCTCGGCCGTGCGCGCCGCGCTGCTGCCGGCTTCTGCCGCAATATTTTTCAGGTCGCTGATCGAATGGACCGTGGATTCCGCCTCCTGCAATTGCTGACTGGCTGCCTCTGCCGTCTGTGTCGACGCCGAAGCGATGCGGTCTGCCGCACTTGTCAGGCGAGAAGAGGTTTCCGTTACCAGTCCGAGGCTGGAGCCGAATTTATCCAGCATGCCGTTGATCGCCTGCGCCAGTGAACCGACCTCATCCTTGCTGGCGATGTCCAGGCGTTGCGTCAAATCGGAGTTCTGCTCGATGGCCTGCATCGACGCACGCATTTTGGATAGAGGCAGAATGACGATGCTGCGCAACAACCCCACCACCAGCGCAATACCCAACAACGACAACACCAGATTGAGTCCGGCCACGATCATCAGGTTGTGGCTGAATTCGCCATCCAGCTCTTTCAAGGAATAGCTCATACGTACTGCGCCCAGCACCGTCCCTTGCGCCACCTGGTGGCAGGTCAGACAGTTGGTGCCCATATGATTGGCACTCGCCGGCAACGGCGTCAGGACCGTCACGAACCTGCCGTTTTTGTCCTCGCCAAATTCATTGACGATTTCGCCCTTCACGCCACGTTCGTCCAGGGCGTCCTGTGGCTTGGCCGGATTTGTCGACACGCCATCGAGCACACTCGGGGCATGCACGACCCGAATTTCGCGCACCCCTGGCGTCGACAGATATTTTTTGCGTAGCGACTCGTGCTGATCCATGGTTCCGGTCAGCATCATCGTATTGATGCCGTCGAAGTAGGACTGCGACATCACTCGCGCTTTATCAAGGGCGATCTCTTGCGCCAGCGCGCGCTCGTTTCTTGCAGTCAACCAAGTCGATGTCGCCAATACTGCGACGAATATCAGCGATATGGTCAGAACGATCTTGGACTGGATAGAGGTCGTAACGATCTGGGACATGACAGGTACTTTCGACATTGGGACAACTACAGACACGACGATTTGCCGTGTGCTCATATATCAAAAGCAATATCGGTTGAAACTGGAGAAATCTTGAAGACTCTTGTGTAACCCATTCAGATAGAAGGGGTTACACAAAGCATACGGGCCGATTCTAGATCG
Source organism: Hydrogenophilaceae bacterium (assembly GCA_031426735.1). Classification (GTDB taxonomy): domain Bacteria; phylum Pseudomonadota; class Gammaproteobacteria; order Burkholderiales; family Thiobacillaceae; genus PFJX01. The sequence goes on along the minus strand of JASJPK010000048.1, from coordinate 16,310 downwards.
GCCCGGTACGTGAAACTACCAGCAAGTTCAGTTGCCGCCTTCGTGCGACTTCTTGGACAGCTTGGCCCAAAGAAACAAACCCATGACGATTATGAAACCAATCGTAAACAGGCTCAGCAAGCCAATGTCCGAACCGAACAGCTCTTTCATCACGACGTCCATTTTCAAGCTCCTTTAAAAAACGCCCTTACGGGTGGTTATGAAATGAATCACTACTGAGTTTGAGCGTACCGGCAAGCGGCAACGTCAATTCTCCGGCAAGACGCCAGGCATGGTCATTCGGCTCCAGAATCCATTGCCGCCTACCTTGGCTGCCTGTCGACATGGCGCCTGTGTACTCGCCATTTCCAAGGCTGCGCAGTGGAATGCGCAGGTCTTGCTCGGATTGCGTCGGGTGGAGCAAGAGCAATTCAAGGCTGGCGGGCATCGCACCCCATTTCCCCGCCAACTTGAGTCGGGCAACGCTATCGACGATCGCCAACTCACCGTTCACCGCCAGCGCAGCCGCCCGTTCCTCACGCGAAGTGTCTTTTCCGGGCGCCAGGCCCACTTTCTGATAGCCGTCGTTGACCAGGGTATCCGGCTCGTGTGCTGCGATGAAATAGGTCGTGAAACTGGCCATGACGGCGATCGCGGGCAAGCCTGCGACCAGCCAGATCATTGGCTCTTTCCACCAAGGCTGCTGTAAGGGATCGTTCATCATTGCGCGCCTCTATTTCAGGAAACTGGACTTGGCTTCGCGCACGATCCTGGGATCGTCCTCGGCCTTGATGGTGAACATGATCGGCTGGCTGGGCCGTTTCAATCGACTGCCATCGACCTGCAGAACGACATTTACGTTTTCCGTTCCCAAAGCCGGAATTTCCACGCTACTGCCGGAAACCAGATTCATGCCTTCGATGCCACTGGCAGAAATGCTGTAGCGATGCTGGCGTCCATCCATGTTGATGACTTGCAGTCGGTACAGATTTTCCGTCTGCCCGTTATCCGCCAAACGGGAAAGAACCAGTCGATCGCGGATGACGTCGGTTCGCAGCGGTACACGCCCGATCAGGGTATAGACGAAAGCAATGCAGATCCCGGACAGAAGCACGGTGTAAACCAGCGTACGCGGACGCAAAGTGTGCTTCGCGATATCTTTGTCGGGGTACTTGCCGTCGATCGCATTCTGCGTCGAATAACGGATCAGCCCCTTCGGATAATCCATCTTCTCCATGACCTGATCACACGCATCGACACAGGCCGCGCAGCCGATACACATATATTGCAGACCATTGCGGATATCGATACCGGTCGGGCAAACCTGAACGCAAATGCCACAGTCGACGCAATCTCCCAGACCTGCCGCCTTGTAGTCGACGCCCTTCTTGCGCGCACCGCGCGATTCGCCACGACGGTAGTCGTAAGTGATGATCAGGGTGTCCTGGTCGAACATGACGCTCTGGAAGCGCGCATAGGGGCACATGTATTTGCACACCTGTTCGCGCATGACACCGGCAAAACCCCAGGTGGCGAAGCCGTAGAAGAATATCCAGAAGGTTTCCCACGGACCCAGCGTCCAGGTCAGGAATTCATGCCCAAGCAGATGAATCGGGGTGTAGTAACCGACAAAAGTAAACCCGGTCCAGAGGGACAGCAGAACCCAAGCCAAGTGTTTGCCGCCACGGCGTACCACCTTGTTGACCGACCACGGCGCTTCGCTGAGTTTTTTCTGCTTGTTGTGATCGCCCTCGAACCAGCGTTCGATCCAGATGAACAGTTGGGTGTAAACCGTCTGCGGACAGGCATAACCGCACCACAAACGTCCGGCAACCGCGGTAAACAGGAACAGGGCGAGCGCCGAAATGATCAATATTGCGGCCAGCCAGACAAAGTCCTGCGGCCAGAACACCCAGTCGAACAAATAGAATTTGCGTGCGCCCAGATCGAACAGCACGGCTTGTCGATCATTCCAGTTGAGCCAAGGGAGTCCGTAGAAAATGATCTGGGTAAACAGAACCAGCCCAACACGCCAGAAATTGAAAATACCGGAAACTGCACGTGGATAGATTTTCTCGTGCACAGCATAGAGCGACACCTCTTGCTCGCTTTGCGCTTCCTTGATGATTGGTATGTTGTGATGTTGCTCAGACACGTGATGCCTCTCTCTTCAATGCCAGGTTTCGGCAATTACCATGGTTCACGTGCGTCATAGAGCACATCCGGGCTAAACGCACACTGAACTCAGTTGATATTTATGTTTTCCCGGAAGCGAGCGGGCTTTTTAAAAACCGGCTCGCTTCCGGGACCGGCCTTACGGCCAGCCCCGTGTTTACAACGGATTACTGCGCAGGCGCCGCGGCAGGTGCTGCAGGTGCTGCAGCCGCAGCAGCTGCATCGACCGGAGCCACTTCAGGCACGGCAGGTGCGGCAGGTGCCGGTTGCTGACCGCCACCCAAACCCCAGACGTAGGCCGACAGCAGATGCACCTTGTTTTCACCCAGCAACTCGAGTTGCGCAGGCATACCGCCCTTGCGACCCTTGACGATGCTTTCGATGATCGCTGCTTCGGTGCCGCCATACTGCCAGGCATCGTCGGTCAGGTTCGGGAATCCGGCAGCAGCCATGCCTTTGCCATCTTCGCCGTGACAACCCGCGCAAGCGGCAAATTTTTCCTTGCCGGTTGCGGCCAGCGCGGCGTCATGCGGCTTGCCGCCAAGCGACAGCACATAGTTGGCCACTTCCTTGGCGCCCTGTGCATCACCCGCCAATCCACCCGGCATTTCAGCAATGCGGCCGTTGGCGATACTGGCCTTGACATCATCCGGCGCACCGCCGAACAGCCACTTGCCATCCGTCAGATCGGGGAAGCCGCTAGCGCCCTGGCCGCTGGAACCGTGACACTGAGAACAGTAGGTCAGGAACAGATGCTCGCCCATTTTCTTGGCGTCGGGGTCGGCAGCTACCGCCATCAGATCCTTGCCGGCAAAAGTCTGGAATACCTTGTCGAACTCGGCATCGACACGGGTCTTTTCGTCTTGCCATTCCTGCGCGGAAGACCAACCCAAAGTACCTGCAAATTTACCCAGACCAGGGTAAATGACCAGGTAAACGATACCGAACAGGATCAGGCCGTAGAACATCCACATCCACCAGCGCGGCAGCGGGCTGTTCAATTCCTGTAAGTCACCATCCCAGGTGGGATGCATCACTTCGGCTTGTTCGCCCGGGGCGAGCGGTTTAACGACGCTCTGGCTCTTTAACAACCAGAGCGAAAACAGAATGCCCGCGACTGTGATGGCAGCGATGTAGTAATGCCAGAAATCGCTGATGAAGTCGGGTACTGCATAACCTTCAATCATGTGTCTCTCCTAATGAACCGACTATTGAAATCGACGCGTAGTCAATCTGGTTTGCGGGCCTCAACGGCATCTTCCTGAAACGGGAGGTTGCCGGCATCTTCAAACTTCTTCTTGTTGCCACCGTAAAACGCCCATACCAGGATGGCGATAAACAAAATGAAGAAGACGACAGTCACGATAGAACTGAGGAGGCCCGCATCCATATCACTTGGCCTTGGGTGCGTGGGTGCCCAGCACTTGCAGATAGGCGATAAGCGCATCCATCTCGGATTTGTCTTTCAACATTTCCGGCGCGGCGGCAATTTCTTCGTCCGTGTAGCCATGACCAACCACATTCAGCGTCTTCATCTTGGCCTGAACATTGTCGGCATCTGCTGCGGCGTCAGCCAGCCAGGGGTAAGCGGGCATATTCGACTCGGGCACCACGTCACGCGGATTCATCATGTGGGTGTAATGCCAGTTATCGGAATAACGGCCGCCGACACGATGCAAGTCGGGACCGGTACGCTTGGAACCCCACTGGAACGGACGGTCGTAGACGAACTCGCCGGCCACGGAGAAGTGGCCGTAACGCTCGGTCTCGGCACGGAACGGACGCACCATCTGCGAATGGCAGTTGTAGCAGCCCTCGCGGATGTAGACATCGCGCCCGGTCAATTCCAGCGCGGTATAGGGCTTGAGGCCCTCAACCGGTTGAGTCGTCGATTTCTGGAAGAACAGGGGCACGATCTGGACCAGACCACCGATGGACACGACAACGAAGGTCAGCACCATCAGCCAGCCGATGTTCTTTTCTAGAGCCTTATGCGAAAACATATTCAGTCTCCTTGTTCATTAGGCCGCAACGGCTTCGGGGATGCGGGCATCGTTGACGGCTTTACCCGCTGCGATGGTCTTCCACACGTTGTATGCCATCAGCAACATGCCGACGAAGAACAAGCCGCCGCCGATCAGTCGAATGGTATAGAACGGATACATGGCATTGACCGACTGGGCGAAGCTGTAGGTCAGCGTGCCGTCAGAGTTGGTCGCGCGCCACATCAGGCCTTGTGCGACACCGGCGATCCACAATGCGGCGATATACAGAACGACGCCGATGGTGGACATCCAGAAGTGGGTGTTGATCATCTTGACGCTGTACATCTCTTCACGGCCGAACAGGCGCGGGATGAGGTGATACAGGGAACCGATCGAAATCATCGCCACCCAGCCCAATGCACCGGAGTGGACGTGACCAACGGTCCATTCGGTGTAGTGGGACAGCGCGTTGACGGTCTTCACGGACATCATCGGACCTTCGAAAGTCGACATGCCGTAGAAGGACATTGCGGTGATCAGGAACTTCAGGATCGGATCGGTACGCAGCTTATGCCAGGCGCCGGACAGGGTCATGATGCCGTTCATCATGCCGCCCCAGGAGGGAGCGATCAGCATCAGCGAGAACACCATGCCGAGAGACTGCGCCCAGTCGGGCAGCGCGGTGTAAAGCAGATGGTGCGGGCCGGCCCACATGTAGATGAAGTTCAGCGCCCAGAAGTGAACGATGGACAGACGATAGGAGAAGATCGGGCGACCGGCTTGCTTGGGGATGAAGTAATACATCATGCCCAGGAATGCCGTGGTCAGGAAGAAGCCGACCGCGTTATGGCCGTACCACCACTGCACCATGGCGTCATGCACACCGGCATAGGCGGAATAGGACTTCCACCAGACACCGGCGCCGCCCAGAATCCAGGGCAACTCGGCGCTGTTGACGACGTGCAGCAGCGTGATGGTGACGATGTAAGCACCGAAGAACCAGTTAGCCACATAGATGTGCTGGGTCTTGCGCTTGATGATCGTGCCGAAAAACAGCACTGCGTAACCGATCCATACCACCGCGATCAACAAGTCGATCGGCCATTCCAGTTCGGCGTACTCCTTGCCGGTGGTGATGCCCATCGGCAGAGTTACCGCAGCCAGCAAGATGATCAGTTGCCATCCCCAGAACACGAAGGATGCCAGACCATCAGATAGCAACCGGGCTTGGCACGTGCGCTGCACGATGTACAGCGAAGTGGCAAACAAGGCGCAACCACCGAAGGCGAAAATAACCGCGTTGGTATGCAAAGGACGAATCCGCCCGTATGAGAGATAGGGAGCCAGAGGCCCCAGAGCTTCGGTTAGTGTGGGCCAGATGAGTTGGGCGGCAAGAATGACGCCCACCAACATCCCGACAATTCCCCATACGACAGTCATGATGGCGAATTGGCGGACGACCTTATAGTTGTATGTTGCTTCCATACGGGTCTCCTTAAGCGTTACAGGCTGGGTTGAAAAACTAACGCCGAATAAACGACATTCAAATCCTAAATAGACACTTGATATATGTCAATGAACACGTACATCTTCTGCTTGGTCTGACGACGAACTCTTGGAACTCGGTTTGGGCAACTCGTCATCCATGAGGATACGGTGCGCAGGGCCCTCCATGTCTTCGAACTGCCCGCTTTTCACTGCCCACAGGAATACAAGCGCGATGGCCGCGACGAAAACCAGGCTGAGCGGGATTAGTAAATACAGGATGTCCATAGGCTGGCTTTATTGAGTGGCGGCATGGTATTGGGCCTTAGGGCATAGAGACAATCAATATTCTTTATGGCGCGCCATCTTCACGTCTTGCCGATGCGCGCCAAACGCATCGCGTTGAGCACCACCAGCAGGGAAGACAACGACATACCAATGCCTGCCATCCAGGGTGTCACATACCCCATTGCAGCCGCCGGAATAGCCAACGCATTATAAAACACCGACCAAGCCAGATTCTGGCGAATCACGCTCTGGGCCTTGCGCGCCAGCCGGACGCCATCGGCGAGACGGCCGATTTCGCTCGACAACAGCACCATATCCGCCGCCGCCTGTGCTGCTTCCGCCCCCTGATCGACCGCGATGGAAACTTGCGCCTGCGCCAGTACCGGTGCGTCGTTGACGCCGTCGCCGGTCATCGCGACGATGGCGCCGCCTTGCTGCATGGCCCGCACGGCGGCGAGCTTGTCCTGCGGCAGCATGCCGCCATGCGCATCGTCGATGCCGAGTTCGCGCGCCATCGCCTGCACGTTTTCGGCGCGGTCGCCGGAATACAGGTGCAAGCGAACGCCGAGCGACTTCAACTCATCGATCAATTGATGCGCCTGCGCTCTCGGTGTATCGCCCAGCGCAAACCAGGCCAGCACGCCGGCATCGTCGGCCAGGCCGACCAGCGAAGTGCCAACCAGGAAGCGGCCTTGCGCCGGTGCTGCGCCGAGAAACTCCGGCGCGCCCAGTCGATATGTCCGTCCCGCGACCTGGCCGGTGACGCCGCGCCCCGGGACATAGCTCAGGTTGTCCGCCGCCAACGTCGAAACGCCCGCCGCTTCCCGTAATGCCGCCGCCAGCGGATGCGTCGCGCCTTGCTCCAGCGCATGGGCAAGCGCCAACACCTGCGTCCGGTCCGTGCGCAGCACTTCCATATCCAGCAAGCTGAATTTGCCCGTGGTCAAGGTTCCGGTCTTGTCGAAAACAAAATCCGTCGCGTGCGCCAGGGTTTCCAGCGCATGGCCGCGGGTGGACAACAAGCCCAGCCGGGTCAGCCGCCCCAACGCCGCCGTCAGCGCCGCCGGTGTCGCCAGCGCCAGCGCGCAAGGGCAGGACACCACCAGCACTGAAACGGTGATCCAGAACGCGCGCGACGCATCGACCACGTACCAGATACCGGCGACGCTGGCCGCAACCAGCAACAACACGAACACAAACCAGCCGGCGACACGGTCGGCAATCTTGGCCAGGCGCGGCTTTTCAGCCAGCGCGCGATCGAGCAGACGCACGATGCCGGACAGCACCGTATCGGCGCCCACCTTCTCCACCCGCACCACCAGCGGACTTTCCAGATTGATGGTGCCGCCGATCACCATGCTGGCGGCATGCTTGGAAACCGGCAGCGACTCGCCGGTCAGCAACGACTCGTCGACGCTGGACGCGCCTTCCACGACGCTGCCATCGGCCGGAAAACTCTCGCCCGGGCCGATCAGCACATGGTCGCCGGCCACCAGTTTGACCGCCGCCACGATTTCCTCATCGCGCGTTACCGGATAGCCCGGCAGACGCATCGCCGCCGCCGGGATCAGCTTGATCAGACTCTCCGCCGCCTCGGCTGAACGTTTGCGCGCGCTCATTTCGAGGAAGCGGCCGGTGAGCAGGAAAAACACGAACATGGTCACCGCATCGAAATACACCTCTTCGCTGCCGGAGAAGGTGCCATAGATGCTGGCCAGATAAGCGGCACCGACGCCGAGCGCGACGGGAACATCCATCCCCGCCCGCTTCAGTTTCAGATCGCGCCAGGCGCCCTGAAAGAACGGCCAGGCGGAATAGAACACCACCGGCGTGGTCAGCATCAAACTGGCGAAACGCATCAGCGCCTGGATGTCGCTGGTCATCGTGCCCTCGCCCGCCAGATAGGCCGGCACCGCATACATCATCACCTGCATCATGCCCAGGCCGGCGATGGCCAGGCGGCGAATCGCGGTATTGCGCTCCTTGCGGAACAGTTCCTCCTGGCGGCCGGAGTCGAACGGATAGGCCAGATAGCCGATGTCCTGAATGCTCTTCAGGATGTCGGAAAGCTTGATGCGGCTGTCATCCCAGCGCACGCGCGCACGGTGCGTCGAAAAGTTGATATCCGCCGCCAGCACGCCCGGCAACTGATGCAGATGGCGTTCGTTGAGCCAGACGCAGGCGGCGCAGACGATGCCTTCCAGAATCAGGTTCGCCTCGCGGGTCTGGCCATCCGCGCCTTCGCTCTTGACGAAGCTGCTCTGCACTTCCGGCAGGTCGTACAGCTTGAGGTTCTTCAACTCCTCCAGCGCGGCCTCCGCCGTCTTCGGCAGATCGGTGCGCAGCCGGTAGTAATCGGCATTGCCGGAATCGATGATGGTCTGCGCTACTGCCTGACAGCCGATGCAGCACGCCGGCTCGTTGGCGCCTTGATAAAGGATGAAATACTGGGCGCCGACAGGCACCGGTTCGCCACAATGGAAGCAGGCGGCGGCTGCGTTGGATTCGCTCATGCGTGCAAGTTTAACCGGCCGCAGCGGCCGGCCGCGCTTCCAGCCGATTCGCCAGCGCCGCGAACTCGGCCACCGACAAAGTCTCACCGCGCCGACGTGGATCGATGCCCAGTTCCGCGAACAGCGCCTCGTCCACCCAGCCTTTCAAGGTATTGCGCAAGGTCTTGCGGCGCTGGCCGAAAGCGCGCGCCACCACCTCGGCAAATATCCTGGCATCGCGATACGGCACCGCCGCCAACGCCAACGGCACCAGCCGCACGATGGCCGAATCCACCTTCGGCGGCGGCTGGAACGCGCCTGGCGGCACGGTGAACAACTTGGTCACCTTGAAGCGCGATTGCAGCATCACCGAGAGCCGGCCGTAATCCGGTGTATCCGGTGCGGCCGCCATGCGATCGACCACCTCCTTCTGCAACATGAAGGTCATGTCGATGATGGATTCCGCGCTCGCGGCCAGATGAAACAGCAGCGGCGAAGAAATGTTGTAGGGCAGATTGCCGACCACGCGCAGCGCCGGACCCAGGCTGGCGAAGTCGAACACCAGTGCATCCACCGAATGAACGCTGAGGCGCTCGGCCGGAAACTCGGACTGCAGGCGCGCCACCATCTCGCGGTCCACTTCCACCACATCCAGATGCGGCAGCGTCTGCAGCAACGGCCGCGTCAGCGCGCCGGGACCGGGACCGATCTCGACCATGCGGTCGCCGGCTTCCGGCCGAATCGCCGACACGATACGCGCGATGTAATGCGTATCCACCAGAAAATGCTGGCCCAGCGCCTTCTTGGCCTTGGGCAAGGCTTGCCGCGAAGAAACCGGAGTCATGCCGCCCTCCGATAATCCGCCATCACCCATGCCGTCTCGATTGCCACGCGCAAACTGCCTGGGTTGACCGCACCGGTCCCCGCCAGATCGAGCGCGGTACCGTGATCGACCGACGTGCGAATGATCGGCAGCCCCAGCGTGATGTTGACGCCCTCGCCGAAACTCGCGTGCTTCAGCACCGGCAAGCCCTGATCGTGATACATCGCCAGCACGGCGTCGGCGGTCTCCAGATTTTTCTTCTGGAACAGCGTATCGGCCGGCAGCGGGCCGACCAGATGCATCCCTTCGCCGCGCAACTGTTGCAAAACGGGTTCGATCACCTCGATCTCCTCATGCCCCAGATGACCGCCCTCGCCGGCATGCGGGTTCAGCCCGGCCACCAGAACGCGCGGTTCGGCAATACCGAAATCGCGCTGCAACGCAGCATGCAGGATACGCAAAGTCTCCCGCAGACTCTCCGGCGTGATTGCATCCGCCACCGCGCGCAATGGCAGATGCGTCGTCGCCAGCGCCACGCGAATGCCGCCACCGGCCAGCATCATCACCACGCGGGGCGTGCCGGTCAGTTCCGCCAGAAACTCGGTATGGCCGGTAAACGGAATGCCGGCCTGGTTGATCACACCCTTGTGCACCGGCCCGGTCACCATGCCGGCGAACTCGCCGCTGACGCAGCCGGCCACTGCCCGCCGCAAGGTTTCCAGCACATAGGGCCCGTTGGCCGCATCGAGTTGGCCGGACGCAACCGGCGCTGCAACCGGCATGTGCAGCACGCTCAACGGCATTTCATCGCCCGGCGCATAGTCCGGCACGGCAAATGGCAGCCCCAGTTGCAGCGCCCGTGCAGCCAATACGTCACGGTCAGCCAGGATCACCACACGCCCTGCCGGCGCCGATTGCGCCAGCAGCACACACAGATCCGGGCCGATGCCGGCCGGTTCGCCGGCGGTTAAAACAAGGGGAAAAGTAAGTGGCATGGGCAAAGACAGGGTAGGAGCGCCGCTCGCGGCGCGAACATCACTTGATTCGGTCGCCGGATTTCGGCCCGCAAGCGGACCTCCTACCTGGCGTTGTTGCAGCGCTCGGGTTGGCGCTGAACGTACGCGGACAAATGAAAAGGGGCGGCCCAAGCCGCCCCGTAACACACGAAAACAGCTTAATCGCGCTCGCCCATGAAGGCCATCAGCAATTGCAGCAGGTTGACGAAGATGTTGTAGATGTCGAGATAGATCGCCAGCGTCGCCATCACATAGTTGGTTTCGCCACCGTTCACCACACGACTCACGTCATACAGCAGAAAACCGGAGAACAGCAGAATCGCCACGGCGGAAAGTGTCAGCGCCAGGGCGGGAATCTGGAAAAAGATGTTCGCCAGGCTAGCAAGAATCAGCAGAACGATGCCCACCATCAGGAATTTGCCGAGGAAGCTGAAATCCTTCTTGGTCGTCGTCGCAATACCGGCCAGGGTCAGGAAGATCGCGCCGGTGCCGCCCGCAGCCAGCCCGACAATCTCACCGCCATTACTCAGATTCAGCGCCACTTGCAGAATCGGCCCCAGCATGACGCCCATGAAACCAGTCAGCGCCAGCAGTAGAACCACGCCCAGACCACTATCTTTGGTGGCATTAATGCCGAAGAACAGCCCCATCATCACTGCCAGCATGCCGATGGTGAACATGAAAGGATGCTCGGCCGCGAAAGCGAAATTCAGACTCATGCCGATGTACGCCCCGATCACCGTCGGGATCATCGTCAAGCCCAGCATCATGTAGGTATTGCGCAGAACCTTGTTGGCCTGCTCGACGCTGGTTGCGCCGCCCAAGGCACCGTCCATACGCGCGACATTGTCGAATTGGTTAGCCATCGAAAAACTCCGATACAGTTGGAAACGGGGGTAAGACTACTGATGAACTGGAAGAGTTTCAACGACACCGCCAAGATAGCGACGCAAAGACCGGCTCCTGTAGAATTCCGGCTTTTCGTGCAACCCCCAAAATCATGGCGCTAATTGTTCAGAAATACGGCGGCACCTCGGTGGGCTCCATCGAACGCATCCGCAACGTCGCGGAGCGCGTCGCCAAATTCAAGATGCTCGGGCATCAAGTCGTGGTCGTACTTTCCGCCATGTCCGGCGAGACCAACCGACTCATCGCCCTGGCCAATGAAATCCAGAAAGAACCGGACCCGCGCGAGATGGACGTCCTCATCTCCACCGGCGAACAGGTCACCATCGCTCTGCTCGCCATGGCGCTGAAAGACCTCGGCCTGAAAGCCCGCAGCTATACCGGCACCCAGGTCCGCATCGTCACCGACGACGCCCACACCAAAGCGCGCATTCTCTCCATCGACGAGGAAAAACTGCGCGCCGACCTCGACAGCGGCCATGTCGTCGTCGTCGCCGGCTTCCAGGGCGTCGACCAGAACGGCAACATCACCACGCTCGGACGCGGCGGTTCCGATACCACCGGCGTCGCCCTCGCGGCCGCGTTGAAGGCCGACGAATGCCAGATCTACACCGACGTCGACGGCGTCTACACTACCGACCCGCGCATCGTCCCGGAAGCCCGCAAGCTGGACGCCATCACGTTCGAGGAAATGCTCGAACTCGCCAGCCTGGGTTCCAAAGTGCTGCAGATCCGCTCGGTCGAATTCGCCGGCAAATACAAAGTCAAATTGCGCGTGCTCTCCAGCTTCCAGGATGAAGGCGAGGGCACCCTGATCACCTTCGAGGAAGAAAGCATGGAACAACCCATCATCTCCGGCATCGCCTTCAACCGTGACGAAGCCAAGCTCACCGTCCAGGGCGTGCCCGACAAACCCGGCATCGCCGCCCTCATTCTCGGCTCCGTCGCCGATGCCAACATCGACGTCGACATGATCGTGCAGAACGTCGGCGCCAATAACACCACCGACTTCACCTTCACCGTGCATCGCAACGAATTCAAGAAAGCGATGGAAGTGCTCGACAAGGTCAAGGACCAGATCGGCGCGCGCGAAGTCATCGGCGACGACAAGATCGCCAAAATCTCCCTGGTTGGTATCGGCATGCGCACCCACGCCGGCGTCGCCAGCAAGATGTTCGGCACCCTGGCAGCTGAAAACATCAACCTGCAGATGATCTCCACTTCGGAAATCAAGATTTCCGTTGTCGTCGAAGACAAGTACATGGAACTCGCCGTGCGCGCCCTGCACCAAGCGTTTGAACTCGATAAAGTCACCGCCTGAGCACGTTCTGGCGTTGCTTTAGTCAACCCGCGCAGGTATCCTTGCGCGCCTCTCGATTCGGTCTCGGCTGAAAAGAGTTGGAGACGTGGCCGAGTGGTCGAAGGCACACCCCTGCTAAGGGTGCATCCGGGCAAAACCTGGATCCAGGGTTCGAATCCCTGCGTCTCCGCCAGATTCAGGCAAATAGCAGTAATCACCTTGCCAAACGGCGCGATTTCCTTATAATTCGCGCCTCTTCAGCGCCCGTAGCTCAGTTGGATAGAGTACCTGGCTACGAACCAGGGGGTCGTGGGTTCGAATCCTGCCGGGCGCACCAGTAAGAACAACGGCTTAGACAGCAATGTCTAGGCCGTTTCCTATTTCAGATCCAACAAGCTGTAGGAGCGCCTTCCAAGGCGCGATTCCCGGTCACCTCGCGCGGTACGCAGCCTCGCCGATCAATCGCGCCTTGGAAGGCGCATCCTACGATGCCTCCGCCGTAAACCCAATCCCTTGCCGACCACCTCCTCGCGGCGAGGAAATTCCCGACCAACGACCCACGCTGTAGGAGCGCCTTCCAAGGCGCGATTGTTCTGCCCAATCAAGGCACCAGCACCGCCGTTTCCGGCCAACGCTTACGCAATTCGGCGGCCAGACTCTGCTTCGCCGCATCATCGCCATGTACCAGCCGAATCTCGCTCGGCTTGCGGCGCATGCGGCCGACAAAATTCAGCAGATCCTTCCGGTCCGCATGCGCGGAGAAGCCGCCCAGGATATGAATAGCGGCCTTGATTGTGATGCGCTCGCCATCCAGATCGACATAACCGCCCTTCGGCCCATACGTCTGAATCGCCCGTCCCGGCGTGCCGGCTGCCTGATAGCCGATGAACAGCACATCGTGGCGCGCATCGTTCAGCATCGCCTTCAGATAATTGACGATGCGCCCGCCGGCGCACATGCCGCTTGCCGCAATCACAATCGCCGGGCGCGCATTGCCGGCCAGATAGGCCACCGTGCGCAGATGCGTCGCGTGGTCGTCGATGGTCGTCAGTTGCTCGAAGGTCAGCGGATGCCGGCCCGCCGCAACGACGCGCTTCGCCTCGGCATCCCAATGCGCGCGCAACTGGCTATAGCCCGCCGTGAAATCCGCCGCCAGCGGCGAATCGACGACGATATCCAGATCCTGCCACGCCACGCCGGGTGCAGCCTCGCGGCCAGCATGCGCATGGATGATCTGCTCCAGCTCATACAGCAACTCCTGCGTGCGGCCGATGCTGAAGGCAGGTATCAGCAACGTGCCGCGATTACGCAGCGCGTGTTCCACAATCGCCTGCAAACGCAGACGCCGCGTGCGGCGATCCTCATGCACGCGGTCGCCATAGGTACTTTCCAGCACCAGCACATCCGCCCCGTAAGGCGCGGCCGGCGCCGGCAGCAACGGCGTATAGGGCGCGCCCAGATCGCCGGAAAAGATCAGCCGCGTGCTCGTCGCACCCTCGCGCGCATCGAATTCGGCATAAGCCGAACCCAGGATATGCCCGGCTGGATGCAGCTTCACCCGCAGGGACGAATCGCGCTCGGTAAACAGCGGATGCCACTGCTTGTAGGGCACCGCCACGATCAACTGGCGTACCAGCGAGAGAAAACGCTCGATCAGCGCTGCATCGCGCGTAAACCCCACCTTCACCGCATCTTCCAGTACCAGCGGCAGCAAATGCGCCGAAGCCTCGCTGCACACGATCGGCCCGCGAAACCCCGCCGCAATCAGATACGGAATGCGACCGACATGATCGATATGCACATGCGTCACCACCAGCGCCCGCACACCGAGCAATGGAAATGTAATCTCCAGCTTGCCGTCACCCGCGCCATCGGTCGACGTTTCCGCGCCCTGGAACATCCCGCAGTCGACCAGCACAGACCACCCTTCGGCCAGACGAAGCTGATGACAAGACCCCGTCACGCCATCGATAGCGCCGTGGTGAATAATGTTTGGCATGTTATCTCCCTGATTGCCCGCGCTTTATCGCGCTTTTCGATTCAGAAACTCAGTTGCAAATCTATTCGCACCCCGATGTAGGAGCGCCTTCCAAGGCGCGATCCCGGCCACGCCACACGGTACGCGGCCTCGCCGCCCGATCAATCGCGCCTTGGAAGGCGCTCCTACACTGCCGTCCCCTCGCGGCGAGGAATCTATGCCGCTTCATGCAAAAGACAATCAGACGGTGGATCGGCGGGAAAGGATTCCCGCCCTACAACTTGGCATAGGTGCGAATTCATTCGCACAACCAACACACCCACCCCAGCGACCAAAACGCAACCAATGTAGGAGCGCCTTCCAAGGCGCGATCCCCGGCCACACCACGTGGTACGCGGCCCGCCGCCCGATCAATCGCGCCTTGGAAGGCGCGCCTACGCTGCCGCCGCATCCTCAAACCAGAAACCCCACCGATCCCGCGCCATACCCTGGTATCACCAGACCGGGGTCAGCCAAGCCCAACACCCGGTTCAGGCATTCGGCATACACATTGCGAAAGTCGATGGTGTGCGCCAGATAACGGCCTTCGTGAAGTCGATCAGGCGCTAATCCAGGCCAACCGGTGCCGGTGTAAATACCGCCGCGCACGCCTGCCCCTATTGCCAGCCATGTCGTGGCATTGCCGTGGTCGGTGCCGTAACTACCGTTTTCCGCGGCGGTACGGCCGAATTCGCTGGTCGCCAGCAGCGTGACGCGGTCTCCGTAGCCGCTCAGATCCTTAAAAAAAGCCCCGACCGAATCGGCGAACTGCTTCAGCAGCAAAGCCATCTGACCCGTCGGCTGGCCGCCGCCCTGGCTGCGGTGGCTATCCCAACCGCCCAGGTCCAGGGTGATCACCTCCAACCCCGGCTTGGCCTTCACCAAAGCCGCCGCCTGGCGCATCTGAGTACCGAAAGCGCTGGCCGGATAAACCGCACCGCCCTCCACCGGCAAGTAGTTGATCGTCGTCAACTCGCCCATTTCCGGAAGCAACTGGTTCGCCGCGTTGTGCAGCGCAGCCGCACTGGCATTTCCCAGCGCAGGCGTGCGGCCATATTCCGCCGCCATCACGGCACCCAACATATCCCGATCCTGCTGCGTATTCGCCAGCATCAGCCCGCTCAAAGTCGAATAAGCCGGTACGGACATGGCTCCATTCAAGCTACGGGGAACACCCGCCGTCAGGCTGATTACACGTTGAGCCGCGCCGATGCCGGGCGTAGTCGCCAAATACCGCGCCAGCCAACCGCTGGAAGCTGGCGTGATCGCCGCATCTTCTACGATGTCCTGCCCTTCGAAATGCGAGCGGGATGCGTGCGGATACAACACCGCCGGCAGCACCGCCACACGGCCCTCCTGATACAAAGCGTGGATCGGCGCCATCGCCGGCGGAAAGCCGAAGAATCCATCCAGATCGAGTGCCGAGTTCGCATCGCCGGCAGAAGGCGGCGCAATACGAATCCTCGGGCGCAGGCTGTGATACGCATCCTCGCCATATGGAACCGCCACATTCAGGCCATCCCAACCACCGCGCAAAAACACCACCACCAACACCCGTCCATTACCCGCCGCGCGCGCAACGCTCGTTCCGCCCAGGCCGGCCCCCAGCATCAACCCGCTGCCCAACATCCGTTTGAGAAAGGTTCTACGTTTCATGGTGGTCTCAGTTGGTCATGTGTAAACCGCTCGAAAGCCGCGTGGATAGAGACATGAGGGGATTGTTGTTGCATCACCCACCTGGTGCGTGGCGAAACCACTCGTAGGAGCGCCTTCCAAGGCGCGAAGCCCGGAACAATCGCGCCTTGGAAGGCGCTCCTACGACACCGGCAACTGCGCGAAATAGG
>JASJPK010000047.1:0-2101 GCA_031426735.1 Hydrogenophilaceae bacterium | reverse complement strand
AACCGGAAATCCCCCCGAATACCGGCAATGTGATCCGCCTCACAGCCAATACCGGCTGCCGCTTGCATCTGGTACAACCCTTAGGGTTTGATCTGAGTGACAAGCAATTGCGTCGCGCCGGCCTGGATTACCACGAATATGCGGAGTTGCTGGTGCATCCCGACTGGCCGGCATTGCTGCGTGCCATCGCGGGCCGCCGCCGCTTTGCTTTCACCACCAAGGCGTCGCGTCCCTACGCGGAAATCGCCTTTCAGCCGGGCGATGTGTTCGTGTTCGGGCCGGAAACGCGCGGTCTGCCCGCCGATCTGCTCGCCGACTTCGCCGCCGATGCGCGTCTGCGCCTGCCGATGCTGCCCGGCCAGCGCAGTCTGAACCTGTCCAATGCCGTCGCGGTCACGGTATTCGAAGCCTGGCGCCAGCAGGGTTTTGCCGGTGCGCTGACCTGAGCGCGGGCTTGCGCTGACGCGACTCGCCCCCATTCTTTCGATCTCTGCCCACGGATATCGCCATGAACACACTGGAAACCTTCGAAAAAATGTTGGCCTCGGGCAAGGACAGCGTCTTGCTGCGTTATTCGCTCGGCAACGAGTGCCTGAAACTAGGCCGTCTGGACGCTGCGCGCGTGCATCTGCAAGCCGCGCTGGCGTTCGACCCGCACTATTCCGCCGCCTGGAAGCTGCTCGGCAAAGCGTTGAGCGAGGCCGGTCTGCTGGCCGAGGCGCGCGAAACCTATCGCCAGGGCATCGCCACCGCCGAAGCCAAAGGCGACCTCCAGGCCGCCAAGGAAATGACGGTGTTCGCCAAACGTATCGACAAGCAGATGGCCGGCGAGTGACGTCGGCAGGTTCGACGCGAACCCGCCCAAAGGCTACCATCCCACGCATTCATCAACTCAAGCAGGAGCAAGCAAATGGCACGTATGGTTCAGTGCGTAAAACTCGGCCGCGAAGCCGAAGGTTTGGATTTCCCGATGTTGCCCGGCGAACTCGGCAAGCGCGTGTTCGAGAACGTATCCAAGGAAGCCTGGCAGGGCTGGATCAAGCTACAGACCATGATCATCAACGAAAATCGGCTCAATCTCGCCGATGCCCAGCATCGCAAATACCTGATGGAACAGGCCGAGAAATACTTCTTCGGCGAAGGCGTCGGCGCACCGGAGGGCTTCAAGCCGCATTGATATGTCCGACAAACAAACCCATTTCGGCTTCAAGACCGTCGCCGAGGAAGAAAAAGCCCGCAAGGTCGCCGAGGTGTTCCATTCCGTCGCCAACCGCTACGACGCGATGAACGACCTCATGTCGATGGGCCTGCACCGGGTCTGGAAACGCTTCCTGGCCTTGCACGCGCGCATTCGCCCCGGTCACAAGGTGCTCGATATCGCCGGCGGCACCGGCGACATTGCGCGTTTGCTGGCACAGGAAGCCGGCCCGACTGGTGAAGTCTGGCTGACCGACATCAACGGTTCGATGCTCGGCGTCGGCCGCGATCGCATGATGGACAAAGGCCTGATGTTGCCGGTGGCGCAGTGCGACGCGGAAAAACTGCCGTTCCCGAGCGATTACTTCGACCTGGTCACCGTCGCCTTCGGCCTGCGCAACATGACGCACAAGGATGTCGCGCTGGCCGAAATGCGGCGCGTGCTGAAGCCTGGCGGCAAGCTGATGGTGCTGGAGTTTTCCAAGGTGTGGAAACCGCTGGCGCCGCTGTATGACCTCTATTCGTTCCAGATGCTGCCGCGCATGGGCGAACTGGTCACCAAGGACGCGGAAAGCTATCGCTACCTGGCCGAGTCGATCCGCATGCACCCGGATCAGGAAACGCTGAAAGGCATGATGGAATCGGTCGGCTTCCAGCGCGTCGACTACTTCAACATGACCGTCGGCGTCGTCGCCCTGCACGTGGGCTACAAGGTCTGAAGCGCAGCCGCTTAGGCATCCGCTGCGCTTTGCCCATCCTACAAATGAAAAAAGGCCACGCGAACGTGGCCTTTTTTCATTCCCGCTTACCGCTCAGTTCTGGCTGCGCAGCTCCACCCGTCGATTCTTCAGGCGGCCGTCGACGCTGTCGTTGTCGGCGATCGGCTGGGTTTCGCCGTAACCCT
>JASJPK010000046.1:0-8998 GCA_031426735.1 Hydrogenophilaceae bacterium | reverse complement strand
GTTCGAGCGGCAACTGTTCGGCGGTTTTGGTGGATTGGCCAGCCCGCGCCGGGATGTTCTGCGCCTTCAGCCAATTGGCGAAATCGCCCAGATTCTTGGTCTGCTGCAGTTGAGCCTTGACCGCATCGACATTGGCCGGCGTGACCTGGACGTTGATTTCCTGCAAACGATAGATGCGGCGTTCAGCGAACAGGGCCGGGTGCTTCGCATAGTAATCGGCCAACTCGGTATCGCTGGGTTTGGCCTGATTGGCGGTCAGCTTCTGAATCAACGCCTGCGCCAGAACCTGGCGGCGCGCGGCTTCCAGGGTCTGCACGACCTGCGGATCGCGATCGACTTTTTCTTCGACGGCTTTCTGCACCAGAAGCTGCTGATCGACCATCGACTTCAGCACTTGATTCGCGGCCTGCTTGGCCTGTTCCGGGCTGAGGTTGCCCATTTTGGACAATTCGAAATTGAGCTGATGCACCGTGATTTCGTCGCTGTTCACTTTCGCCGCGACCTGGGTTGCCGCCTTTTCCCCGCCTTCCTTCTTGTCGCCACAGCCCGCCAGGACCAAAGCCATGGCCAATGTCAGCGCGCTCAAGCCAATCCGGTGCATCGTTTGCATTTCAATTCCTCTGTACGTTTTCAAAAGCCGTTGATCGTATCCAAGCCATATGGCCGGAATATTTCATTGTTAAATTACCCCGCATTATCCGGGGCTATTGCGGTCTAACTCAAGCAAACATCAGGCCATAATTTGCTGCCGCATGGCGCGGATTCTCGCATTCGGCGGGAAACGCCTGGCCCTTGCTTGCCCGAAACGCCCCAGAAGAGATTACAAAATCCCTGCAGCGTAATCCGCCAGGCGCGAGCGTTCGCCGCGCGCCAGCGTGATATGGCCACCATGTTCCCAACCTTTGAAGCGATCGACCACGTAGGTAATACCCGAACTACCCTCGGTCAGATAAGGGGTATCGATCTGCGCAATATTACCCAGACAGACCACCTTGGTGCCGGGGCCGGCGCGGGTGATCAAGGTCTTCATCTGCTTCGAGGTCAGGTTCTGCGCCTCGTCGATGATCAGGAATTTGTTGATGAAGGTGCGTCCGCGCATGAAGTTGAGCGACTTCACCTTGATGCGCGAACGGATCAGATCCTGCGTCGCCGCCCTGCCCCATTCGCCGGCCTCCTCGTCGGTCTTGTTGAGCACATCGAGGTTGTCTTCCAGCGCGCCCATCCACGGCGTCATCTTTTCCTCTTCGGTGCCGGGCAGGAAGCCGATGTCCTCGCCCACCGGCACGGTGACGCGGGTCATGATGATTTCACTGTAGGTCTTGCTTTCCAGGATCTGGGTCAGCCCGGCGGCCAGGGTCAACAAGGTCTTGCCAGTGCCGGCCTGACCCAACAGGGAGACGAAATCGATCTCCGGGTCCATCAACACATTGAGCGCGAAGTTCTGTTCGCGGTTGCGCGCGGTGATGCCCCAGACATTGTTCTTCTGATGACTGAAATCCCTCACGGTCTCCAATGTCGCGGTCTTGCCGGCGATCTCGACCACCTTGGCCTGGAACGGATTCGGGCCTTCCTGCCAGACGAACTGATTGACCAGCAGCGAAGCGCACAACGGCCCGGTGACACGATAGTAGGAACGCCCATCGCGCTGCCAGGACTCCATGCCCTTGGCATGCTTGTCCCAGAAATCGGCGGGCAATTCCAGAACACCGGCGTAGAGCAGGTCGGTGTCTTCCAGTACCTTGTCATTGAAGTAATCCTCGGCCGGAATCTCCAGGGCACGCGCCTTGATGCGCATATTGATGTCTTTCGACACCAGAATGACCTGTCGCTCCGGCTGCTGCGCCTTGAGGAACGCCACCACGCCGAGAATCTGGTTGTCGACCTTGCTGAACGGCAGGATCGAGGTGACATCGCTGGTGATCGGATGCGTCTGCAGGAACAAACGGCCGGTCGCGGCCTTGTGGCTGTGTTCGGAGAGCGGTGCGCCATCCTGGATGTGCATTTCCGACGAGCTGACGATTTCATCGAGGAAGCGGGTGACCTGCCGCGCATTGCGCGCCACTTCGGTCATGCCTTTCTTGTTGTGATCGAGTTCCTCCAGCGTCGCCATCGGCAGATAGATGTCGTGTTCCTGGAAGCGGTACAAGCAGGTCGGGTCGTGCAACATGACGTTGGTATCGAGAACAAACAGCTTGGTCGGCTTCTTGCTGGATTTGCGCGCCATCAGGATCTCTCCGAAAAGGATTACAGGGAACTCACGAAAGTCAGAACTTCCTGGGCATGATTGGGCACTTTCACCCCGCGCCAGGCCCGCGCAATCCGGCCGTCTGGCGTAATGGCAAAGGTGCTGCGTTCGATGCCCCGAACCTGTTTGCCATACATGTTTTTCAGTTTCATGACGCCGTACAACTCGCACACCCGTTCGTCGACATCGGCCAGCAACTGGAACGGGAATGCGAACTTGGCTTTGAAGTTCTCGTGCGCCTTCAGGCTGTCGCGCGAAATACCGAACACATCCCAGCCCAGGGCCTGGAACTGCGCATGCAGCGCGCTGAAATCCTGACCTTCCGTTGTGCAGCCGGGCGTGTTGTCCTTGGGGTAGAAATAAAGAACGACGCCGCGTCCTTTGTATTCGCTCAAATTGAAAGTCATACCGCCAGTCTCGGGCAGCGTGAAATCTGGCGCAGTTTGTTGTTCCATGTTTATTTCCGCGGAGATTGGACGCGGCCATTATCCGGGACGCCCGATGGCGCGGGCAAGGCGCGATAAGTTCTACGACGCTTGCGACCCCGGTCTGGAAAACTGTACCTTGCCGGCATGACAGATACGACGCGACGAACCCTCGAACTCCCCATCGCCGGCATGACCTGCGCGGCCTGCTCGGCGCGCCTGGAAAAAAATCTGAACAAGCTCGACGGCGTCACCGCTAACGTGAACCTGAGCACGGAAACCGCCCGCGTCGAATTCGATCCGGCGCGCATCCAGCCCACCGCCCTGCTCGAACAAATCGGAAAAACCGGCTTCAGCGTGCCGGATCAGACGCTCGACCTGGCCATCTCCGGCATGACCTGCGCGGCCTGCTCGACGCGGCTGGAGAAAGTGCTGAATCGCCTGCCCGGCGTCGAAGCGCGCGTCAACCTGGCCGCCGAGAAGGCGCGGCTGCGCTACACGCCGGGCGTCGCAAGCCCGGACCAGGTGCTGGCGGCCGTCGCCAAAGCCGGCTTCGGCGCCGCGCCGATCACCGAAGCCAGCCGCGCCGAGACGAAGGCGCGCAAGGCGGCGGAATATCGCAGCGAAATGCGCGTCTTCCTGATTTCGGCGCTGTTCACCCTGCCCTTGCTGGCGCAGATGGTGCCGATGCTGGCCGGCGCCCATCATGTCGAGTGGATGCCGGGCTGGCTGCAATGGCTGCTCGCCACGCCGGTGCAGTTCTGGGCCGGCAAGCGCTTCTACAGCGGCGCCTGGAACAGCCTGCGCGGCGGCGGCGCCAACATGGATGTGCTGGTCGTGCTGGGCACCAGCGCCGCTTATTTGTTCAGTGTCGCGGTGCTGCTGTTCGATCTTGGCGGTCATGTCTATTTCGAAGCCAGCGCCGCCGTGGTGACGCTGGTCCGCCTCGGCAAGCTGCTGGAAGCGCGCGCCAAGTCGCGCACCTCCACCGCCATCGAACAATTGATCGGCCTGCAACCGCGCAGCGCCTGGGTGGAAAAAGGCGGCGAGGTCATCGAAACCGAAACCGCGCGTCTGCGCATCGGCGATGTCGTGCGCATCCGCGCCGGCGAACGTATCCCGGTCGACGGCCTGGTCATCGACGGCGTCTCCAGCCTCGACGAAAGCCTGCTCACCGGCGAGAGCCTGCCGGTCGTCAAACGCGCCGGCGACCGCGTCCATGCCGGCAGCCAGAATCTCGACGGCCTCTTGCGCGTGCAGGCGGAAAGCGTCGGCGCACAGACCCAGTTGATGGAAATCGTGCGCCTGACCGAAGCCGCGCAGGGCTCGAAAGCGCCGATCCAGAAACTGGCCGATCAGATTTCCGGCATTTTCGTGCCCGCCGTCATCGTCATTGCCACGCTGACTTTCCTGGGCTGGTGGTTCTACAGCAGCGATTTCACCGAAAGCCTGATCCCCGCCGTCGCCGTACTGGTCATCGCCTGCCCCTGCGCGCTCGGCCTGGCGACGCCGACCGCGGTCATGGTCGGCCTCGGCCGAGGCGCGCAACTGGGCATCCTGGTGCGGACCGCGGAAGCGCTGGAACGTGCGGAAAAACTGTCGCTGCTGGCGCTGGACAAGACCGGCACCCTGACCGAAGGCCGTATGGCGCTGGTGGCGCTGCAACCGGCGCCAGGCATCGACGAAAACGAATTGCTGCGGCTAGCCGCGGCACTGGAGCAAGGCAGCACGCATCCGCTCGCCAGCGCCGTGCTGGCAGCGGCGCAAGCGCGCGGCATCGCGTATCCGGCGGTCGAAGGTTTCGAGAACGTGGCTGGCCAGGGCGTGACGGGATCGGTAGAAGGGCGTGCGTTGCGACTGGGCACGTCGGAATGGTTGCAGGACGGCACGATCCCGGCAGCCGGCGACCATGCCGCCGCCACTTGGGTCGTGCTCGCCGATGCCACTGGAATGCTCGGCCGCCTCGCCTGCGCCGACCGTCTGCGCACCACGTCCAGGGACGCCATCGCCCGCCTGCAAAAACTCGGCATCGAATGCGTCATGCTGACCGGCGATCACCCGGATGCGGCCCAAGCCATCGCCGGGGAAGCCGGCATCAAGGACTGGCGCGCACGCGTCAAACCGCAGGAAAAAGCCGCCGCCGTGGCGTCGTTGAAAACCGCCGGCCAGGTCGTCGGCATGGCGGGTGACGGCGTCAACGACGCCCCCGCACTGGCCAGCGCCGATATCAGCTTCGGCATGGCCAGCGGTTCAGACATCGCACTGGAAGCGGCCGACATCACGCTGATGCGTTCCGACCTGAACAGCGTCGCCGACGCCGTCGAACTGTCCCGCGCGGTGATGCGCAAGATCCGCCAGAACCTGTTCCTCGCCTTCTTCTACAACGTGCTCGCCCTGCCGCTCGCCGCCGCCGGCCTGCTCAACCCGGTGATCGCCGGTGCGGCGATGGCGCTGTCTTCCGTTTCGGTGGTCGGCAACACCTTGCTGCTGAAGCGCTGGCGGCCGAAATAACGTCGCTTCAGGCCTCCGTAGCCTCGGAACAGAACCACAGCTTATTGCCCTCGCTGTCGAGAAAACTACCGACCAGATAATCGTCGTAAGGCGCGACGCGATCCGGAATGAGAATGTCGTGAGCGCGCAACTCTTGTTCGGTGCGCACGGCATCCACGGTCTCGAAGGTGACTCGAGGATTCGGGCTATCGGTGGGTTCGAGGGAACCATCCGATTTCAACATCAACAGCGTATCGCCGAGATAAAAGCCGACCTGCACGCCGGCTTCGTAAGCGGGCTCCAGCCCCAGGGTCTCGCCATAGAAACGGCGCGCCCGCTCGAGATCCGTCACGCCCAGCGCGACGACTTTGACGTTCGATAAACCGAGGGGGGAGGTGTGCATGAAACGGTCTCCTTTTGTCGTTTCGCCCAAGCGGCGCGCCATGGTGAGACGTTTGCACGCCACAATCGAGACCATCAATGCGGCAAAGCCTGCAACTTCACCCGGAGAAAACCCCAGGAAAACCCCGCCGGCGTGCGCAATCGCTAAGCCGGCAGTCGCATCGCCCAGCCTATGCCGAACAGACTCGCCAGCAACAACGTCAGAAACAGCGCGCTGAACCAGGCGTAGCGCCGGCCCAGCTTTTCCGGTGGGTAATTGGCGATCAGGTAGGGCTTGCGCGAGCCCGGCTTTTGCAGACGGTGTTGCGTCGGTTGCTTGCGGATTTCCCGGTGGCGCCGCTCCACTTCAAGTTCGGCGGCTTGCCGCGCTGCTAGCCATTCCTGTTCGTCGATGGCGTCATCGCGGTCAAGGTCGAAGCGCCGGTGCAGATCGGCCTGATCGGCTTTCCATTCGGCCAGCAGATCGCCTACATCGAGGCGGCTATTGAGCACGGTCTGGGCGCCATTGAAACTGACGAAGTCGCCCAGTGCGTAGAGCCGGTCGCCTTTGAGCAGGACGTATTCGGTATGGCGTTCGTCGCCCTGCGTGCGGGTTTCATCGTGCGTCGTCAGAATCTGCGCGCCGGCGGGGTCGATTTCGCAGTGGCCGGATCCATCGTCGAGACTGAATGGCAGATCGCTTTCGCCTTGCTCCGTCTGCCGCCATTCGCCGTTTTCGCGCCGCTCGACGGTGTAGCGATACCACAGGCAGGGCAACTGGGTAATCGGACTGAGCAGCTGCGTATCCGCCAGCGGCTGGCCGACGCCGACCAGTTCGACAAAACCTTGCGCGGCCGAGGCGACGCGCGAGGTCGGCGTATCGGCAATGGCACGCTGCCAGCCCAGCGCCACGATCCAGGCCCAGAGATTGATCAGCGCCGCGGCGACAAAGACGACGAGCCAGACTTGCGCTGACTCGACTGAAAGGGCCATGCCAAGCAGCATGGCTTGCAGGAACAAAGGCAGCGTCTGCCGATGACGCTGCGCCAGCCAGCGCGGCATGACGCTCAGCTGAACAGCGCCTTGACGTCGACGTCCTTCTTGTCCGCCGCGCTGAAGGTCAGCAGGGGCTTAGCGCCGAAGCTGAACAGATGGGCGACGAAGACATCGGGAAACTGCTCGATGCGGGCGTTGTTGATGTTGACGTGTTCGTTGTACAGCTCGCGGCGGTCGGCGATGGCGTCTTCCAGGCCGCTGATGCGCGCCATCAACTGCGCGAAATGTTCGTTGGCGCGCAGTTCCGGGTAGGCCTCCGCCACCGCGAAAATCTGCCCCAGCCCCATGCGCAACGCGCTTTCCGCCAGGCCCAGCGCGGGAATGTCGCCGACGGCACCGGCCTGTTGCACGCGGCTGCGCGCCTCGGTGACTTGGCGCAGCGTGTCCTGTTCGAACTGTTTGTATTGCTTGCAGGTTTCAATCAGCTTGGGCAGTTCGTCATGCCGTTGCTTGAGCAGCACGTCGATATTCGACCAGGCCTTGGCAACGTTGTGCTTGATCTGCACCAGGCCGTTGTAGACGAACACGGCATAGACCAGCAGGATCAGGGCCGGGCCGTAGAACAGGATGGCGGTAGACATTCGAGGGCTCCAAGTGAAAGTTGGCGCTAACGATCAATTGCATTCCACATCATGTAGGAGGCCCGCTTGCGGGCCGAATCGCGCGCTGCAAACATCTTCGCCATTCGCGCTCCTACCAGGCCGGGTTGTTGCACGTTAAGACTATTCCTCGTTCGGCTCCGCATCGGTTGCGTTATCGGCTGCGTTATCCGTCGTGTCGCCCGCTTCGCCTTCCACATCCAGCTCGTTATCCGTATCCGCCACGCGCTGCAGGCCGGACAGCTTTTCGCCGGCATCCAGGTTGATCAGCGTAACGCCCTGCGTCGAGCGGCCGAGCGAACGGATTTCGCTGACGCGGGTACGGATCAGCACGCCACCAGTGGTAATCAGCATGACTTCGTCGGTTTCGTCGACCAAGGTCGCGGCGACCACCTTGCCGTTGCGCGCCGAAGTCGAGATCGCGATGAGGCCCTGGCCGCCACGGCCGTGGCGGGTGTATTCGCCGACCGGGGTGCGCTTGCCGAAGCCGTTTTCGGTGGCGGTCAGTACGCTCTGTTCGTCGTTGTCGGCGACCAGCAGCGCGATCACGCGTGAATCGCCGGCCAGCCGGATGCCGCGCACGCCACGCGCGTTGCGGCCGACGGTACGCACATCGTTTTCGTCGAAGCGGTTGGCCTTGCCTTCGTCGGAGAACAGCATGACGTCGTTCTGGCCGTTGGTGATGGCGACGCCGACCAGATAGTCGCCCTCGTCCAGGTTGACCGCGATGATGCCGGCGCTGCGCGGACGCGAGAAATCGGTCAGCGGGGTTTTCTTGACGATGCCGGACGAGGTCGCCATGAAGATGAAGTGGTTCTCGTCGAATTCCTTGACCGGCAGGATGGCGTTGACCTTCTCGTCCGGCTCCATCTTGAGCAGGTTGATGATCGGCTTGCCACGCGCGCCACGGCCGCCTTGGGGAACCTCATACACCTTGAGCCAGAACATGCGGCCGCGGTCGGTGAAGCAGAGGATGTAGTCGTGCGTGTTGGCGATGAACAGCTTCTCGATGAAGTCCTCATCCTTGGTACCGGTGGCCTGCTTGCCGCGGCCGCCGCGTTTCTGGGTGCGGTATTCGTCGAGCGGTTGCGCCTTCATGTAACCGGTGTTGGACAGCGTGACCACCATGTCCTGCGGCGTGATCAGGTCTTCCAGCGAAATGTCACCCGCGTAGGCGATGATTTCGGAACGACGCTTGTCGCCGAACGCGGCTTTGATCTCGCCCAGTTCGGTGGCGATGATTTCGGTGACGCGTTCCGGCGTGTCGAGGATGTTCAGCAGGTCCGCGATGCGCAGCATGACCTCGCCATACTCGCCGACGATCTTGTCCTGTTCCAGGCCGGTCAGGCGTTGCAGGCGCAAATCCAGGATCGCCTGGGCCTGCACTTCGGTCAAAAAGTAGCCCTGTGCGTGCAAACCGAATTCGGGTGCCAGATTTTGCGGACGGAAAGCGTCGACGGCCGCCGCATCGCCTGCCGCGCGTTGCACCATTTCCGCCACCACGGTCGAGCGCCACGGCTTCGACAGCAGCGCCGCCTTGGCTTCCGGCGGCGTCGCCGAAGACTTGATCAGCGCGATGATTTCATCGACGTTGGCCAGCGCGACGGCGAGGCCTTCCAGGATATGACCGCGATCGCGCGCCTTCTTCAGTTCGAACTGCGTGCGCCGGGTAATGACTTCGCGGCGGTGACGCAGGAAGGCTTCGAGGATCTGCTTCAGGTTCAGCAAACGCGGCTGGCCGTCGAGAATGGCCACCATGTTCATGCCGAAGGTGTCCTGCATCTGCGTGTGCTTGTACAGGT
>JASJPK010000045.1:0-14945 GCA_031426735.1 Hydrogenophilaceae bacterium | reverse complement strand
CGGCTTCCAGCCGGCCAGCCGGCGGGACGCCGGCGCTCCCAGCCCGGCGCGACCGCGCCGGCAGCGGGATGACCCGCACCGCGACTCGATGGTGTAGGCTTCCGCCACCACCGTCAGGGCCCCGATCAGTCGGACCACGGTGTTGAACATAGGCTGCAATCACATGACACCGCACACCCCCCACCAGGAATTCACCGACCCCGCTTTGAAGATGGCTGTACGCATTCCGTCGCCGCCGCCTCTGCTGGACGAACTCAACCGGCTATTGAACGACGCCGATGCAAGCATGAAGGACATCGGTCAGGTCGTGCAGAGCGATCCGGGCATCACCGCAAGCCTCTACCGCACGCTGGCCAGACCGATGTACGGCTTGCGCCAGCCGCCGGAAACCGTCGATCAGGCCATCTCCCTGGTCGGCCTCCGGACGGTCGCCGACCTGGTCAAGGGCTTGTCGCTGGAAAGCGCGATCTACGGCGAATCCCGCTTTTTCCCGTGGTTCTGGGATCGCGCCAACGAAGTGGCGCGTTACGCCTCGGCCATCGCGTGGAAACAACGTTCGGTCTGCAATCTGTTTCCCGAACATGCGCAAATTGCCGCGCTGTTCGTCGACTGCGGCGTGCCGATCCTGGTCCAGCACATCGAGAAATATGAATACGCCTTCATCACTGCGCAAGGCCACGTCTGGCCCGATGTCCCCGCCGAAGATGACCGTTTCGATACCGACCACGCGGTAGTCGGTTACCTGGCCGCCCGCCACTGGAAGCTGCCCGACTATGTCTGCCAGGCCGTGCGCTGGCATCACGATCCGATCAACGTCGACCACAAGTCGGCGACCCTGGTCGCCATCCTGAAAACCGCACTGCATATCTACACCATGCAGACATCCATCGAAGATCGCGACTGGGCCGCGCACGAAACCAGGACCCTGGAAGAGATCGGCGTGGCAAGAGAAGGGCTGCAGGAGTTTTCCGAAGAGATTGCCGAGCGGGTTAGAAGCCAATAGTCGGCCAGGGGCGAGCCTGGCGTGAAAATCCCGACCAGGTACCGACTCAGCAACAGCCTGCAGCCGCGCCCGAATTTTCGGTGTCGAACGGCAACCCTCCGCCACAGCCGGCGAACAGGCCGAAATGCCGGCTGAAATCGCCGATGAACTCGAAGTGCCGCTCAAACCGACTGTCGCTCAGCATGCGCCAGGTATTGCCGCACACCGGGAAGACGCGCCCGGCTTCGATGATGTGATGTTTATCCAACGTGAAGCTGCGTTCGTGTCCGACGATGCCGCCCCGGTAGATCACCGCCTGGCCGTAGTCCTCGCAGTCCGGCTCCAGGCCATCCAGCTTGAACAGCCGATAGGTGGCGGAATGGAAGCCGATGCCCTGGGTGAGTGCCGCCAGCGCCGGGTCGGTCACGGCGATCGGCCTGTCCTCCACCAGGCGTGGGTCGGTGAAACCCTGGCGCCGCGCCAGATGCTGGAAGTCGTTCCAGTACAGCGCGCCGCCCAGGCATTCGCCATACAGTACCGGATCGTTGCGCAGCGTCGAAGGCACTCGACGGTCGGCGTAGACATCGGAGAAATAGAACTCGCCGCCGGGCTTGAGCAGGCGATGTACCTGGCGCAGCACGGCATCCTTGTCCGGGGACAGGTTCACCACGCAGTTCGACACCACCGCGTCGAAGCTGGCGTCCTCCAGCCCCAGCTGGTCCAGATGTTCGATGTAGCCGAGACGAAAATCGACGTTGTCGCGGTCAAAACCGAAGGCGAGTCGATGATGTTCGCGATGCCGTTCGGCCACCGCCAGCTGTTCCTCGGTCATGTCCACGCCCACCACCTGGCCTGACTCGCCGACCATCTGGGCCAGGGCATAGACATCGCGGCCGGAGCCGCAACCCAGGTCCAGCACCCGGCAACCTGCCAGCAGCGGCGGACTGACCAGGCCGCAGCCGTAATAGCGCGCCGTCACTTCCGGATGGATGCGCGCCAGCAGCGGTTTGAGCCATTCCGGCATCCGGCTGGCATCGCAGCAGGCGGAGGTGCGCAGGTCCGCCGTACTTTGCAACTGGCGGCCGTAATAGTCTTTGACGAATTCATGCATGGTGTTCTCCTCTGGATTTAGGGGCTTGCCGGCGATTCGGCTGTGGGCAAATGAATGAGGTCGGTGGGTTCGTCGATATCCGCAAGTACATCGCCCACCCATACGCTCCAGTTCTGCGCCTGCATGCGCGCCAGCGTCAGTTCGGCGACGGCGGCAGTGCTCCAGGGCATATCCGAGAACAAACCGGGGTGGAAGACGCGCAGGCCCAGCAATGGGTAACCGCCATCCAGCGCGGGATGCAGCACGGCGTCATGACTCTCCAGCGCCGCCGCCGCCTCGCGCAGGCGCCGGGCCGACAAGGCGGGGCAATCCGTTCCGATCAGCAGCACGCGTTCGTGCCGAAGCAACGCCCGCTCGCTGGCGCGGGCCATGCGCGCGCCGAGATCGCCTTCGCCCTGAGCGCTGATCGCCACGCCATGCGGCGGCAGGTAACCCGCCCAGTCCGGACTGGCGATGGCCGGGCTGGCGCACAACTCGACCGGCCCGATGTCGGCTGCGCATGACCGCTCCAGCGTGAGGTCGAGCAACTGGCGGGCCAACTGCGCCGCGCCCAATGCGCCCAGAGCGGGAATGAGCCGGGTTTTGACCTGACCGGGGATGGGCGCCTTGGCGAACACCAGAATGCGGGTGGCGCTCATCGGGCTCTCCTCTTGGCCGGGCGAACACGTATGGAAGGGCGATAGCGCGACGCCAGCCGATGCGCCGATACGCCCGACCAATAGTCGAAGCGCAATCGCCACATCAGCAGAATCGTGCGCCAGACGCCGTTCTCCTCCCAGCGCCGTCCGGAAGTGGTCACGCGCGCGCGCAGGCAGGCAGGCGGACCGAGGTTCTTCAGGCGCTTCGAGAGTTCGATGTCTTCCATCAGCGGCTGCTCGGGAAAGCCGTCCACGGCGCTGAAAGCCGTGCGGCTGACGAAGATGGCTTGATCGCCGGTGGCGATGCCGGTCAGACGCGAGCGCCAATTCATCGCTTCGGCCACCACGCGCAGCATGCCGGGACGGCCTTCGATATCGACATCGAAGCGACCCCACAAGCGCGATCGCAAGGCGGTCCGGATGCGGGACGCGGCGTCTTCCGGCAAACGGGTATCGGCATGCAGAAACAACAGCACATCGCCTTGCGCCACGGCCGCACCGATATTCATCTGGCGCGCCCTGCCGCGCGGGGCGGCGATGACCCGGTCGGCATAGGGTTGCGCCAGCGCGATGCTGGCGTCGCGACTGCCGCCGTCCACGACGATCAGCTCATGGCCGTCGGCGCGCAGAGGTTGCAACGCGGCCAGCGTGGCGACGATGCCGCGGGCTTCATCGAGCATGGGAACGATCAGGGAGAGTTTCATCGCGTCCGCTTCGTCAAACACACCGCCGGCTTTTCATGTGCGTCTCCAGGTATGCAGGCGTTCCAGCCAGACCAGCGCGGCCTTCGGCGCATGCGCGCGTTTCCACTCCCCGGCGGCGTATTTGGCGGCTTCGCTCCAGGTCGGGTACGGGTGGATGGTGGCGAGAATCTTGTTCAGGCCGAGGCCGTGCTGCATCGCCAGCGTGAATTCGGCCAGCAGTTCGCCGGCGTGTTCGCCGACGACGGTCGCGCCCAGGATGGTGTCCTTGCCGGGCGGCGTCAGCACCTTGACGAAGCCATGCGCCGCACTTTCGGCGATGGCGCGGTCGAGCTCGTCGAGGTCGTAGCGGGTGACTTCATGGGCAATGCCCTGCGCCTTCGCTTCCGCTTCCGACAGGCCGACGCGCGCCACTTCCGGACTGGTGAAGGTGACCCAGGGAATCACCCGGTAATCCGCCTTGAATGTCTTGATGCCGGCAAACAGCGCGTTGACCGCCGCATACCAGGCCTGATGCGCGGCGGTGTGGGTGAACTGGAACGGCCCGGCAACATCGCCGCAGGCGTAGATGTTGGGGTAGCGGGTTTGCAGCCGGTCGTTGACCTCGATGGTGCCGGCTTGGGTCAACGGAATGCCGAGCTCCTCCAGGCCGAAGCCGGCGACGCGCGCCTTGCGGCCGGTGGCGCAGAGCAGCACGTCGAACGGCAGTGCCTGTTCCGCGCCGTTTTGCGACACGATCAGTCGTTGCTCGCCGTCGACGAGCTCGCAACGCACCGTGTCGAGGCCTTTCAGCAACTGCACGCCGTCGGCGGCGAGTCCGGCTTCGACCAGCGCCACCGCATCGGCGTCTTCCTTGCCCATGATGCCGGAGCGCGCCAGCAGCGTGACCTGGCAGCCGATGCCGGCGAAAGCCTGGGCCAGCTCGCAGCCGATGGGCCCGCCGCCCAGCACGAGCAGGCGTTCGGGTTTTTCGGTCAGCGACCAGATCGTGTCCGAGGTGACATGGCGCACCGCTTCGATGCCGGGAATGCTCGGGATGATCGGGCTGGCGCCGGTGGCGATGACGATGGCGCGCGTGCTCAGGGTTTGTTTGCTTGCCACACCGCCTGTTTCGGACGTCACTTCCACCGTCCACGGCGAGACGATGCGGGCATGACCCTGGATCACTTCAACGCCGAGCTTGCTGTAACGCTCGACCGAATCATGCGGCTCGACCTGGCGCACCACGTTGTGCACGCGCGCCATGATCCGGCTGAAATCGGCCTCGGCGCGGGCGTTCGCGATGCCTAGCGCTGCGGCTTCGCGCACCGTCTTCATGAAACGGGCGCTACGGATCAGCGCCTTCGACGGCACGCAGCCATAGTTGAGGCAATCGCCGCCCATCTTGTGGCCTTCGATCAGCGTCACCTTGGCCTTCACTGCGGCGGCGATGTAGGCGCTGACCAGGCCGCCGGCGCCGGCGCCGATCACCACCAGATTGCGCTCGAAGCGCGCCGGCTTCTGCCAGCCGCCGTAGACCTTGCGCGCCTGCATCAAGCCGATCAGCTGCTTCGCCAGCAACGGAAACAGGCCGAGCAACGCGAACGAGCCGAGCAACCCCGGCGACAGAATGCCGGACAGGCTGTCGAGTTGCGCCAACTGCGTGCCGGCGTTCACGTAGACCGCCGTGCCGGCCAGCATGCCGAGCTGGCTGACCCAGTAGAACGTACGCGTCTTGATCGGGGTCAGGCCCAGCAGCAGATTGATGATGAAGAACGGAAACACCGGCACCAGTCGCAAGGTAAACAGATAGAACGCGCCATCCTTCGCCATGCCGGCGTTGATTGCGGCAAGGCGGCTGCCGAAGCGGTTTTGCACCCAGTCGCGCAGCAGGAAACGGGAGGCCAGAAACGCCAGCGTGGCACCGATGCTGGACGCGAACGAGACCAGCAGCAGACCGGTCCACAGCCCGAAAAACGCACCGCCGGCCAGCGTCATCACCGTCGCCCCCGGCAAGGACAAGCCAGTCACCGCGACGTAGATCAGGAAATACGCGCCAGCCACCAGCCAGGGCGACGTATCGAACCAGGCGGCAAAGGCGGCCTGGCTGGACTTGAGCGCCTCCAGGGTCAGGAAACGGCCCAGATCGAGCGCAAAAAAAGCGACGACGAGGGCTGCGATGAGCAGCAGCAGAGCGGATTTCTTCATGCCGCGCACGCCATTTGAGTTGGTCTGGCGTCATCCAGCGCGCCGCCGCAACTGCTGCCCTGGCCGGCGGTGCAGCCGTAGCAGTGATCCGCCACCCGCACCGGCGCGTTCGCCGGATCGTGTTCGAGCAGGTCGCGCAGGTGCGGTCGCGGCGTACCGTTCAGGCGGGCCGGCAGGCCCAGCATCTGGTTGAAATCGCAGTCGAACAAATGGCCTTGCCAATCCACGCTGATCAGCTCGCGGCACATCACCTGGTCCAGGTTGGCGCGGCTGAAGCTGTGTTTCAACAGCGCCATGTATTCGGCGAATTGGCCCTTCGACACCAGCGTGCTGCCGAAACGCAGGATGGGCATGTTGGTGATGGTGTAGAGCCGGTTGAAGACGATGCCGTGGCGTTGCCGGAGCTCACTCTTGTAGCTCGCCTCCAGACCGACCTGATCCGGCGGCAGGCTGGGGCCGGCGGGGTTGTAGACCAGATTCAGGTCGAGACCGCTGCCCGGCTGGGCATAGCCCAGGCGGTTGAGCCGCTGCAGGCCGGCGATGCTGCGCGCATACACGCCCTTGCCGCGTTGTTTGTCCACGTTGTCTTCCAGGTAGCAGGGCAGCGAGGCCACCACCTCCACCTGATGTGCGGCGAGGAAATCGGCCAGATCTTCGCAGCCCGGTTCGGACAGGATGGTGAGATTGCAGCGGTCGATCACCTTCACGCCCAAAGCCCGTGCCGCCGCCACCAGCACGCGGAAGCGCGGGTGCAACTCGGGCGCGCCGCCGGTGAGGTCGAGTGTGGTCAAACCCCGCGCCGCCAGCACGGCGGGAATCAGATCGATGTTCACGTCATCCATCGACTCCGTGCGATTGGGGCCGGCGTTGACGTGGCAATGCAGGCAACGCTGATTGCAGCGATAGCCCAGGTTGACTTGCAGCGTCGACAGGCGCTGCCGGCGCGGGGCGGGAAAATCGGTGGTCTGCAACAGCGGGAGGGTGTCATGCATGACGGCTACCTCGTTCGATCGTTTGTGTACCTTGGTCGCGCCAGGTTCGGCTTCCTGGCAATAATTTTTTGTCGGGAATGGGCTTGCCCGGCAGAGGCTGGGCTCGATACCGGACGTTGCGCCTTCAAGCCGCCGTCGACGTCGTTGCAGGTGCGGATTGAATCACCGCATTCATGCCAGCCACGGTTTCAAAGTAGATTCGAGGCCCATTAACGCAATCCCCCCGCTTCAGCGCTTCGGTGTGAGCGCAAGTAACGTCTCGATCATGGCTGGGCTATCGAATTCGCGGCCACCCACGGCGCGGTAGATCACACGTCCATTCGGATCGATAACGAAGGTGGTGGGCAGTCCCTTGACCTTCCAAAGCTGCATGGCTTTTGCGTCGCGATCCAGCAAGAGGGGAAAGTTGGGGGCGGGTTCCAGTTGGCCGGAAAACGAAAAGACCGTGTCGGCATCTTCGCCCACATCTACCGCCAGCACGGCCAGTCCCTGCTTTTCCAGGCGAGCACGCAGACGTTCAAGCGAGGGCATTTCGCGCCGACAAGGCGGGCACCAGGTCGCCCAGAAATTGACCACTACCAGCTTGCCCCTGAGATCGGCGATGTCATGCATCTTGCCGTCCAGGTCGACCAGGCGTAGCGCCGGCGCGGGTTTGGGCTCCGCAATCGGAGTGAGGCCTTGGGTCAACGGCGGCAACTCGGCGGCGATGCCGGGGAGCGCAGCCATACAAGCCAGCAAGAGAGTGAGCAGGCATCGCTGCATTCCGCATTCAGCGCGCACAAACGACATTTTCCAGTTTCCCTTCGTAGGTCTTGCCCGCCACCGTCCAGCGAGCGGTCAGGTTGAATTGGCTGCCGGGCGGCAAACCGGTGCTCAGCATGCCCTGGTTCCACTCACCGACGGCGTACTCCTGCTGCGGCGGAAACTGCGCCCAACGGAAGGCAATTTGCGCCGTTTCCGTCAGCCCCAGCGCCTGCCACTGTGCCATCCACGCCGCCACGGATTTGGGCGGCTGCGTCCGACCTTCGCTTTGTACGCTCCAGTCGTCCAGGCGAAAGCTCAACTCACCCGGCGCGGCATCGTTGCGCAGCACGGTCATGTACACGCAGGCCGTGGCATAGCGTTCGACCGCTTCCGGCGGGAAACCGCGATTGAGATAAAACGCGCGCACCGGGTTTGGCGGGATCTGGGTGAGCGAGAGGGTGACGCCATGGGCGCGCGTCGCCCAGGTTGTAGCGCCCGTTTCGGGGTCACTGTGTTGGCTCTGCGCGGCATTGACCGGAAAACCGGGCAGGCCAAGCGCCATGGCCAACAGGACGAATAGTCTGGAATTCATGCGAGGGCTCAGTAAGGGGGCGGGATTATTCTAATTTGCGCAGTTGCCGCTGTCGTAGGAGCGCTTTCCAGGGCGCGAAGTCCGGAACAATCGCGCCTTGGAAGGCGCTCCTACGCGTGGTGTCACCGCCGGAATCATGCCGCAAGTTGTCGCCAGGCGGCGATCAGGGCGGCGGCGGCCTGTTCGATTTCAGATCGCGTCGTGAAGCGGCCCAATGACAGACGGACCGCCCCGGCGGCGCGCTCGCCGGAGCAGCCCATCGCACCCAGCACGCCGCTGGCCGCGTGTTGCCCGGCATGGCAGGCGGAGCCGGTGGAAGCGGCCAGATCCGGGGTAGCGGCCAGCAACTGCCAGCCGGCGATGCCGGGGAAGGAGAGGTTCAGGGTATTGGGCAGGCGTTCGCTGGCATGGCCGTTCAGAAGCAGGCCCGGGATGGCATCGGCAAGTCGCCGCTGCAAGTCGTCACGCAGGTTCCGGAGGCGCGCGCCCTCCTCCTGCAACGCTTCCCGTGCCAAGCGAGCGGCCTCGCCCAAGGCGACGATATGCGGCACGTTCTCGGTGCCGGGGCGCCGGCCGCCTTCGTGGCCGGCGCCGTACTGGATGGCTTGCAGCGGCGTGCCGGCGCGCACATACAACGCGCCCACACCCTTGGGCGCGTAGAACTTGTGCCCGGCCAGGGTGAGCAGATCGCAGCCCAGATCGTTGACGTCGACGGGAATCTTGCCTACGGCCTGGGCGGCATCCACATGCATCAGCGCACCCGCCGCATGCGCTAGCGTGGCGATTTCAGCCACCGGCTGCAGCGTGCCCACCTCGTTGTTGGCGAGCATCACGGATACCAGCGCCACGTCGGCATCGATTGCGACTTGTGCGGCATCGACCCGGCCGGTCGTGTCCACGACTATCGTTTCGGCCCGCCAGCCCGCCCCGTCCAGATGACGCATCGGTTGCGCCACGGCGGGATGTTCGACGGTGGAATAGAGCAACCGGTGGCGGCTACCGCCCTGAAACGCTCGTGCCACACCGAGTATGGCCAGGTTGTTGGCCTCGCTGGCGCAGCCGGTAAACACGATTTCGTCAGGCTGCGCGCCGATCAGCGCCGCCACCTGTTCCCGCGCGCGCTGCACCGCCACCTTGGCGTTGCGGCCATAAACGTGATCCGAGGACGGGTTGCCGAATCCCTCCCGCAGCCAGGGCAGCATGGCCTCGACGACGCGTGGGTCGATCGGCGTGGTGGCGTTGTAGTCGAGGTAGATGGGTGCATTCATACCGACAGGCTGCTCAGTGCCTGCACCAGATCGGCGATCAGGTCGTCCGCATCTTCCAGACCCAGCGACAGTCGCAGCATGGCGTCGGAGATGCCGCGCCGAGCACGCTCTTCCGGCGTCAGTCCGTGGTGGGTGGTGGTGCAGGGCTGGGTGACCAGGCTTTCCACCCCACCCAGGGAAGGCGCCAAAGCGAACAGCCGGAGCCGGTCGGCTGCCTCTGTCGCGGCGTTTTTTCCACACTCGCCGCCACCGGCCACCTCGATGGAGAGCATGCCGCCGTAGCCATGCATCTGCGCCTTGGCCAGGGCATGGCCGGGGAAATCGGGCAAGCCGGGATAGAACACGCGGCTTACCTTCGGATGGCGCGCCATCGCTTCGGCCACCGCTTGCGCGCTGGCATTTTGCTGGCGCATCCGCACCACCAGAGAGCGCAGGCTGCGCGACAGCAGGGAAGCGGTCTCCGGGGCGATGGTCGAACCCAGGTTCTTGCGCCAGTTCCATATCGGCATGAGCAGCTCCTTCGAGCCCATCAACGCGCCGGCGGTGAGATCGCTGTGTCCACCCAGATATTTCGTCGCGCTATGCACAACGAAATCGGCGCCGAGTTCCAATGGACGCTGATTGACCGGTGAGGCGAAGGTGTTATCGACTGCGACGCGAGCGCCGTGGGCGTGAGCCGTGGCGGCAATCGCCCGGATGTCGAGCAATTCCAGGGTCGGATTGGTCGGCGTCTCGAAAAACACCAGCTTGGCGCCGTCGGCGAGCAGCGGTTCGAGACGGTCGAGTTCGTTGCCGAGGATGAGGTGGGTCTTGATTCCCAGCAGGGGCAACTGGCTGGCCAGCAGTTCCAGTGTGCCGCCATAAGCATCGCCGATGCAGACGACGCCCTCGCGGCCGTGGCTCAGGAACAGCGCCGTTTCCGCCGCCATGCCGGAACAGAACGCCCAGGCCATCTCCGCGCTTTCCAGTCCGGCCAGCGTTTCTTCCAGCGCAAAGATGCTCGGGTTCAGTCCATAGCGGGTATACAGGGCGCCGGGCTTGCGGCCATCCACCACGTCGAGCAGGTCGGCGGTCGAGGCGAACGCGAAGGTGGTGGTGTTGTAAATCGGGATGTGCGGGCTGCCGTGGGCATCCTTGCCGCTGTGACCATGTATGGCGCGTGTGGCCAGACTGTGTTGCTTGTACATCGGGTATCTCCTCATGTTGGACGACGCGAGTTGTCGAAAGCCAAAGTAGTTGCCTGGCACAAGCGCCGCTCGATGCCGACCGCGGCCAGCAACGCGACACACAGCAGGGGCACCACCGCCAGGTTCAGGCTGATCCAGCCGAAGCGGTCGTAGAGCCAGCCGGCCGACAGCGTGGCCAGCGCGACCAGACCGAAGATGGCGAATTCATTGATCGCCTGCACCTTCAATTGTTCTTCGGGCCGGTAAGTCTGGGTCAACAACGCGGTGCCGCCGATGAAGGCGAAGTTCCAGCCGACACCGAGGAACACCAGCGCCGACAGGAAATGCAGAAACTCGACGCCGGCGAGCGCTACAACCACATGTGCCAGCAACAGGATGAAGCCGGCCTGCATGATGCGCGGCGCGCCGTAACGTTTGATCAGGGCGCCGGTGAAGAAGGACGGCGCGAACATCCCGACGACATGCCACTGAATGACCGGCGTCACGCTCGCCCCCGGCAGGCCGCAACCCAGAATCGCCAGCGGCGTCGCGGTCATCACCATGATCATCACGGCGTAGCCGATGGCGGCGCCGAAGATCGAAACCTGAAGCGTCGGCTGGCGCAGGATTTCGCGCAGCGGGCGCGCGGTTCCCTGGTGGGCGACGACGACTTTGGGCAGGTCGAGACGGCTAAGCAGGATCAGGGCAACCAGGCTCAAACCGCCTTGCGCCAGGTAGGAGCCGACGAACAACTGGCCGCCGATCCAGTCGCGCCCCCATAGTCCGAGTTGCGGGCCAAGGAAGGCCGCGACGACGCCGCCGGCCACCACCAGCGAAATCGCCTTGCCGGCATGACTCGGACCGGCAGCCTCGACGGCGGCAAAGCGATAGTAATTGGCGAAACCCTGGTAGCTGCCGAGCAACACATGCCCGGCGACGAAGACGGCAAACGAGCTTTCACGCAGCGCGAAGGCGCACAGCAGGCTGCCGCCGATACCCAGCAGCGCGCCGAGCAGGAAACCGGCACGGCGGCCATGGCGGCGCATCAGCATGGCCGCCGGCAGCGAGGCAATGGCGGTGCCGATCACCAGCGCGGCGATGGGCAGCGTCGCCAATCCTTTGTCGGGTGCGAGCATCGCGCCCAGGATCGCGCCGAGCGTCATCGCCAGGACGGCGACGGACAGCATCAGCGCCTGGCCTACGGCCAGGATTGCGACGTTGCGGCGGCTGGCTGGCGACATTACGCCGGGCTCGGGCCGCGCCGGTCCGGGGCATGGCTGGCGACCAGCGCGCCGTCCTGATAGACGCGCAGTTCGCGGGCAGCGAAAGGCTGCCACGCCGCGTCGGAAAGCGGCTCGGTGGCGACCAGCACGCGGCGACCGTACGCCTCCGATGACTCCAGGTAGTGCAGCCGATCATGGCCGTAGGCAACCAGGATACGGCCGTCGGAGAGCAGGAAATTGAACTTGCCCAGCGCGGAAATGGCATCGGCGAGTCGATTCAACGCCTGCAGCCAGCGCTGCTGATCTTCGTGGTTGTAGCTGCCGGCGATCCCGGCCAGGAGTTGGCAGAAGGCGAACTCCGAATCCGTCGCGCCCAACGGGCTGCAGGCAGGATTGGTCAGCGGCCGCGCGAATACATCGGCGACCAGGCCATTGTGGGCGAATACCCAGGCGCGGCCGCAGCATAGATGGACGAACGGATGCGTGTTTTCCAGGCTGAGTATCGGCGGATACCTCGCCTTGCGGACGTGGGCGATCATCAGATCGGAAACCAGGTTTTCCGATACGCGCAGGAATGACTCGCTATTCCAGCCGGGTTCCGGGGATTTTTCGATCTTGGGACAGCCGTCCAGCCAGCTCGCGACGCCCCAGCCATCGGGGTTGTCGGCAGCCGCGCCACCGCGCGCACGGAATGCGGTCAGCCAGCGGCCGAGGCCGCGCGGGAGGCTGCTGCTGACACCGAATAACTCGCACATTTCAGAAGTCCAGGTTCATGGTTCAGGCCGCACTTTCCAGCATCCTTTCCAATGGCGCTTCCAGCGCCTCGGCCAGGCCGATCAGTGCTTCGTCGGCAATACCCTGGCGTGACAACGCATTCAAAATGTCCACCGGCATCAGGATTACCCCATCTGTCGGCGGTACCGGCGCGCCATCCAGCAGCAGGGAAGGATAGCCCGTGCCGTGCGCGTCCCGCAGCGTGCTGAAAGCCATTTCCACACGCGCATCGGGCAGTCTGGCCAAGACATCGGCATAACCCGCGTACAAGGTGCAGCGGCCGCCGGGCGGTTGTTGCGAAATGACCCTGATCTGCATCGTTCCTCCCTTACTTGCTGATGACCAGATAGCAGTGGCGGCCTATCAAGTCGTTGCGTCGCACCGTCGCCTCGGGCGCAAGCTCGGCCATATCGCGCCGCACCGCCTGCTCGCTTTCAGATGGAGTGAACAGGGTCAGTTTGGCACCGTTGTCACGCGAGTATCGCTGACCTGCCTGAACGATACGTTGCCCCGCCGGGTTGAGCTTGCCTTGATCGCAAACCTGTTTTTCGTCCATCCAGATACCTGCCCATTTCGCCTGTCCCTGGGCATCCCGCCCCACCGAGCTGGTGGAATCCTGGACCGATAGAGCCATGCCCTGCACGACCTCGGCCATCTCCCCCGTGGGAGCGGCGAGGGCCGGAAACGACGACATGACAAGACTGGTGAAACCGATTACCGACATGGATTTGAACATTTCGATCTCCTTCAAAGGACGCTCTTCAACAGGATGTACGTGGCTACGCACACCAGAAACCAGGCAAAGGCGCGCTTCAAAGCCGCCTGAGAAATATGGCCCGCCAGGCGCGTGCCGATGAAGCTGCCGATTACCGTGACGGCGGTGAACGCCCCCATCAGGGCATAGTCGACGGGCACGCCGCCCATATAGCCGAGAAAACCGGCGTATGACTTTGCCGCGACGATGGCCAGCGAAGTACCCACCGCTTGCCTCATGGGAATACCGGACAGCAGCACCAAAGCCGGAACGATCAGGAAACCACCGCCGACACCGACCAGTCCGGTGAGTACGCCGACGCCGATGCCGTGCACGGCGATGCGGGTCATGCAGGGAGAGAAGAAATCGCGGCAATTTCCCAGGGCCGCCGTGCCGCCGCCGACGCTTACCAGCGCGTCCGCCACCGGCGCCGCCACCAGCTTGGCCGGTTTCAACATGCGCCAGGCCGCGGCATACATCACCAGAGCGAACAAACCGAGCTGGATGACGACCGGCGTCAGCAGCCCCAGCCGCGCCCCGGCGAAAGTGCCGGCGACGCCGAAGACCCCGAACACCAGCGCCACGCGCACGTCGACATTGCCGCGCCGCCAGTGGTCGATGGCGGAAAGCGTGGCGGTGACGCCCACCACGCCCAGACTCATGGCGATGGCCGATTTCGGTTCGATATGCAGCAGATACATCAGCGCCGGCAACGCGATGATGGAACCGCCGCTGCCGAACAGTCCCAACACCATGCCGGTCGCCAGGCCAGCCACGATTGCGAAGAAATCCATGATAAGCACCTGTTTTAGTATTCAAACGAATACTTGAATAATCGGCGCAACAAGGAACCCAGTCAACCAAATAAAAAGGAGTACCTCTTAAGGGGGGCGCGATCAGGTGCGGCAGCGCTGCCAGTCAAACAGCGGCTACCGCTCGCTGTCGTGCGTACCGGCCGCTAGGCGCCGCTGTCGACCGGCCGACTTTCCGCTTTCCATTCGGGGAAGCCATCTTCCAGACGACGCGCCTGGTAACCCGCTTCGCGCAACTGCGCTACCGCCTCATAAGCCAACATGCAGTAGGGGCCGCGGCAGTAAGCGACGATTTCCTGCCCATGCGGAAGCGACGCCAGATGTTGCGGTAATTCATCCACCGGGATATTGACCGCGCCGGGGATATGCCCCGCCTGGTATTCCGTGGCGGGTCGCACGTCGATGACCATCGCCCCGCCGACTTTGACCCGATCCAGCAACTCGTCCCGGCCAACGGGTGTCAGCGAATCGCGCGTATCGAAATGCTCGCGCACGATGCGCTCCACTTCGGCCAGATGTTTCTCCGCGATACCGC
This sequence comes from Hydrogenophilaceae bacterium, assembly GCA_031426735.1. Classification (GTDB taxonomy): domain Bacteria; phylum Pseudomonadota; class Gammaproteobacteria; order Burkholderiales; family Thiobacillaceae; genus PFJX01. The sequence continues at coordinate 466 of JASJPK010000045.1, read as the reverse complement.
TGATGCAGCCCATCAGCGTCGGGATTTTGTCGTCCGAGAGGCGGTAAAACACCTGCAAACCTTCCTTGCGGGATTCCGCCAGGCCGGAATCGCGCAGGATCTGGAGGTGGTGCGAGGTATTGGCGACGGACATGCCGGTTGCCTGCGCCAAGGCGTCCACACTCTTCTCGCCCTGCGCCAGGGTCTCCAGCAATTCCAGGCGGTTCGGGCTGGCCAATGACTTGGCGACGCGGGCGAATTGCTCGAACAGTTTTTTCTTCGGACTCATGCGGCGGATTATCGCGGAAATACCCACCCCTGAAGTCCGCCATCGAAATAATCCAATGGTATATTCAAGCCATCGTTTGATTACTTGATATACGTCATGATTCTTCCCGGATGCCGAGCGAAGGTGCCCTCGGGGCCAGCGTCGAAACGAAATCGGTTTGAGCGACTCACAAACTGGAGAAAAAAATGTACCGCATTC
>JASJPK010000044.1:0-8392 GCA_031426735.1 Hydrogenophilaceae bacterium | reverse complement strand
ACGGGAGGGAATGGTCGATTCTCGAAGGAGCGCCTTCCAAGGCGCGATCGCCAGGTCAGCTTGTCAGCGGGATGGCGAGTTTGCTGCCAGGCAGCAACGGCTCGGCGTTGTCGTTCCACTGCCGAATATCGGCGATCTTGACGTTGTAGAGCTTGGCCACGCGAGCCAGCGTGTCGCCCTTGCGGACCGTGTGGGTGCGCATGACCGGTCGCTTGGCCGGTTTGCCGCGGGGAATTTGTGTGGCGACACGTGCTACCGCCCCGGAAGTCGTTTTGACCATCGGCACGACCAGGATCTGCGGCTGTGCAACCTTGCCCTTGTATAACTTCAGCGGGTTGAATTCCTTTAGCCAGGCAAGCGATACGCCGAATTTCGCTGCAATGCCGTTGGCGGTTTCGCCGCGCTGGGCTGCGTAATTCTGCAGGCGATGCTGGCTGCCTTGTTGATGCAGGTTGTACTGGAAGATTTCGATCTTGTCGGCCGGCAGCAGCAGTACGTTCTGGGTCTCGGTAAAAATAACCCGGCGATGAAAGGCCGGGTTGAGAGAGAGAAATTCCTCCAGATCCATTTCCGCCAGGCGAGCCGCCTGACGCGCTTCCATTGGGTGCTTCAGCTTGACTTGCAGGAAATAAGGCTCGTTGGATAGCGTCTCCAGCGTCATGCCGAAACGTTGCGGCTCCAGGATGATGTTGCGCACGGCGACCAGTTTGGGCACGTAGTTGCGGGTTTCTGCCGGCAGCTTGATCGAAATGTAGTCGCTGCCGGCGCCGCGTGCCTGCGCCTTGGCGACGCAGCCTTCGCCGCAGTTGTAGGCGGCCAGCGCCAGTTCCCAATCGCCGAACATGCCATGCAGTTTCTGCAGGTAATCCAGCGCGGCGTTGGTTGCTTGCAGGATGTCGCGGCGTCCGTCGTACCAGGCATTTTGTTGCAAGCCGTAGACCTTGCCGGTCGACGGGATGAATTGCCAGATGCCTGAGGCTTGCATCGGCGACTGCGCCTGCGGATTGAAAGCCGATTCGATCATCGGCAACAAGGCGATTTCCATCGGCATGCCGCGCCGTTCGACTTCTTCGACGATGTAGAACAGGTAAGGCCGGCTGCGCTGGGCGGCACGCACAATGTAGGCCGCGTTGTTTCTGGCAAAAGCCTGTTCGTGCAGGTGGGTCAGGCGCGGATCGGAATCCGGCAACTTGAAGCCGTTGCGAATGCGTGCCCAGAGATCGTCGCTGGATTCGCTCTGCGCTTGCGGCAGGGCGGCGATGGAATAGCTGATCTTGAGTTCGGTCTCGCTGCCGGCCGGGACGTCTGCGGCGGCGCTGGCGACTGCCGCCGGGGCGGTCAGGGCAAGGCTCAACAGGGCAACGATAGTGCGAAGGAATGGGGTCATCAGTCTCGTAAGGATCTCAAGAAAAGATCGCAACATATTGATGTGATTGCAAATTCTACCTTACAACAGGGTCTTTCCTCAAGCCGCATCCGGAGATGCCGCCGAAGCGGCGTCGAATCAGGACTCATCTTTCCATGCCCGGATGGCGGCAAACGTTTGTGGGCCTGGCTTGAGCCGGGTGTTCACATGTTGCGATGCCGCCTCGACCAGGTTGGTCAGGTCGCTGCGCAAGAAGGGGTTGGTACTGCGTTCCAGCGCCATCGATACCGGCAATGTGGCTACGCCGCGTTTGCGCAAAGCCAGCGCTTGGGCATGGCGAGCGAGCAGCGCCGGATTGTCGGGTTCGACTTCGAGCGCAAAGGCGATATTGGCCAGGGTGTATTCGTGCGCGCAGCAGACCTGGGTGTCATCCGGCAATTGCGCCAGACGTGTCAGCGAGGCATACATTTCGGCCGGGGTGCCTTCGAACAAGCGGCCGCATCCGCAGGAAAACAGGGTATCGCCGCAGAACAGGTGCAGAGGCTGACCTTGGCCATTCCGAGCCACATAACAGACGTGATCGAGGGTGTGTCCTGGGGTCTCGATTACCTTTATATTCAATCCGATATCGGGGAAATTTAACGTTTCACCTTCGCTTACCGGCGTGCTTGCGACCGCGTTGCGAGCCCGGCCGTAGACCGGGATCGGGGCATGTGCCAGCAACTCGGCAATACCACCGACGTGGTCGTGGTGATGGTGAGTAACCAGGATCGCCGAGGCGGTCATGTTTCGTTCGCGCAGCCACGCTAGAATCGGCCCCGCCTCGCCTGGATCGACCAGAATTGCCGAGCGGCCGTTGTGCAGGGTCCAGACGTAGTTGTCTTGCAGGATGGGGATGGCTTCGATATTCATCATTCAACTTTTAAGGGAGGGAGCCCCCGGGCGTCAACCATGCAACGCTGGTATGAGAGCGATGTTGGACAGTATGTACTGGCTCACGAATTGACCTGGTTCGATTCGGTCAGCAGCGATCTGTTCGGCTTTCACGCCATGCAGGCGGGCGAATGCGATACCGATTTCCTGCGTGCCAATCGCATGCCGCATCGTTTTTGCTCGGGGGTGGGCGAGGGGGCGTTGCATGCCGTGCCCGAGTTGTTGCCCATCGCCAGCCAGAGTCTCGATTTGCTGGCGCTGCCGCATGTTCTGGAATTTTCACCGCATCCGCATCAGGTCTTGCGCGAAGCCGAACGGGTATTGCGCCCGGAAGGGCGTTTGCTGATCAGCGGCTTCAACCCGATCAGCTTGTGGGGCCTGCGTCGTTTCGTGGTGAAGCATCTGACCCTTGGCGAGCAGACGCACCCTTGGCACGGGCATTTCATCCATCTCACCCGCATCAAGGATTGGCTGGCCTTGATGGGATTCGAACTGGTCGGCGTACGCATGGCTTGCTATGCGCCGCCAGTCAATCGCGCCGCGTGGCTGGCCCGCTTCGCTTTTCTGGAAGCGGCGGGCGACCGCTGGTGGGCTTTGGGTGGCGGCGTCTATCTGATTCACGCCGTCAAGCGGGTGCACAGCATGCGCGTGCTCTTGCCGAAACGTGACGGCGCCTGGCGGGCGCGGCCGGCCTGGGCACAACCGACAAGAACTTCATCTCAACGAGTAGGACATCGAGCAGGACATGACCGATAACAACAATTCAAGCGATACGAACGAACTCAAGCAGGTCGATCTGTTTACCGACGGCGCCTGCAAGGGCAATCCCGGTCTGGGCGGCTGGGGCGTCTTGCTGCGCTACGGCGAAACCGAGAAACGCCTGTGCGGCGGCGCGCGCGACACGACCAACAATCGCATGGAGCTGATGGCGGTGATCGAGGGACTCAAGTCGCTCAATCGCGCCTGCCAGGTGCGCGTGCATACCGACTCGCAATACGTCCAGAAGGGCATTTCCGAATGGCTGCCGAACTGGGTGCGGCGGGGCTGGAAAACCGCTGCCGGCGGTGCAGTAAAGAATCAGGATTTGTGGCGTGCGCTGGCCGAGCAGGCGGCGCGCCATCAGGTGGAATGGATCTGGGTGAAGGGGCATGCCGGCCATCCCGGCAATGAAATCGCCGATGCGCTCGCCAACGAAGGCGTCAGGAAAGCCTGATGCGCCAGATTGTGCTCGATACCGAAACCACCGGACTCGACCCGGCGCAGGGGCACCGCGTCATCGAAATCGGCGCGCTGGAAATTCTCAACCGCCGCATCACCGGCGCGACTTATCACGTTTATCTGAATCCGGAACGCGAGATCGATGCCGGCGCGCTGGCGGTACACGGCCTCAGCCGCGAATTCCTGTCTGACAAACCGCGCTTCGCCGATGTCGCGCCCGAATTTCTCGATTTCGTGCGCGATGCGGAACTGGTGATCCACAACGCGCCGTTCGATATCGGCTTCCTGAACGCCGAGCTGGTGCGCCAGGACGATGGTCCGATGAAACGTTATTGCGGCGTGCTCGATACCCTCAAACTTGCCAAGCAACTGCATCCCGGCCAGAAGAACAATCTCGATGCGCTGTGCCGGCGTTATTTCGTCGACAACACCGGCCGCACCTTCCACGGTGCGCTGCTCGATGCGCAACTGCTGGCCGAGGTTTACCTGGCCATGACGCGCGGCCAGGAAACGCTGGGCATCGATATCAGTCCGCCGAAATTTGCCAGCGGCGAGGTTCGCCAGCGCCAGCCCGGTCTCGCGCAGGCCCTCAAGGTGCAGCGCCCCAGCGCGGTCGAGTTGGCGTTGCATGCGGCATATCTGGCCGGACTCGCGAAGGAGAGCGGGGGAACCCCGTCATGGTGATCCGGCGCGCTGGTCTGCTGTCGGCCTGCTTGCTGCTGGCAGCAGTACCGGCGGCGGCGCAGGAACTGAGCGAGGCGGATTTCCTGGCCGAATTGCCGACGGTGCTGACGGCCAGCCGCCTGGAGCAACCGCTGATGGATGCGCCGAATGCGATCACGGTGATCGACCGCAAACTGATCGAGGCCTCCGGCTATCACAACCTGTCCGACCTGTTTCGTCTGGTACCGGGTATTTACGTCGGCCAAAAGAAGGGTTGGTTCCATAACGTGACCCATACCATGGCCGACGAATATGCCCGTCGCATGCAGGTCATGGTGGATGGACGTTCCATCTATTTGCCTTCGATCGGCGGCGTGCGTTGGGATACCTTGCCGCTTGCCATCGACGATATCGAACGGATCGAAGTCGTGCGCGGCCCGAATGCCGCCAGCTTCGGCGCCAATGCCATGACCGGCATCATCAACATCATCACCCGGCATCCCGATGACGTGGTGGGACGCAGACTGCATGTCGTGACCGGCGAGCACGGTCATCGCGAAGGCTGGTTTCGCTGGGCGGGAGGGGCGGAAGGCAACAGCCAGCGTGTCACGCTGGGACAGCGCAATGACGAGGGATTGATCCATCAGCTGGATGACGAACGTTCGAACATCCTCACCTACCGCGGCGATTTCGCTCTGGATCGGCAGCAGAGTCTCAGTCTGCAATTCGGCTTGCTGACGGGCGAGCGGGGCATCGGCGATATCGCCGACAGTACGAATCTGCCGCACGATCAGGCGGTGGGCAGCCGTTTTTTTCAAGCCGACTACAACCTGAATATGGCGTCGGGCAGCAGTCTGCAGGCGAAGCTATTTTTCAATCACCTGAAAACTGAGGAAAACGTGCCGACCTCCCTGGTTGCCGGCGCGCATTTCGATGAAGACATTCTCGCCCAGCGCTGGCATGGCGAAGTCCAGCTGGATAAGGAACTCGCGCAGGGGCTGCGTTCGGCGGTCGGCGCCTATCTGCGGCGGGATAGCGTTCAGTCGCTGTTGTACTGGAATACGCCGAACACACTGCATGCGGATTCCTGGGGCATATTCGGCCATCTCGAATGGCGTCTGGCGGATGCCTGGCTGGTCAATGCCGGCGCATTCTGGGAAGACTACGATCAGATCGGCGGACGCTTGTCGCCGCGGCTTGCCCTGCATTGGCAACCGTTGCCCCGGCATGGTTTTCGCGCCGGCATCGCCCGGGCCTATCGCAACCCGGTGCTGTTCGAGACTCGCGGCGACCATCGTATCCGCCTGCTGGCGGCCGATGGCACGCTGCTCATGACAAGCCGACCCTTCATCCTGGCAAGCGGCAATGTCGAGCCGGAACGGATGCACAGCCGGGAGATCGGTTATCTGGGGCAATGGCCGCAGCAGGGCGTCACGCTCGATATTCGCGTGTTCAGCGAAAGCATCGACGATTACATCAGCGCGGAATGTCCCACCGGCAACAGCATCGATTGCAAGGCGGGCGCAAATCCGCTCACCTATCTGGCCCGGGACTGGCAGAACATCGGCGGCACCGATCAGCAGGGCTATGAGGTCCAGGCTAAATGGCAGGTGGCTGCGCAGACCCAGTTGATCGCCAACTATGCCTATTTGCATATCGACAGCAACCTGGATGAAAGGCGATATTCCCCCCCACATATTTCTGGTGTGCATTTGACGCACCAGTTTCCAGGGGGCATCGAGATGACGTTGTCGCACTATTGGGTTTCCAGTTTCGAGCCGATCGGCCAGGGCGTGCTGCCGGCATACACGCGGTTCGACGCGCGCATCGCCAAACATTTCAAGCTCGATGGTTTGCGCGGCCTGGTGGCGCTGACTTGGGAAAACCTGTCCGGCGACTATCTCGAATTCGCCGACGACACGCCGGACAACATCTTCGATAGCCGGGCCTATTTGCATTTTCAACTGGATTTCTGAACGTATTTCTCCGATCCGTAACCCCGATGCCGCGCCGGTTCATTCTTCTCTGCCTAGCCTGGCTGCTTAGCGCGCCAGCATGGGCTGAGGGCGTCATCCACCTGATCCTGAGCGATAGCGGCGGCGCTTATCAGGAGCTTGCCGAGGCGTTTCGTGCCGGTGTCGCCCTGCGTCAGACCGTCAAGGTCTGGCCTTTGCCCGAACTCAACGCCAGCCAGCTGGCCAATCTGACGCGTACGGCCGATCTGCTGGTGCCGGTTGGCGTCAAGGCGGCGCGTTTCGTGGCGGAACAGCATGCCGGCCAGGCCGCCGTGCTGGCGCTGATGATTCCGCGTTCGGTCAGCGAGAAACTGCAATGGCCGGCCAGCCTGGGGCGCAAGCGGGTTTCCTCCATCTATATCGATCAACCCCCCGGCCGCTCGCTGGCGCTGGCTGAGGCGGCTTTTCCGGCGGCGCGGCGAGTGGGGTTGCTGGTATCGGCCGAGAATGCCGCGGTTGCGAAAGTGCTGTTGCAGGAATCGGCACGCCGAAACATCAAGTTGAATGTCGAAACCGTGGATTCCGCCGAAGATGTGTCGCCTGCCTTGCGCCGCATGCTGTCGGACAGCGACATGTTGCTGTTGGTGCCCGATGCCATTGCCATCAATGCCGGCAATGCCCAGAACGTATTGCTGACGACCTATCGCTTTCGGGTGCCGGTAATCGGTTTCTCGCAAGGCCTGGCCAAGGCCGGTGCCGTCGCCAGTGTCTATTCATCGCCGGTGCAGATCGGCCGTCAGGGTGCTCAGGTCGCACTGCGGTTCGGCGAAAACGGCGAATTACCGCCGCCGCAGCATGCCGGAGAATTTTCGATTGCGTTCAATCCGCATGTGGCACGCTCGCTCGGCGTGGTCTTGTCGGACGAAGCCGATATCCGCCGCAAACTGGGGGCGCAAAGTGAGTAATTTGTGGATGGCCAATCGCGGCATTCGTGCCCGGGTTCTGATGTTGGCGCTGCTGCCGTTGCTGTTGGTGGCGACCGGGTTGTCCTGGTATTTCATCGCCTCGGCTTACGCGGAAATGGATCGCGCCCTCGAACAGCGCGCGCTGGAACGCGCCGATCAACTGGCCAAAGCCTGCGAATTTTCATTGTTTTCCGGTAACCATGAAGAACTGGTGCGCCTGGCCAGCCCGTTGGGACACGAGTCGGGCATTCAGGCGCTCGCCATCGTCGACCGGCAGGGCAGGGAAATTCTCCGGCTGGGCCAGCCGAAACTGGTGGCGCAACGGCTGGGTGCTGCGGTGGGTCTGATGGCGCGTAACGAGGAAGCGATCCTGGTTATCGCGCCGGTCATGCAGCATGCCCTGGCAATCGACGATTTTTCGCTACCCGAAGCGGTTGGCACCAGCGCCGGCTCGCTCGGTTTCGTCGCGCTGGAGGTCTCCCGCCAGGCAACCCGGACGCGGCAACAGACCATTCTGCTGGCTGGTTTGTCGATCACCGGACTCGGTCTGCTGCTGGCCAGTCTGCTGGCCTGGCGTCTGGCGCGTGACATCGTGCGGCCGATCGGGGTGCTGACGCGGGCGGTGGAACACATCGCAGCCGGCGACCTGAACGCTCGCGTGCAGGTGGACACCGGCGGCGAGTTCGCGTTGCTGGAAAGCGGTGTCAACCACATGGCGATGGAACTGAAGGCGTCCTACGACACCTTGCAGGAAAAGATCCGCGCCGCGACCGCCAAACTGTCCTGGCAAGCCAATCACGATGCGCTCACCGGCCTGTTGAACCGCAATGGTTTCGACACCGCGCTGCAGCGTGCCTGGGACAACACCCAGGAGACCGGCATGCATCATTGCCTGCTCTACCTCGATCTGGATCAGTTCAAATTGGTCAACGACACCAGCGGACACCAGGCCGGCGACGAATTGTTGCGGCAACTGGCGGCAACCATGCGGCGGGCTTTGCGCGGCAGCGACGTTGTCGCGCGTCTGGGCGGCGATGAATTCGGCGTCTTGTTGCACGAGTGCGACGCAGCCACCGGCGAGCAATTGGGCGAAAAATTGCGTCGCATGATCGGCGAATTCAGGTTTACCTGGAAAAGCCGCATTTACCAGGTCGGCGCCAGCATCGGACTGGTCGAGCTGGATCGACACTGGCCGGATACCGCGCATCTGATGAGTGCTGCCGATGCCGCCTGCTACGCCGCCAAGGATGCCGGCCGCAACAAGGTGCGCCTGTACCGGCGCGGCGATGAGG
>JASJPK010000043.1:0-24624 GCA_031426735.1 Hydrogenophilaceae bacterium | reverse complement strand
TGGGCGAAGCAAAGCGCGCCCATCGGTCGTAGCGGGTTGATGGGCACGCTGCGCTTTGCCCATCCTACGTGGTCAATCCGGCGGACCCGGCGGTGCTGAGCGTCGAGTCGTAGGATGGGCGAAGCAAAGCGCGCCCATCGGTCGTAGCGGGTTGATGGGCACGCTGCGCTATGCCCATCCTACGTGGTCAAGCCGGTAGACCGGCGCCGATTACTTTACTTTACTTAAGTACTACTCCCGTTCAGATGGATTGGGCGTCGCATTTCGGACGAATTAGCGTCGGCAATGTTGAAACGTATGGATAGAATCCGGCAACCTTCCCCGCTTTAATAGGGGATGAGGGGGATTTCTTCGCAGGTTGCAAGCGCCCAATCCCCGGCTTTCGGCATGACTGACGACCACACACCGCCGCCTCGCGGCAACACGAGGAGATATACGATGCCATCCTGCTGCAAACAGGTATTTGCGATGTTGCTGCTGCTCGGCCTGGCTGCGGCAGCGGGCGCCGAGCCGCTGACCAAGCTGGTGCTCAGCTTCCCTGGGCCGCGCAACATCTCCTATCTGCCGCTGGATGTGGCGCCCAGAATCGGCGCCGACCGGGCCGAGGGCGCGCAACTGGAGATTCTCCACACTGGCGGCGGCGCGGTGGCGCTGGGCAACTTGCTCAACCGCAATGCCGACTTCGCCGTCGCCGGCCTGCCCGCGGCGATGTCGCAACGCACCAACGGCGACCGCGTGGTGGCCATTGCGCCGGTGAACGACGCGCCGCTGTTCATCCTGATGGTGCGCAGCGACCTGAAGGGCAAGATCAAGCGCATCGCCGACCTGAAGGGCAGGGTGGTCGGTGTGAATACCAGTTCGCTGACCAGCAAGACCACTTCGCAGCAACTGGCGGAACTGCTGCTGCGCTCGGACGGCGTCGCGCCGGAGCAGACGCGCCTGCTTGCCGCCGGGCAGAGCTGGCAAGAGCAGTCCTCGCTGCTGGAACAGGGCGTCGCCGACGCCATCATGGGCGACGAGCCGTTCGCCTCACGCCTGCGCGAGGCGGGCAAGGTGTACTTCCTGGCCGACCTGAGCGATCCGCGCACGACGAAGCGCATCCCCGGCGCCAACTTCCTGCATGCCACGCTGGAGACGCGCGAGGAGACGCTGAAACAGCACCCCGAGGAAGTCGCCCGCATGGTGCGCATTCTCAAACGCACGCTGGCCTGGATGGCCAGCCACACGCCGGCACAGATCGTCGACGTGCTGGCGGTGACCGATGCGGAAGAGCGCAAGGCGCTGATCGCCAGCCTGCAGCGCTATCCCCGCCTGTACAGCAAGGATGGCCGCTTCTCCAGCCGGCAATTGCAGGAGACCGAGACCTTCTTCCAGACCACCTCCGGCAATGCGGCGTCGGCGCACACGTTGCGTCTGAAAGACATGGTGGTGGACACCTGGGCCGGTCGCAAACCTTGATCCCCTGCCGAAACGACTAGCCATGGTCATGCGCACCCCGCTCGGCAAACAGGCCGCCGCGCGTCTGGCGATTGCCTTCGTCATCGCGCTGGCGGTGCTGGTCAGCCTGACCAGCTGGTTCTACCTGCGCGCCGAACGGCAAACCGTGCAGCGCATGCACCGCACCCTGGAAGCGACCTATGCCCAGCGCATCCGGGAATGGGAAAGCATCTGGGAACAGGATGCGGTGCAGCTCAAGGCGCGTATCGAGTACTCCCGCATCCTGGAGCGGGCGAGCGGGCGCGAGCAGGCCCTGTCGAGTTTCTTCACGCTGCAGGGCGAGGTGCAGACCTTCAGCCATGTGCTGATCACCGACGCGGCCGGCCAGGTGAAATTTCATTTCGGTAGCCACGACGGCCTGAAGGCGGCGGATATCGACCGCCAGCACACCGCGTTGCTGCCGGCGGGCCGCGAGAAAAGCGCCGCCGCCTCCTGGCTGTACCAGCCGCAAGCCGGCAGCCTGTTTCGTGTTTACCAGCAACCGGTCTGGCTCGGCGCAGAGGGCATGGGCCGGCTGTACCTGATGCGGCGGCTCGACAACGCCCTGCTGTTTACCGCCGCCCCTGCCGATGGGCGTCTGTTCCTGCTCTGGAACCAGAGCGTGGTGGCCAGTTCGCGCGGCGGCCTGGGCAACCAGAGCGCGCTGTTGCCGCCGGGCGTCCAGCGGGAGGGCGGCGTTCGCTACGTCGTGGCGCATCTGCCCTGGCGCCAGCTCGGTGCCCAAGCGGGCCCGCAACTGAGCGCCTGGCGGCCGGTGACCACGCCGCTGTCCTACACCGATCTCGGCCTCGCCGGCGGCCTCGCCGTGGCGGTGCTGGCGGGTCTGCTCTGGTGGATTCTGGGCACCTGGCAGATGCGCACGGCGCGGCGGGTCAATGCCCTCGGCACGGTGGCCGACGCCTTCGTCGCCGGCTACGCCATCACGCCGGAGGTGGAGCGCCAGCTGGACAGCGCGCACAGCCATCTCAACGACGAGATCGACCGGGTGGCCGCGTCGATGCGCCTGCTCACGCATACCGTGGTGGAGCGCGACGAGGCGAGGGCCGCCAACGAGACGGTGTTGCGCGACAGCGAGGCGCGCATCCGCGAGATCACTGCCACCCTGGGCGATAGCGTGCTGGTCACCGATGCGACCGGCCGCATCACATTCGCCAACCCCTGCGCGGAACGCAAACTGGGGCGCAGCGAGGCGGAACTGCTGCGCATGGATCTGGCCCAGGCACTCGGCAGCGACAGTGGCGCGCCCGGCTGGCACGCCTTGTTGGCACATGCGCGTGCGTCGGGCCAGGAATACCGGGATTACGACGCCACGGTGCATGGCGTCGACGGCAGCGTTTTCGATGCCGCCATCACCGCGACGCCGATCATCCGGCAGCACCAGGTGGTCGGCCAGGTCATCTCGATCCAGGACATCACGCCGGTGAAAGAGGCCGAGCGGGCGCAGCGCCAGGCCAAGGAAATGGCCGAGGAAGCCAGCCGCGCCAAGAGCGAATTCCTCGCCAACATGAGCCACGAGGTGCGCACGCCGATGAACGCTATCCTGGGCATGTGCGGCCTCGGTCTGACGCTCGACCCGGCGCCGCGGTTGCGCGATTACCTGGGCAAGATCCAGGATGCCTCGCGCGCGTTGCTGGCGATCCTCAACGATGTGCTCGACTTCTCCAAGATCGAGGCGGAACGGCTCGACCTGGAAGCCGAGCCGTTCCAGCTGGACAGGGTATTCGCCCAGCTATCCGGCCTGTTCCAGGTCAGCGCGCTGGAAAAGGGATTGACGCTCAACTTCGCCAGTGCTGCCGATATCCCCGCCGTGTTGATCGGCGATGCGCGCCGGCTCGGCCAGGTGCTGATCAATCTGGTCGGCAATGCCATCAAGTTCACCGAACGCGGCGGCATCGATGTGTCGGTGCAACCGGTGCAGCGCCAGGGTGAGGCGTTGCGGCTGCGTTTCACGGTGCGCGACAGCGGCATCGGCATCGACCCGGCGCAACTGGAGCGGCTGTTCCAGCCATTCACCCAGGCGGACAGCTCGATCACCCGCCGTTACGGCGGCACCGGCCTCGGCCTGGCCATCGTCAAGGGGCTGGTCACCCGCATGGGCGGCGAGATCGGTGCGGACAGCACACCCGGCGCCGGCTGCACCTTCCATTTCGAATTGCCGTTCGGGGTCGGCAATGCCGATGTCGTAGCCGAGCGCACCTGGAGCCTGCCCGGAGCCGGCCTGGAACCGCTGCGGGCACGCGCGGCGGCGCTGATGGATTGCCGCTTCGTGTTGGCGGAGGACAACGCCGCCAACCAGATGGTGCTGCGCGAATCCATGGCCTATCTCGGCCTCAGCCTGGATGTGGCCAGCCATGGCGGCAAGGTGCTGGAAATGCTGCAGCGCGAACGCTACGACGCGGTGTTGATGGACGTGCAGATGCCGGTGATGGATGGCATCGAGGCGACCCGGGCGATCCGGCGCGACCCGGCCCTGGCCGCGCTGCCGGTGATCGGCCTGACCGCGGCGGTGATGCTGGCCGACCGCGAGGCCTGCCTGGCGGCGGGCATGAATCGCCACCTGGGCAAACCGGTCGACATGGCCGAACTGATCGACACTTTGCTGGCGTTGCTGGGCCGCACCGACGCCACGAAAGGCAGTGCTCCCGCCGCCGTTGCCGCGCCCGCTTCGACGCCGCCGCTGACGGCGGCGGAACGGGCGCGGCTGCGCGAAATTCTGGCCCAGATGCAGCGCCTGATCGATGCCGATCAATATGTGCCGCGGCCACTCCTGCATGAACTCGAAGCATTCGCGCGGCAGGGCGACTTGACCAGCCAGGTGGAAGCCTTGCGCATCCGTTTGAACAAGTTCGACCACGTCGGCGCCCGCGACCTGATCGGCCGCATGCAGTCGCATCTGGAACCGGAGCCCCCCGATGCCGCTTGAGCCGCCCCGCATCCTCATCGTCGACGATGCGCCCGACAACATCCATCTGCTGGCGGATGCGCTGGAACAGGAATACATCGTGCTGGTGGCGATGGACGGCCAGCGCGCGCTCGATATCGCCAACCGGCCGGAGCAGCAGCCCGACCTGATCCTGCTTGACGTCATGATGCCGGACATGGGCGGCTACGAAGTCTGCCGCCAACTCAAGGCGGTGGTGCGCACCCGCGACATCCCGGTCATCTTCGTCACCGCGCGCGATTCGCCGGAAGATGAGGCGAAGGGCCTCAACCTGGGCGCGGTGGACTACATCAGCAAACCGCTGCACCTGCCCATCGTGGTGGCGCGCATCCGCAACCACATCAACCTCAAGCTGAAGAGCGACCTGCTCGATCGCCTCGCCAAGCTGGACGGCCTCACCAACATCGCCAACCGCCGCCGCTTCGACGAGGTGCTCGATCAGGAGTGGCGTCGTGCCGTGCGGGAAGGACAGCCGCTGTCGATGATCATGCTGGACGTGGATTGCTTCAAGGAATTCAACGACGTCTACGGCCACGGCGAGGGCGACCAGTGCCTGCGCCGGGTCGCCCTCGCCATGCGCAGCGCTTTGACGCGGCCGGGCGATCTGCTCGCCCGCTATGGCGGCGAGGAATTCGCCGCGATCCTGCCCGATACCGATCTGGAGGGCGCCCGCAACATCGGCGAGCGCATGCGTGCGGCGGTACAAGCGCTCGCCATCCGGCACCAGCACAACCAGGCGGTCGACGTGGTGACGGTCAGCGCCGGTTGTGCCAGCGCCCAGCCCTCGCCGAAGATGTCCGCCCGCGGCCTGGTCGAAACCGCCGATGCCATGCTGTATGCCGCCAAGCAGGCCGGCCGCAACCGGGTCTCGGCACGCTGTTACGGCCTCGTCGAATGAGGCTCTAACAGCCTGTCGGGCCGTCGCAGTGAAGTCCTGCAGCTCAGCGATTCAAACTGATGTGGAACGAGCACCACCCCGTAGGATGGGCGAAGCGCAGCGCGCCCATCGATTCGTGTGTGATGGGCGCGCCTTCGGCTTCGCCCATCCTACGACTTGGGCGTTAACCGGATAAGCACGGAATGAGGCTCGAATAGGCCGGTCGACGGCCCGGGCGTGGCATCTTGCGTCCATGCGGATCGTAGCCAGCAACGCGAAAATACGCCGGCGCCACGTGCCTGACTACGTAGTCGACCTGTCTGTACGCTGTCGCAAAGCCGTTGGCGGCGCTTCTACAATCAAAACGAGACCGCACCGTTTCGCCGTGTCGCTGCAGCCCGTTTGATCTGGACGACGATTGGAGACTGTTCATGCCTGGCCTGTATGACCCACGCCAGAACCGCCTTCTTGCTGCTTTGCCCGAGAAGGCCTTCGAGCACCTGTTCCTCAACCTGGAATGGGTTCCGATGCCGCTTGGTCATGTGTTGTACGAATCCGGCATGCAGATGCAGCACGTCTATTTCCCGATCGATTGCATCGTGTCGCTGCTCTACGTCATGGCGGATGGCGCTTCGGCGGAAATCGCCGTGGTCGGCAACGAGGGTATCGTCGGCGTTGCGCTGTTCATGGGGGGTGAAACCATGCCCAGCCGTGCGGTGGTGCAAAGCGCGGGCTACGCCTATCGGCTGCATGCTCAGTTGCTGAAAGATATCGTCGAGCGGGCCGGCGGGCGCCGCAGCGGCGCATTGCAGCAATTGCTGTTGCGCTACTCGCAGGCGTTGATTACGCAGATGTCGCAGACGGCAGTGTGCAATCGGCATCATTCGGTCGACCAGCAACTGTGTCGCTGGCTGCTGCTCAGCCTGGACCGCCTCAACTCGAACGAACTGGTCATGACGCAGGAATTGATCGCCAACATGCTCGGCGTGCGCCGCGAGGGCGTCACCGAAGCCGCCTGCAACCTGAACAAGTCCGGCCTGATCGCCTACCAGCGCGGCCACATCACCGTGCTCGACCGGCCTGGTCTGGAGGCGCGCGTCTGCGAGTGCTACGGCGTGGTCAAGAAGGAGTTCGATCGTCTGCTGCCGAAGGCGATGCTGCGTTGATCCGGTCACTGCCGCTCAATGGCGCGAGTGCTTGCTCGCGCTGTCGACACAAACTTGGGCAAGCAAGCACTAATCGTCGCGATCGCCACGCCCTTTGCCACGGTCGTTGCCACGGCCATCGCGGCGATGATCCCGGCGCTCGTCGCGCCAGTCATGGCGGTCGCCATGCCGTTCCCGGTAACGCGGCACGTACTCATGGCTGTACCAGTCTTCCTGCACGAAATAGACCCGTTCGCCGCAGGCGTCATACCTGTGGCAGTGTTTGCGCCAGTTTTTCGAATGGCCAGGCGGTACGTACAGATATATCGGCGGGCGGACGACAGCGACTCGCTCGATGATCACCGGCTGGCGGTAGATCAAGCGCGGCGGCGGAAAATCGCCGATGTCGATGTGGCCATAGAAACCGGGTTGGCCGATGCTGATGGAAACGCCGACGTCGGCGGCATGCAGCGGAGCCGTGGCGGCGAGCAAGGCGGCGAAGAGCATACGTTTCATGGTCGATTCCTTTTCGTGTGTGGGTTCGGAATCACCCGCACCAAGGCGAGCAATCCTGCAGATTCGATCCTCTGGCACCGCGCCAGTTCAAAAAATTGCATGGCTGGATGCAGGCTTCACCCCAAAACCGCGGCGCACTCCCGGTAAGTGATCGATGACGCGCAGACAGGACAGCGTTTACCCCGCAAATTGGAAGTTCCCATGCGGGGTATCGATCCGGAGGTCGGAAAATGCGGAGTGAACTGCTCATGATGTGGTTGGCGTTGTATGCGTTCGCCGCGCCCACCACGGCGCAAACGAGCGTCAGTATCGGCTTGCCCTCGGTCAGGATCGGCATCTACCTGCCGCGCTATCCGGACCTTGAGCCGGTGCCGGGCTACCCGGTCTATTACGCGCCCCGACTGAATTCGAACTACTTCTTCTACGACGGCCTGTACTGGGTTTATCAGGGCGATAACTGGTATTCCAGCCCCTGGTACAACGGCCCCTGGGATTGGGTCGATCCGGATGCGGTGCCGCTGTATGTGCTGCGCATTCCGGTGCGCTATTACCTGCAGCCGTCGGCGAATTTCCTGCATTGGCCGGCGAGTGCACCGCCACGCTGGGACGAACGCTGGGGCCATGCCTGGGCGCAACGCCGCAGCGGCTGGGATCGCTGGAATCGCGCCGCGGACCCCGCGCCTGCCCCGTTGCCGCTGTATCAGCAAAAATACGGCAGCGACCGCTATCCCGGCGTGGAGCGGCAACGCGCGCTGCAGAATCAGCATTACCGTTATCAACCGCAGGCACAGCCGCCCCGCAAGGAGCCCACCGCAGCTGAGCGCGGGCGCAAGCAGGGCCAGGATGACGCGCGCAAGAACAGGGACCGGCGCGACGAGCGGGGCAACGACGCGCGTCGGAACTAGACATTGCCGAGCGAGTCGTATGGTCTTTCAACGTGATCAGGAGTCGTGCCATGTCCATCAAATCCCAGCACTCCAACAAGGAAGCGAAAAAGCACTCTTTGCTGACAGCGAAAGAAAAGAAACTGGTCAAACAGGCGAAAAAACATGCCGGCGATAGCGTCCCGTTGATCGTCAAGCCTTCCTGAGCCCATCCCTTGGTCGCTGCTGACGCGACGAATCCGTCGCGTGGTATGCACGCCCAATGTGCGTGCGGCCGCTCCCCTGTGTCGTTGTAGCCTTTCGGTCGTTTCCGGAGGCAGGGGGCGGTGGTATCCTGCCCGTTCTTCCGCAATGCAACACACGCCATGACTTCTATCGCTTCACGCAACGAACTGGAACGCCTTATTGCCGAGATGGATCAGGGCAATCTGGACCCGGAAACCTTCGCCCGCCAGTTGCTCGACCAGCAGGTGTTCATGCCGATCAAGGATGAAAAACACCAGATCGCCGGTTTTCAGTTGTCCACCAAGGCCGATCCGCTGGTGATCGAGGACGAGGAAGGCAATCGCGTATTCATCGCCTTCACCTCGCCCGAGCGCGCCAAGGAATTCACCGTCGATTTCCCCGGTTACAGCGGCGGCCTGCTCACCGAAGTGTCCTGGATCGTGCAGCGCATGGGCGCCGACATGGCCTTGTCGATCAATCCGGGCATGCAGCCCGGTTTCGATTTCGATGCCGACATGGTGTCGATGCTGGCTTCCCTGTTGCCGGAGCAGAATCAATGACGACCCGCCAGGTCGGCGAGGTGTACAGCCCGGACCATGCCCGCTACGACGAAGGCGCGCGCTACGCCTATACCGGCGGTGCCCACGAACTGGTGCTGTTCTGGGGCGGGCCGACACCGGCCGAGGTCGAGGGGTTTCGCCTCCAGCCGATGGAAGTCGCCTTGTTCACGCATGGCCCGGCGGCGTTTCTGCTGTACAAGATCAAGGACGTCTGCGAATGGTCCGACGTCGCCTTCAACATTCATCTGATTCCGGAAGCGGTGCGCGAACTGCCGGTTGAAACTTCCGGCGACCGCGCCCGTTTCAAGATGATTCTGGTCGATGCGGAAGATGGCGTGATCCGTGCGAAACGCATCGTGTCGCTCGACAAGGTGATGACCCAGGCGATCAAACACACCATGCACGATCAGCTTGCGGCGCCGTTCAACCGTTTCATTTACGACGCGGCCGTGCAAGAGGTTTACGGCCGCTATGCCGATAGCGACGCTTTGGTGAATGTTGCCGAAGTGGTCGAACCGGCGTTGGGTTGAACGCGCTGATGCCGCAAACCCATGTAGGGTGCGCCACGCGCACCGATTCGAAGTTCAGGGTACGCATGGCGCACCCTACGTTCCCATGTTGAACGCGACCATCCTGGCCGAATTGCAGGCGCTGCTCGGCGCCGACCGCGTCCAAGTCGATGCCGCCACGCTGGCGCTCTACGCCAGCGACGAAACGCCGAAATCCTGTCTGCCCGACGCGGTGCTGTTTCCCGCTGCGCATGCCGAGGTGCTTGCCATCGTGCAACTCGCCAACCGGCATCGCCTGGCCCTGGTGGCGCGCGGCGCCGGTTCCGGCAACGTCGGCGGCGCGATGCCGGTGAGCGGCAGTCTGGTGGTCAGCTTCGAATGCATGAATCGCATTGTCGAGTTCGACGTCGCCAATCGTCTGGTCGTGGTCGAGCCTGGCGTGGTGACCGACGACATCGACGCGCTTGCCGCCACTGCCGGCCTGATGTACGCGCCCGATCCGGGGTCCGGCGCGTACTGCCGTATCGGCGGCAATCTGGCGATGAACGCCGCCGGGCCGCGTTGCCTGAAGTACGGCGCGACGCGCGACCACGTGCTCGGTTTGCGCGCGGTGACCGGCGATGGCCGCGAAATCCGGGTTGGCGGCCGCACCACCAAATATGCCACCGCCTACGATCTGAGCCGCTTGCTGGTCGGTTCCGAGGGCACGCTGGCGCTGATTACCGAGGCCACCCTGAAGCTGATTCCGGCGCCGGAATGCGTCGCCACGTTGCGCGTCTGCTATGCCGGCAATATGGCCGCTTGCGACGCGGTCAGTCGCCTCATGGCGCAGTCGGTGGTGCCGAGCGCGCTCGAATTCATGGATCGCCGCGCGATCGAGGCGATCCGCGAATACGGCGCGGCGGACGGACTGCCCGCCGGCACGCAAGCGGTGTTGATGGTGGAAGCGGATGGTCATGCGGCCGATGTGCCGCGCCAGATCGCGGCACTGGAACAGGCGCTGGCGGGTGAGGGCTTGCTGGAAATCCAGAGCGGTTTTACCGCCGCGGCCATCGCCGCCTTGTGGGTGGCGCGCAAATCGCTGTCGCACGCGGTGAAGAAGATCGCGCCGCTGAAAATCAACGAGGACGTTGTCGTGCCGGTGGCCCGCCTGGCCCTTCTGGTCGATGCCATCGACCTGCTCGGCAAATATCACAAGGTTCCTATCGTCAGCTTCGGCCATGCCGGCAACGGCAATCTGCATGTGAATCTGATGGTGCATGCCGACGATGCCGCGGAAATGACGCGCGCCCACGCCTGTCGCGATGCCCTGATCGAAGCCGTGCTCGGCCTGGGCGGCAGCTTGTCCGGCGAACATGGCATCGGCAGCGAAAAGCGCGGCTATGTCGGACGCGAACTCGATGCGTCGACGCTGGCTGTGATGCGCGACTTGAAGCGGCTGTTCGACCCGCTCGGCATTCTGAATCCGGGCAAGAAACTGCCGGACTGACGCGCTAAGCCGGCGCTTGGAGCGCCGGCGTCTCGCCGGCCTTTTCGGCTTGCGCGTGGTTGGGCAAGGCACAAATTGCCGGCGGGACGCCGGTGCTCCGGCAGGGCTAGAGCAGCGCTCGTCGGTTTGGAGCGCCGGCGTCTCGCCGGCCTTTTCGGCTTGCGCGTGATGGGGCGCTGCACAAACTGCCGGCGGGACGCCGGCGCTCCGGCAGGGCTAGCGCCGACCTCGTCGGCTTGGAGCGGTGTCTCGCCGGCCTTTTCGGCTTACGCGTGATGGGGCGAGGCACAAACTGCCGGCGGGACGCCGGCGCTCCCGGCAGGGCTAGCGCCGACCTCGTCGGCTTGGAGCGCCGGCGTCTCGCCGGCCTTTTCGGCTTACGCGTGATGGGGCGCGGCACAAACTGCCGGCGGGACGCCGGCGCTCCAGTAGGGCTACCGCCAGCGTTGCTTGAACTCATCCCACGGCAGCGGCCGGTCGAACAGGTAGCCCTGGAACAGGCCGCAGTTACGCGACTTCAGGAAGGCGAACTGGGCTTCGTTTTCGACGCCTTCCGCCACCACGGACAGGTTCAGGTGGTGCGCCACCGACAGGATGGTCTCCACCAGCGCGGCATCGTTGGGGTCGCTCGGTGCGTCCTGCACGAAGGTGCGGTCGATCTTCAGTTCATGCAGCGGCAGCCGCTTCAGATAGGCGAGCGAGGAATAGCCGGTGCCGAAATCGTCGATCGAGAAATGGATGCCGAGTTTGTTCAACTCTTCCATCTTGGCGATGGTGTCGTGGATGTCCTCGATCACCAGCCCTTCGGTCACTTCCAGCACCAGATGCGTCGGGTCGGCGCCGGCGGCGCAGAGGATGTCGCGCACTTGCGCGACAAAGCCGGAGTGGCGGAACTGGCGCGGGCTGACGTTGACCGCCAGCCGCAACGGCCGGCCGAGGTCGTCGCATTGCTTGAGCAGGCGCGCCGCTTCGGCCAGCACCCATGCGCCCAGCGCGTAAATCTGGCCGGATTCTTCCGCGACCGGAATGAAGGCCAACGGTGAAATCAGGCCGCGCGTCGGGTGTTGCCAGCGCAGCAAGGCTTCGGCGCTGACCAGGTAGCCATTGCCGTCGACCTGCGGCTGCAGATAGAGGCGCAGTTCGTTCTGCGCGATGGCCTGGTGCAGGTCCTGTTCCAGCGCCAGGCGGGCCTGCACGCTTTCCTGCATGGCGGATTCGAAATACACCACCGAGTTGCGGCCGGCATCCTTGGCGCGGTACATCGCGGTGTCGGCCTCGCGCAGCAAGTCGTCTTCGGTCTCGCCCGCCTTCGGGAAGACGGTGATGCCGATGCTGGCGCCGATGTGGTAATCGGAACCATCGACCTGGAACGGCGTTTCCATCACGGCGCGGATCTTCTCGGCGACGCCCATCGCCAGCCGCGCCGCCGCCTCCGGAGCGTTGGCGAGGTTGGCCAGCAGCACGACGAATTCGTCGCCGCCGAGGCGCGCGACGGTGTCTTCGTCGCGCAGGAAACGCTTGAGCCGGTCGCCGACCTGCTGCAACACCGCGTCGCCGATGTCGTGGCCGCGCGCGTCGTTGACGCGTTTGAACTGGTCGAGGTCGATGAACATCAGCGCGCCGACGTGTGCGCTGCGCCGCGCCGCCGCCAGCGTCTGGGTCAACCGGTCGATGAGCAGACGCCGATTGGGCAGGCCGGTCAGCGCATCGTAATAGGCCAGGCGGCTGATCTCCGCCTCGGCCTGACGGCGCTCGGTGATGTCCAGGCAGTGGCCGATATAGCCGAGGAAGTTGCCTTGCGTATCGTGGCGCGGTTTGCCTTCGTCGAGCAGCCAGCGATATTCGCCGTCATGGCGGCGCAGGCGGTACTCCATGCTGAACGGCTCGCGGCGGTCGAAGGCCTTGACGTAGGTGTCGAGGCATTGGCCGATATCGTCCGGATGAACGCCTGCGGTCCAGCCATCGCCGAATTCCTGTTCCGGGCTGCGGCCGGTGAAATCCAGCCAGACCCGGTTGAAATAGTTGCAGTGCTTGTCCAGGCCGGAAGTCCAGATCAGCGCGTGGCCGGAATCGGCCAGCGTGCGGAAATGTTGTTCGCTTTCGGCGAGCGCCGCTTGCAGGCGATATTCCTCGTCGACACTGCGGAACACCATGACCACGCCGAACATGAGACCGTCGCTATCGCAGATCGGCGCGGCACTGTCGGAAATGTGGGTGTGCCGGCCATCGCGCGCGTACAGCACGGTATGGTTGGCAAGTCCGATCACCACGCCTTCCGCCAGCACCCGGTCGACCGGCAAGCTGGCTGGCTGGCCGGTCAGCGCATTCCGGATGAGGAATACTTCCGTCACCGGTCGGCCGCGCGCTTCCTGCAATGTCCAGCCGGTGAGGCTCTCCGCAACCGGGTTCATCAGCGTGACCTGGCCGGCCAGATCGACGGCGATCAGCGCGTCGCCGATCGACTGCAGCGTGACGCTGAGTTGTTGTTTGCTGGCCTGCAGATTGTTGATGGCGTCCTGCAGGCGCGAACTCATGCTGTTGAAGGAATCCGCCAGTTCGGCTACTTCGCGCGGCCCCGTCGCATCCGCCCGGGCGCTGTAATCGCCCGCGGTAATGCGCCGACTGGCGTGCCGCAACGCCGTCAACGGCAAACTGACATGGCGATGCAGCAACCAGACCAGCAGCAGCGTCAGTCCGAGCGCGGCGAGGAGTTCCGGCAGGCGCGACCTGAGCACCTGCAGGCTGGCCTGGCGTTGCAGATCGTGCAGATCGAATTCCACATAGACTGCGCCCTGCTTCAGGTTGCGCACGGTGGCGGTTGTCGGCGGCGTGTAGGCCATCATCGCCGAAGGCCGCAGACCGTTTTCCGTCGCGTTTCGATCGGGCAGGCGGCTCTGGGCGCAGCGCTCGAAGCGGCTTGGTTCGAAGCCGGGAATGACTTCGGCGGCGCGACGGCCTTTCCAGTCCAGGTGATTTGCGAAAATGACGCGCCCATCGGCATCGAGCACGGCGGCAACGGTGACCAGCGCTTCGGCGCCGGCATGAGTGATGTCCGCTTCGACCAGATGCGGTGCGTTCCTCAGGCCACGTTCGGCCATGCGTGCCAGATGCGCGGTCTCGCTCAGCAATTCGGCGTGCGCTTGCTTGAATGCAAGTTGGCGGCCTTGCCAGAGTGTGTTGCCGATCGACAGGCCGATGATCGTCAGCCAAAGCGCCAGCAAGCCGAAGGGCAGGGCGATCTGCAGCGAAAACCGCTTTGCGCCAGCCGGCTTCGCGGGGGCGCTCACGCTTGCGGCTCCGGCAGGAAGCTGGCGACGATGAGGTCTTTCACATCGATTTCCCGGGCGAGCAGTTTCTCGCGCAGCATCAATGCCGACAGTTTTGCCGCGGCGGTTTCCAACGGCGACGGTGCGCCGTCAAGCAGGCGTTTGTTCTCGTCCAGATCGGGCAAGGCCAGGCCCTGATAGCCGGCTTGCACGGCGTCGGGGCTGAGTCCGAGGCGCGGCGCCATGCGGCGGGCGGCATCTTGCGGGTTGCGGTGCAGGTAGGCCAACGCCTGAAAATAGCGCGCCACCAAGCGACGCGCCGTGTCCGGATTTGCTGCCAGCGCTTTCGCTGAAATCGCCAGTACATCGACGATGCTGCCCGGTATCGCGCGGCTGTCGAACAGCCGCTGCCCGCCGGCTGCGGCTACCTGGCTGGCGATCGGTTCGAAGGTGACCACGGCGTCGACCTGCCCGTCCCGAAACGCGGACAGATGCCGGTCGACGGTCAAGCCCACCACCTGCACGTCGCCCACGCCGAGCCCGGCATGATGCAACGTCGCATCGAGCATCAAGGCACCGACGCCGGTTTGCTCGACGCCGATGCGTTTGCCCTTGAGCGCGGCCAGCCGGTCGATACCCGCGCGTGCCACCAGTGCGTCCGCGCCGGCGGAGAAATCGAACACCAGCACGATTTTCAGATCCAGCCCGGCGGCGCGCGCAGCCAGCGCTTCATCCAGCGTCAGGCCGGCACCGTCCACCGTGCCGGCAGCCAGGGCCTGCAGTGAATCGGAGTTGGACAGCAGTTCGACCAGTCGCACGCGCTTGTCATCGGCTTTGTCGCCGGGTGGGCTGATCTCGCGGCTCAGATAGAGCAGTTCGTAGCCGATCCACTGGTTGGTGGCGATGCGCAATCCCGCTTCTTGGTCGCTCGAACAACCGGCGAAGCCGCTCAATCCGGCAAGCAGCGCCATGCCCGTCGCGGCAATGAGAAAATTCCGGCGCTGCACGTGCGGATGCCGGGTATCGCCGCTGCTGCGGAGGTTATTATCCGGCGTAAGGAATGTTTGAAAATCGTGCAAGGACACCCCCTTCTGTTGCTGATTCGGCATTAATGTCCGTCAAGCTTATGGGGGGATTCTACCCGGCAAAATTCCCGACACTGCGGGTTTGACTGTATCCAATGAGCCCACCGAATTCCTGGTTTGTCTACATCCTGCGCTGCGCCGACGACACGCTGTATACCGGCGTCAGCACCGATGTCGAGCGCCGTGTCGATGAACACAACGCCGGCGTGCCTTCAGGCGCGCGCTATACGCATACGCGGCGGCCGGTCGTCGTGGTGTATCGGGAAAGCGCGGCGAGCCGCGGTGACGCACTGCGGCGCGAACGGGAAATCAAGCGAAAAGACCGGGCCGGCAAGCTGGCTTTGATCGCAGGGTAGGAGGCCCGCTTGCGGGCCGAACAACCCTACCACCCGTAGGATGGGCGAAGCGCAGCGCGCCCATCGGACGTTGCGGGTTGATGGGCGCGCTGCGCTTCGCCCATTCTACAAACTGTGGATTGGCGGGACGCGCGATGTAGGAGCGCCTTCCAAGGCGCGATTGCCCGGGTCGAAAAGCTTCGCTTCGCCCATCCTGCGTCATCATTCGTGGTGGCCTGGCGGCAGCTCGCCCGCCGGCTCCTAGCCCCGTTCGACGCGGTTGCGGCCGAGTTGCTTGGCTTCGTACATCGCGCTATCGGCGCGCGCGACCAGCGCGGCCTGGCTTTCGTTCGGCTGGAGTACCGCGACCCCGGCGCTGAAGGTGATCAGCACGCGTTCGTTGTCGTGCATGAAGAACTGCCGGGTGAGCTCGCGCTGGATGCGTTTCAGCACGTGTTCGGCTTCGTCGATATCGGTGTTCGGCAACATGATCAAAAACTCCTCGCCGCCGTAGCGAGCCAGCGTATCGGTCGGGCGCAGCAGGCCATGCACGACGCGGGTGAGGTGGCGCAACGCCTCGTCGCCGGCCTGGTGGCCGAGGCGGTCGTTGAGTTTCTTGAAGTGGTCGAGGTCGAGCATGCCGATCGACAGCGGCGCCTGCAACCGCTCGGTGCGCGCCAGTTCGCGCTCGAAAGCTTCTTCCATGCCGCGCCGGTTGAGCGCGCCGGTGAGTTGGTCTTCGCGCACCAGGTTGGAGATCTGGCGCAGTTCCTGCTGCAGTTCCTCGACGCGTTGCTCGGCCTGTTCCGCCTGGCTGCGTGCGGCGATCAGCTCGCCATGGTTGTGGCGCAGGGCGTCGCGCAGACCGCCGATATCCGCCGACAGACCGCCGACGACATCGCCCAGCTCGGCGATGTCGCGCGCCTGGCTGATCTTTTCGGAATACTCGCCGATGCGCGTGTGATAGCCGTCCGCGCTCTGGCTCATTTCACCGACGCGGTCGATGAAGGTTGCGACCAGATCCTTCAGGCGCGAGCGCGCTTCCTCCAGGCCGCCCTTGAGCACGCCTTGTTTGTAGGCCAGATCGCGCAGGCCGCGCTCGGCTTCGAGCAGCACTTCCGGGTGTAGATCGCCGGCCATCAGGTTCTGCATGGTGGTCAACTGGCCGGACAGCCAGGCCTCGTCGCCGACCAGTTCGCCGATGTTGAGGAACAGCAAGCCCATCAAACGCTTGAGGCCGGCAGCGAGTTCGTGGTCGTCTTCGACATGAATCAGCAGATCGCGCCAGAGCGCCGACCAGGCTTCATATTGCTTCGCGTCGAGTTGCTTGCGGCCGCTCAGCGAAGCGGCCAGATGCTCGGCGCGTTTGCCGAGTTCCGGCCAGCGCGTCTGGCAGCTGCCGGCCAGCTGGCGCAGGTTGCTTTCCAGTGCATGCAGCATTGGCTGGCAAGCGGCCTCAGGTGAGGCTGAGTCATGCTCTGCGGCATGTTCTTTTTTCAGCTTTGCTGCGACCGGCGGTTCGATTGCATCCGCCACCGCAGCCTTGGCCTTGGCCGGCTTGCTCGCGGGCGGCGGCGCTTCGTCCTTGTCGTCGGTATTGCCGCGCGCCCAGGATTGCGTCAACGCATCGAGTTTTGCATGCAGCGCGTGGCTGTCGTTGCCGAAGTTGATCAGCACGCGTTCCAGCATTTCCTTCTTGCGTGCCGAGGTCAGCCCGGTCTGGTGCAGATCCCATTGCCGCACCAGGGCGCGCAATACATCGGGCCATTTCGGTTCGGTTCGGGCGTATTCGCGCTGCGCCGCCTCACTTTTTTCGGCGGTCTGCGGCGGCTCTTCGTTCACTCCGGCGACCTGGTTGTAGGCCTTGAGAAAGTTGTCCGGGGTCGGTTGCAAATGCTTCGAGGTCAGCAGGCGGATGGCTTCGCGGGCCAATTCAGCCGGTTGTTTGACTGCGGGTGGATTCGCTGCAACTTGCTTGGGAGGTTTCATGACGGACGCAATAACTCGGAGGAAAATGGCGGCCCGGGTAGTTTTGCCCAGAATCACCGCAAAGTGGGTTCCATGCGCATGAATTTCCCATTTTTTCTGTCGGCGGCCATCGGTATTCTTCTGCCCAGTGGTGCGTCCAACGCAGCCTTGCTGAATGTGCCGCAGGTGCGCGATCAAGCCGCTGCCTGGCTGGAACAACGGGCAGCAACGGCCTTCCCGGGCAGTGTCGCCGAAGCCAGGGTCGGCGATCTCGATGCGCGCCTGCGCTTGCCGGCGTGCGCCGAGCCCCGCTTTTTTCTGCCGGCCAATGCCCTGCTCTGGGGCCGCGGCAGCCTCGGCGTGCGTTGCGAGACGCCGGCATGGACGTTCTATCTCAGCTACCGGAATCGTTTGAGCGGTCCCGCACTGGTCGCCACCCGCCCGATTGCGGCGCGCGAGCAGCCGAGCGGCACCGATACCGAACTGCGCCTGGTCGAATACACGCAGTCGCCCGATCTGTATCCGCGTGTCTTGCCGCCGGATGCCCGCGTCAACCGCCCGGTAGCTGCGGGCCAGGCGATTCTGATCGGCTGGCTGGCCCTGCCGACGGTGATCGTGGCCGGGCGCAAGGTGCGCCTGCAAACGCGCGCCGCGACCTTCACCGTCAGCCACGAAGGCACCGCGCTGAATGCCGCCGCGCCGGGCGAGATGGTCAAGGTGAAGACGGCAGGCGGGCGCATCGTGCAGGGCACCGCCATGCAGGACGGTACGGTGGAAGTGCGGCCCTGATCGGCTGAGGCCGCATGCAGCTTGCCCTGATCATCGTCCCCATCTTTGCGCTGATTCTGCTTGGGGCGCTGCTCAAACGCTATGCGCGCGTCGCCGGCGAAGGCTGGCGCGGTATCGAGCGGCTGATCTATTTCGTGTTTTTCCCGGCCCTGCTGTTTCATTCCCTGTCGCACGCGCGGATCGATTTCGCCGCCGCGCTGCCGATGTTGCTGACCGGCCTGATCGTCACGCTGGCCGGCATGGTGCTGGGCTATGCCAGCCAGTTTCTGTTCAACGACCCGCCCAAGGTGTTCGCTGCCGCCTTCCAGGGCTCGTTTCGTTTCAACAGCTACGTCGGCCTCGCCGTGGCCGGCGCACTACATGGCTCGGCCGGCATCGCTGCCATCGGTTTGCTGATGGGCTTTCTGGTGCCGCTCGCCAACGTCGCCTCGGTGGCGGTGCTGGCCAAGCATGGCGAATCGCACTGGCTGCGCGAGATTCTCGGCAATCCGTTGATCATGGCCACCGCCGGCGGCGTCGCTTTCGCGCTGGCCGGCTGGACCTTGCCGGCCTTGCTGGCGGAAACCCTGGAACTTCTGGCGCGCGCCTCGTTGCCCTTGGGCCTGATCGTGGTCGGCGCCGGCTTGCGTCTGGACAGCCTGTCGCATGCACGCGGCCATCTCTGGTACGGCTCCGGCGTCAAGCTGCTGGTGCTGCCGGCGCTGGCCTGGTGGCTGGGCAAAGGCATCGACCTCGACCCGCTGCATTTTGAAATCGTGCTGCTGTTCGCCGCCTTGCCGATGTCTACCGTCGCCTACGTGCTGGCCGTGCGCATGGGCGGCGACGCTCGGGTGACGGCGGCGCAAGTGGCGCTCACTACCTTGCTGTCGATGCTGACCTTGCCGTTGTGGCTGGGGCTGGCGCGGGGGTGAAACCGGTGTGCCGCGAATTTCCGACGGCGACATGGCATTTCAGCGCTCAGCTATACACCTCAGATTTTTCAAAATATTGAATGCTGCGTTTCAGTGCGTCCTTTTGCCCCGCATTCAACTGATCGAAAGCAATACCGTAATGTCGTATGCCCGACTCGGATTTCTTCCACGCCACGCGACCTTGCAGCTTCAATGGGGGGTGCTGCCGGAATTCATCAAGTGTCGGGCGCGGCAGGAAGAGATCAAGCTCGATCAGGCTCGCGTCGGGGATATCCGCATTCAGTTCGATACGCATGCCGGCCAGGCTCATATCATGTGAAACAGCCTCGTAAGTCTTGCCGTCATGGTGCAAATTGACCCGCAAACTGTTTTCGGCGCGTGGGTAAACACGTTTTTCTCCGCTTTGCCGTACCTGGACCAAGCCGCGTTGAAATTCAAACCCCGCCATATTCTGGTTGAGGCGTTCGCTGACATCGAAAATCTTCTTGCCGATGATCGCCGTCGCATCCACTTTCGATCCGCTTTCGCGCAACGTCGCAAATAGCGCTTCCAGCGTGCTTTCCATGCGCTGCAATTCTGTGGCCTGCAACTGGCTGGATTTGCCGATTTCGCGGCTGCTTTCGGCTGCCAGCGCAATCTCTTGCACCATTTTCTCGATGGCGCTCACCGTTCCGTCGGCCACGTTGCGGCTGGCTGCGACACGATCCACGACGGTTTGCATCGATTCGGTCACTTCGCGGATCCGCGTATTCAGCCCGTCGATGATGACCGCGACCTCCGCCGCCGAATTGCTGGTACGGTCGGCCAATTTGCGCACCTCGTCTGCCACCACGGCAAATCCACGCCCCTGTTCGCCGGCGCGCGCCGCCTCGATTGCCGCGTTCAACGCGAGCAGATTGGTCTGTGCCGCAATTTCCTTGATGGAGGCAATGATGATATTGATCCGAGCCGCCTCCTCTTCCAGTTCGCCGATATTGCTCGACGCCGCAGTCACGCCCGCCGCGGTTTCATCCATTTCGTGAATATTGCGTTGCACGCTGGCAATGCCTTGCCGTCCATAATCTTCAAGATTGACCGATTGCTGGATCGCGGTATTGGCCCGCACTTGAACCTGGCTGGCAATGTCGTTGAGCGAACGGGTCGCGGAATGAACTTCGGCTGAACGGTTTTCTTCCTTGCGGCTGACTTCGGCAATTTCGTGTGCAATCGTCGTCACCTGGAAAGCCGATTGGTGCATCTGAATGCCGCTGTCTTCAATCTCTTTCAGGATGTCGCCAAAGCGCAAACGCAAGGCATTGAAACTGCTCTGCAACTGGCCAATCTCATCCTTCGGACCTTCGGAAATCAGGAGCATCAGATTGCCTTTGGCCATCGCCTGCATGGCGTCGCGCAAGCCTTTGATGGGCCGCACGAACAAGGTCGCGACAAAACCGATCACGATGAACTGGATGGCGAATTCGATGCCCGATTCCCAGAACGAATTGAAGATATAGGTTGCGCGATTTTCTTCGAGTTGCAGCAGAATCGCAGCCGAAACCTGTTCAGTGCGAGCAATGTCTATCATTTTGCTCAGCTCATGGCTGGCCAGCATTCGATTGAAAACCGTGGTGATCATGGTGACCACAAAGAAACCGAACTGCAGCTTCCAGCGTATGCTCAAACGCAGAAACCAGGCGGGCATGGTGTCGCTCCAAATGTTGAATAAAACCCGGTCTTGATCTTGAATCCGCAGGTTCGTCAAACCGGGTTAGTTGCCCCCTTTTATACTCTTCGACGCGCCGTTTTCTGCGAGTTGGTCCCAGGCTAATTCAGGTTATGGCTCGCAAGCGGAGGAGAGAGGTGCGGCAGCACGGGAGAGGGGACGGTTCAATTTCACTGGCTGCTTTCATAGCGGCTTCCCCAAGCTATTCATTCCAGGCCGTAGCGACCGATCTTGCGATACAGCGTGCGCTCGCTGACACCGAGCAGGTCCGCGACGGTGCGGCGATGGCCGTTGTGGCGCGCGAGCAGATCGCGGATGTAGTCCTTTTCGGCGCCTTTCAGGCTCGGGTCGGAACGGCGCACGCGCGCGGCGCGGGGCACGGCCTGCACTGCATTCTGCTGGAACACGATGTCTTCCGCGCCGATCAAGTCCTTCTCGCAGCGCAACAGGGCGCGCTGCAACAGGTTGCGCAGTTCGCGCACGTTGCCGGGGAAGTCATAGCGTTTCAGTTTCTGTTGCGCGGCCTTGTCCAACCGAACCGGCTGACGCCCGTTGCCGGTCATCCGCGCGAGCAGCACTTCGGCCAGCGCCGGAATGTCTTCACGGCGCTCGCGTAGCGCCGGCAGCGCCAGGTCGATGCCGGCGACGCGGTAGTACAGATCTTCGCGGAAGCGGCCGAGATCGACCTGGTCGAGCAGATTGCGGTTGGTGGCCGCGACGATACGCACATCGGCGCGCAAGGTGACGGTGCCGCCGACGCGGCGGAATTCGCCGGTCTCCAGCACGCGCAACAGCTTGGCTTGCTGGGTCAGCGGAATCTCGGCCACTTCGTCGAGGAACAGCGTGCCGCCATCGGCCAGTTCGTACAGCCCTTTCTTTTGCGCCGCGCTGCCGGTGAAGGCGCCGCGTTCGTGGCCGAACAGTTCGTTTTCGAACATGGCTTCCGGCACGGCGGCGCAGTTGATGGCGATGAACGCGCCGCCGCTGCGGGCGGATCTTTCGTGCAGAAACCTTGCCGCCAGTTCCTTGCCGACGCCGCTTTCGCCATACAGCAACACCGAGGCCTCCGCTTCGGCAGCACGCGCCAGGCGGTCGATACAACTTAGAAAGGCGGGCGAATGGCCGACCATGCGCATGTCCTCGCAACCCAACGGAAACTCGGCTTCCAGCGGGTACACCACTTCGCCCAGATACAACTGGCCGTCGGCGCCGCGGATCGGGTAGCCCTTGATGCGGGCGCGACAGGCATGGCCACTGCCGTCGTAATGCGTATGCAGGACTTCACTGGCCTGGCCGCTGGCGAACAGGGCGAGATGCGGACACAACTCGCCGTTTTCGTGGCAAGGCTGCGGCGAGTGATGCGATATCTCGTGGCAGCGCCGCTGCACGACTTCTTCCCGCGTCATTTCGTATTGCCGGCAATAACTTTCGTTGGCGGCGACGATGCGGTAAGCGGCATCGATCACGACAAACGGTCGTTCGTGGGTTTCGATCAGGGCGTTCAGGTCGGCGAGCAGCATGGCTTTCCTTGCGAGTGACATGACACATCGTAAAGGTGTCATGTCGTTGTTGTCATGACATCTTGGCGGCAATGATTTTCCCGTATTGAAAACCGCATTCCTGGACGGCACTGATTCTTTCCAGTCCGTCATTCCGGCGCCGGCAGGAATCCTGTGGAATCAATGGCCTGGATCCCGGCCTGCGCCGGGGTGACGGAATTAATCAGCATCGCCTCGCCGGCTGGCGCAACCCTTGCTTTAAGCGTTGTTCCCAAACCCGAATCAAGGATGGAGACATGACCGTCGAAAAGAAGAACTGGAAATTGCAATCCAATGTGGAGATGACTCCTGAACTGGCGAACGACGTCGCCACGATTGCCTGTGCGCTGAAAAGTCTGTCCGCCTACACGACCTTTGCGATGGAACGCGAAGATTGCCCGGAAGACCTGCAGCAGATCGTCGAAGAAGGTCTGGATGCAATGGCCCGCGTGTTCGTCTGGTAAGTCAGTGGCCCGACAAGCTTCCGCATTGTTGGGCGGTTTTGCCCAAACCTACAAAAATCATGATCAACAGGAGCATTAATTAATGGCACGTATCGTTATTCTCGGCGCCGGTATCGGCGGCATGCCCATGGCCTATGAAATGCGCGAAAAGGCCCATGCGGAAGACCGGATCACCGTCGTTTCCAACGCGCCTTATTTCCATTTCACGCCGTCCAACCCGTGGGTCGCCGTCAACTGGCGCACGCGCGATGACATCTCGCTGGACATTGCACCGCTGCTGGAGCGGAAGAACATCGAGTTCATCCCGGTCGGCGCCAAGCGCGTGCATCCGGAACGTAACGTGCTGGAATTGAGCGACGGGCGCGAACTGGAATACGACTTCCTGATCATCGCCACCGGTCCCAAGCTGGCATTCGACGAGGTCGAAGGTCTCGGCCCGAAAGGCCATACCAGCTCGATCTGCCACGTCGAACACGCGGTCGAATCCGGCAAGGCCTGGGATGACTTCGTCAAGGATCCGGGTCCCATCGTGGTCGGCGCAGTGCAGGGCGCATCCTGCTACGGCCCGGCCTACGAGTTCGCCTTCATCATGGATACCGACCTGAAGCGCCGCAAGATTCGCGACCAGGTGCCGATGACTTTCGTCACCGCCGAGCCGTATATCGGCCATCTCGGTCTGGGCGGCGTCGGCGACTCGAAAGGCCTGATGGAATCGGCCATGCGCGACCGTCATGTGAAATGGATCTGCAATGCCAAGGTCACCAAGGTCGAGGCCGGCAAGATGTTCGTCGCCGAGCACAACGACGACGGCACGCTGAAGAAGGAACATGAACTGCCGTTCAAGTACTCGATGATGCTGCCGGCGTTCAAGGGTATCGACGCGGTGTTCGGCATCGAGGGCCTGACCAACCCGCGCGGCTTCATCACCATCGACGCGTTCCAGCGCAACCCCAAGTACAACAACATCTACGCGGTCGGCGTCTGCGTCGCGATTCCGCCGGTGGAAGCCACGCCGGTGCCCACCGGTACGCCGAAGACCGGCTACATGATCGAGTCCATGGTCACCGCCACCGCGCACAACATCCGCGCCGTGATGGATGGCCAGGAGCCCGACGAAAAAGCGACCTGGAACGCAATCTGCCTGGCCGACTTCGGCGACACCGGCGCCGCCTTCGTCGCGCTGCCGCAGATTCCGCCGCGCAACGTCAACTGGTTCAAGGAAGGCAAGTGGGTGCACCTGGCCAAGGTCGCGTTCGAGAAATACTTCCTGCGCAAGATGAAGAAGGGCACCACCGAACCGCTTTACGAGAAATACGTGCTGGGGGTCATGGGGATCAAGAAGCTGAAGTAATCCTGCTCGACATGCTGTCGAAGTGATCCATTCGCGGCAGGTTGGCTTTGCGGCGCCAGTAGTTTCCCTGGCGCCGCCTTTTTTTATTCCGAAGCAATCAACTGCTGCGATTCAATTGTTGCAACTTGTTGCCGCTATAAAGGGTCTCTGCGCTTCAACCCTTAGCGAGACCTACCATGAACACCCCCTATCTGGCACTGGCGCTGCTCTCCCTGACGATCCACACCGTACATGCCGCGCCGCCGGAAATCGCTATTCCACTATCCCGTTCAGAGGCGAGCAACGGCACGCAACGACTCGCTGACCGCTGTACCGACTTCACAGCCAACGGCTGGGCGTTCAAAGCGCCGCGCAATTTCCTGACATGGCTGGACGCGTTCACCGATCCGGCGATCTATCTCGAATTCGCCAATCGCGGCCTCGACCCGCAGTCCTACGTGCGTACCTTGTCCAGCATCCTCGACCCAGGCACGCCCAAGAACTACCTGGAATGGAGCAATCCCGAGATCTACACGCAATGGGCACAAGCCGCTGCGCAACCCGAGTACTACACCGCCGTGAACAGTATCCTG
>JASJPK010000042.1:0-34410 GCA_031426735.1 Hydrogenophilaceae bacterium | reverse complement strand
GCTCCCTGCAGCGCGAGGCGGCGCGTCGCCGCATGATGCAGGCGATTCCGCAGGCAGATGTGGTGGTGACCAACCCGATGCACTTCGCGGTGGCACTCAAATACGACGAAAAGGGCATGGCCGCGCCGGTGGTACTGGCGAAAGGATCGCAACTGGTTGCCGAGCGGATCAAGGAGTTGGCGCGCGAACATCGCATTCCGGTCGTCGAAGCGCCGCCGTTGGCACGCGCGTTGCATCGCCATGTCGAGGTCGGCGACACCATTCCGGGTGCGCTGTTCACGGCCGTCGCGCAAGTGCTGGCCTATGTCTACCAACTCAATCAGTCGTTGAACCCGGTGTTGCCGAACGACTGGCAGGTGCCGCCGAAACTGGATCCGGGTGCTCGACTTGAGGCGGCATGATGGCTGAAGCGATCGCACTGCCGCACGCTTCGAATTGGCAGAAGATGGCCGCGCCGCTCCTGGTGATCATGGTGCTGGCGATGATGGTGCTGCCGCTGCCGCCATTCCTGCTCGATCTGCTGTTCACCTTCAATATCGCGCTGGCGATGATCGTGCTGCTGATCAGCCTGTACACCATGAAGCCGCTGGAATTTTCGGTGTTCCCGACGGTATTGCTGCTGACCACGCTGTTGCGTTTGTCGCTCAACGTCGCTTCGACGCGGGTAGTGTTGCTTGAGGGGCACACCGGCACGGATGCGGCCGGCAAGGTGATCGAGGCGTTCGGCCACTTCCTGGTCGGCGGCAATTACGCGGTCGGTCTGGTGGTGTTCATCATCCTGGTG
Source organism: Hydrogenophilaceae bacterium (assembly GCA_031426735.1). Classification (GTDB taxonomy): domain Bacteria; phylum Pseudomonadota; class Gammaproteobacteria; order Burkholderiales; family Thiobacillaceae; genus PFJX01. The sequence continues at coordinate 33,626 of JASJPK010000042.1, read as the reverse complement.
CTGATCAACTTCATGGTCATCACCAAGGGTGCCGGCCGCATCGCCGAAGTGTCGGCGCGTTTCACCCTGGATGCGATGCCCGGCAAGCAGATGGCGATCGACGCCGACTTGAATGCCGGTTTGATCGGCGAGGACGATGCGCGGCGGCGGCGTGCGGAAATCGCGCAGGAAGCGGATTTCTACGGCTCGATGGACGGTGCCTCCAAATTCGTGCGCGGCGATGCCGTGGCCGGCATCATCATCATGCTGATCAATGTGATCGGCGGCCTGATCGTCGGCGTGGTGCAACACGACATGAGTTTTGCCGCCGCCGCCAATAACTACACGCTGCTGACCATCGGCGACGGTCTGGTCGCACAGATCCCCGCGCTGGTCATTTCCACCGCTGCCGGTATCGTGGTTTCGCGCGTGTCCAGCGACCAGGACTTGAGCGAGCAATTGACCGGGCAATTGTTCGGGCGTCCGCAGACCTTGTTCATGACCGCCGGCATCCTGGCTCTGATGGGCATCATTCCGGGCATGCCGCACCTGTCGTTTTTCCTGATCGGCGGCATTCTGGCCGGCATCGGTTACTGGCTGATGCAGCGCCAGCAGGCAGCGGCCGCGGCGCCCGTTGCGGAAATCGCGCCGGCCAAGCCGGAGGAACCGGTCGACGTGGGCTGGCACGATGTCGCGGCGGTGGATCGTCTCGGCCTGGAAGTCGGCTATCGCCTGGTGCCGCTGGTCGACAAACACCAGGACGGCGAGTTGCTGCGGCGCATTCGCGGCATCCGCAAGAAGATTGCGCAGGACCTGGGTTTCCTGGTGCCGGCCGTGCATATCCGCGACAACCTGCAACTGAAGCCGAATGCTTATCGGGTCACCTTGAAGGGGGTCAGCGTCGCGGAAGGCGAAGCCATCGCCGGCAAGTTTCTGGCGATCAATCCGGGCCGCGTGCTGGGCACCTTGAACGGCCAGGCAGCGACCGATCCAGCCTACGGGCTGCCGGCAGTGTGGATCGAGGCCGCGTTGCGAGACCAGGCGCAGACCTACGGTTATACGGTGGTCGATGCCGGCACCGTGGTGGCGACGCATCTGACCAAGATCATCAACGAACACGCGCCGGAACTGCTCGGCCGCGAGGAGACGCAGCAATTGCTGGATCACGTCGCCAAGCAGTACCCGAAACTGGTGGAAGACCTGACGCCGAAGCAACTGCCGGTGGCGACCGTGCAGAAGGTTTTGCAGAACCTGCTGGAAGAGCAGGTCCATATCCGCGATATGCGCACGATTCTGGAAACCCTGGCCGAGCATGCCACGCGCACGCAGGATGCCGATGAGTTGACCGCTACCGTCAGAACCGCCCTGGGACGCGCTATCATCCACGAAACCTTTGGAGGAGCGCAGGAATTGTTAGTGATGGCCCTGGAGCCTAACCTCGAGCACATCCTGACACAGGCACTGGCCTCCCGCGGTGACACGGGGGTCGGACTGGAACCCGGCTTGGCGGAAAAGCTGGTGCGGGAAACCGTGCAAGCCGTCGAGCGCCAGGAAAATGCCGGCCAGCCCGCCGTCCTGCTGTCGCCGCCAGCGATTCGCCCGATTCTGGCGCGTTTTCTGCGTCGTTCGGCGCCTGGCCTCAAGGTGCTGTCGCATGCCGAAGTTCCGGATGGCAAGACCATCCGCATCGTCACCTTGATCGGAAGCGGAACGTGATCGACTCATGATCAAGAAATTCCATGCTCAAACCACGCGCGATGCGCTCCGTCAGGTGCGCGATGCCCTTGGTGCCAGCGCCCTGATCCTGTCCAACCGGCAAGTTGCCGGCGGCGTCGAGATCATCGCCGTGGCGGATATGGATATGGCGGCATTGGCCGCGCAGGCTGAACCCGCGCTCTGGCGGACACCGCCGCCGCCAGCACCGCCGCGCGCGACGGCGCAACCCGTGCAGGCGCCGCCGCCACCGCCGCCGCGCGCCAATCTGACGCTGGACGAGGCCAAGCCGCAGCTGGCGACGTTGGCCGATTACCTGGCGGATCGCGATGTCTCGACGTTGATTCGCCCTTCGCCCAGTCGGCAAACGGCGCACGCCGCAATGCCTGCTGCGGCGCCCCCCGCGCAAGCCATGCCGGCGGCAGCGCCTGAGAAATCCGATGCGGTCAAGGATGCGGCCGTCGACGAATTGGCCAAGGAAATGCGTTTGTTGCGCGGCATGGTGGAAGGCCAGTTGGCCGGTTTCGCCTGGAACGATCTGACGCGGCGCGATCCGGTGCGCATGGAGGCGATGAAGCGTTTGCTGGCGGCCGGTTTTTCGGCGGCGTTCGCGCGCATGTTGCTGGAGCGCCTGCCGGAAGACGAAGGCGATCTGGCGCAGGCCCTGAAATGGATCAAATCCACTATCGCCCACAACCTCAAGCTGGCGACCAGCGCCGATGACATCGTCGAACGCGGCGGTGTCTATGCATTGGTCGGACCGACCGGCGTTGGCAAGACCACCACGGTGGCGAAGCTGGCGGCACGTGCCGTGTTGCGCCATGGTGCGGCGAAGGTGGCGTTGGTGACGACCGACACTTACCGGATCGGCGCGCAGGATCAACTGCGTATCTACGGCCGCATTCTGGGTACGCCGGTGTTTGCCGTGCGTGATGAAAACGATCTGGAAATGACCTTGTCGGACCTGTCCGGCCGCCATCTGGTGTTCGTCGATACGGTCGGCATGAGCCAGCGCGATAAACGCCTGGCCGAGCAGGTTGCCCTGTTGTGCGGCGAACAGCGCGATGTGAAGCGGCTTCTGCTGCTGGGGGCGCCGAGCCAGGGCGTGACCCTGGAAGAGGTGGCGCGGGCCTACAGCGGGCCGGGCCTGATCGGTTGCATCCTGACCAAGATCGACGAGGCGTTGACCTACGGCCCGGTGCTCGATGTCGCGATTCGCCATGAATTGCCGGTGCATTACGTCACCAACGGCCAGCGCGTGCCGGAAGACCTGCATCAGGCCAATGCCGCTTATCTGGCCGACCGCGCGTTCCGGATCCACCAGCAGGAATCGCCGTTTACCCAGGATGAAAACGACTATCCCATCCTGATGGCGGCGGCGCTGCAAACCGCGGCGATGCCTGAATTGAAGGATGCGGCCAATGCGATGGGAGGCTGGGGTGCGGCTAGCTGACCCGCTCGATCAAGCCAGCGGTTTGCGCAGCCTGTTCGCGCCGAAACCGTCCTTTCAGGCGCTGGGCGTACTGGGGCCGGATGCGCGCCGCACCGCGCGGGCTTGCGCGGCACTGGCCCTGGGCTTGGGACGCCGCGGCCATCGCGTTCTGCTGCTGGACGAAACGCGACCGCCCAATAATGTGGCGGGCCTGCTTGGCATTCTGCCGCGCTATGGACTGGTCGATGCGCGCCGGCGCGGATTGGTGTCGGTGGTACAGCAGGCGCCCGATGGCTTGATCTTGCTGTCTGCGCAGGATGGCGTCAGCACGCTGGCGGGGTTATCCGAGCACGATTTGCTCGATATGGCGGATGATTGGAAAGCGCGTGCCGAAGCGCCGGAATGGCTGCTGCACAATGGTGGCGATGCGCCTTTGCGGAATCATGGCTTAGCGGCAACGGCAACGTTGCGCGTGCTGGTTTTGCCGGGCAACCGGGCCTCGTTGGCGGATGCTTACGCCGTCATGAAAGCGGCGCACGCAGCCAGTGCGGGTAATCATTGGCTGATTTTGGTGGATGGCTGCGACGAAGGCGCGGCTATGGGTTTGTTCACGTCGTTGCGCGAGACTGCGCAGCGTTTTCTGGGGGTGACGCCGGTGTTTCTGGGTTGCATCATCCGGGAGCGGCAGGGTGCGCAACCGGCCGCGCTGGATGCGACGCTGATCGACCTGGTCAGCGAAGCGGGCGGCCGCCAGGCGGAAACCGAACGGATCGATTTCGAGCAATATTGGCAGCGCATGTGGCTGTACAGTCGCATGTCGATGGAAGCGGCAACAAAAAGGGAACTGCATGGGGTACAGCATGGTCGGCGGAGTGCAGGTTAGCGATAAGGACGCCCTGGTCCGGGCGCATCTTCCGATGGTCAAGCGAATTGCTTACCACATGATGACGCGCCTGCCCGCCTGCGTGGAAGTGGACGATCTTGTCCAGGCCGGACTGATGGGCCTGCTCGATGCGGTCGATCGTTTCGACAGCGAACAAGGCGCGCATTTCGAGACTTATGCGACTCAGCGCGTACGCGGCGCCATGCTGGACGAACTGCGCGACGCCGATTGGGCCACGCGCAATGTGCGACGTGCAGGCCGGCAGATCGAAAACACCATCAATACCCTGCAGCAGCGGCACCACCGGCCGCCTTCGGAACAGGAAATCGCGACCGAAATGGGGCTGGATATCCAGGCCTATTTCGAGTTGCTGAACGATGCCCGCGGCGCGCAACTGGTGTACTACGAAGATCTGCACAATGCCGATGGCGACGATTTCCTGGAGCGTTTTGCCGACGGCCGCAATCAGGCGCCGTTCGATATCCTCGCCTCGCGGCATTTCAAGGGCGCATTGGCCAAGGCGGTCGGCGTGCTGCCGGAGCGCGAAAAGCAGCTGATGGGCATGTATTACGAACAGGACATGAATTTCAAGGAAATCGGCGCGGTACTGGGCGTGTCGGAGTCGCGTGTCTGTCAGTTGCACGGCCAGGCCATCGCCCGTTTGCGCGGACGTTTGCGCGACTGGTCGACCAACCCGTAGTCGCCCGCTATGGACATCATCAGCATCATCGGCATCGTCCTCAGCCTGACGGCAATACTGCTGGGGCAATTCCTGGAGGGCGGCAACATGGGCTCGCTGCTCCAGTTCACCGCGTTCATGATCGTCATCGGCGGCACGCTGGGCGCGGTCATGCTGCAAAGCAGCCTGAAGGTGTTCCTGGACGGTCTCAACATGCTCAAGTGGGTGATTCAGCCGCCGCGTATCGCCAGCCAGGAAACGCTCGACATGATCATCGACTGGAGCCAGAAAGCCCGCCGCGGCGGTTTGCTGGCACTGGAGCCGTTCATCGAGCAACAGAACGATCTGTTTCATCGGCGCGGCCTGCAGATGCTGGTCGACGGCGCCGAGCCGGAGGTCCTGCGCGAAACGCTGGAACTCGATCTGCAATCCTACGAACAGCATCGCACCGATGCGGCCAAGGTCTGGCTCGCCGCCGGCGGCTATTCGCCGACCATCGGGATTATCGGCGCGGTCATGGGCCTGATTCACGTCATGGAAAATCTGTCCGATCCGTCCAAGCTGGGCTCCGGCATCGCCGTTGCCTTCGTTGCCACGATCTACGGCGTCGGCGGTGCCAATCTGTTCTTCTTGCCGATTGCCGGGAAATTACGTTATTGGGTCGGCCGCCAGGTTGCCAACAAGGAGTTGTTCATCCTGGGCATCGTCGCCATCGCCAATGGCGAGAATCCGCGCGTGATCGAGGCGAAACTGCAGGGCTATCTGGCCTGATCGCGCAGCACTGCTGACATGGCCCGCAAGAAAAAACCCGAGGAACACGAAAATCTGGAGCGGTGGCTGGTTTCCTATGCCGATTTCATCACGCTCCTGTTTGCCTTCTTCGTGGTCATGTACGCCATTTCTTCGGTCAACGAAGGCAAGTATCGGGTGATGTCCGACTCGCTGATCAACGCGTTCCAGGAGAAGCCCAGCACGGAAAAGCTGATCGAGATGAGCAGCAAGCACCCGGAAGTCCTGTCCGGTACCGGCAAACCGATCGGCAAGGCAGTGCCGCAGCCGCGCCAGACTCCGCCCGATACGCCGGAACGCCAGAAAGCCGCGGAAAGCATGAAGAAGGTGGCCAAGAATGTGCTGCAGGCGATGCAGCCGTTGATTCAGAACGGCCAGGTGCGCGTGACCCAGTCGCCACGCGGAATTACCGTGGAAATCAATGCCAGCGTCCTGTTCAAGAGCGGCGAGGCGATATTGCAGCCGCAGTCGTCGGAAGCGCTGGCAGCCGTGGCGCAAGTGCTCGGGCAGGTCGACAACCCGATTCAGGTCGAAGGCCACACTGACAATATCCCGATCAACAGCCCGAACTTTCCTTCCAATTGGGAACTGTCGTCTTCGCGTGCCGGCAGCGTCGTGCGTCTGTTCACGGAACGCGGTGTGCCCGCCGCGCGCATGGTGGCGATCGGCTATGCCGATAACCGGCCCATCGATACCAACGCCACGCTGGACGGGCGCAGCCGGAATCGGCGGGTGAATGTGTTGATTCTGAACGAGGTCGGCGGGGTGGCGAGAGAGATTACCCTGCAAGACGACGGGCAGATCTCACAAAACCCCGCTCCGCCGGCAGGTGTGCCGCGTTAGTTCTGCGTTTTCCCGATGGAGTGCATCTGGAAGCGGAACAACTCGATGCTGGGTGTCGATTCGAGGCGTTTTTCGATCTGCACCAGCTGGTTTCCCTTGGGCGTATGAATTTCTGCGGGAATGTTCGGCGCAAAGCAACCCGGCTGCGCAAGCAGCATGGGCGTTTGCTTGCTGCCCGGGCCGGGGTGCAACAGCAGGCCGCTCCATTGCCGGCCGTTGTCCTTGCGGCGCACCTGTACGGCTAACGCCTGTGGGGCCAGGAGCTGGATGCCGAAGAACATCTCGCCTTGAGCGGGAACGCGGAACCAGCGCACCAGGGCGACGCCCCAGTCGGATTTGTCCTGCCGGATGCCGACGACATCGCCGACGCGAATCTGGATCGGCGTATTGCCGGTCTTGATCAGCGCCAAGCCGCCCATGCTGTCATTCATGGTTTTGCAGCGCACGATGATCGGCGGTGCTTCGTTGCCGCCCAGGCCATAGTGAATGGTGTCGCCGGACGTGGCGGGCGTGATGAGTTGTTGCACCGATTTGAGGCCGAAACTGATTTCGAATTCGCGCCCGTTCGGTTGGCGTCGACGCTGCGATTGCCGTTGCAGCGAAGCGCCCCAGTTCAATTTGAGGCGACGCAGCATGGACGGATAGGCGGGGTCGCGTGCCACATCGGGCAGGCCGATGTTCTCGGGAGACTCCTGGCCTTTCAGGTGGGTGGTAATCAGTGCCAGATGTTTGGCCAGTTCAGTGGTGTTGAGCAGCAGATCCCAACGCGGATTCATCGGATGCGCATCGCGCGCGATCGGGGTCGGTGCGCTGTCGGTATTGACTTCAATGACAAACAGGCCGGCCTGGCCTTTGATCGTGTCTTCGGCCGGGAAAATCGTGGCCAGATTGGCGAAGCGAGCGATGATGTCCTTCGCCCAGGGCAACTCGGCCTGCGGGAATCGATAAGGATCGGCCATCGCCATTAGCAGAGTAGCCTTGTAGATCTGCTCGATGGACAGCATCTTGGTGCCGCCCTCCGGGATGGCATCCCTGAGGCCATTGCGCAACGCGTAGTTGTAAGTCTGGTGCAGATCGACCCAGACACCTTCCGGGATCGGGTCGTGCGTCTCGAAACTGATTTCCAGGATCGCCTGCAAGGCCAGCAAAATCCGTTGCAGGTAGAGCGATACGGGATTGCCGCCGAACAGATGGAAACGCCGTTTCAGCCAGTCGCTTAATAGTGTCTTGTAGCCGTCCGCGAGTTCGTGCAGCAGGCGCCGTGCCAGATCGGCGTTACGTTGCTGTTTGGGCAGGAGCGGCAGCGGCACCGAACCGTATTGTTCGTAGAGCGAAGCCACGATGTCTTCGACCACCGGCGTCATCCGTTCGACGATCTTTGTCCGCGCTTCTTGCGCAAGATCGATCCGGTTCAGCGTGGTCAGGTAATCGGCCATTGCTTCGGCAGCTTCGACCGGGTTGGAAAGGGGCAAACGCGTCAACCAAGCATCGACTTGCTTGGGTTTCGTATCCAAGTTTATATTGCGCCCCGACTCGCGGGTTGGCAGAACATATCTGGGTAGCATTGGTTTGCTTAACTCCTCCGTGCGGCATTCTACCTTCCTGAAAATTGACCGCAAAAGGCTTTTCCAAAGTATTCGCGCCGAGAATCTGCTCGCCTGGCTGTTTACCTTGCAAGCGACATTCTGAGCAATATGGGCAAATCTTTGGGCAGTTGCTGAACTCTCGCCTGGTTGGTGACTCCTATTTCCTCCATTTTTCGAGACTAGACATGATGCGACGTGCTGTTTTTCTGATCTGCCTGGCGCTGCTTAGCCTGTCTGCGCAGGCATTTACTCTGGTCGACAGCAAGGGCAAGACCCATACGCTGGCGCAATACAAGGGCAAGTGGGTGTTGGTGAATTTCTGGGCGACATGGTGTCCGCCCTGCCTGGAGGAGATTCCCGATCTGGTCGCGCTGCATGAGAACAAGAAGAACAATCTGATCGTGCTGGGCGTGGCGATGGATTACCGGGATGCCAAGGCAGTGTTGCAGTTCTCTGATCAGATGATGGTGTCTTATCCCATCATTCTTGGCGATCAGAAAGCCGCCGCGCAGGTCGGTTCGATCCCCGGTTTGCCGACCACCTATCTCTATAACCCGCAGGGCAAGGTGGTCGCTTACAACGTCGGTGCGCTGACGCGGGAAGCGGTAGAGCGTTACATTCACGCCAAGAAATAAAGAAGGGATCGTTCATGCGTTGGTTGTTGCTCGTGATTGCTTTTATGGCCATGCCGGCACTGGCTGAAGTGCGCGATGCGCATACCCATTTCTTCATGTCCAAGATGGGCGATTTCAAGGACGAACTGGCTACCGCCAAGGCCGAGGGCAAACAAGGTGTGCTGATCATGTTCGAAATGGACGAATGTCCGTTCTGCGCCCGCATGAAGGCGACCATCCTGAATCAGGACGTGGTGCAGGATTACTTCCGCCGGCATTTCCTGATCTACCCGGTCGATGTGAAGGGCGACACCGCGATGGTCGATTTCAAGGGCAAGGAAACCACGGAAAAAGCGTTCGCGCTGGAACAACGCGCTCGCGCGACGCCAACCTTCGTTTTCTTCGATCTGGATGGCAATGCCGTAACCCGCTTTACCGGTACAACCCAGACTACGGATGAGTTCCTCCTGCTCGGCCGCTATGTTGTCGAAGGCGCTTATAAAGCGGCGCCGTTCAACGTCTACAAGCGCCAGAGCAATAAACAATGAGGGGAGGTTGTTTGCGCCTGGGTGCGTGGGTCGGCGTGTTGTTTGCCGTTGCGTCACTCTCGTACGCAGCCCCGTTGACGCTGGATGCCGTCCTGGCACATGCCGATGCCAGCCATCCCGAACTGGAACTGGCGCGCGCGCAGAATGAAATGGCAGAAGCCGAAGCGCAATTGGCGCAAAGCCTGAATGATTTCCGTCTGACGCTGGATGCTACGTTGCGCACTGGCCGCAACACGGTATTCAACGACCGTTTCCACCCGGATCATCAGATCAAGCTCAACGCGCGCAAAACGCTGCTCGATTTCGGTCGCCAGCAAGCCAGCACCCTGGCTGCCGAGCAGGAACGCGAGGCGCGCAGCCTGCAGTTGCTGGATACGCGCGCACAACGTCGCCTGACGCTGATGACGCGCTATTTCGATGTGTTGCTGGCCGACATGCAGGACGCCGCCGATACCGAAGCGCAGGCGACGGCCTATGTCAGCTGGGATAACGCCAAGGACCGCCAGGCTGTGGGGCAGGTCGCACAGTGGGAATTGGCGGAACTGGAGGCGCGTTATTTCGATGCCCAGGCGCGTCGCAACGACGTGCGACGCGGCCTGCGGGAAAAGCGGATGGCGTTGGCGGTCGCGATGAATCTGCCCGGCACGGTTCTGGACGATCTGGTCGATCCGAAATTGCCGGACAACGAGCGTACCTTGCCCGAACTCGATGTCTTGCTGGCCGATGTCCTGGCCGGGAATCCGCGTCTGGTCGCGCAGAAGCAGCTGCTTATGGCCGCCAGCCATCGGTTGAACGGCGTGCGCGCGGACAATCGACCCAGCGTGGAATTCGAAGCGGAGGCGGCGGCGTGGAGCCGCGACGCTACGACGCGGGACGATCTGCGCGCCGGTTTCAATCTTTCCTGGCCACTCTGGCAGGGGGGCCGCGTCGATGCACGGCTGGGACGCGAACAAGCGCGCTTCCACGAACTGCAGGCGCAGCATGACAAGCTGGTCACGGATTTGCGCCTCTCCTTGCTGGAAACCATGGAAGAAATCCGCTACTTGCGCGAAACCGCGCGCCGTAGCGCCGAGATGAACGCGACCTGGCGCGATCTGGCGCTGGAAAAGGCGCGCGCCGAGTATGAGATGGAATTGAAGACCAACCTCGGCAGCAGCATGGCCGAAACGCAATATGCGCAATTGAAACGACGTGCCGTCGAATATCGCCTGGCCCTGGCCTGGGCGCGTCTGGAAGCGCTGCTGGGTGGGGCACAGCCATTGGCGAAGCGGATCGGACTGGCGAAAGCAGAGGAAAACAAGTGAGCAAGAAAATGCATACCCCAAACCTGCGCGGACGCTTGCTGCTGCTTGCAGCGTGTTCCTTTGCGGCGACGCTTGCCCAGGCGGCGGAATACCCTGCAGTGCTGGATTGGTCGGGCCGGGTAGCGCTGACGCTGCCCGTTTCCGGCGTGCTGGAAAGTGTCGCCGTGCAAGCCGGTCAGACCGTTCGCAAGGGCGAAGTGCTGGCAAGCGTAGACCCCGCCTTGTTCAAGGCAGGCGTGGCCGAATCTCGCGCCGACCTGGATCGTCTCGGCGAAGAACATGGCGATGCCAAGCGCGACCTGGATCGGGTGCAGGAACTGTATGCCCGCACGGTGGCCTCCACCACCGAACTGGATGCCGCCAAGTTGCGCTTTGCCCGGGCCAGTTCCGGGCTGGCCGCCGCGCAAGCGCGCGTGGAACGGGCGCGTCGTTTGCTGGCCGAAACCGAATTGCGCGCACCGTTCGATGGCGTGGTGCTGTTGCGCCATGCCGAGCCCGGTTTGGTGATTACCAGTCAGTGCCAACCTGCCGCCGTGGTTACCGTGGCGCGCGCCGATGAATTCCTCGCGCGTGCGCAAATCGGTGTTGCCCAGGCTGCCGGCATACGCTTGGGCAGCGCGGCGACGGTGTCGCTGGGCGACTCGAATCTGCCGGGCAAGGTACGCGCGCTCTCGGCCGGCGCCGATCAACGTTACACCCTGGAAGTTGCCGTGCCGCACAGCGCCGGCTTGCTGGCCGGACTGCAAGCAAGTATCCGCTTGCCCTGAACGGTCTTGTATCGTTGACAGAATCGCCCTCGATCACGATAATCCGCGCCTCATTTCTGCCGTGGTGATGTAGCTCAGACGGTTAGAGCGGTGGATTCATAACCCACAGGTCGGCGGTTCGATTCCGCCCATCACCACCACATCCCCTTATATCCAGCATGACCCGCAAAGTATTCATCCGCACCTTCGGTTGCCAGATGAACGAGTACGACTCCGACAAGATGGCCGACGTACTGGCCTTGTCAGGCGTGGCGGGGGAAGGCTATGAGCAGACCGACAAGCCGGAAGATGCGGATGTCATCCTGTTCAATACCTGTTCGGTGCGCGAAAAAGCCCAGGAAAAGGTGTTCACCGACCTGGGCATGGTGCGCCACCTGAAGCAGAAGAATCCGAATCTGATCATCGGCGTCGGCGGTTGCGTTGCCAGCCAGGAAGGCGCGGCCATCGTGCAGCGCGCGCCCTACGTCGATCTGGTGTTCGGGCCGCAGACACTGCATCGTCTGCCGCAGATGATGGAAATGCGGCGGAGTTCCGGTCGCCCGCAAGTGGATATCTCGTTCCCGGAAATTGAAAAATTCGATCATCTGCCGCCGGCCCGCGTCGAAGGCGCGACCGCTTTCGTGTCGATCATGGAAGGCTGCAGCAAGTACTGCACGTTCTGCGTGGTGCCTTACACGCGTGGTGAGGAAGTGTCGCGCCCGCTCGACGATGTGCTGGCCGAAGTCGCCGGCCTGGCGGAGCAGGGCGTCAAGGAAGTCTCCTTGCTCGGCCAGAACGTGAATGCCTATCGCGGCGCCATGCACGATGGTGAGATTGCCGACTTCGCGTTGCTGCTGGAACTGGTCGCCGAGATTCCGGGAATCGAGCGCATGCGCTACACCACTTCGCATCCGCGCGAATTCACCCAGCGCCTGATCGACGTGCATGCGCGTTTGCCGAAACTGGTTTCGCACCTGCATCTGCCCGTGCAATCCGGCTCCGACCGCATCCTGGCCGCGATGAAGCGCGGCTATTCGGCGCTGGAATACAAATCCATCGTGCGCAAACTGAAAGCGGCGCGGCCGGACATCTGCCTGGCCAGCGACTTTATCGTCGGCTTCCCGGGTGAGACCGAGGAAGATTTCGAGGCCACGATGAAGCTGATCGACGATGTCGGTTTCGACTATTCGTTCAGCTTCGTCTACAGCGCGCGTCCGGGTACGCCGGCTGCAGGCATGCTCGACGACACACCGCAGGAAGTGAAACTCCAGCGCCTGTATCGCCTGCAGGCGCGCCTCAACGAACTCGGCGGGGCGATCAGCGCCGGCATGGTCGGCAGCGTGCAGAAAGTGCTGGTCGAAAAGCCGTCGAAGAAAGATGCCAACGAGCTGGCCGGCCGTACCGACAACAACCGGATCGTCAATTTCGCCGGTCCGGCGCGCTTGATCGGCCAGATGGTGGATGTCCGCATCACCCAGGCCATGCCGCACAGCTTGCGCGGCGAAGTCATCATCGCCGATTGATGGAACTGGTTTCCTTCGTCCCCGTTGATAACGCCCGTCTGGCCAATCTGTGCGGTGTGCTGGACGAGAATCTGCGCCAGATCGAAACGGCGTTGAATGTCACACTCGCGCGGCGCGGCGAAGTATTTCAGGTCGATGGCGAAAACGCGCGGCTGGCGGTGCGTCTGCTGCAGGACTTTTACCAGCGTGCGCGCAATCCGCTCGATATCGACGAAATTCAGCTCGCTCTGGTCGAAGCGGTGCACAAGCCGAAACTTGCCAGCCAGGAAAACGACATTCCGGTTTTGATGACGCGGCGCACCGGCCTGCATGGCCGCACCGAGCGGCAAAATCAATACATCCGCCAGATGCAGGAATTCGATATCACCTTGGGTATCGGCCCGGCCGGCACCGGCAAGACCTATCTGGCGGTGGCTGGCGCGGTGGATGCGCTGGAGCGCGATCTGGTCAAGCGCATCGTGCTGGTGCGCCCGGCCGTGGAAGCGGGCGAGCGGCTCGGTTTCCTGCCCGGCGATCTGGTGCAGAAAGTGGACCCGTATCTGCGTCCGCTCTACGACGCGCTGTATGACCTGATGGGGTTCGACAAGGTGACGCGCGCGTTCGAACGCCAGATCATCGAAATCGCGCCGCTCGCGTTCATGCGCGGCCGCACGCTCAACCACGCCTTCATCATCCTGGACGAAGCGCAGAACACCACGCCGGAGCAGATGAAGATGTTCTTGACCCGGATCGGTTTCGGCTCGCGCGCGGTTGTGACCGGCGACGTGACCCAGATCGACCTGGCGCGCGGCCAGAAGTGCGGCCTGATCGAGGCGCGCGAAGTACTCAAGGAGGTGCGCGGTATCGCCTTCACCGAATTCCAGAATGACGATGTCGTGCGGCATCCGCTGGTCGCGCGAATCGTCGATGCTTATGACGCGTTTTATGGCCGCTCCCAAACTTGATCTGAACCTGCAGTTCGCCGTGAAGAAGTCGGCGCGGCCGCAACGGTCCGAGTTTCGACGCTGGGCCAAAGCCGCGCTGATGGCGGATGCCAGCGTAGCGTTGCGCGTGGTCGGCGAGAAGGAAGGCCGCGCGCTGAACCGCGATTATCGCGGCAAGGATTACGCCACCAATGTACTGACCTTCGCCTACGGCGCTGAGGCCGAGGGCGAGCCGCTCGTAGGCGACATCGTGATATGTGCGCCGGTGGTGGCGCGCGAAGCGGCGGAGCAGGGCATCGCGCTGGACGCCCACTACGCACACCTCACGCTGCACGGCATGTTGCATCTACAGGGCTACGACCATGAAACCGATGCCGAAGCGGTAACAATGGAAGCGGTTGAAGGCTTTATCATGCAGCGGCTGGGTTATTCCGACCCTTACGCTGCAAACACTTGATCAGATGGAAGACAGTCACTTACTACCCCGCCCCAGTTTCCTGGAACGTCTGACCTCCTGGCTCTCGCGTGAGCCGGACAATCGCGAGGAGTTGCTCGAACTCCTGCACGCGGCCTACGAAAACAATCTGCTCGATGCCGATGCGCTGGCGATGATCGAGGGCGTCATGCAGGTTTCCGAGATGCAGGTGCGCGAAATCATGATTCCGCGCGCACAGATGGACGTGGTCGATATCAACGACCCGCGCGAAACCATCCTGCCTTATGTCATCGAAACGGCGCATTCGCGCTTCCCGGCGGTCGACGGCGAACGCGACAACGTGGTCGGCATCCTGCTGGCGAAAGATCTGCTGCGCCTGTTCAGCGAGGAAGACATCAACCTGCGCGATCAGTTGCGCCCGGCGATCTTCATCCCGGAATCGAAGCGGCTGAATGTGCTGTTGAAGGAATTCCGCGCCTCGCGCAATCACATCGCCATCGTCGTCGACGAGTACGGCGGCGTCGCCGGTCTGGTCACCATCGAGGATGTGCTGGAACAGATCGTCGGCGATATCGAAGACGAATACGACTACGACGAGGCCGAAGACAACATCATCTCGGAAGATGGCGCCGAAGCGGGCAACGGTGAGAGCGGCAGCGTCTGGCGGGTCAAGGCGCAAACCGAAATCGGCGATTTGAACCTGGCATTGGGTACCAACTTCGCCGACGATGAATTCGACACAGTCGGCGGTTTTGTCACGCATGCGTTCGGACGCGTGCCCAAGCGCGGCGAATCGATCGAAATCGCCGCTTTCCGTTTTCACGTGCTGCGTGCCGACAGCCGCCGACTGCATACCTTGCGGGTGGAACGTCTGCCGCAAGCCGGTTTGTTGTAGGCCGCTCGGACTGCCGCGTGTTGCCCGTTGAATTCTTCGCTTATGGGCGCATCTGCCCGTGACACTCTCTTGCAAGGATTAGCTCCATGACCGCCTGGACCGAATATCTCTCTAGCCAGGGCGCCACGCTCGCCGATGGCGTTGTCGCCAGTTTCGGCGACAACGCCGGCGAGTTGGCCGCCGCAGCAGCGCAGACCGTGCTGGCCGATCTGTCCCACTTCGGCTTGATCGGTTTGTCCGGTGAAGAAGCGCAAACTTTCCTGCACGGCCAGATCACCAACGATCTGCGCAATCTGAACGCGTCGGCCGCGGTGTTTGCCGGTTATCTTTCTCCCAAGGGCCGCATGCTGGCCAATTTCCTGGTGATGAAGCGCGGCGACGACATTCTGGTCATGCTGCCAACGGCATTGCGCGAGGCGATCCAGAAGCGCCTGTCCATGTTCATTTTGCGCAGCAAGGTGAAAGCGCGCGATGCCGGTCCGGAATGGGTCCGGCTGGGCGTGAATGGTCCGGCGGCGAGCGCGGCCCTGTCCGATGCATTGGGCTATGGTCTGCCGGAAGGGTTGATGGGTATGGCGCAGGGCGAACACAGCTTCGTGCTGCGGCTGGGCGATCAACGTTTCGATGTCTTTGTGCGGACCGATGCCGCCGTGGCGTTGTGGCAAAAACTTGCCGCGACCTGCAAACCGGTCGGTGCGCCGGCCTGGGATTGGCTGATGGTGCAGGCGGGCGTGCCGATGGTGCTGCCGCAAACGCAGGACCATTTCGTGCCGCAGATGGCCAATATGGAAATTCTTGGCGGCGTCAGTTTCAACAAGGGCTGCTATCCCGGCCAGGAAATCGTCGCGCGCAGCCAGTATCTCGGCAAGGTGAAGCGTCGGCTATATCTGGCCCACGTCGATGCGGCAGCGCAGCCGGGCGATGAGTTGTTCAGCGCCGATCTGCCCGATCAGTCCGCCGGCCATGTCGCCAATGCCGCGACAGCACCCGGTGGCGGCTGCGATGTGCTGGCCGTGGTGCACAGCAGCAGCGTCGATGCAGGCGATGTGCGCTTGGGCCGCCGCGACGGCGCCAAGCTGGAATTCCGGCCGCTGCCTTACCCGGTAGCCTGACTTCGAGTCAGCTGCTGCGGGCGTGTGGTCCGCAGACGTCGCAGGCGGGGTCTTTCTTCAGTCGCAGCGAGCGCCAATCCGCGCTCAGTGCGTCGTGCAGCAGGAGCCGGCCGGATAGACTTTCTCCCGTCCCGATCAGCAGTTTCAGCGCTTCGACCGCCTGGATCGAGCCGACCACGCCGACCAGCGGTGCGAACACGCCAAATTCGGCGCAGCGCATTTCCGCATCGCGCGCGTGTTCCGGGAATAAACAGGCATAGCAGGGAGCCGTTTCCGCGCGTAGATCGAACACCGCGATCTGACCGTCGAAGCGCACGGCGGCGCCCGAGACCAGCGGTTTGCGGTGGCGCACGCAGGCGCGATTGACGGCATGCCGGGTGGGAAAGTTGTCGCAACAGTCGAGCACGACATCCGCCTGCGCCACGGCCGCATCCAGCGCATCGCCTTGCAGACGCAGATTGAGCGCGGACACCTGGATATCCGGATTCATTGCCAGCATGCGCTGTGCGGCGGATTGCGCCTTGTTGACGCCGAGGCTGGCCATGTCGTGGGCGATCTGGCGTTGCAGGTTGGTGAGTTCCACCACGTCGTCGTCGGCCAGCGTGATGTGACCGACGCCGGAGACCGCCAGATAAAGCGCGACCGGGGAGCCGAGGCCGCCCGCGCCGATGACCAGCGCGTGCGCGGCGAGCAGCCTGTCCTGGCCGGCGATGCCGATCTGGTCGAGCAGAATGTGGCGCGAATAGCGCAGGAGCTGGGTGTCGTTCATGTTCGCCAACGGGATCATCGCGCAGTCCGGGCTACTTGTACTGCCGCCATTCCGCCGGCGTTTCATCGTGGTCGCCATGCGGGCGCTTCGCCCAGGCTTCGATGTGGGCAGGATAATTCTTGGTGCGGGGCGCCGGTTTGCCGAGATTTTCGCGCTGCACTCGCTCGCAGTAATAGGCCAGATTGCGCTTGATTCGGATCAGCAGGCTGCCTTCCAGATGAAAGCAATGCTGGTGCAGCAACGCTTCGATGTCTTCCAGGCAGTGCTCGGTAATGCAATATTCGATCTGCACGGCAAGCGGACCGATCTTGCTTGCTTTCACTCCCGGCAACTGCGCAAGCAGCGCCATGGCGTGTTCAATCTGGCCGGGCGGCAAAGGATGAAAGACGATTTCGCGACGCTTCTGAATGTCGCAAGCGGCCGTCATTCCCTGGCCTCCTACTCTTTCCGGCTTTGCAGTAGTGACAGACCTTTAAGCAGGGTCAGTGCCTGATTGAACTGGTAATCCGTTTTGCTGACGATCTCGCCGGGCTCCAGCTTCGGTTTGGCGTCCTTCTTGGCGCTACCGGCTTTCTCGTCTTTCGCCTTGTCTTCTTTCGGCTTGGCGTCCTTGCCGGGTTCGGCTTCCTGATTGTTGCTCAGGTGCTTTTCTAGATCGGCTTCGCGCACTTCCATCTTGGGGCCATCGTTATTCGAGATCGTGGCGTCCTCGACAATGATGTCGGGGGTGATGCCCTTGGCCTGGATGCTGCGTCCGCCCGGGGTGAAATAGCGTGCAGTGGTGAGCTTGATCGCGGTGCCGTTGTTGAGCGGCAAAATGGTTTGCACCGAACCCTTGCCGAAGGTTTGCGTACCAAGCACGACGGCGCGCTTGTGGTCTTGCAACGCACCCGCGACGATTTCCGAGGCAGAAGCGGAGCCGCCATTGACCAGCACCACCATCGGCACCGATTTGGTCCAGGCCGGCAGGTTCTTCAGATAGTCGCTTTCGCCAGGGCGCAGGTAGTTTTCGCGCGCATTGGTCAGGCGCATCTTGGCGTCTTCGGTACGGCCATCGGTGTAGACGACCAGATCGCCGGTTTTCAGGAAAGCGCCGGAAACGGAGACGGCGGTATTGAGCAAGCCGCCCGGATCGTTGCGCAAATCGAGCACCATACCTTTCAGTCCATTGCCCTTGTTCTGGACTTGCAGGTCGTTGATCGCGCTGACCAGATTTTCGCCGGAGTGCTCCTGGAACTGGGTGATGCGGACATAGCCGTAATCCGGCTCGACCAATTTGTATTTCACGCTCTTGATCTTGATCACCGCGCGCGTCAGGGTCAGCGCCAAAGGCTTGGCTTCACCTTTGCGCACGATGGTGAGGACGATATCGGTGCCGGGTTTGCCGCGCATTTTCTTGACGGCGTCGTTCAGGGTCATGCCCTTGACCGGCGTGTCGTCCAGTTTGATGACCAGATCGCCGCTTTTCACGCCGGCCTTGAATGCGGGCGTGTCTTCGATCGGGGAGACGACCTTGACGAAGCCGTCTTCCATGCCGACTTCAATGCCGAGACCGCCGAATTCGCCCTGGGTGCCGACCTGAAGTTCCTTGAATGCCTCGTCGTCGAGATAGGACGAATGCGGGTCGAGACCGGAAAGCATGCCGTTGATGGCTTCCGTGATCAGCTTCTTGTCTTCCACCGGTTCGACGTAATCGCTCTTGATCTTGCCGAAGATTTCGCTGAAAGCGCGCAGGTCTTCAATCGGCAAGGCCTCCGGTTCGCGTTCGGCGATGGCCGGATAGTTGAGCGTCAGCGCGGCGCCGAAAACGATGCCGATGCCGATCAGACTGAATTGTTTGAGCTTGCCTGACATGATGCCTCTTGATTTTGCGAATGGACGTCTGAGTACAGAAAACCGGAAGAATTCCCCGTGAATCGTCGAATCATTTCCAGAACAGAGATTATCTGACCCAAGCCAGCGGGTCGAACGGTTTGCCCTGGTGGCGCAATTCGAAGTAAAGCCCGGGTTCGTCTTGACCGCCGGTCGAACCGACGGTGGCCACTACATCGCCCGCGCGGACAGGGTCTCCGGGCTGCTTATACAAGCTTTCATTATTGCTGTACAGGCTGAGGTAGCCGTTGCCGTGATCGATGATCAGCAGGTTGCCGAAGCCGCGCAGCCAGTCTGCGAAGGCGACCTTTCCGCTGGCGACGGAATGGACTTCATTGCCTTGGCGTGCGCGGATGAACAGGCCTTTCCAGGCGGGGCCGCCGTCTTCGCGACTCTGGCCGAATTTATTGAGGATTTCGCCGGCGACCGGCAGCGCGAGCTTGCCTCTCAGACGCGGGAAATTCAGCCCGGCCAGGCTGGCATCCGCCACGGCCTTGACCTTTTGCCCGGGCTTGGGCTGCGGTTGAGCCTGCGGTTTTGCAGCGGCAGCCGCGAGTCGGGCCAGCTTTTCGATCAATCGGGTCAGCCGTTTTTCGTCGCGGACCAGGGTGTCGATTTCCTTGCGTTGCTGGCGTATCTGTTCGGAGAGTTTGTAGAGAACCTGCTGGCGCGAACCCTTTTCCGCCTCCAGCGTTTTTTTCTGGGCGACGCGCTCCTGCTTTATCTGGTGCAAACCGCTGTTCTGTTCGCGCGTTTTTTCCTGCAGCGTGCGCAGATGCGCCAGCGAGGCGCGGTGTTGACGGATGAGCTCGGCTCGTGCCCGCCCGATGTAACCGTAATACTCGATATTGCGGGCAACTTCCCCAGGGTTGCGTCCATTCAGCATCAATTTCAGAGCGTCGCTGCCGCCCTGGACATAGTGTTCGCGCAGCAGTTCGGCGAGCCGTTTTTGTTGATCGGCAATCTCGGCTTCCGTGGTTTGGGTATCGCTGCTCAATTGCTTCAACGTACGCGACAGCGTGCGTTGGCGCGATTCGAGATCGCGCAGTCCGCGATTGACATCGGAAATGCGGCGCTCCGAGTGCTTCAGCGCATCGGTCACCTCGGATTTGTCTTCGCTGGTCTGTTCCAGTTCTTCCTGCAGTGCCTGGATGCGCGATCGCAGATCCGAAAGCTCTTCCTGCTTGCCCGCGTCGGGTGCCGCCTGCGCGGCGAATGCCAGGCAGAAACCCAGCAAGGCGGGGAAATTTCGCGCCGAAATGCTGCGAAGTCGACTAATCAAAATCGACAAGGGCGTGCCCAGTCATCTCCATGGGCTGCGGCAGATCCATCAGCTTCAACATGGTCGGCGCAATGTCTTCCAGCGCGCCGCTATGTTGCATATGGGCGCGCCGGCCGATGTACAGGAACGGCACCAGATTGGTGGTGTGGGCGGTATGCGGCTGGTGGGTGCTGTTGTCCACCATGTTTTCGGCATTGCCGTGGTCGGCCGTGACCAGCACTTCGCCGCCGATCGATTGCATGGCCTCGACCACTCTGCCCAGGCAGGTATCGACGGCTTCCACGGCCTTGATCGCGGCGGCGATGATGCCGGTGTGGCCGACCATGTCGCAGTTGGCGTAATTGCAGATGATGGCGTCGTATTTGCGGCTCTGGATCGCTTCGACCAGCTTGTCGGTCAATTCGAACGCATTCATCTCGGGCTGCAGATCGTAGGTCGCCACATTGGGCGACTTCACCATGATGCGATCCTCGCCGGGGTAAACGGTTTCCTCGCCACCGTTGAAGAAATAGGTGACGTGCGGGTACTTCTCGGTTTCGGCGATGCGCAACTGGCGCAGGCCCAGGTTGGCGATGTATTCGCCGAAACCGTTGCGCACCCGTTCCGGCGGGAAAGCGACCGGTACGTCGAACTCTTCGCTATATCCGGTGAGGGTGCAGAAGCTGGAAAGTTTCGGTACGAATTCGCATTCGAATTCCTTGAAACCGGGTTCGATGAACGCCTTGGTGATCTCACGGGCGCGATCGGAACGGAAATTCATGAACACGATGGCATCGCCATCCTGCATGCGCACCGCTTCGCCGCCGGCGTCGACGATGGCGGTGGGTTTGACGAATTCGTCGCTTTCGCCGCGCGCATAGGCCATTTCCAGGCCGAGGCCGGCACTCGGCGCCTGGTAGGGCGCTTTGCCCTGGGTGAGCAGGTCGAAAGCGACTTTCACCCGATCCCAGCGTTTGTCGCGATCCATCGCGAAATAGCGGCCGACGATGCTGGCGATGCGACCGCCGTGCAAACCATCCATCTTGTCCTGCAGACAGCGGATATAGGCTTCAGCGCTTTTCGGCGGCGTGTCGCGGCCGTCCAGGAAGGCATGCACGTAAACCTTGCTCAGTCCTTCGTGCAAGGCCATGTCCAGCATGGCGTGAATGTGGTTTTCATGGCTGTGCACACCGCCATCGGAGAGCAAGCCGAGAATGTGCAGGGCGCCGCCATTCGCTTTCAGCTTGGCAATGACTTCCATGAGCGCCAGATTGCTGGAGAAATGGCCGTTACGGATGGCGCGGTCTATCCGGGTGAATTCTTGATAGACGACACGTCCGGCGCCGATGTTGAGATGACCGACCTCGGAATTGCCCATCTGGCCGGCCGGCAGACCCACGGCAGCTTCGGAGGCCTGGATCTGGGTGTGCGGATACGCGCTCCAGAGACGGTCGAAATTCGGTTTCACGGCACTGCTGATGGCGTTGGAAGCATCGGCTTCGCGACAGCCGAAACCATCGAGAATCAGGAGGAGGACGGGCTTTTTGGCAACGGGAGGCATCAGTGGATTTTATCGTCTTTGGCGGTCAATTTTTCGCGCGGTATTTTAGTATATTTGAATACTATACGAGATATACTGAAGCGAAAGTTCGGTTACGCCAGTCAACCGGTTGAGTGTTTTACAACACCGTTATTACAACATTATCCGCCGTACGGAGCCCGCAATGATTACCGAGTCCACAGACCTGATCGACAAGGACGAACACATCGAACAAGCCTCACGGGCACTCAAGGCAATGTCTCACCCGTTGCGTTTAAAGATCTTGTGTGTACTGGGTGACAAGGAAGTCAGCGTGCAGGACATCGTCGAAAATGTCGGCACTTCGCAAAGCAATATTTCGCAGCATCTGGCCATCTTGCGCGACAAGGGCGTGTTGCGCACCCGTAAGGATGCCAACCGGGTTTATTACCGCGTCGGCGATACCCGCACCCTGCAATTGATCGGCATGATGCGCGACGTGTTCTGCGGCTTCTCCAAATAAGGCCTGCGGTTTTTGCTTATGATTGCATAAGAAAAACTAATCATGTATATTAGCGCCGTCTAATATATCTCGCTCCCGGTTGGATGCGAGATCAGCGTCTCAACCTGGAGCGTTGTCATGAGTCGTGTTTTATTGCGCCAGCTGGTTATCGCCGGTGTGCTTGCTACAGTCAGCGCCGCTGGCTGGGCCGAGAAACTGGAGTACACGCAGTGCGTCATGGCTGCCCTGGCCCAGAATCCCGATCTGGCGGTCAGTCGTGCCCAGATCGAACAGGCCGAAGCGGCGGTGCGGCAAGCCGAGGGCAACAAGCTGCCGCGCGTCAATCTGTCCCTGACGGCAACGCGCAGCAACGATGCATTGAATGCGTTCGGCATGAAGCTGGGGCAGCGCAATGCCACGTTCAACGATTTCGGCGCGGGTGAGTACCTCGGTGCGCCGACTTTGGGAATCGCCCCGCACAACCTGAACCACCCCGACGCCGTCAACAACTTCAATTCCCGTATCGAACTGCTGGTGCCGGTCTACAACGGCGGCATGGTGCAAAGCTATGTCGACACCGCCAAGGCTTATGTGCGCGCCGCCCAGTCCGGCGATGAAGTCGCCCGCCAGCAACTCGCCAAGCATGTCCTGATGGCCTATCAGGGCGTCCACACCGCACGTGCTTACATCAAACTGGCCGAAGAGGGGCGTGCCGCCGCCGAGGAATATGTCCGCATCAGCGACAAGCTGCACAAGCAGGGCATGGTGGTGAAAAGCGATGTGCTGACGGCCAAGGTCAACCTGGAGGACATCAAGCTCAAACAGGTCGAAGCCAAAAACGCCGAGGCAGCCGCGCTGAACCAGTTGGCGCTATTGATGGGCAAGTCGCTGGATGAGCCGCTCGATGTCGGCGCGCCGGTGGTGCCGACCTTGCTGGCCGGCAGCGCGACCGATTTACGCGGTCAGGCCTTGAACGAACATGCCGGCCTGCGCGCATTGCGCAATCAACTGGAAGGCGCCGGCGCCCAGGTGGGCGCAGCCCGCGCCGGCAAGAAGCCGCAGTTCAATGTGATGCTGCGCCAGGACTGGAACGACAGGAACCTGGGCCTGGATGCCTCCTCCTACACGGTCGCAGGGGTGCTGTCCTGGGCCGCGTTCGACGGCGGCGTCAACAATGCCACGATCGACCGTGCCCAGGCCGCGCGTGCCGAACTGGCCGCCAAACTGCGCCAGGCCGAGGAAGGCATCGGCTATCAGGTCACCGAGGCGCGGCGCAAGGCGCTGGAGGCGGAAGAGAAGAT
This sequence comes from Hydrogenophilaceae bacterium, assembly GCA_031426735.1. GTDB lineage: Bacteria > Pseudomonadota > Gammaproteobacteria > Burkholderiales > Thiobacillaceae > PFJX01. Next base: position 10,397 of record JASJPK010000042.1, on the reverse strand, counting down.
CGCTGTGCGCGAAAGTGGCCTGGAGCAGGCGGGGGAAGCGCAACGTCTGGTCAAGAAGCGCTATGAAAACGGCATGGCCACGTTGATCGAGTTGCTCGCCGCGCAGGCCCAACTCGACAAGGCCAACGCCGATCTGGTCGCCGCCCGTTACGAACTTGCCGTCAACCGTGCCGAGCTGAAGCGGGTCGTCGGTGTGTTGTCCAGTGAACAAATCTAATCAGGAGAACGACATGTCCAACGTCGCCCTCGTCAAGCCGCTCGTCCTCGCCATTTCGCTTGCTTTCACATTGGTCGGCTGTTCCGGTGAAGAACAGGCCAAAAAACCCGCTTCCGCGCAACGCACGGTGCAAGCTCAGACCACGATATTGCAAGCCAGCGAGACACTTGCCACCACGGCCACCACCGGCAGCGTCGTCGCGCTCGAATCGGTACAGGTCGCCTCCCGCCTGATGGGCTACATCCGCGACATCGCCGTGGTCGAGGGCCAGGCCGTGAAGCCGGGCCAGCGCCTGTTCACGATTGATCCGCTCGATATCGAGGGCGCCGTCGAGCAGGCGCGTCTCGGTCTGCGCCAGGCCGAGGACGCGATGCAGGATGCCAAGGCCGATTACGCCCGCTTCGAGAATCTGTACAAGGACGAAGTGGTCAGCCGGCAGCAGTTCGAGAAGATGAAGCTCAATTACGACATCGCCGTGTCGCGCGCGGCGCAGGCCAAAGCCGGTCTCGGCACCGCGCAGGGACAGATGCGCTATGCCACGGTGACTGCGCCGATCAGCGGCGTGGTGACGCAGAAACTGGCTAACGAGGGCGATATCGCCGCGCCCGGCCATCCGGTGCTGATGCTGGAAAACCCGGCCCGCCTGCAAGTCCAGACCGCTGTGTCCGATGATTTGTACAAGGGCATCCGGCTCGGTCAGGAGGTCATGGTGGAGATCGACGGCCAGGACCAGCAGGTTGCCGCCAAGGTCGCCCGTCTGTCGCCGGCGGCCGATCCGATGACGCATACCTACACGGTCAAACTCGATGTTGCCGCCCCCGGCTTGAAGAGCGGCGCTTTCGCCCGCGTGCTGTTTCCGACTGGCAAACGTAGCGTGCTGGCCGTGCCGGTCGCCGCCGTGCTGGATCGCGCCGGCATCGCCGGCGTGTTCGTGCTCGATGCGCAGAACGTCGCGCAATACCGCATGGTGCGCACCGGCAAGGCCGAGGCTGGCCTGGTCGAAGTGCTGTCCGGCCTCAATCCCGGCGAACGGGTGGTCACCGGCAATGCGCAGGCGGTGAACAACGGTGACAAGGTTTCCGGATAAAGCCATGAGCGATCACGACACCCACGCGGCAGCGTCGATGAACCTGGCGGGCAAACTCGCCCAGGGTTTCCTTACGTCCAAACTCACCGCGCTGTTCATCCTCGCGGTGTCGCTGACCGGCCTGCTCGCGCTGGTCGTGACGCCGCGCGAATACAACCCGCAGATCGTCGTGCCGGCGGCCAACATCATCGTCGCCAAGCCGGGCGCCTCCGCCACCGAAATCCAGAATCTGGTGGTGAAGCCGCTGGAGGCGATCATGAACGCGCAGTCCGGCGTCGATCACACCTACGGCTACGCGAGCAACGACTTCGGCCTGGTCACAGTGCAGTTCAAGGTCGGCGAGAGCCAGGAAGACAGTCTGGTCAAGCTGTACAACCAGTTGATGCAGAACATGGACCGGGTGCCGCCCGGCGCCATGCAGCCCATCGTGCGGCCGATCAACGTCGACGACGTGCCGATCATGACGCTGACCCTGGCATCGGGCACGCACGACGACTTCCGTTTGCGTCAGGTCGCGCAGCGACTGCTGGAACAACTGCGCAACGTGCCCGGCGTGTCGTTTACCCAGTTGGTCGGCGGGCGCGCCCAGGCGGTCAACGTCTGGATCGACCCGCAACGTCTGGAAGCCGCCGGCCTGACACTGGACCGCATCGACCAGATGCTGCGCGGCGCCAATGTCGCCGCGCCGCTCGGCGAACTGGTGCAGGACAACCGCAGCGTGCCGCTGCGCCTGGCCGGTTTTCTCGGCTCCGCCGAAGAGGTCGGCAAGATCGTTGTGGGCGCCTCGCGTGCCGGTAGTCCGATCTATCTGAAGGACATCGCGAAGATCGAGGACGGCGCCGCCGAAATCGAGGAAACCACGCGTTTCGCATTCGGGCCAGCCGTCGGCAAAGCCACCGGCGAAAATCCCGCCGTGACGCTGGCCATTGCCAAGAAGGCCGGCACCAATGCCGTCGTGGTGGCCGATGCCGTGCTGGCCAAGCTGGAAGAATTGAAGCAGCAGGCGATCCCCGCCGGCATCGACGTCGCCGTCACCCGCAACGACGGCGCCAAGGCCGACGCGGCGGTGAACGAACTGGTCATGCATCTCGGCATCGCCATCGCCTCGGTGGTGGTGATCTTGGTGGTGTTCCTCGGCTGGCGCGAGGCCGGCATCGTCACGATGACCGTGCCGCTGATCCTGTTCGTCGTGCTTGCCGTCGGCCTCGCGTTCGGCCAGACCATCAACCGCATCACGCTGTTCGCGCTGATCCTGTCGCTCGGCCTGCTGGTCGATGCCGCCATCGTGGTCATCGAAAACATCCATCGCCACCTGCATCACGGCTCCAGCAGGCCCTTTGCCGAGACCCTGGTGATCGCCACCAACGAGATCGGTAACCCGACCAATATCGCCACCGTCGCGGTGATCCTGGCGTTCATTCCGATGGCCTTCGTCACCGGCATGATGGGTCCGTTCATGCTGCCGATTCCGTTCAACGTGCCGGTGGCGATGATCGCGTCCATCGTCATCGCCTACATGGTGGTGCCGTGGGCGTCCAACCTGTGGCTGGCGAAGAAGGCCGCGCGCGAGGAACTGGAACGCAAGCCCTGCCTGGAAGAGCCGTGTACGCAAAAACCGGACGCGCTGCAAAGTGCCTACATCTCGGTGCTGACGCCGCTGATCCGTTCCGGCTCGAAACGCAACATCACCTTCCTGATCGTGCTCGGCCTGCTGGTCGGCGCCATGCTGATGCCGGCCTGGCAGTTCATCCGTCCGTCCGGTCTGAACGGCCCGCTGTCGCTGTTCGGTGTGGAACTGAAGATGCTGCCGAACGACAACACCAACACCATGCTGCTGCAGGTCGACCTGCCGGCCGGCACCGCGCTGGCCGCCACCGATCAGGTCGCGCGCGCGGTCGGCGCGGTGGTGGGCAAACATCAGCATGTCACCGACTACCAGACCTTCCTCGGCATGACCGCACCGATCGACTTTGCGGCGCTGGTGCGCGGCGACATGATCAAGCGTGGCAGCAATCTGGCGCAGATTCGCGTCAACTTCGTCGACAAGCATCAGCGCGACGATGCCTCGCACGCCATCGCGATCCAGCTCGACGAATCGCTGCAAACGGTGCGCCAGCAGTTCCCGAAGGCGCGCATCAAACTGTACGAAACGCCGCCCGGCCCGCCGGTGCAGGCGCAGATTCTGGCCGAGCTGTACGGTCCGGATTACGACCTGCTGCGCGGAGCGGCGCCCTCCGTCGACGACGCCTTCAAGCAGATCTACGGCATGGTCAACGTCGACGACTCGGTCACTGCCCATGCCGACAGTTTCCATATCCATGTCGACAGCGAAAAGGCGCTGCTCTCCGGCGTCGCCCCCGGCCAGATCGCAAAAATGCTGCGTGACTACGTCTCCGGTTTCACCATCAGCACGCTGCATGTCGATACGGCGCGTGAGCCGATCGACATCAAGGTGCGCCTGCCGCGCGAATTGCGCGCCGGCCCGGAAACCCTGATGAATCTGCGCATCAGCAACGCGCACGGCATGCAGGTGCCGCTCTCCGCCATCGCCAGCGTGACGCGCGTGACCGAGGCGAAGCCGATCTACGCCCGCGACCAGCATGCCATGGTCATGGTCGGCGGCGAGCTGTTGAAGTCCAGTCCGGTCTATGCCGTGCTGGCGCTGGATGAAATGCTCGACGGCAAGAAACTCCCGAATGGCGCGACCTTCACCACCGGAAATCTTGGCTTCACCCAGGCCAGCCCGAAGGACGTGGTGCAAAACACGCTGCTCTGGGGCGGCGAGATGCGGCTGACGCTGGACGTGTTCCGCGACCTCGGCTCAGCCTTCATCGTCGCGCTGATCCTGATCTACTTGATGCTGGTCGGCTACTACAAGTCGTTCGCGTTGCCGGTGATCGTGATGGGCGCCATTCCGCTGACGCTGGTCGGTGTCTTCCCCGGCCACTGGGCGACCAGCCAGGCGTTCACCGCGACCTCGATGATCGGCGTCATCGCGCTGGCCGGCATCGTCGTGCGCAACTCGCTGCTGCTGATCGATTTCATCCTCGACTACCGCAAGCAGGGCTACGACCTGGAACGCGCCGTGATCGAGGCGGGCGCCGTGCGCTTCCGGCCGATCCTGCTGACCGCGCTGGCGATCATCCTCGGCTCCGCCATCATGATCACCGACCCGGTGTTCGGCGGCCTCGCCGTGTCGCTGATCTTCGGCACCTTCGCTTCGACGGCGCTGACCCTGGTGGTCATCCCGCTGATGTATTACTTATGGCAGCGTAAAGCCGCCAATTAACGTGTAGAGCGGAAAAGCAGCACCTTCCGCCGAATGCCGATCCACCACCCTAAGGAGCTTCTTATGACCATCGAACGCATCATCCGCAGCATGGCCGGCGTCATGATCCTGCTGTCCCTCGCGCTGGCCCATTTCACCGGCCAGATCGACCTCACCAGCCTGTCCTGGCTCTGGTTCACCGCCTTCATCGGCCTCAACCTGCTGCAATCCGGCATCACCGGCTTCTGTCCGCCGGATCTTCTGCTCAAGAAGATGGGCTTCAAAGAAGGCGGCAGCGCCTGCAGCAAGTAACGTAATCCGCGGCGAGTAACGGTAAACTTGCCGGCTTTCGCATCCCGGCACGAGATATTCATGGAATTCATCACGCAAGGTCAAAACATCTGGCTCATCCTTCTGGCGGCCGTCTCCGGCTTCATGCTGCTGGGCGGTGGCAATCTGTTCGGCGCCCTCTCCGGCGTCAAGCAGATCGGCCCGCAGGAAGCCGTCATGCTGTTCAACCACGACGATGCCCTGGTGCTCGACGTGCGCGAGCAGTCGGAATGGGCGGATGGCCACATCAGCCGGGCCAAGCATATTCCGCTGGGCCAGTTGAAAAACAAGCTGTCCGAACTGGAACGCTACAAGGGCAAGCCGATCGTCGCCGTCTGCCGTAGCGGTAATCGTTCCGGCAGCGCTTGCGGCATTCTGAAGAAAGCCGGTTTCGACAATCTGCACAACCTCGCCGGCGGTATGCAGGCCTGGGAACAGGCCGGTTTGCCGCGCGAAAAGAAATAAGGAAACGCCATGCCCCCGATCAAAATGTATTGCACCGCCGTTTGTCCCTATTGCACGATGGCCGAGCGGCTGCTGAACAAGAAAGGCGTCACCCAGATCGAAAAAATCCGGGTCGATCTCGACCCCTCGCTGATGCAGGAAATGATGCAGATCACCGGCCGTCGCACGGTGCCGCAGATCTATATCGGCGAACATCACGTCGGTGGTTTCGACGACCTCTCCGCGCTCGATGCGGGTGGCGAACTCGATCCTTTGCTGGCGGCTTGATTTAGCCCGGACAGACGCCATCTGGCTGCAAGTGAATTAATGGAGCTAGCCATGGAACTTGTCTGTCCCCACTGCGGCGCGGTCAATCGCGTCCCCGCCGAACGCCTGCAACAACACCCGAAATGCGGCAAATGCGGCGCCGAAGTGCTGCCTGACCACCCGGTCGAGCTCAGCGCCGCCAGCTTCGACAAATTCATCGGCCGCAACGAGCTGCCGGTGCTGGTCGATTTCTGGGCGCCCTGGTGCGGCCCCTGCAAACAATTCGCGCCGACCTACAGCCAGATGGCCGGCCAGTATGTCGGGCGCGTGCGTTTCGCCAAGGTCGATACCGAAGCCGAGCAAACCTTGGCTGCACGCCATTCGATTCGTAGCATTCCCACGCTAGCCTTGTTCAGGCAGGGCAAGGAAGTCGACCGCGTCGCCGGCGCCTTGCCGGCGCAGCAACTGCAGGCCTGGTTGGCGCGCTTCGGATAAGCCGATATGCACGACGGCGATCCGGGATTCCCGCATGGCCAGTGGCTATAATGCCGCACCTTTTTTTACTTACCGGACCTCGACATGACCGACCAGCAACCTCAGCAACAAGCTCTGCCCTCTTTCAACATCGAAAAGATCTACGTCAAGGATCTTTCCGTTGAAGTGCCGAATGCCCCGGCCATTTTCCTGGACCGCGATGCGCCCCAGATCGACCTGCAGTTGAACACCCAGAGCGCCCCGGTCGATGTCGAGAACGGCATCTACCAGACCATCCTGACCCTGACCATCAACGCCAAGATCAAGGACAAGGCCGCGTTCCTGGTCGAACTGCAACAGGCCGGCATCTTCCGCATCCAGAACCTGCCGCCCGAAGCGATGGAGCCGGCGCTGTCCATCGGCTGCCCGAACATCCTGTTCCCCTACGCCCGCGAAGCGGTGTCCGACGCCGTGCTGAAGGCCGGCTTCCCGCCCCTGATGCTGCAACCGGTGAACTTCGAAGTCCTCTACATGCAGCAGCAGCAACAGGCGCAGCAGGCCGCCGGTCAGCCCAACTGAGCGCCGTCTTGCGACGGCAATAAACGCTAGCCATGGCCATTTCCGTATTGGGTGCCGGAGCCTGGGGCACGGCGCTGGCGCTGCGTTTGGCCGCACATACGCCGGTCGTACTGTGGACCCGTTCCGCCGAGCATGCGCAAGGCATGACCGAAGCGCGGGAAAACCGGCGTTACCTGCCCGGTCATGCGTTGCCGGCAGGGTTGACGACAAGCGCCGATCTGGCCAGCGCGGTGGCGGCAGATTTGCTCATCGCCGCCGTGCCCAGCAACGGATTTCGCCCCCTCGCCCTGGCGCTCCGCCAACTGGGCGTTGCCGTGCCGATCGTCTGGTTGTGCAAGGGGCTGGAAACCGGCAGCCAGAAATTACCGCATGCCGTGCTGGCGGAAGCCTGGCCGGCACATCCGCCGGCGGCGGTGTTATCCGGTCCCAGCTTTGCCCAGGAAGTCGCGCGCGGCCTGCCCGCTGCATTGACCGTGGCAAGCCCGGATGCCGAGTTCGCCCGTCGCGTGGCGCGCGAACTGCATGATGCCAAGTTGCGCATCTATGCCAGCACCGATGTCGTCGGCGTCGAACTGGGCGGTGCGATGAAGAATGTCATCGCCATCGCCGCCGGCATTTCCGACGGCCTCGGCTTCGGCCTCAACGCCCGCGCCGCGCTGGTCACGCGCGGTCTGGCCGAACTGACCCGGCTGGGCCTGAAGCTGGGTGGCCGGCCGGAGACCTTCATGGGCTTGTCCGGCATGGGCGATTTGATCCTGACCTGTACCGGCGATCTTTCCCGTAATCGCCAACTTGGCTTGCGTCTGGCTGCCGGTGAAAGCCTGGCAGAGGCGTTGCGGGAACTCGGCCACGTTGCCGAGGGCGCCACGACGGCACTGGAAGTCGTGCGGCTGGCGCGGGAACTGGGCGTCGAAATGCCGATCAGCACAGCCGTGGCGCAAATCCTGGGTCAGGAAACGCCACCGCGCGAAGCGGTTGCGGCATTGCTGGCGCGCGATCTGAAGGACGAGGGCGGTTAAGGTTCGCGGTGGCGTCAACCAGCCGAGTCCTGTTGTTCACCTGGACGCGATGTCTCGTACTTCGGAATTTCCCAGGCACAGACCCTGTTGCGGCCGTTGGCCTTGGCGGCGAGCAGGGCGTGATCGGCGTGTTCCAGCGCATCCTCGATGGCTTCGTGGCCGACGTGCTGGGCAACGCCGAACGATGCGGTCAGATGAATCACCGCGCCATTGTTGCTGCTGATCGGGGTGGCGACCACGGTCTCGCGGATACGATTGACCAGTAGCGTGGCGTTATCCAGGCTGGTATTCGGCAGCAGCATCAGGAATTCCTCGCCACCATAGCGGAACAGGCTGTCGTACTTGCGCATTTCCTTGCTGACGATGGAGGCGAAGGCCTGCAGCACCTCGTCGCCTACCGTGTGCCCGTATTGGTCGTTGACGCGCTTGAAATAGTCGATGTCCATCATGCACAAGGCGCAAACCTGGCCTGAACGCTGAGTGCGCTCACTTTCTTCGGCCAGCTTCATCGCCATTGCGTGACGGTTCCAGGCGCCGGTGAGATGGTCCACGGTGCAGACCTGGTTGATCAGCGAGTATTGGTAGACCCGCACGTCCTGCTTGAACTGGACCGCCAGATCCATGAAGCGATCGTATTCCGCGATGTCGATCGGCGCGCCGGTAACCCGGTGGCTGAGCAGCAGACGCGCGGCTTCGTGCATCGCGTTGTGGCTGATTTCGATTTCGGCGAAACCGGTTTCGCCTTGATGTTGCGTCGTGCCGACGCCGTAATACCACTGGCCGAATTCGCAACGCTGGTGGGCATCGCTCCTCAGGTCGTTGCTCGGGCAGGGCGTGTTGGTGATCAACGCGGCATGCAGTTGGCGCAGCCAGTTGATGTGGTTGGCGATGGCGATATCCAGCTCGCGGATGGCCGCCAGGGTATTGCGGGTGTACAGCGATTTGTCCGGCAAGGGTGAAGGCATGGCTGATCTCGGCAGGATACGGGTCAAGTATGAAACGATTGCGGGCGATTGCCATCCAGATACAACCCGCGTCCACGCGCGTTCAGAAATCTGCTTCGTCTTCCAGGATTTTCGTCAGGCTGCTCGAAACGAACAGGCGTTCCTCCAGCACATGGCGCATCGATTTCATGCGGCCGAAGCAGGCTGGGCAGACGTGTTGCCCGTCATTGGTGGCAACCCAACCGGCCAGTGTGGCTTCTTCCTCACTGCCGTCGAACCAGTTGCGGCCGTCGGACAAGCGCCGGCCGATGCGCGAGTTGCGACTGCTGGCACGGCGCATCTCGATATAACGAATAGCTAGCGGATTGCAGATGTCGCAGAAAATGAAGCTGCGTCGCGCCATGTCGACTTTCCAGTTGGACGATAGGTTTGAAGAATAGCCGCAGGGCATCGCACATCAAAGCGCTTTTGCACATGTACTCGGTCGTGGTCGGGCCGGATCAGGCCTGGCCGTGATGTGGAAAGCGCACGCGGAACAAGGAACCGCCGTCCTGGCCAGCATGGATTTCCACGCGCGCACCGTGCCGGATCGCCACTTCCTGCACGATGGCCAGGCCGAGCCCGCTGCCCGGCTGGCTGTTGCCGGGGATGCGATGGAAACGTTCGAAGATCTGTGCGCGCTGCTCGACCGGAATGCCGGGGCCGTTGTCTTCCACTTCCAGCCAGGTCGCCTCGGCATAGTCAACGCGCACGGTGATGCGGCCGCCGGACGGGGTGTAACGGATTGCATTGTCGAGCAGGTTGTCGAGCAGGTCGCGCAGACTCGCTTCGTCACCCTTGACCGGACATTGCCGCTGTTCCGCTTCGAAGCCGAGGTCGATGTTCTTCTGCAACGCTTCCGGCGCCCAGTGCGCGGCGATCTCTTGCGCGATGCGATGCAGGTCGAGCATTTCCAGCGGTGCGTTGCGGCGCGCTTCCGGCTCGTTGCGCGCCAGGGTCAGCAGTTGCGTGACCAGATGGCTGCAGCGTTGCGCGCTGACGCAGATGCGCTCCAGCGCATCGCGCACCGGCTCTGCGACCTGTTCGCGCCGGGCCAGTTCGGCCTGCGCCTTGAGGCCGGCGAATGGCGTGCGCAACTGGTGTGCGGCATCGGCGATGAAACGGCGCTGCGCGTCCATCATGGTTTGCAGCCGCGAGATCAGCGCATTGACCTCCTGGATCAGCGGCCGCACTTCGCCCGGCGCGCGGGTTTCGTCGAGCGGCCGCAAATCGTCGCGCGGGCGGCCGGCGACTTCCCGGCGCAAACGATCGAGCGGCTCGAAGCCGCGCTTGAGGCCGATCCACACTGCAATGCCGGCGATGACGATGAAGATCAGTTGCGGGATGACGATGTTGCCGAGAATGCTGCGGCCCAGAATCAGGCGCGCCTCGACCGGCTCGGCGGCTTGCACCAGCATGGCTTCGCCGCTGGGACGGATCACCTGCAGGGTGACCAGACGCAACTTCTCGCCATGAAACTGGGTGTCGCGCAGGCGCGGCTGGGTCAGGTTGTAATCGGCCGGGCGTGGCGTCGGCAACTGGCCGCTGGAGGCCAGCTTGCGGCCCCACTCGTCGTGCACCGAATAGCGGAAAACCTTGTCATCCTCGGAAAAAGTCGGGCCCGCCCGGCCTTCGACATGCAGCACATAGCGGCTGGCCAGCAGCTTGGCGCGTTCCAGCAAGACCAGGTCGTAGGGTTTGTTGGACAGGTTCACCGCCGCCATGTAAC
>JASJPK010000041.1:0-29514 GCA_031426735.1 Hydrogenophilaceae bacterium | reverse complement strand
TTTCCCGACACTTGGGAATCCGGGGTTCATAGAGGGTTTCTCACCAGCCTGCTAGGGTTCGGTCAGTGGCTTCGGCGAGCATGTTTTCGAGAGCGGGCTGGGGAATAAACACGCTATGAGACTTGCGTGCCTCCAGACACACAGGGCAACCACTCTCCAAAGAATAGTTCGCGAGACTTGAATGGACCCATCCCAACCGTCTAGGCCATCGCCTGAATTTCCACATGTGCGCAATCCGTTCCTTCAGTCCCACGACCCTGTACGGATACAGTATGTCGATGTTCGCGAGGTGGACGTCATGAGACGACAGGTTTCGAACGAAAATGTAGACGCCCGACCTCATGGCATCGCCAGTGCCCTCTATTCCATGGATTAGATCAACGCGGACCCGCGGACGAGACTGAAGTACGTTCCATAAGAAGACCAGCGTCGACAAGACTGCGGCATAAATCGCTAGATAGTCTGTGACCTTCAAACCTTGCTCCATGGTAAAGCCAAGTGGATAGCGGTACATGACGCCGAACGTCTGAATTGAGCGGCCTGCGCGGCTTTTCGCGCAGGTCCGCTCGAATGATGGGTTAGCCAGCTATGCATATTGGGCACAGACCTTCTTGAGAAACGAACGAGTAGTGCGCTTTAGCAGATGGCCATGACTTTTCAGCAGCGGCGGCAGATAGTCCTTCGCGCAAAGAGACGCATGATGAACTTGACCATTCTCGGCAGCACGCTCCAGGAGAGCCTTGATCTGTTCGTCTGTCATCTTCGGAATGTGCGGCAACAGAAGCTGAAAATTGGCTTCGGCGCCACGAAAGCCGCCAGAACGACCGATGAGGTCGGTTATGAGTTCGATTCCGACAGCAAAGTCGTGTTTGAGGAAGCCGGGGATAAGGTCACGAATGGTGATGCGCTCCGGATCAACCTTTACGGACTGGAAATTCGAAATGAAGCCTTGAGGAATTGTTCCGTCCAGCGACAGCGGAATAACCGTCATGTCACTGCGATAGGCCGCTATACCGGACTCTTGGACGCACCACGGCGACTGAAAGTAGCTCTTGCTCAGGAGACCGACGAAGATGGATGCCTTGCCAATTTCTTCAAGAATCTTCAGTCGCCATTCTTCGGATACTGCAATGTCCTCGTGGGCGAGAAAGGCCGAAATGCCGACGCCAGACAACACCGCCTTAACTTGAGCGGCAGCGGCCTTGTCGGCTGTTTGGTAGCTTAAGAATGCGAGTGAGTCCACGGCTGCCCTAGCTGGCTAACGTAGAGCTAATCGGCGCCCGCGAGCCGGCCAGCGAAGACCAAAGCCGGATGTTCGGGCGTCCGGGTTGAGCGCAATGTTGGGCTGTAAACGCCAGCCAAATCTGGGAATATAAACACCCGCGATGGCAACTGCCTTTTGAATAGCCAGAGCAAGAATTAAATGGGAAGCAGCTTGAGTTTTTACCGGGCTTTGCATTTGCATGAATAAAGACTCCCGCATTGTTCTAATTCCTATGCGCCCAACGTAGAGCTAAGGGGCAGGCAAAATGCGCAGCATTTTGACTGTCCCGCTTGAGCGCCAAGTTAGATTTCATTCTCTTGTAAGTGCTGCAGAACCCATGACTTGCAACTGCGCAGTAGTTGAATTGGCAGTGGTAAGTGTAAATAACATTTTTCTAGGTGCATCTTTCACTGACCATTCGTATGACATCGTATGCGTAGGGCCGTTTGCATCTGTGTTTCGATGCTCATCAATAAGCATTTTCGTGTCGAGCTGTCGAGGGGCTTTCTCTACGATTTGTTTAAATGAACTTTCAACAATTGTCGTGTCAGCCCTGCGTGCATAAACCATGCACATATTTATGTCTAACGGAATAGCTATGACAAATAAGCCGTGCTTGTTTGGCACTGGCCAAGCGTCCCCTGCATGGCTAGTTAGAAAATGCGCGGCTTTCTCCTCCGGTAATTTTGGTGCGCTCTTGAGTTTCGTTCGTAATGAATCAAGCTCCGTTATGTGTTTTAAGCAAGTGGAGGCATAAATATTAATAAATGAATTGGCCTGATCTTCTGCCTCACCTGCATGGCTTATGCCCACCGTGAAAAGCAGAATTGCAATTGCAGTAAAAGTCTGGCGCATTAGTGGGCTCCGAAAAATCTAACGTAGAGCTAACCGGCGCCCGCGAGCCGGCCAGCGAAGACCCAAGCCGGATGTTCGGGCGTCCGGGTTGAGCGCAATGTTGGGCTGTAAACGCCAGCCAAATCTGGGAATATAAACACCCGCGATGGCAACTGCCTTTTGAATAGCCAGAGCAAGAATTAAATGGGAAGCAGCTTGAGTTTTTACCGGGCTTTGCATTTGCATGAATAAAGACTCCCGCATTGTTCTAATTCCTATGCGCCCAACGTTTAGGGTAAGGGGCGCGCGTGCAAGCGCCAACTACGAAGTGAGCCGGATGTTCGCGCGTCCCGCTTGACCCGATTGTTAGGCAGGGAGAGAACCAGTCTTTCCCAGAGCCCTGGTTTTGGTAGTTGTGGGCAGGAGACAAGGTTTCGTTCGGCGGCTTTCGGCACCACTATTGTTGGGCATCCGACGACCAGTTTTGCCATTTCCGACAAGACATGGTGTTTATGTTTGAAGTCCTCATCATCTGCGGGGATGGTTACATGACAAAAGCCGACCAATTTCAAACCAATCGTTGTACCTGGAAATAGAACAAGCGACCATAGTTTGCTCTTGTTGCCATCCCACGGAGCACGGTACAAAACGTTGGGGTTGGCGGGCCACTTCTCAGGACTCAGTGCTTGCTGCCCGCTCCACTCGAAGGCCAGGGTTATCTCATTCCCACAGATACTCCCTCCACCAAATTTCTCCTCATGAAAGTTGGCTTGGTTGTATCCATCGTTGCTCCATATCTGCCCTGATCGGCATATCTTATATGCTGAAAAGATAGTATTGCGGTGATATATGGTGATAGGACTCATGAGATGCCTAACGTAAAGCTAAGGGGCGCCCGGCACGACGCCGGCAAAGACCAAAGCCGGCATTTCGGGCGTCCCGCTTGAGCGCCATGTTATAGCGGAGGAGGTCGCCGAAGGCACGGACGGCAGCCTGGCGACGAAGCGCCCGCCAAGAGCGCTGAGCGTAGCCACCCCAGCCCGCCCTGGCGACCGGAGGCACCCCCGGCACTACGCGCGAACCTAGGCCGAAGGCACGAGAGCCATGCAGGGGCTGCATAGTGCAGACCTGACCCAACGTGACAACTGCGTGGCGGGGCACGCCCCCCGCTACCGCAACGAAGGCCAGCGACGCCCAACCGCCCTGACCAGGGCTTGAAACGGAGAGCGTAGGCGCAGGAATTGGCATTACGTGGAACCTTTCTGCGAGGGCTATGTGGCGCGATAACGTAAAGTTGAGGGGCGCGCCGCTTTTGGCGCGTCCCTCTCGAACGCCATGTTATGCATTTGCTGCCTTCAGCATCTCAATGACCTTGTGATGTAGGTTCGCGGGCTCTGGAAACAACTTTTTGGAATAAAGCCAATTTGTATGGTTGCCAATAGAAAGTAGGCCGGTGCGTATCTTGTATCCTGGGTTTACGTAAATGTCCCCAGTTTCTAAAATTGTTTTTGCTTGTTGCGGGGTTAGTGTCCATTTGTGACCGCTGGTCTTTCCAGCCCTGCGCTCTTCGATGTAACACTCTATTCCGCTGGCTGTCTTCTTTAGACAAGTTGTTTGCTCAGATGTTTCAAAAATCTTGAGGCCCGCCACTTCGCCTTTTGGTTGCGGGATAGACTCAGTTCCGGTTGTGTCTTGTACTTCCTCCTTGAGAAAGGTCCGCCAAGCAAGCCAAAGACCAACACCGGCGATCGCCGTCTGCGCAACCTTGGCAATTAGGTCAACGATGTCTAGGAAGCATTGCCACACTTGTACTGTCTCCTAAATGCATAACGTGAAGGTGAGGGGCGGCAAAAATGCGCAGCATTATTGGCGTCCCTCTCGACCGCCATGTTATGTTTTAGCCCTTGCACTTATTTTTAATCTGAGCCGTTTCGATTGCCTCGACCTCGCCTTTCCATTTTGCAACGTCGCCAGCATGGTCACCTGATAATTTACTAAATGGTATTCCAAGCAGGAAAACACCAAATGCGTCTCCGTTGGCCTTGGAGTTTTGCATTTCGGAGACTTTGGATAGTTCAGCCCTTGCGTCAGAGATTTGCGTTGCCAAGCGTGCACAATCACCTGCTATGTATTTCTCATGTGAAACATATGATGCTGCAATACTTTCTGGACGGCTAGCGCAAGCACTAGAAACTATCGCCAAAGTTGAAATAATTACAATATTACGAAGCATTGCTATTCCCTCTTGAAGTTGTGCTGTGTAGCACGATTAATAAAACATAACGTAGAGCTAACCGGCGCCCGCGAGCCGGCCAGCGAAGACCCGAGCCGGATGTTCGGGCGTCCGGGTTGAGCGCAATGTTGGGCTGTAAAGACCCGAGAAATAAGGGAACGCCAACACCCGGAATGGCACCGGCCTTTTGAATATGCAGATCAAGAATTAAATGAGTGGCTGCTTGCACTATTACTGGGCTTTGTATTTGCATGAATAAAGACTCCCGCATTGTTCTAATTCCTATGCGCCCAACGTCGAAGTTCAGGGGAGAGCGGAATGCCGCGAAGCGGCATGTAGCGAATCCCCTGGAACGTAGTGTTAGACCCCGGTGTTTGGCACATGCTTTGGGTCGTTTTCGAATTGGATAGGGGTACCACACTCAGCACAGTGTTTAGCACGAGGTGTACGAAGAGGTTTACCGCATGAAACGCACGGCTTTCCAAACAGAGACAGTCTGTGATGCCAGAGTGCGTCTGGATTTGTTTCTTGAAATCCGGTGATACGAAAATACTCAGCTAAGGCTTCCTGACCGTAACCATGTCGCCTCGCTTCAGCGAGGGACACTTTGTGGGTTTCCCTATACGTTTTGATGTTTTCAATGGCATTGCTGAGCAAAGGCGCAACTCTTTTCCACTCGCTTTCGTCAAGCATTGGGATTTTCATTTTGCAGCGCCAACAGTAAAGAAGCTGAGCCATATTGGAGGGGGCTAACGTTTAGTTTAAGGGGCCGGCGCGGAAACGCCGGCCAAGACCACGCCGGCTGGCCGCCGGTCCCGCTTGAAACGCCTGTTGGGCGAGGAGGATATATGGCCTTTGAGTTGCGATGGAAAGTAGTAATCGACACTGGTAAGCGGCGCGAGGAGATGGAGTTGATTGCGCCCAACCGAGACGCAGCCATTTCCGCTGCGTGCAAGGTTGCTGAAAATATGGGTGGCAATTTTCTAGACATAGTTACGTGCGATCTTGCATAGAAGTATGGAGATGGCGCCCAACGTAAAGCTAAGGGGCGCCCGGCACGACGCCGGCAAAGACCAAAGCCGGCATTTCGGGCGTCCCGCTTGAGCGCCATGTTATAGCGGAGGAGGTCGCCGAAGGCACGGACGGCAGCCTGGCGACGAAGCGCCCGCCAAGAGCGCTGAGCGTAGCCACCCCAGCCCGCCCTGGCGACCGGAGGCACCCCCGGCACTACGCGCGAACCTAGGCCGAAGGCACGAGAGCCATGCAGGGGCTGCATAGTGCAGACCTGACCCAACGTGACAACTGCGTGGCGGGGCACGCCCCCCGCTACCGCAACGAAGGCCAGCGACGCCCAACCGCCCTGACCAGGGCTTGAAACGGAGAGCGTAGGCGCAGGAATTGGCATTACGTGGAACCTTTCTGCGAGGGCTATGTGGCGCGATAACGTTATATTCGCCCCCAAACGGGGCCGTAAAATGTTATCGGACATGTCCGATAATCTGGAATAAGATGACAAGTCATTGATTCAATAAGAACGCTTGTCCAATAACATCGGGAGACATGATGACCTCGCCTGCTTTGGTTTCTTCTTCTCGTTCCCCCAAGCTACTTGACCAGTTGCGGGATCGTATTCGTGTAAAGCACTACAGCATTCGCACTGAGCAGGCGTATGTGCAGTGGGTCAAACGATACCTCTTCTTCCATGGAATGCGCCACCCTAAAGATATGGGCAAACCGGAGGTCGAGTCGTTTCTGTCGGCGTTGGCGGTGGAGCGGAATGTCGCGGCTTCCACCCAAGGGCAGGCACTGGCCGCTTTATTGTTTTTGTACAAGGAGGTTCTGAATATTGAACTGCCTTGGCTGAATGAGGTGACACGCGCGAAGCGTCCGGCAAAGTTGCCTACGGTGTTGACGCGCGAGGAAGTGCGCGGCCTGGTTCAGCAGGTGGGGGATCCATTGATGACGCTGATTGTCGAGATGCTTTATGGCACCGGCATGCGTTTGCTGGAGGGGTTGAGGCTGCGGGTGAAGGATGTGGAATTTTCCCGTCGGGAAATCGTGATTCGGGACGGGAAGGGGGCGAAGGACCGTGTGACGATGTTGCCGGATCGTGTGCTGGAGCGTCTCAAACTGCATATCTCCATCGTTAAGAAGCAGCATGAGGCCGACCTTGCCTTGGGGCGCGGCGAGGTCTGGTTACCGAATGCGTTGGCTGAGAAGTATCCCAATGCGCCGAAGGAGTGGGCTTGGCAGTACGTGTTTCCGGCTACCGGCTTTTCCACCGATCCGCGTTCCGGGGCAGTGCGGCGGCATCATGTGGATGACAAACGAGTGCAACGGGCGGTAAAGCTGGCGGCGGCGAAGGCGGGTATCGCCAAACAGGTGAGTCCGCATGCGCTGCGCCATTCTTTCGCAACCCACCTGTTGGAAGGCGGTTACGACATCCGCACCGTGCAGGAACTGCTCGGCCATTCCGATGTGTCCACGACGATGATTTACACGCATGTGTTGAACAAGGGCGGGCGCGGAGTCGTGAGTCCGCTGGATCGATAGGAAAGACACGGGTAAGGCCTTGTTCGTCTGGCGGCCGCCGAGTCCGTTGTGGCGAATTGCTTGACCTCGCACGAAAGCGAAAACAGACTAGGCATATGACTAGTTGAATTGTGGGAGGTGATTATGCACACATGGCCTGTTCAGGACGCCAAAGCACGGTTTAGCGAATTTTTGGACGCCTGCCTGAGCGAGGGGCCGCAATTGGTGACTAGACGTGGCTTGGAAGCGGCGGTGCTTGTTCCAGTGGAAGAGTGGCGCAGGCTACAGACTTCGGCACGCCCTACGCTTAAAGAATTGCTGTTGTCCGAGACTGCAAGAGTGGAGGAACTGGTCTCGCCGCGAGGTCGAGCCAAGCGACGACCCGTTAAGGCGATTGGGTGATTGCCATGTATTTGCTCGATACCAATGTGGTCTCCGAATTGCGCAAACCCAAACCGCATGGAGCGGTGCTCCAGTGGTTGAGTGCGGTCGATGACACGAAGCTGTTTTTGTCGGCGGTGACGATTGGCGAGATACAAGCAGGAATTGAAATAACGAGAGAACAAGACCTGGCTAAAGCCGAAGAATTGGAAGGATGGTTGGAACAGGTGGCCAGTGCGTCCAACGTGTTGTCGATGGATGCAGTGGTGTTCAGAAGTTGGGCGAAGTTGATGCATCGGAAATCCGACACGTTGTACGAAGACGCGATGATCGCTGCGACGGCAAGGCTTCACGGGTTAACGGTCGTGACGCGGAATGTGGCGGATTTCAAAGCTCTCGGGGTCGAGGTATTCGATCCATTTGCCACCGCCTGACCTACTGCCCCATTCGTAGGAGCACCTTCCAAGGCGCGATGGCCGGAGCGATCGCGCCTTGGAAGGCGCTCCTACGATCCCCGCCCTTACCGCACATGCATGAACTCGACCATGTGCCGGAAACGTTCGATGTGTTGCGGCGTCGGCGGCCAGTCCGGGGTGGTTTCGATGGCGGCCTGGATGGCGTCGTTCAGGGCCTGGTTTTCCGCTGGTTCCAGGGTGTCGCTCTGGCTTGACCGCCACGCGGCCGCAGCGATACGGCGGCGATGTCTTCCGGCAATTCGATCTTGGCGTGATGAAGCGCTGCGTGGCAGACTTTCGCGGGACAGCCTGCTCCATTCGTAGGAGCGCCTTCCAAGGCGCGATGGCCGGAGAGATCGCGCCTTGGAAGGCGCTCCTACGATCCCCGCCCTTACCGCACATGCATGAACTCGACCATGTGCCGGAAACGTTCGATGTGTTGCGGCGTCGGCGGCCAGTCCGGGGTGGTTTCGATGGCGGCCTGGATGGCGTCGTTCAGGGCCTGGTTTTCCGCTGGTTCCAGGGCGTCGCTCTGGCTTGAGCGCCACTCGGCCGCTTCCGAAACAGCGGCGATGTCTTCCGGCAATTCGATCTTGGCGTGATGCAGCGCGGCGAGGCCGACCAGGACGCCTTCGGGGATCTGGTCGCTTTCCAGGGCCTGTTCCATCATCGCGAGGAAGCGGACGCGGTTGACGAAGCGTTTGATGCCGCGCGGGGTCGGGTCGCCGGCGACGATGACGGCGTGCCAGCCTTCCAGGGCGGCGATGAAGGCGGGGGTGTCGCGTTTGCGTTCGACGCCGCCGAGGCCGATGCGGATTGCGCGCAGGATGCCGTGGCGATGCAGCCAGTTCAGCCATCTGGCGCGGGTCGGCCAGAGAAGCGCGGCGGCGAGCGCGGCGAGTGCGAGCAGGCTGAGCACGACGGTCCAGCCGACGCGGGTTGTTTGGGGTGGCGGCAATAGCCCGACCGGGCCTTTGACTGCGGTGGGTGGTTCCGGCTCGATTTGTGTCGGCGTGGCGCTTGCCGGGCGGGTGGTGTCGGCCGTATCGCGGCTGACTGGCGGCGTCGGCGCTGCCGGGGCGGCCGTCTGGAAAGTTTTCGCCTGCACGGCGGTCCATTGCGTCCAGGTGCGCTGCATGCCCCAGGTCAGTGCGGCCAGCAGCGCGAAACTGAGTGCCCAGGTCGCCCAGCGCCGCGCCGGTTCGCTGTCGGGCGGCCGCTCGCCGGTCTTGGCCTGGCCTTCCAGCATGGCGCGGATGCCGCTCAGGGCGGCTTTCGGTACCGGCACTTCGATGTTGACCAGCTTCTTCAGATACTGCATGGCGTAGCCGTCGCTCTGCTGGGTCTTGCATTTCGGTTCGATGCAGCAGGCGACGTGTTCCATCGCCATGCCGAGCACGACGAAGCAGCGGCCGACGCTGACCAGGTAGTTCACCAGTTCCAGCACCTCACGCACGGTGGCGCAATCGCAGCGGTCCAGGTCGTCGATGAACAGCACCAGGCGGCCGTCCAGCGCCTGAGTCAGGTTGCAGAACTCGGTGCGGAAATTCTCCATGGTGCCGACGGCTTCCTTGCCTTCCACCTTGCCGCGATCCGGCAACACGCGTTTGAGGAGGTCGAGGTAACTGAGGCCGTAAACCGCCAGACCCTTGCCCAGCAGCAGCGGAATGAGCAGGGCGAGCAGCACGCCGAGCATGCCGCGTTGCGAGTCGCCGATGTGCTGTACGGCCTCCGCCAGCGCCTGCCTTTCCTCGTCGGTCAGGCTGGCGGGCGCCATCGCGCGGTTCAGGCTGGCATACAACTGATCGATGTTGTCGAAGCGGCAATCACCAGCCATCTCACGGCAGCCTTCTCCCGCCGCCGAGCGCGGCTGCCAGACCATGTTGGCGGACAGCGTCGCCAGCGTGGCCGGATGCAGCACGCCGCCCTTGCGCAGCTTGTCGAGGCTGGCGCTAGTGACGACTACCGGCCGCACATCGATCAGCGCGCCGATCAGCGACTGGCGCAGCTGGGTCAGCGGCGCTTCCTTGCCTTGCGTTTCGAACAGGCCGAGCAGCACCAAGCCCGCCACGCCGAAGGCGAGCAAGCGGTACAGCCAGCCACGATTCCAGTAGAGCAGGGCGCGCACCCGCCAGGCCGCCGGCAGCTGGATCGGCGGCACGGCCTGATGCCGGATGGTGTTGAACATCGAGGCGAGCTGGCGGCCTTCCTGCTGGTGATGCCAGGCGTTGAACCAGGCCGGGCGGAAGCCGGCGCGTTTCAGGTCGTCTTCCAGCAGCCGCATGATCGAGCTCTTGCCGCTGCCCCAGGAACCGGTCACCGCCAGGGTCAGGCCGGGTTCGGTGTTGCGGTTGCGGATGAAATCGGCCAGCCCGCGTGCGATGCCGGCATGGCCGAGATGGTCGGTGTCGCCCGGCCTCAGCGGCTGGTCGGAGACGAACAGCCCGGCGATGCCGGCTTGCTCGGCCGTCGGGTCGGCGGCCAGACGGATGCGGCGCGCGCCCCCGGCGAGCAGGCCGACGCCGAGCAGCAGCGCTAGCCAGGTCCACGGCGCCGGCATGCGCCGGTTGACTTCACCCTTGTTGCGCGCCGCCAGCGCTTGTTCGCCGCCGGTCTGCGCGCGCCAGGTCTGGCCGCCGTCGTCGCTGTGCAGGATGCTGCCTGAGTCGCCCACCGCCCAGCCGTGTCGGGTGTCGGCAAAGGCGATGCCGACAAGATCGGCATCCGTGCCGCTGGGGTGGGTTTGCCAGGTTTTGCCCTGATCGCGACTGCTGCGCAGCACCCCTTGCGCGTCGGCCTGCCACCAGCCGGCAGGGGTGCGCGCCATGCTTGGCGTCGCCAGGTCGGCTGCGGCGTCGGCGCCGTTCGTGCGCCAGTCATCGGCGCCGAGACGGCTGCGGAAGCTGCGTCCATCCGCGCCGATGGCAAGCACAGAACCGGCATCGAAATGGACTCGAATCAGGCGCACCCGCTCGCCGACAAAGCCGGCCCGCCAGTTTGCGCCGCCGTCGCGTGTGCGCCAGACCATGCCCTGGTCGCCCGCCGCCCAGCCGTTGTTCGCATCCCGGAAGAACACCGCGTAGAGATCGACGTCTTCGCCCGGTGGCGGCTGGATGACGGGTTTTGGCTGGGGTGTTGCGGTTGCTGCAGGTTTCGCGACCGGCTTTCTGACCTTGGCCACGGGCGGTTTCTTTGCCGGGATGCTGCCGGTCCGGCTGGGCAGCGGTTCCTTGCTGAGTTGCTGTTCAGGCGGGGCTGTCTTTTGTTCGGGCGGCGCGGTTTTCTGCTCGGGCGGCGCGGTTTTCTGGATCGGCTCGTTCGGCAAGTTCGGCAGCGCGTTCTGCTGCTGCTGCTGCCATAGCGGCGGTGTTTTCTGGTTGCTCGGTAGCGCAGCCCGCGCGCTACCGACGAGGTCGGGCCAGACCGCGCCCACCGTCGCAGTCAACCCCGCCGCCGGTTTCGGGTGCTGCTGCCGCCAGGTGTCGCCGCCATCGGGCGAGTGCAGGATCAGCCCACCCGTGCCGACCACCCAGACTTGCCTGGCGTCCAGCGCAAAGACGCCGCGCAGATTGCCCTGGATCGCGGGCAGGCGCAGCGCGGCATTCGATTCCAGCGGATACGCCCACCAGTCGAAAGCGGCCGGCGTCGAATCGGCCTGCACACGCGGCAACGGCCGCAACGGTTGCAGCCAGGCGCCGGCCAGCGCGGCCAGCAGCAGCGCCGCGCCGAGCAGGGCGAAAGCCAGCGCCAGCGCACGCGCGCCCGGCGCTTCCGGCGGCCCGGCGGATTCCGCCGCAAATCCGGTGAAGCTGTTGGCGTTCTGCGCGGCGCTGGGCGCGGCTTTCTGGGCGGCTTTGGCGGTCATGGCTTTTATCCCGGCTAGAGCGGCACTTGCAGCGGCACGGTGGCGCCCTGCTGCCATGGCGCGCCCGGGGTTTCCTGCCAACTCCAGGCGCAGCGGAGGTGCGACGGAATGTCGCTGGCATTGATCGAAATGCCGCCCGCAGTCAGCGTCGCTGCGGGGCGGTCGTACGCCACGCCGATGCGCATGCGCACCACGGCGGTTTTCCCGGCCTGCATCGGTTCGTGCCCGACCTTGTCCTTGATCGGACGTTCGTAGTCCGACTCCATCGCCGAGTTGTTGGCCTGCGAGCCGGGCACCAGGTTCTGCATCTGGCCGGGGCCACCGAGGCGATGGTTGACCAGATGCAGCCGCCGGAAAAACGGCGCGCCCTGGATTTTTCCGGCGGCGCCGAGGTAGTTCCAGCCGAGCGGGTTCTGGTACGGCGCCGAACCCATCGGCCGGTTCGCCGTCAGGTTGTCCACTTCCGCCCCGGTGGCACGGCCGCCGCTGAAGGCGAAGCGGTAGATTGGCCGCGGCAGGGTTGCCGGCGCGGTATCCAGAATGCCGGCCTGGCCGAGCAGTTGCGCCATCCGGCGCAGATCGGCGTTGAGGCCGTCGGCCAGCGTGCGCAACCGGGCCGGGTCGCTGGCGGCGCCGACCCGGCCGCGCGCGCCGAGTTGGTCCATCTGGCGGATCTTGCTTTCGATCTCGCGCCGCAATGCCTCCGCCGGCGCCTTGCTGGCGTGTCCGGCGGGAATCCGGGTGACGGCAGCCGCCAGGAAGGCGCGGTCGCTTTGCACGACGACTTGCACATTGGGCGGTTCGCCTTCGAGGAAGATGGCGTGCTCCTGCCCGGCCGGCGTGCGGAAGCTGTGCCGGGCCCGCCACCACTGCACGACCGCCGCCACGGCCGCGCGCCCGGTCGCCACGGCGCGCGTGGCCAAGCCCCTTGCGCGTTGCGCGATCCAGTTCACCAGGCGATCCAGTGCGCGATCCACCACGGCGCGGATGCGGCCGATGATTTCGCGGATGCGTCCGGCGATGCCGCCCAGCCCGATCAGCGAGGCCAGGAAGGAAATCGCCAGCGACAGGATGCGGCCGAGCGTGCGTTCGACGTAGGCGACGGCGGCGGCAATGTTGCCGCGCGCGATGTTGTCGAGCGAGTCGAGCACGGAAGTGACAAAGGCGGCGATCTGGCGGGCGCGCTCGATGACGAACTGGACCGTGTTGTAGATCGCGATGATCGCGTTGATCACCGCGCCGACCGGGTTGAACATCGTCGCCAGCCGCGTCACGGCGGCCTGCACGATGCGGGTCATGACGAAATTGCGGATGCCGGCGATCACCGTATCGACCAGGCCGCTGGCGAATTCGAGGATTTGCTGCCAGGCGGCGGCGAGGCCTTGGGTGACCAGCGTGCGCAGGAACTCGAAGGTGGTTTCCAGCGTGTTCACCGCCGGCTCGCCGATCAGCCGCACCAGCCGTTCGCGCAGGCGGGCGTAGGTCAGGCCGAGCACTTGCAGGACCAGATCGAGGATGCCGGCCAGGTCGAAGCGGCGCGGCATGCGCAGGCCGGCGCCGGCCATGGCGCCGAGCAGCCAGTCGAACAGGCCGTTGCGCAGGTGTTCCAGGATGTTGCTGGAGAAGCGCTGGAATCCGCCGACGACCGAATTGATCAGGTTGGACAGGAAGCGCACCGGGTCGTTGACGATGCTGCTGAAGGTGGCGCCGATGCGGCGGAACAGCGCCAGGATGCGTTGCGCCGCGCCGCCGCCGAGTGCCAGCGCGCCCTCGAAAATGAATTCCAGGATGCGCTGTGCGGCCGCCACGGCGAACGCGCCGACGCGCCGCACGATGGGCGCGAAGAGGTCGCGCGCACGGCTCAGCACGCCGCCGAGATTGAGCAGATCAGACGCGCCCAGGCTGGCCAGGAAGCGGTCGATGGCAGCGCGGATCGACGCCCAGGTCAGGCCGAGGCGGTCGAGTTCGCCGTTGACCCAGTCGAAGGCGCGTTCGATCACGCGCGCCTGCTGCAGGTTGGCGAACATCTGCGCGCCGCCAGGCACCAGGCCGAGCAGGGCGCGCAGCAGGTTGGTCGCGTTGCGCGCCAGCGGCTGCTGGGTGATCGGATCGCGCCCGAGGATCAGGCCGAGCAGGTCGTAGCCGGGAATGTCGCGGGCGCGTTCGCGCAGGTAGGCGACCGCCCGCTCGATGATGTTGCCGATGCCGAAGCCCTGCATCGCGCCACTGCCGGCGCGGCCCTGCACGCTGAAGCTGCCGCCCGCCGCGACGCAATCCGCCGCCCGCCGCGCTTCGGTCTCCAGCGCGCCGTGCTCGCCGCCCAGACGCAGGTGCGCCGGTGCCGCCGCGTGTCGCGCCTGCAGCACGTGCGCGGTTTCGTGCGCCATCAGGCGCACATCGTCGGCGCGGCTGCCGGGCGCCAGATGGATGTCGGCGCCATGGGCGAAGGCGCGCGTGCCCAGATTGCGCGCCGCGGTCGAATCGGCATGCACGCGGACGCCGGACAGATCGGCGCCGAAGGAACGTTCCAGACGCAGGCGCATGGTGGCGGGCAGGGCGCCGGAAACGTGTGATGGGCGCCTCGAAACATCCGTCATCCCCGCGAAAGCGGGGATCCAGGTCTTTGACGTTTCTGGGTTCCCGCCTACGCGGGAACGACAAATAGGGGGAGAGGCCGCCGGTTTCGGTGCCGGCGCTGCCCGGACCGGCGCGCGGGTCGCGTAGGCGACGCTCATGGCCGCGCCTCCGGGCTGCCGCGCAACGGGCAGACCGCGCCGCTCTTGCGGTATTCGCGCCGGATCGCGGCGTCCAGATGCTGTCGCGTCAATTCACCGCCCGCCTCCAGCGCGAGCAGGCCGGCATGCAGCGCGGCATTGCGGATCTGGCCGCCGGCCAGCACGCAGCGTTGCGCAACTTCACGCAGGAAGTCGGCCTCGACGCGGTGCCGCTCGGGCAGATGCAGGCGCCAGATCGCCAGCCTGGCCTCGCTTTCCGGACGCGGAAACTCCACCACCAGATCCATCCGGCGCAGGAAGGCGCTGTCGATGTTCTCGCCCAGATTGGTGGCGATCAGCACGATGCCCTGATAACCCTCCAGCCGCTGCAGCAGGTAATTGGTCTCCAGGTTGGCGTAGCGGTCGTGCGCGCTGGTCACTTCGGTGCGCTTGGCCAGCAGCGCGTCGCCCTCGTCGAACAGCAGAATCACGTCGAGTTCTTCGGCGCGGTCGAACAAGCGGGCCAGATTCTTCTCGGTCTCGCCAATGTATTTGTTGACCACCGCCGCCAGATCGACCCGATACAAGGGCAGGCCCAGCTCGGCCGCGAGGACGCCGGCCGCCAGCGTCTTGCCGGTGCCGCTGGCGCCCTTGAACAGCGCGCGCACGCCGGCGGAGAGGCCGTCGCGGATCGCCGCCCCGGCCATTTCGCGCAACCGCTCGCGATGGCGGCAGCGCGCGACCAGCGCGCGCAATTCCTCGACTACATGCTCGGGCAGCACCAGATGGCGCCAGTCGCCGTCCGCCGTCACCGGCTGCGCCATCGGCTCCAGCGCCTCGCTGCCCAGGTTGCGGCAGGCGGCGCGCAGGTCGGCCGCGGTCGGCACTTCATGTCCGGCCAGCGCGGCCTGCAGCCGCGCCAGACTGGCGGCGGCGACCAGACGGCCGCTGGTCAGGCGCAAGCGCAGTGCGTCGGTCAGCGCGGCGCCGTGCAATTCCGGCAGCTGCGCCAGCCAGAGTTGGCGGCGCGCCCACTCGTCGGGCCAGGCCAGGCGCAGCGTCAACGCGCGTTCCGCGCCGGGGCCCTGGATGCCGCCCTGGCGTCCCAGCACGATGCCGAGCGGACCGTCCCAGCCGGGCAGTTCGGGCAGCCGCCAGGCTTCGCCGGGCGCCGGTTCGGGGCGGAACAGCGGCAGCGCGCCGAGCAGGCTGGCGAGCAGGCCGATCTGCGGCAAGAGTCCGTCCGCCAGCAGGCCGGGCGCGATTTCCAGCGTGCCCATACCCATTTCCCCGGCCAGCGCGCGCAGCAGCGTGGCACGTCCGTTGTGATGCGGGCCGCGCAGAATCAGCGTGCTGGCCGCGCCGGAACGCAGCAGCGCGGGCAGGATTTCGAGCCCGCTTTGCAGGGCGTCCGGCAAGGCGAGCTGGTCGAGCCGGGGCGCTGCCCACGCCGGGGTGTGGCGCAAGCCGGCCGGCAGTTTGCCGACGCTGCCGCTCAACGCGTCCCACAGCACGGCGGGAACGCGCAAGCGCCAGTTGCCGCGCGCGGTTTCCGGGTTGAGCGTTTGCAACAGGCCGATGTCGAGCAGCTGGCGGATTTGCGTGTCGGCCGAGTCGGCGCATGCGTCTGCCATGTTGTCGGCCAGGTTGTTGGCTGCGATGCTGGCTCGGCTGTCAGCCACGTCCGCTTCGGCCAGCGCGGCGAGCAGGCCGGGCGAAGGTTCGCGCGCGCCGCCCTGCAACTCGGCGTACAGGTCGCCGAAGCGGCTGTCCTCTTCCGGCAGCCCGGCCATGAACAGCGCCATCAGCGCGGCGGGGGAAAGCGCGGCGGCACGGATCAACCGATTCAGCGGCAACTCGGCGTCGCCCGCCCAGGCCTGGCAATTGGCCAGCCAGTTGCTCGCCAGCCCGGCCAGCGCGAGCATATCCAGCCCACTGGCGCCGGCTTCGTCGAGATAGCGTTGCAGGAATGCCGTCGGCGCTGCAGTGCCGTCCGCGCCGGTTTCCAGGCGCGCGGCGAGCTGGATCGCGGCGGCGAAGAACAGCAAGCGGAAATGGTTGCGCGGCGTCACCGCCAGGCTGGAGAAATCGGGCAGCTTAGTCATAGTGAAAGCGCACCTCGCGGCCAGCGGCGGGAATCCAGCCGGGATCGCGGTCGAGGCCGGCCAGGCGGATGCAAAGCGGGTGCTGGTTCAGGTCGAAAAACACGTCCAGCCTGCCCGGTGCGATGCGGATGCGCGCCGGCTGCCGGCACAAGACGCCGCCGACTTGCCGCAGCGGCACGCCCAGCGCAGCGGCCAGCCGGCGGCGCAACGGTGGCAGCAGCCGGCGCAACCAGGCCGCCCAGGTGGCCGGCGCGGCTTGGTTTGATCTGGCAAGCGCATTTGCAGCGACGGAACTGTCGCGCAGATAAGGCCGCAGTGCGGCCGGTAGCGGAGGCGGGGCGGCAAGGTAGAGGCCGGCGCAAGTGTCCGGTCCCCTTTCGTCTTCCCCGGCCAGGTTGCACAGCAGCGGCCACAGCGCATCGTTGCGCAACGCGCGTCCGGCCAGACGCTCGCCGACCAACGCCAGGAAATGCCACGGCGACAGCGCCAGGCCTGGATTGTGCGGCTGCGCAAAGTCGGCATAGAGGTCCAGATGCAGCGCCAGATTGAGCAAATAGAACACGCCGCCGTAGCGGGTTTCGATCTGCGCCGGGCAAGGGACGTAGGGCGGTGGCGCGGCTACGGTCCGGTCGGCGCACCGCCGGCTGTCGCTCAGCGTTGTCGTGCGCGGGGCGGCATGCGGATCGGCTTGCCGCAATCTTGCCGGTGGGTTTGCCGGTGCCCATGGCGGGGCGGATGCTTGCGGAAGCGGTGGGAGCAGGGTCGCCGTTTCCGTACTGCGGTTTGACGGAGCCGGCTCCGCGCGTCGCTGAATGAAGCCGACTCCGTCACCCCGGCGCAGGCCGGAGTCCAGTCCTTCCACCTCGGCGCTTGCCTCGGCAGGCGATATTTCGGGACGCAGCGACGCGGCGGCATCGAGCTGCAGCGGCACCGGAAAGTGCGGACTTTGACTTGGAGCAATGGCTGCCGTCGCGCTGCCGGCATTTGTTTCGACCGGATCTCCGGCTTCGCCCGCTCGCGCTGCTTGGGTATCCCCCGCACCCCGCGCAACCCGCGCCAGCCCCGGTGCATGCGCAAGCAGCAGGCCCAGCGTCAGAAATTGCTGACGCGGGTCGTCCGGTGCCAGGCCGGGCAGTCGCGGCATCCAGTCGGGTTGTATCGGACGCGGGGCGGGCAAGGCATGCAGATCGATCAGCAGCTTGCCGAGATACTCGGCGTCGGCCGCGCCCAGACGCCCGGCGAACTCGCCGGCACGCGTGTCCAGGCTCGCCAGCGCGGCGGGCATGTGGGTCGGATGGCGTTGCCAGAGCGCGACCGCGCCCCGCGCCAGCGCGCCGCTGTCGAGCAGGCCGCGCCACCACCACTGAGCGGCGAAACGGCCGTCCAGCCAGTCGCGCGCGGCGCAGGCCAGCATTTCGGCCGGGTCGTCGAACAGCACCGCCGGCGCGCTCGCGCTGACGTTTTCGCGCGCCGGCCGCGCCGCCGCGCCGGCGTGGTGCTGCAATTGGCGGGACAGCCGGTCGGCCGTGTCGAGCAGGCCGCCGGCATGGCGCAGGCGCTGTGTATCGAAGCGGGGGTGCAGGCGGCGCACGCACAGGATGCTGTCCGCCGGCAGCCCCGGCACGCTGGCCAACGCCGCCGCCTGCTGCAGCGTCTGGGTCAGCCAGGGCGGCGGTTGGCGGGCGGTCATGGCGGTCTTATTGGTGCAGCCTGACCAACGCTTGCTGCACGCGGACATCCTCGCTGGTGCCGCCCAATACAAAGCGTTTCAGTGCCGCGTTGTACAGACCCCAGGAAAACGGCAACTGGCCGGCCTGGATGCTGTTCAGGAATTGCAGCGCATCCAGGTACTGGTTGTCGGCCTGGATCACGCCGAGATAGGTATGGTTCTGGCTGATCGTGACCGCGACGGCGTTTTCGCCGCTGTCGACGCTCTGTTTCGTCTCGGTGAACTGCGCCATCAGCACATCGCCTTTGTTCGCCAGCTTGATGACGCGCGCGATTGCCGCCTCGCCGGAAGCTTCGTCGGCGACGATGGCCAAGCGGACACTCAAGCTGGCGCCGTCGAGCAAGGCCAGATTGGCGACGGCGTCTTCCTTGTCGTGCAGACGCTCGCCGTCCAGCCACAGGCCGACGCCGGCCGCGCCGCCGCCGCCGAGCGCGATCAGGGTATGCGTCTGCAGTGCCAGCGCACCCAGGCGCAACACGCCTTCGCCCACACCTTCGAGCGCGTTGATGCGGTCGATCAGCGCGTTGATCAGATCCGCCGTGATCAGGTCGCCCGGCTTCACATGCGGCAACGCCGCCGCCTTTTCCGCCTTGGCCAGATACATCCGGTAGCTATCGGGGTCCTGCAGCTTGAGAAATTCAAGCACTGCCGCGTCCTTGCGCTCGATGGCGGATTCCCGCACCGCTTTCTCCGCCATCGCAATGGTTTCGTTGGTATTGATGTCCAAGGCCATGATGATTCTCCTGAGCTGTTTATGAATCCTGGCTGCCACCCTGTAGAAGCGGCTTTTGTAGGAGCGCCTTACAAGGCGCGATACCGCCACGCCGCCGTTAGGATCGCGCCTTGGAAGGCGCTCCGACGGGAGTGTTTTGTCGTTCCACGCAGCGGCAACCAAGCGGCTTTTGTAGGAGCGCCTTCCAAGGCGCGATGCCTGCGCAGATCGCGCCTTGGAAAGCGCTCCTACGGGGGGTGGGTTGCATTGCGTTCATTTCATTTCGCCGTCTGGATATCGCGCCGCGTTGTAGCGGGCGAGATCTAGGCGGGCGGGGTTGGCGGGGGGCAGGTGGCCGCTGGCGAAGACCAGGACGGTGCGGTCTTCCACCAGTGGGTACAGCCAGATCAGTTCCACCGGTTTCTGGGTCAGGTCGATGGGCGGGTAGGCCATGCCGTCGCGCAGCAGGTTTTCCAGCGCGGCGCGGGCCATAAATAGCGCGCGCGTCGGCAGGCCGGCGAAGAACGTCTTGGCGTTGAGGCCGGCTGCGCTGTCTATGTGCGGCAGGATGCCGACCGCGGGCAGGCGGACGAACCAGTCGCCGGCGACCAGGGTGGTTGCGCCGCCGGCCAGCAGGTCGGCGAGATGTTCCTGGAACTGGCGCTGCATCGCCTCGGCTTGTGCCGCGCGGCGGGCGCCGGTTGGCCAGTAGAGCGGGTCCGCTTCGGGCGACGGGCTGCGCCGTACCGCCCAGCGGTCGACGAAGGCGATGCCGGCGCTGCTCCACGCGACGACGGCCAGCGGCACGCGTTCAGGCGCGGCGAGTTGGGCGCTGTGCAGCAGATCGTCGGCCGGCAAGCCCAGTACTGTCGCGCCGATGGCGTCGCCCAGGCAACGCTGCGCCAGCCGGCTGCGCGCCAGGCTCAAGGCTTTGGCGTCGCCGGCCGGCGGAGGGACGCGCAGGGCGCTCGGCAGCGCGGCGGCGGGAATCTTGTCGACTTGAAGGCTGATGCCTTCCAGCCGCCAGCGCGCGCCGCAGGCGATGAGCTGGCCGTTGCGGCCGACTTCCTGCGCTTTCTCGCCACTCAGGCCGACGGCCGGCGCCAGGCTGATCAGGTAATAGCCTTCGCCCCGGTCCATGACGAAGCCGGCCTCGCTGCCGCACGCCGCGAAGCCGCCGGCGCCGGATTTCGCGACGGCGGGCGCCAGGCGCAGGTGCAGGGTTCGTTCCAGCGCCAGCGGTTCGCCGCAGCCATTGAGGGCGAGGCCGGCTTCGATGCGCAACAGGTTGGCGGCAAAGCCTTTGCCTTCCGCCACGCGGCTGACCTGCAGGCCACGCGCGACGCCGGCGCCGAGCGCCGAGCCGAGCCAGCGGTCGCGCTGGCTGACTGCGTTTTGTTCCTGGCGTAGATCGTCGGCGCCGAGCAGGCGTCCGCTGAAGAAGTTGACGCGCTGCGCCGCCAGTTCCGGGCAGATCTGGCCGGCATCCAGTAGCGCCTCGCTGCATTTGGCCATGACCGTTCTCCTCAAGCGCTGAATTGGCTGACTTCGACGTGGACGAAGACCTGATCGAGCACGCTCTCGGCGACCGGCTTGCCGTTGCTGAGGATCTCCAGCACGAAGCCGTCCGGCTGGAATGCCGCGAGCGACACGGACAGGCCGGGGAACTCCTTGTGCACCACCGGCAGCGCCTTGATCAGCAGCGCGAAGCGGGTGCGAGAGGAGGGCGCCTTGTAGCCGGTGAAGGTGAGCATCAGCAGGCCGTCGCCGGCCGCCTTGGCATCCAGCTTGTTGTAGACCGGGCCGAGTGAGCGGCCGGAGGCCATGACGCCGGCCGCGACGATGGCGTAATCGGGCAGACCGGGCGGCCGCAGCACCACATCTTTTGGCGCTGAGTCGCCTGTGTCGCCTGTGCCGGCGGGAAGCGGCAGCGGTTGCCAGACATCGTCCTTGAAGGTGAGCACTTGATCGGCTTGCGGCGACTCGGCCTTGACCGTCTTGCCTTGCAGCAGCTCGATCCGGTTGGCGCCGAGGTCGCCGCCGACATCGCCGGCCAGGGCGGGCAGCGGCGGCAAGGCGGGCAGCGGATGCACGTGGTCGCCGCGGCTGAAGCCGCTGACCGAACCGGTCTCGCCGGCGCCGCCGAACACCAGCGGCGCGACGCTGTCCACCGGGCCGGGCGTGTCGGGCAGCGCCGGCAGCGGGTGGACATGGTCGGCGCGGCTGTAGGCGGCATCGCTGCCCGCCGCGCCGGCACCACCGAACGTGAGCGGCTGCACGCTGTCGCCGGCGGCGATCTGTTGCGCCAGGTTGAGCAGCGCTTCCTGGATTAGCCGGGTGGACAGCAGCACCGGCGGATCGACCGGCAGCAACTTGACCTCGCCGGCGGTGAAATCGGCGGCCAGCGTGAAACTCAGGCTGGCCAGCGCCACGCCGACATCGGCCAACACATCGTCTGGACAACCCGCGTCCTTGCAAGCGGCGAGCGGACGCGCCTGCCGCACCCACAGCGCGAGGGCGTGGCGGAGCAGCGTTTCGGCCTGGTCGGCGGGCAGATGCAGCGGCGTGTCGGCGGGCGCGGTTTCCGGCTTGGCCAGCGCGGCCAGTTCGGCGGCGATGCTCGTCGCATCCAGCAGTGGCGTGCCGGCGCCGACACGTAGCCGGCGCAGCCAGTGGCCGAAGCGCACGGTCGCGGCTTCCTCCGGGCAGTGCGGAGCCTGCACGGCGAGATCGAGGCTGAAGCTGGCGGTGATGCGCGTCGCGCTCTGGCTTTCTTCCGCCGTGCGGCAGGGCTGGCCGGGCACCGGCTGCAGGTCGGTGGCGCATTCGCAATAGCGCAGCACGACATGCAGCGTTTTTGCGCCGGCCGCGCCGATGGCGGTCCGGTTCGCCGGCACGGCCAGCCAGGCGTTGAGATCGGCGCATTGCTCGCCGGCCACGCAGATGCTGCGGCCGAGACCGTCGACGGCGAGACCGGCGGCGACCTTCAGCTTGACGCCGTCGAGCGTGACGCCGAGGCCGCAGACCACGCCGCAGCCGTGCAGGGCGCGGACATGGTCGCGATCCTGCGCCAGGAACCAGGCCTGTTCCTGCTCGAAATCGGCGACGCCCAGCAACATGCCGAGGCCGTAGCGCACGCGCTTGTCGGGGCTGGGCGCGCTGCTGAGAGTGACGCTGCACGGGGAATCGGTCTGGCAACTCATGGTGGTCTCCTGTATTGCTCGGCGGCATCGCCGATCGGGTATCTGTCGGCGGGCCAGCGGCCGGGGGCGGGTGTGGCGGCGAGAAAGGCCATGCCGAGATGGCTTTGCTCGACGATCAGCGGCGTCCAGCCGGCGGCCGCGCCGAGCACGGAATCGACGCCGAGGCGGGCGCTGCCGACGCGCAGCGCGAGGTCGTATTCGGCGATTTCGTAGACGGTATGGGCCGGCGCTTCGCGCGCCAGCACTTGCCGCACTTTTTCGCTCAACGAGGCGTCGCAGTCCTGCTTCGGCAGCAGCACGCTGAAGCGGTGCGCACGCCGGCGGGCGGGCTGGATGACGCGGGCGAACAAGGTTCGGTCGGCGCTGGCGCTGCCTTCGGCCGGGTCCGCCGCGGTACCGGCCGCCGCGCTGAAATCGACGGGTGGCGCGGCTTGCAGTTGCCAGGCCTGGGCCAGTTGCTCGATGTGGCCGTAACGGCGCGCCAGGAAGGCGCGATAGGCGCTGCCGGACGCCGCGTCCCAGCTTTCCGGCCAGTCGTCGGCGCCGCGCAGGAAATGTTCGACCAGACGGATGCCCCACGGGCCGGGACCGGGCCGGCCGGCGAACAGGCCGGCATCCAGCGCGGCGTCCGGGTCGACCGCCAGGCGCAAGGCGCGGAGCAGGCCGTCGTGCGTGCCGCGTTCGCGGAACAGCCGGTCGGCATGGCGCAGCAGCAGGCGTTTGCGCTGCGTCGACCAGCCCTCGGTGAGGGCGAGGCCGAACCAGCCGGCCAGCCAGTCGAGATATTCCGGCGGCGTGCTGCGCGCGTCGAACAGGCAATGCACCGCGCTCAAGCGGTCTTCCAGCGCGGTGAACAGACCTTCCGGGTTGGCCAGCCAGCGGTCGACGAAGGCGGCGGCAACCGGGTCGCGCCGCCAGGCGGCGGGCAGGTAGTGTTCCAGCCAGGAAAAGCGCGGGTAGTAGACGCGCAAGGCGTTGATGCGCGGCGTCGCGCGGCCGTTGCCGAGCAGGGTCAGGCGCAGTTGCAGATAACGGCCGCGCGCGTTCTGCAGCAGGGTTTCCCAGGTGTTTGCCAAACCTCCGGTGTGCGCTTGCGCCTCGTTCGGCAACCAGGGCAGTTCACTGCCGGCGCCGCGCCGGTACGGCGTCGGCTCGGCCTGCCAGGGCGTCAGCGCCAGTTCGTCGATGCGTTCGGCGGCGCGGCTGGCCAGTTCGAAGCCGCAACCGGGCGGCAGGCAGACGTCGAGGAAGACGCGATGCCAGACGCAACCCGGCTGCACGCCGTCGAACGGCGGCAAGGCGCCGGCGGCGTCATTCGGCGTCAGCACGCTGAAGCGGGTGACATGACGCGGCCGCGCCTGCTCGACCAGCGGAATCCAGAGGCCCTGGCTGGCGTAGTGCGGCCGGCCGGCGAGCAGGATCAGGCCGCGCGGGGTATAGCGGCGCAGCGGGCGATATTCCGGCAGCGCGTCGAGTACCGGCAGACCGTCGCGCGAGCCGGGCTGGAACGCGAAGACCTGGTTGCCGTCCAGGCCGACCAGCAGCAGGCGGCCATCCGGCAGCGCGAGCAGGTCGTGGCCCTGCAACTGGAAGCCGGCTTGCGCTGCGTCTTCGAGCAGGTCGATCAGTGCGCGCGTTGTCAGGCGTTGCGCGGCGGTACTCGCGGCGCGGTCGCCAACCACGCGCCAGAGGCCGCAGGCGCCTTGCACCGGCGCGTTGTCCAGCACCCAGGCTTCGTTGTCGAGCGCGGTCAGCGCGACCGCCTGCTTCGCCGGCAAGGCCAGGGCACAACTGGCAAACACATCGTCGCTGGCGGCCTGGTCTTGCAGTGGCAGCCAGTCGAGCTGGCGGTCGAGCGCCCAGACCCGGCAATGCGCCGGGCCGGCATCGAGCAGCCAGAGCCCGCCGTCGCCGCGCGACGCCAGATCGACCGGGCGGAAAGCGGGCGTGTCGGCGGGCGGCGCCGGCCAGAGCAGGCGGCGGGGCGGCCCGCCGGTGTGCAGATCGAACACCAGCAGGCCGGATGCCTGCGCGGGTGCCGCGGCGCGCAACCCGACGACGAGATGGCCGCAAGACAGCACGGCGAGGCCGTGCAGGTCGGCCGCGCTTTGGGCTGGCGCACTCGACTGAAACGCGCCGGCCTGGCACGTCGCCGCGTCGAGCGGCCAGAAGCGGCTGTCGCGGCCGTCGCCGGGGCTGTAGCGATGAATGCCGTCGGCTTCCAGCCAGTAGATCTGGCCGTGCGCGTCGGCAGCCGCGCCGCGCCGGTGGGCCGGGTCGAGATCGCCTTCGCGCGGCGCGTCGCGCAGGCGGAAGGCCAGCGCCGGCAGCATCAGCGCCTGCTGGCGCGCATCCCAGCCAAGCCGGGGCAGCGTAGCGGCGGATTGCCCGGCCCAGTCAGCGGCCAGCGGCGTCGTGTCGGCGTCCGCGCGGTCGTTGTCAGTCTCGCGCAGACAGGCGCTCCAGTCGGCCTGGCCGAGAAGCAGATGGAAGCGGCTGCCGTTGGCGTCCATGGTTAGTGATTCAGCCTGGTGAAGTTAGTGGCGCCCTCTCCCGCGCTGCCGCGCTCCCCTCCCCCGCTTGCGGGGGAGGGGCTGGGGTAGCCAGAGACTTGGTCGCCATTGTTGGGCGGCCTAGTCGGTTGGCTAGTAGTTCTATCAGAGAGGGCAGGTTTAAACATGATCATTCCTTCAGCGGCAACTATCCGGGATGTACGGCAGCGGCAACGGCGCGCCACCGCCGGGCACGCCGATGCTTTCGCCCTGCTGCCGGCGCCGCACCGTGGCGAGGTCGACGGCGAGTCCCGCGCTGACTTCGATGCCGACGATGCGCGGCAATTGCAGGCCGCTGCAAACGATCTCCTCGCTTTCGCGCAGGGTCGTTTCGTCCAGCGCCAGCTTGAAGTCGTTGACCAGCATGACGCCGGCGACGCGGCTGGCGACCGCCCACAGTTGCAGCCGGATCACCGGCGTGTTGAGCGGCCAGCCGCCCGGCGTGATGTCGGGCGTGCCGCCGGCATCGGCCCGGTCCGGATCGTCCGGCAGCGGCGACAGAAAGGCGGCGAGTGCGTCCTTGACCTGTTGCGCGGCTTCGGCGAGGGCCACGTCCGGATACGGCCGGATCCCCACCGACAGCCAGATGTCGCGATAACGCGGGCCGGTGACGACCAGTTCGGTGGTGATCAGGCGGCGCGGTTCCAGCCAGGCGCAGACCGCGTCGAGGCAGGCACGGTCGGGTTGTGGCGCATCGGGGTTGCGCGCATCGCCGCGCGGCAGCACCAGCAGCGTCACCGCGCCGGGCACGTCGCCGGCGGCGCTGGCGCCCATCTCCGGCTTGTAGGCGGGCAGCACTTCGACGCGGGCGAGGTCGATGCCGGGCGTGCGCCGGGCGATGTCGCGGAAATCTTCCGCCGTGACCAGGCGGTCGCGATGGCGCAGATGCTGGGCGATCCGCTTCTCGCCGTCGGCGGCGTTCTCGGCATCGCTGCCGCCCCAGGCGGCGACCGGGTTGTCCACCGTGAAGCCGGGCGGCAGGCCGGCGCCGGCGTTGATCGCATGCGCGGCGACATTGCCCTTGCCGCCCTGGCAGATGCGGTAGTCGGCGCGCAACTCGGCGTCGAAGGCGGGGCGCGCGCCGCGCAGGCCGTCGCCGAAGCGAATCTCGCCGCTTTCCGGGTCGAGCTGGAACACGCGCGCCGCCGCGCCGCCGACGAGTTCGGCCGGCGCGGCGTAGAGATCGTCGATTTCCCGCCAGGCGAGCGGACCGTCGCGGCCGACGCCGGTCAGGCGCACGGAACCCGCCACCACCGGCGCGCGCGCCAGACGCAGCACCTGATCCGGCGCGCCGCTGCCGCGCCCGAGCGCTTCGCCCTGGATGGCCTGCACCTGTATGGCGGGCAGCGCATGCAGGCCTGCCCAGCGTAGTTGCAGGCTGGAACCGGCGGACTGGCGCGGCGCGATGCGCAGCCAGGTGATCAGGCGCTCGCCCAGATCGCTGTCCTCCAGGCTGGGCGGCAGGTCGCCGACGCCGGCTTCGAGCGGGTCGAGCCGATCCGGATAGACCAGGTCAGCCGCCTTGGGCAAGCCGATTTCGACATAGGCCGGGCCGTTGCGCAGATCGCCGACGATGCGCGCGTCGAGCGCGACCAGATGGCCCGAGGCATCCGCCGCCGGCAGGTGGAAATCCAGCGTCAGTTCATCGTCGGCGGCGAGGTAACCGCCGGGCGGCAGGATGCGGCTGTTGGCCGCGCCGGCGGTGTCCGGCCACAAGCCCAGGCTCAGCGTGTGGCCGGCGAGGGCGGCGCGCACCGCGTCCAGCGCCACGTTCTTGTCGGCGGCGCGGCGCAACAGCGCGATCCAGAGCACGCCGTCGAGCCGGTTCGCCGCCAGCGTCATGCCCTGGTTCGGCGCCAGCGCGACGGTTTCGTACAGCGCGATGGGCGCCTCGGCGCGTTCCGGGTAGTGGCTGCGGAACAGGTCGCGATAGGCTTCCAGCAAGGCTCTGTCCGGGTTGTCCAGCGGCCGTTTGAAGAACGCCTGGCCTTCGACCGGCAGCGTTTCCAGGCCGCGTTCGGTCTGGAACGGAATCTGCCCGGCCTTCAGCACGATGCCGGCGGAAAGCGTCTGCGCCGCCAGCGGGCCGCGCGCATTCCGCAGCGTCACCAGCGCCCGCGCCGGCGTCGCCGCTTGCAGCGGCAGGCCGAGCAGTTGCAGGAACTTGAGGCGATTGCGTTCGGGAACCCGGTTGGCGCGGTAGAGCAGGCTCTCGCCCAGGAAGGCGAACAGTTCGAGCAGGGTGACGCCGGGGTCGGCCTCGCCGAACTGGGTCCATTCCGGCGTGTGCACCGGCACCCGCGCCAGCGCTTCGTCGACCAGTTGGCGGTAGTTGCGGTCGTCGAGATTGGGGAGTTGGATCGGCATGGTCGGCTTTCCATCAGGCGGCGACGGGTACGGTGAAATTCATCCGCGCCGGCTGGCCGCTGCTCACCAGACGGTAGGCGATGCTGGCCAGCGCGGCTTGCGGGTCGGCGGGGTCGGCGACGACCTCGACCTGCGCCACCCGGATGCGCGGCTCCCAGCGCGCCAGGCTCTGGCCGATGGCGCGGGCGATGGCGATGTGGGTGGCGGCGATGTTGGGTTCGAACAGGAAACGGCCGAGTCCGGCGCCGAATTCGGGCAGACGCACGCGTTCGCCCGGTTCGGTGAGCAGGATGACCTGGATCGCTTCGCGCACGTTGTCGGCGTCGGCGGACAGCGCCAGGCGGCCGTCGCCATCGACCCGGGGTGGCCAGGAGATGCCTTGTCCGAGGGCGGCGGTGTTCATGCGAGGCCTCTCGTAGGGCGGAAAAGCGACAGCGCCTTCCGCCAGAGTCGTGGCTCAAACATGGCGGAAGGCGCTGCGCTTTTCCGCCCTACGTTGGAGGTGTGGGCAGCGTTCATTTCTTCCCCTTCAGCCCTGGGATCGGCAGGCACATGAAGAACCAGGGCAGCCAGCGGAAGATGAAATCGAGCAGGCTGACCATGATCATCAGCAGGATCAGCGCGCAGATCGTGACGATGGGAATCGACAGCGAACACACCATGCCGATGTCGCCGCCGTCCTTCTTGCAGGCGGTCGGGCCGCCCACATCGAGACTCTTGTGCAGCGGCCACGGCAGCACCGAGCGGACCAGGTCGCCCAGCGTCAGTTTCTTGAAGCGCGCCACCTGGCCGCAGAGCAGGTCGGACATAACCAGGAAGGTCTTCTTGTCGAACTTGCGCAGGCCGGCCGGGGTCGGGTCGATCGGCAGACCGATGCGCACCGGCCGCGCTGGCGCGTCCGGGTCGAAGAAGCCGGCCATCTCGAAACTCTGCGAGGGGTTCGACAGCAGACTGGTGTGCAGCGGTTCGCACCCCGGCCGGCGGAACACGCAGCGGATGCGGAACCAGGCCAGGTTGGCGGCCGTGCCCACCGGCGCGGCGGCGATGCGGGCGGGCTGCTCCAGCGCCGGCAGCGCGGCGGCGATCTTGCCGCGCAACGCCGTCACGCCGGCGGCATCGAGCGGCGGCGCGAACGGGGCGACGGAAAACTGCGGATCGGCCAGCGGAAAGATGAATGCGGGCCAGTCGGCATGCGGGTCGACATGGGCATAAGCCGGCGCGACGCGCTCCAGTGCCGCCGCCACGGCTTGCGCCTTGGCGGCGGTGTAGGGCAGGCCGCCGGCCATCGCCTGCAATGCGCCGGCCAGCGTCGCAGGCAACGGCTTCGGGTTGAGCATGCCGTCCTGCAAGGTCTGCGTCAGGCTCAGGCTGTCGATCTTGCCGCTCGGCTGGCTGGCGGCGCTCAGCGCGCTCCACACCGCGGCCAATGCCGGCGTGGCGTTGAGGTCGCTTGCCGCGTCCTGGCCGGTGACGACGCGCCAGACCGGGTTCAGGTGCTTTTCCAGATACGCCAGCAGGTCGAGCAGGACATACCAGGAGGCGGTCTGGAACTGGTTGCGCAGGCTGCGCCGGGCGCGGCCGAGTGCGCTGTAGGCCTTGCCGGGATCCTCGTCGAGATCGATGAAATCGTGCGGGAGATTGACGCTGCCGGCATTGAACTCGACCACCCGGTCGAGCAGGTTCTGCCAGGGGCCGGCCACGTCGGCGTCGAACACAGCCAGGCGCGGGTCTTCGCCGCTGTCCGGGATGGCGTTGCCGTTTTGCGTCGGCGCGCCGAGATAGGCCTCGCGCCGGCCGACCGGAATCAGCCCGGCGAGCAGGCGGCGCGGCCGTGTTTGCGCCGCCGTTCCGGTTGCGTAGTTGAGCGGAAACAGCGGCAGGATTTCTTCGTCGTCGGCGAGCAGTTTTTCGCCGAGCGCCTTGTGCCAAGTGCCGGCGACGAAGGCGTATTCGTCCCAGTTCTCCGGCGCTGCGCTTTCCTGGCCGGCCGCCGGCAGCAGGCGGCGCAGCACGAAACCGACCTGTTCCTGCTGGCCGCGGTCGATGGCGCGGTCGGGGAAACCGGCGGTTTCGCAGACCAGCTGCGCGGCGACCAGGTAGTGGCGCTGGTGGGCGGGCTGATATAGCTTGGGCGGACGCGCCGGCACGCTGCGCTTGCTCTCCGGCGGCGCGGTCCGGGCCTGCAACCCCATCCGCTTCGCCAGCATGCCGGCCGGTTTGCTCGGCGCCGGATCGGGCAGGCCGTCGCGCCAGGTTTCGAAGCGCGCCAGATATTCCGGCAGGCGCGCCGGCGCGTCGCGCAGCAGGGCCTGCAACGCATCCATGAAGTTGTCGTCGGCGAAGCGCAACAGAGCCGGCGCCTGCGCCTCGCCCCGCGGTTTCCCGCTGTCGCGGCGCATCGCATCGGGCGCGGTCCAGATGGCGTCGTGTTTCATCGCGTTTACCAGATGTTGCCGGCGCCGGGCGTGTAGGCGGCGCTGATCACGGAATTGGTGATCACCGTGTCGGCCTGCACGATGCCGGAAAACTTGGAAATGCCGGCATTCACGGTGACCATGCCGGCGCTGA
>JASJPK010000040.1:0-59703 GCA_031426735.1 Hydrogenophilaceae bacterium | reverse complement strand
GA
This sequence comes from Hydrogenophilaceae bacterium, assembly GCA_031426735.1. Taxonomy (GTDB): domain Bacteria; phylum Pseudomonadota; class Gammaproteobacteria; order Burkholderiales; family Thiobacillaceae; genus PFJX01. Next base: position 59,701 of record JASJPK010000040.1, on the reverse strand, counting down.
CCTATCTCCACGCCGTCAAAGACTACGCCGACATGGCGTCGCATCTGGAAGCCGCGCCCAATCTGCGTTGCGTGGTCAACTTCGTGCCGACGCTCACGGCGCAACTGCTCGATTACAGCGCGCAGTTCGCCAGCGGCGAATTGCGCGATCCGCTGCTGGCGAGCCTGATTGCAGCTGATCTGTATGCATTGCCGGCTGTGCAAAAACGGCGACTGGTCGAACAGTGCTTCAAGGTCAACCACGCCACCATGCTGGAGCCGTTTCCTGCCTACAAGCGGCTCTACACGTTATGGAAAACCATCGCGGAAAGTGACGACGACGGCGAGGCAGGCGGCCTCGCTTATCTTTCCGAGCAATACCTCGCCGATCTGGTGACCTGGTATCACCTGGTCTGGACCGGCGAAACGGTGCGGCGGGCGCGTCCCGACCTTCTCGCCTTGCTGCAGAAAGGCGAGGGATTCAGCCTGGTAGACCGGCGCAATCTGTTCGAACTTTACGGTGAAGTCATCGCCAGCCTGTTGCCGCGCTATCGCCAGATGGCCGAACGCGGCCAGATCGAGCTTTCCGCCACACCGCACAGCCACCCGATCTTGCCGCTGCTGCTCGATTTTCAGTCCGCCCGCGATGTCCGTCCCGATCTGGCCTTGCCGCTTTCACCCAGCTACCCGGGCGGGGCGGCGCGGGCGCGGGCGCACATCGATGCCGCACTGGACGAACATCAGGCGCAATTTGGCCAGCGTCCCGCCGGTTTCTGGCCAGCCGAAGGCGGCGTTTCCGATGCGACGCTGCGCCTGTTCTCCGATGCCGGCGTGAAATGGGCGGCCAGCGGCGAAGGCGTATTGCGCCATAGCCTGGCGGCGGCGGGCGTCAGCCTGGCGCATAAGGCGACCTGGGGTTGCAAGCCCTACAAGCTACCCGGTGCGGATACCGTGCTGTTTTTCCGCGACGACCATCTCTCCGATCTGATCGGGTTCGAATACAAGGGCTGGCATGGCCGCGATGCCTCGCGTCACTTTGTGCACGCGCTCGACGAAGTGCGCCGCGAAGCCGGCAAGCTCGCACCCGCATCGAATCCCGTGGTCAGCATCATCCTCGACGGCGAAAACGCCTGGGAGTACTACCCGTTCAACGGTTTCTACTTCCTGTCCGATTTGTTCGCCGAGCTGGCCGAGCATCCCGCCATCCATGTCACCACCTTCGGCGAGTATCTGGAGATGTTCCCGCAGTCGTCGGTGCCGTTGCCGCATTTGCAGGCAGGCAGCTGGGTCTACGGCGATTTCTGCACCTGGATCGGCGATGCTGCCAAGAACCGCGGCTGGGATTGGCTGGTCGCTGCCAAGCAGGCTTACGACGGCGCCATCGGCACCTTGCCGCCGAGCGAGCAGGCCAAGGCGGAAGCGCTGCTCAAATCCTGCGAAAGCTCGGACTGGTTCTGGTGGTTCGGCGACTACAACCCGGCCGATGCGGTGGCCAGCTTCGACCGCGTCTATCGCCAGAAACTCAAGCGTCTCTACCAGACACTGCGCGTCGTCCCGCCCGCCTATCTGGAGCATCCGCTCTGCCAGGGGGGCGGCGCGGCGGAGTCGGGCGGTGTCATGCGGCGAGGCGTGACCGGATGACGCTGCGGCAAAAGCTGTTCCCGCGGCAGGCATCGATCAGCCGCCGCGAGATGCTGATCAGCGCGCTGGCGGTCGGGCTCGCGATCACGTTCAACGCCTGGCTCAGCCAGGCCGTATTGCCGGGCGACTATCAGATCTATCTCGCCGCATCGATGGGCGCCTCGACGATTCTGGTGATCGCCGTGCATCACAGTCCGTTGTCGCAGCCCTGGGCGGTGATCGGCGGCCATCTGGTCGGCGCGTTGTGTGGCCTGCTGGCGGCCTCGTTCGTGGCAAATCATATTGTCGCCTGCATGCTGGCGATGCTGTTGACCGTACTGCTACAGATGCAATTGCGCTGCCTGCACGCGCCCGGAGGCGGCACCACGTTACTGCCGATCCTGGGGGGCGCTGCATTGCAAGCCGAAGGATTCGGTTTTGTCGGCGTGGTACTTCTCAATGCCTTGGTGCTGGTTGGCGCGGCGGTGCTGCTCAACAACATGCTGCCGGGGCGGCGTTATCCGCTGGCGTTCGCGCCGCCCCCGCTGACGCCGGTGAAATCTGTTTTCCGTGAGGAAGATCTGCTCGCCGCGCTACGTTCGATGGAAGGTTACATCGATGTTTCGCCGGCCGATCTCGAACGTATTTACGAACATGCCCGAAATCACCTGCGCCAACACTGGGACGGCGAACAACCACGCTGAGCGCTCTCAGAAGAACTGCATGAGGCAAACCGTTTCCTTGGCGTGCACACCCACCAACCGGCCGGCATCTTTCCGGAAGACACGCAGCCTCCGGTAAACTGCCGCCCCTTTGCTATGTGTTTTTGGAGTCGAACATGAGTCAGGACGATGAAGTGGTAATGCCGGGCAAGGTCGTTTACATGACCTATTCCGTACTGTCCGAAGAGGGCCAGATCATGGGCCAGCAGGATATGCCCACCGGATATGTGCATGGCGCCGGCAGCGGCCTGTTTGCCGAAATCGAGCAAGGCCTGGAAGGCCATCGCGCCGGGGAACGGGTGGAAGTGAAACTGACGCCGGAGCTTGCGTTCGGACCGGCCGACCCGGACTTGATCATCGTTGAAGATTTCGAGAACGTGCCGCCGCCGTATCGTCGCCTCGGCGCGGAAGCCGAATTCGAAAACGAGAAGGGCGAAGGCGTGACCTTCCGCGTGGTCAAGATTGCAGACGGCAAGGTCACCCTCGACGCCAACCCGCCGCTGGCCGGAAAGAATGCGATCTGTTCGGTCGATATCGTGTCCGTGCGCAATGCGACGCAGGAAGAAATGCATACCGGTTTCCCGGTCGAACAGGGCGTACCCAAGCTGCATTGAGTCAAGCCAGGCCGGGCGTCCCGCCTACAAGTTACGCGTGAAATTCACGGCAAGCGGGCGAGACGCCCGCGCTCCCGGCAAGCTTGCATCGGTTCGATGCGCGGTATGAACCGGCCCAATAAAAAACGCGGGCAATGCCCGCGTTTTTTATTGGCGCAGAAGCCGAGATCAGTTGGTCATGATCCACTTGGCCAGCGCGGCTGCATCGGCGGCGGCTTTCGGCTGCGGCGGCATCGGAATCTTGCCGTACTTGCCTTTGCTGCCCTTGGTGATGGTTGCAGCGAGATTTTTCTCGGCATCCTTGTCGGCCTTGTTCTTGGCGGCGACATCTTTCCAGGTCGGACCCATCTTCTTGGCGGTGGCGTCGTGGCAGACAGCACAACCGTTTTTCTTGGCCAGGTCGGCGTTGGCGAAGGCGGAGGCGGAAACGAGCAGCGAGGCGGCAAGAGCGATTACGGAGAGCGCTTTCATTAGATATTTCCTTTCGGTGGTGTAAAGACAATCGGGACCATCAGGTCTGCTTCAAAGTATATGCGAATCATCTGATGCGGCCATGATGCAAGTCAACCCGGTCGGGTCAGTTCAGCTTGAACGACTTAACCGCTTCATCCAGCGAATTGGCGCGTCCGGCCAGGACTTCCGTCAGGCTGACCCCTCTTTCCGTATCGCTGAGGGTCTCGCCATTGAGTTGTTCGATCGCCTGGATGCTGCTGCGCACCTGGTCGGCCGCGCTGCGCTGGCTGGCTGCGGCGCTGCTGATTTCGCCGACTTGCGTGGTGACTTCGCTGACGCTGCCGGCGATGGTTTCGAGTGCCGCTCCCGCTTCGCGGGCGTGGCCGACGCCGTCGCTGGCTTCCGCCATGCCTTGGCCGATGGCGTCGATGGCATGGCGCGTCTCGTTCTGGATGTTCTGGATCATCTGGCTGATTTCAGTCGTCGCCAGCGTGGTTTTTTCAGCCAGCTTGCGCACTTCGTCGGCGACCACGGCGAAGCCGCGGCCTTGTTCGCCGGCGCGTGCGGCTTCGATGGCGGCGTTCAACGCAAGCAGGTTGGTCTGATCGGCGATTTCCTTGATGACGGCGACGATGGCGCCGACGTCCTGCGAACTGCGCCCGAGTTTTTCGACCGACGTGGTGGCGTTGTTGACGGTGGCGTGGATGCGTTCCATGCCGGCGAGGCTTTCCTGAGCGACGCCGACGCCTTCCAGAGCCGTACGTTTCGCTTCGTTGGCCTGGTCGGAAGCCACCTGGGTCCGCTTCGAAATGTCGGCAATCGCCTGCTCCAGATGTGAAATCGCGCTGGAGATATCGCCGGTGCGACGATTCATCTGATCGACGCGGTCGTGAATCTGGCCGGACTGTGCGCTGATGGCGCCGCTGTCGTTGCGCACTTCGCTGCTCAGGCGCGAGGTGCTCGAAATCAGTTCGCGTAGCGCCGACGCCATGTCATTGAAACTCTGGATGATTTCGCCCAGCGTGTCGTGGCTTTCCATGGCGCAGGTGAAGGTCAGGTCGCGATTGGCGATGGCGCTCGCCACTTGCGAAATGCGCTTGAGCTTGGTCACCAGGACGGCGTTCATGACCCAGTAATTGACTGCGCCCATGACCAGGCCGGCGATCAGGCAGCCGACGACGAACCAGACTTGCATGCCCGGCTTCCACTCGACGAAGAACGCGGCATAGAACGGAAAGATGCCGGCCATGAGCACACCGGCGCCAAGAAAGGAAAACAGTACGTTGCGCAGAATGCTGGGTTGCATGACAAGCCTTGAGAAGGTAGGGGTATTCACCGAAATTACGGCTGCAACCCTGAAAAACTGAAAGATATTTTCTGCGCGTGGGGTTACCACTGCACGACGTGCACGTTGCTCAGGCTGCGGCCGAGAAAACGCTCGCCGATGGTCTGGAAGCGGAGCGGCACATCGGTCACCCAGAAGTGATATTCGGGCGGTACCCGGTCCGGGTTGTGCAGGTTGAGATCGGTCAGCAGCGCGGCGGTTTGTTCGGCCATGGCATCGGCGGAATCGACCAGCGCAATGTCGGGGCCGACCACATCCTGCAGCAGCGATTTGAGCAGCGGGTAATGCGTGCAGCCGAGCACCAGACTGTCGATCTGCTCGGCCAGCACAGGCTTCAGGTATTCCTGCGCGGTCAGCCGCGTCACCGGATGGTCCAGCCAGCCTTCTTCCACCAGCGGCACCAGCAGGGCGCAAGCTTGCGAGGTCAGGCGCGCTTCCGGTTCAATGCTGTGGATGGCGCGCGCGTAGGCGTTGCTGTTGATCGTGGTGGGCGTGCCGATGACGCCGATGCGGCGGCTGCGCGTCGCGGCCAATGCCGACAGCGCGCCGGCTTCGATGACATCGAGTACCGGCGTCGGCGACAGGTCGCGCACCACTTGCGCGGCGACCGCCGCCATCGTGTTGCAGGCGATGATCAGCACCTTGACGCGTTTTTCCAGCAGGAATTCGGCGATCTGCGTCGTGTAATGGGCGATGGTCTGCACCGACTTGACGCCGTAAGGCACGCGTGCGGTGTCGCCGAAATAATGGATCGATTCAAACGGCAGTCGCTCCATCAGGGCGCGAACCACCGTGAGTCCGCCGACGCCGGAATCGAACACACCGATGGGGCTGCGTGGATCAAGATCGGTCGACATGGGGCTGGCTCTGTTGGGAAAGCGCCCATTGTAGATGTTCGCGCAGCAGCGCCGACGGGTGATCGGCGCGCGCCTGCAAGGCCGCGACGATGGCCGCCGCATCCGGTGACGCATTGGCCAGCGCGTTGCCGAGGGCGACGGCAATGTTGCGCAGCCAGCGTTCATGGCCGATGCGGCGGATGGCCGAGCCTTCATGCCGGCGCAGGAATTCGGCTTCGCTCCAGGCGAACAGTTCGAGCAAGCTGGCCGTGTCGAGCCGGTGGCGCGGCTGGAAATCCGGCGCCGCGGCGACCTGCGCGAAGCTGTTCCACGGACACGCCAGCTGGCAGTCGTCGCAGCCGTAGATGCGGTTACCCAGCAGCGGGCGCAGTTCCAGCGGAATCGGGCCGGCGTGTTCGATGGTCAGATAGGAAATGCAGCGCCGCGCATCGAGCTTATACGGCGCCAGGATGGCGCCGGTCGGGCAGATGTCGATACAGGCCTGGCAACTGCCGCAATGGCCGGCCGCAGGTTGATCCGGCGCGAAAGGCAGATCGACGAACAGTTCGCCGAGAAAGAACCAGGAACCGCCGCGATCCAGCAGCAGCGTGTGTTTGCCCTTCCAGCCGAGCGCGGCGTTGCGGGCCAGCGCCACTTCCAGCACCGGCGCGCTGTCGGTGAAGGCGCGGAATGCGCAGGCGCCGGCGGCTTCCGCGATGCGCTCGCCGAGTTGCTGCAAACGCGCGCGGATCAGCTTGTGATAGTCGCGTCCGAGGGCGTAGCGGGAGATGTAGGCGCGCGCCGGATCGGCCAGGTTGCGCCACGCATCGGCCGCATCGGGCAGGTAATCCATGCGCGCGCTGACGATGCTGGCCGTGCCCGGCAGCAATTCGGCGGGTCGCGCGCGGGTCGCGCCATGGCGCGCCATATAATCCATCTCTCCGTGATAGCCCGCCGCCAGCCAAGCCATGAGTTCGTTTTCCGCCTCGCCCAGTTGTATCGACGCAAAGCCGACGGCGCTGAAACCCAGCTCACGGCCCCAGGCCCGGATGCGCGGTTTCAACGCTTCCAGGGCGGCGGGGTTGGTGAGCACTTCGGTCATGCCGGGATGATAGCGTGAGCCCGCAGCAGGATTTCCGTATCGATCTGCCGGACGAGGCGGCGACGCTGGCACTGGGCGGGCGTCTGGGGCATGCGCTGGCAGCCGGGCTGAGCATCTGGCTGCAGGGCGATCTGGGCGCCGGAAAGACCACCTTGACGCGCGGCGTGTTGCGCGCGCTCGGTTTTGCTGGCCGTGTCAAGAGTCCGACCTATACTTTGGTTGAACTTTATACGCTGTCGAGGTTTAATCTTTATCACTTTGATTTGTATAGGTTCACTGATCCAGATGAATGGGAGGACGCGGGGTTTCGCGAATATTTCAACCCTGCCAGCGTTTGTCTGGTGGAGTGGCCCGAAAAAGCCGGCGGACGCTTGCCGCCGCCCGATTTACGGGTGCGCATCGAGATTCCGGATGCCGGCCGTACTGTCTGGATCGAAGGTTTGACGGAGGGGGGAAGGGCATGCGTCGCTCGGCTGATTTCTGCATAGTTTGGGTGTGGGTCTTGTTTGCCGGGCTGCTGGCATCGACCTGGGCACAGGCCGGCGCAACCAAGGCCGCACGGGTCTGGCCCTCGCCCGAATACAGCCGCATCGCGATCGAATTCGAGCAGCCGATCAGCTACAAGCAGTTCAACCTGAAAAACCCCGATCGCATCGTGATCGACCTGGAAGGCATCGAGCCCGAGGCAGCCCTAAGCGAGATCGCCAGCAAGGTCACGCCGCAGGATGTGTACATCACCAGCATCCGCGTGGCGCGCAACCGGCCCGGTGTGACGCGGCTGGTAGTGGAGTTGAAAACCGAAGTTCGCAGCCAGATCTTTACGTTGAAACCGATGGGCGAATATGGCCATCGCTTGGTCATGGATCTTTATCCGGCTTCGATGGCGGTGTTCGAACAGGAAATCGAAAGCGCAATCGAGTCGGCCGGCAAGCGTTCTGAAAAAGCCAAAGTCGCCGCCAACACACCGCCTGCGGGTGAGGAGCCCAGCGTCAAAGTCACCGATTTGCGCGTGGCGAAGCTCGAAAAGCCGCTGAAACCGGAAAAGCCGCAACCCGGCAAGCTCGAATTCATCCGTCTGATCACCATCGCCATCGATCCCGGACACGGTGGCGAAGATCCCGGCGCCACCGGAGCCAACGGCTCGCACGAAAAAGACATTACCTTGTCCATCGCGCGGCGTCTCAAGGGCATGATCGACAAGCAGGAAAACATGCGTGCCTACCTGACCCGCGACAGCGACTATTTCATTCCGCTGCACGAGCGGGTCAACAAGGCGCGCCGGGTGCAGGCCGACCTGTTTGTCTCGATTCATGCCGATGCCTTCATCAAATCGCATGCGCGAGGATCTTCCGTGTTCGCGCTGTCGGAGAAAGGTGCGACTTCCGCCGCCGCGAAATGGCTGGCGAAGAACGAGAACGACGCCGACCTGATCGGTGGCGTCAATGTGGGCATGAAGGATCTGTACCTGAAGCAGACCCTGATCGATCTGTCGCAGACCGCGCAGATCAGCGACAGCCTAAAGCTGGGCAAGGTCGTGCTGGAAGAAATCGGCGGCATCAACCAGTTGCACAAGCCGCGCGTCGAACAAGCCGGCTTCGCCGTATTGAAAGCGCCGGATATTCCGTCGATCCTGGTCGAGACGGCGTTCATCTCGAACCCGGAAGAGGAAAAGCGCCTGCTCGACGAGGAATACCAGGACAAGATGGCGACCGCCATCGTGACCGGTATCAAGCGCTATTTCGATCGCAACCCGCCGCTGTCACGCAGCAAGGTTGCGCAAAACCTGTAGTTATTACAGATCGCCGTCGGCGCCGGCCTGCATGATCTCCGCCATCTTGTTGCGGATGTCGATGGCGCCCCTGGCGAGTTCCGGCGATACGCCCATCTGGCCTTCGTAGCCGGCTACCCATTCCAGGTTCCAGTCCAGCATCATCACCCAGACGTTCTTGTCGGCGTCTTCCATGACGCCGATGCGGCAGGGCAGGAAGACCAGGAATTCCGGGCTGATCTTGAGCAGATCGCGGCCGACGGCGATGTCGCAGAAACTGTGCACTTCGATACGCGGTGCATCCTTATCGCCCAGGACAGCCTGAAAGTCTTTGTACATCAGGTTGCTGCCGACATATTTGAAGTTCAGCTTGTTGGCGCGCAGCATCATCGACTCGACCACTTCGTCGACCGTCAGGCCCGGTTTCGCCTTGATCTTGTGGGCGAACCAGTTCATCGCATCCGGCATCGACATGCGCATTACGTTGCTCATGATCGGCATCATCATCTGCATCATCTGCTTCTTGCTCTGCTGCGGAATGCCGGGCCGTATCGTGTAAGGCTTGTTCGGCACCGTTCCCAGCGTACCGATCAGCGGAATCGGCAGGCCGCGTAGATCGGGCAGACCCGGCAGCACCGGCAAGGTGGGTAGACTGAATTGCGGCAGCGTAAAGGGCGCGGCTGCCGGCGGCGTGAATTGCATGAACGGATTGGGTGCGCCGGCCGGGGTGATCAGGACAGGTTGCTGCGCCTGTACCTGGGCTGAGGATGCCAGCGCGAGCACGGACAAGGCGAGTGTGGACAAGGTGCAGCGGGACGGCTTGGGCATGTCGATTCTCCTGATATCAGATGGCGTCTTCACCGGTCTCGCCGGTACGGATACGAACGACCTGCTCGACCGAACTGACGAATATCTTGCCGTCGCCGATCTTGGAGGTGCGAGCAGCTTTTACGATGGCTTCGAGCGCAGCGTCCACCATGCTATTCGCTACCACCAGTTCCACCTTGACCTTGGGCAGAAAATCGACCACGTATTCGGCGCCGCGATACAGCTCGGTATGGCCTTTCTGGCGACCAAATCCCTTTACTTCGGTCACGGTCAGGCCGGATACGCCTAGCGCGGAAAGGGCTTCGCGCACTTCGTCCAGCTTGAAGGGTTTGATGATGGCTTCGATTTTTTTCATGAGCGGTCTCCTCGGACTACGGACTGGGTTTAGGGTGCGCGATATTTGTTGGTGATCGGATAGCGCCGGTCGCGGCCGAAGCCACGTTCGGTGATGCGGATGCCGGGCGGCGATTGTCGTCGCTTGTATTCGCTGCGGTCGATCAGGCCGATCACTTTATGCACATCGGCTTCGTTATAACCTGCCGCAATGATGTCGCGCGCAGCCATGTCGTGTTCGACATAGCGCTGCATGATCGCATCGAGGATCTCGTAATTGGGTAGGCTGTCCTGGTCGCATTGATTGGCGCGCAGTTCGGCGCTGGGTGGCCGCGTGATGATGCGTTCCGGGATGATCTCGGAAATCTGGTTGCGGTAGCGCGCCAGGCGCCAGACCAGGGTTTTCGCGACATCCTTCAGCACGGCGAAACCGCCGGCCATGTCGCCGTACAAGGTGGCATAGCCGCTGGCCATCTCGCTCTTGTTGCCGGTGGTGAGCACCAGTTGGCCGAACTTGTTAGACAAGGCCATCAGAATCACGCCGCGCACGCGCGCCTGGATGTTCTCTTCAGTCTGGTCGAACGGCAGATTTTCGAATTCGTCCGACAATTCCGAGAGAAACGTATCGAACATCAGCTTGATCGGCTGCACGTCGTAGCGGATGCCCAGATTGACGGCGAGTTGTTCGGCATCTTCCAGGCTCATGCTGGCGGTGAACTGGGACGGCATCATCACCGCCTGTACCCGCGCCGGGCCGATCGCATCGACCGCAATCGCCAGGGTCAGGGCTGAATCGATGCCGCCGGATGAGCCGACCAGCACGCCGGGGAAGCCGTTTTTTGCAACATAGTCGCGTACGCCCATGACCAGAGCCTGGTACACCGTTGCCTCTAACTCAGGCAGCTCGATGATCGTCCCGCGCGGCTGCAGGTTATCCAGTTCGACGAAGTACAGGCCGGCATCGAAGGCGGGGCATTGTGCGCTGAGCATGCCGTCGCCGGAGAGCGCGAAGGAGGCGCCGTCGAACACCAGTTCGTCCTGGCCGCCGACCATGTTGGCGTAGAGCAAGGGCAGACCCGATTCGACGGTGCGCTCACGTGCAACGGTCAAGCGTTCGGTCTGCTTGCCGGCGTGAAACGGCGATGCATTCAGTACCAGCAGAACTTGCGCACCGGCCTCGCGCGCTTGCGTTGCGGTGCCGGGCTCCCAGATGTCGGCGCAGATGTTGATGCCGAAACGTACGCCGGCGCAGTCGAAGATGCAGGGTTCGGAACCGGCGACAAAGGTGCGCATTTCATCGAATACCGAATGATTCGGCAATTTCTGTTTGCGATACACCGCTTCGATCTTGCCGCCGCGCAGTACCGACGCCGCATTGAAGTATTGCCCGTCTTCGTCGAGTGGATGGCCGACCACCAGCGTTAGACCCGGCGGCAGATTGCCGGCGAGTTCGGCCAGGACGCGCGCGTTCTCGTCATAGAAATCCGGCCGCAACGCCAGGTCTTCGGGCGGGTAACCGCACAGCGCCAGTTCGGGGCTGAGCAGAAGCGCCGCGCCGGCCTGCGCGGCTTGTTGCGCCAGGGCGGCGAGCTGGGCGGCATTGCCGGCCAGGTCTCCCAGCGTCGGGTTCATTTGCGCCAGTGCGATCTTGATTTGCATAGGGCGATTTTACGGGGGAAATCCCTCGGCAAGCAGCCTGTCGGACTTTCCCCGTGAGACGCGTTGAGCGCATGAGCGGCGTTGCGGCTCGCTCATTTGGAATGACCAAACCGCGCTCACCGCGCCTTGCCCTGCGCCAAAATCACCCCCGGCGCGCTCACTGGGAAAGTCCGACAGGCTGCTCGCGCCTGCAATCGCGCCGAAACGAATGCGTGCAGGCGACTACGCGCTGCATGCGTCAAATGCGGAATTGCCCGACCAGCTTTTCCAGTTCTTCCGCCAGATTGGCCAGTTGCCGGCTGGCAGCCTGGGTGTCTTGCGCATGACCGGCGGCATCGCGGGCGACCGAGCCGATGTCGCCGATCTTGCGGCTGATGCTCTCGGCCATTTTGCTTTGTTCGCCGGAACTGCTGGCGATCTGGCTGTTCATCTTGGTAATGACGCCGACCGAACCGGAGATGGTGGCGAGCGCCTCGGAACTGTCTTCCACGCTCTGTACGCTGGTTTCGGTTTTCTGCTCTGCGGTCTGGATCGCGCCGACGGCCTCATTGGCGCGGTCCTGCACCTTGACGATGATGGTCTCGATTTCCTCGGTGGCGGACTGGGTGCGTTGCGCCAGCGTGCGGACCTCGTCCGCGACCACCGCGAAACCGCGGCCCTGCTCGCCGGCACGGGCGGCTTCGATGGCGGCGTTGAGCGCCAGCAAATTGGTTTGCTCGGCAATTTCGCGGATCAGCCCGATCACCCGGCCGATATCGCGGCTATCGGTATCCAGACGCAGGATGACCTGCACCGCCTGTTCCAGTTGTTCGGACATCGCCGAAATCGCGCCGAGCGCGGTGGTCGCGGTGTAGGCGCCTTCCTTGGCCTGAGTGTCGGCTTTTGCCGCTTCGCTGGCGGCTTCGTGCGTATTGCGCGCCACTTCCTGAACGGTGGCGGCGAGCTGGTGCAGCGCGGCAGCGAGCGTTTCCGTATCGGCCAGCTGACGTGTGACGCCGCTTTGCGTGCGCGAAGAAACCTCCACCAGTTGGCCGGCGACGCGGGTCAGGTTGTGGGTGGCGCCGCTGACTTGCGAAAGAATGCCGCTGAAGCGTTCCAACATGGTGTTGAAGGCGGTGCCGGCACAGGCGATTTCGTCCTGGCCGGTGACCTGGACGCGCAACGACAGATCGGATTGCTGCTCGATGCGGCTCATGGTGTCGGTGAGCCGGTTGATCGGCACCGAAATCACCCGCTTCAACGCGGCAGTGATCAGCAACATGCCGATGACGAACAGGGTCATGTGGATGGCCAGGCTTTCCAGGCCGGAGTTGCGGATGCGCGCATCGACCGGGTTCAGGTCGTAGCCGATACGAATCGCACCCAACACGGTGTTGGCCGGTACGCTGTGGCAGCCCATGCAGTTGACGCCGCGGGTGTGTTCCGTCGCCTTGAACGGACGAATCACGGTCAGACGGCGGCCTTTGTCGGTGTCCTCGATGCGGACTGTTTCCTGGCCGTTGAGTGCAGCACGATCCAGGTCGTCACGCGCTTTCTCGTCTTCGTTGCCGGGGCCGTATTGGCCGTTGATGCCGTCGCCGCGAATGACGCGGGCTTCGAGCACGTTTTTCTGGTTGGCGATCTGCTGTTGTACTTCGGCCCGGTTCGGCATGCCGCCGGTGAGCATCAACTTGTTGAGGCCGTCGAAATAGCCATCGGCGATCGCCTTGGCCTCCTCCGCCGTGAACTCTTCGGCCAGTTTCTTTTCGCTGAAATACGAATGGACCAGCGAAGCGGTGAGCAACACCAGAAAGAGCATCGCGGTGAAGATCAGTATCTTCGAGGTGACCGTGCCTGAGCAGACTTTCATAGCCACTTGATGTCTCCATCCGTTGTTTTGTACTCCGCGCTATCGGCGAGGCGCACGAAAACTTGAGGCGGCGGTCCGGTTTTACAGACCGGCGATATCTGCCCGGCGTTTTTCCAGGCGTTTCACCGAGACCGGTTCCGGATGCGCGAGCTGTAGGATGGGCCAAGCGCAGCGGGCCCATCAATCTCGCACGCTTGATGGGCCCGCTGCGCTTGGCCCATCCTACGGGGCACTGGTGCTTACCCGCCGGCGATTTCAGCCCAGCGTTTTTCCAGGCGTTTCACCGAAACCGGTTCCGGCGTCTTCAGCTCCTGCGCGAACAGGCTGACGCGGAGTTCTTCCAGGCGCCAGCGGAAGTCTTCCATTTCCGGTTCGATGTTGCCGCCGATACGGCCTTGCGCGGCGAGGCGTTCGCGGCGCTGGCGCCAGGCCGCCAGCAGCTTCGCCATCTCGTTCATCGCGGCGAGATCGCGTGCGGGCTGGTTGGCGAATTTGCCGAGGCGCAGTTCCATCGCTTTCAGATAGCGCGGCAGATGCGTCAGCCGGTTGGCCGGATGGCGCGCCATGAAGCCGGGGAACACCAGTTCGGCGAGTTGGCCGCGCAGATCGAGCACGGCGGCTTTCCAGGTGGCAGGCGCCTTGCTCAGGGTTTGTTCGATTTTCGACGCGGCGGCGATGCAGTCCTGCGCGATCAGGGTCATGCGCGCGACCGCCTCCGGCAGGCGCGGACGCGCGGCCTTGGCGGCGGTTTCGAATGTGCTCTGGTTGCGTGGCACGTTGGGTACGAGCAGATCCAGTGCGGCGGCGTTGAGCACATCGCGGATCAGCGATTCGCTCGGGCTGGCGAAGCCGGGCACGGCCTTGAACAGCAAGCCGTATTGCAGGCTCGCAGTTTTCAGTTTGTTGGCCAGGTCGCGTTCGCTTTGTCGCAGCAAATCCGGGAAGCCCAGCCAGAGCAGGCGCGCGACGCCTTCGCGCTGCGCGGCCTCGGCGCTCTCGGCGCTGTCGAACAAGGCCAGACGCACCTGGCCGGCGACGTGTTCGAGGGCGGGGAAGGCGGCCACGTTGGCTTTGCCGCGCGGGCCGACCTGCATGCTTTCCGGCAGGTCGCCGAAGTCCCATTTGATGATGTTGTCGCGTTCGAACTGTCCGGTTGTGTTGGCAACCGAGCGGGCCAGTTCCTGCCGCGCTTCGGCGCCGAGTTGCTGCCGCAAGGTGCCCAGATCTCGGCCCTCGGCCAGCGTCTTGCCATGCTCGTCCAGCACGCGGAAATGCATGTTCAGGTGCGCCGGCAGCGCTTCCGGCCGCCAGGCATCGCGCGGAATCAACGTGCCGGTGGCTTTGCTCAGGAAGGCGGCGAGGGCGTCGCTGAGGGCTGCGGTCTTTTTGCCGTCGAGCAGCGCCTGCGTCGCCGCGCGGGCATATTCCGGCACCGGCACGAAGGCGCGCCGGATCGATTGCGGCAGGCTTTTGATCAGCGCCGTGATTTTCTCTTCGAGCAGGCCGGGCACCAGCCATTCGCAAGCCAGCACTGGAATCTGGTTAAGCGCGGCGAGTGGCGCTGCCAGCGTGACACCGTCATCCGGCGCGCCGGGGTCGAAGCGGTAGGTCAACGCAAAGCGCACGCCGTTGAATTCGATGCCGGGCGGAAAGTCGTGTGCGCTCGCCTGTTTATCGCCGGACAACAGGTCCTCGCGCTGCAGAAACAGCAGCTTGGGATTGCCGCGCTCGGCCTCGCGCCGCCATTTTTCGAACGCGGCGCCGTTGTGCATGCCGGCCGGGATGCGAGAGTCGAAGAACTGATACAACGCTTGTTCGTCCACCGCGATGCGCGCGTTGCGCGAGCGGTGCGACAGGTCGTCGATTTCCTCCAGCAGGCGCTGGTTGTGCACGAACCAGGGCGCGCGCGTCTCGAAGTCGCCGTTGACCAGCGCGCCGCGAATGAACAATTCGCGGCACAACTCGGGTTCGAGCGGGCCGTAATGCACCTTGCGGCCGTTGACGATGGGCAGGCCGTACAGCGTGGCGCGCAGGCTGGCGGCGACATGCGCCGGCTTCTTCGCCCAGTGCGGATCGGTGTAGGACAGCTTGAGCAGATGTTTGGCGGCGTGTTCCACCCATTCCGACTCGATCTTCGCCACGGTGCGGGCATACACCCGCTTGGTCTCGACGATCTCGGCGCCCATGACCCACTTCGGTTTCTTCTTGACGCCGGAGCCGGGGAAGATCAGGAACTTCACTTCGCGCGCGCCGAGATAGACGCCGTCCTCGGTGAGAAAGCCCAGGTTGCCGAGCAGGCCGGGCAGCAGCGCCTGGTGGATGACGGCGTAGCGGGCGGCGAGTTGGGCGTTGAATTCGGCTTGGGCATCGGCTTCCGTAGGTCGGCAATCCTTTGCCGACGTCTCGGGGTGCCACTCGTCCGCCACCTTCCAGCCCAATTCCTTCACCTGCGTCGCCAACTGGCCATAAACATCGCGCCATTCGCGCACGCGCAGCGGCGACAGGTAATCGGCCTTCAAGCCTTCGCGCAGTTTGCGTTGCGACTTGCGATGCGCGTTCTGCTCGTCGAGGTAGTGCCACAGCTTGAGCAGCGCGATGAAGTCGGAATTCTGATCGGCGAAGCGCGCATGTTTCTGATCCGCTGCCGCCTGATGTTCCAGCGGCCGTTCGCGCGGGTCCTGGCTGGTCAAGGCGGCGGCGATGATCAGCACCTCGTGCAGGCAGGCCTTGTCGCGCGCGGCGATCAGCATGCGGCCGATGCGCGGATCGACCGGCAGATGCGCCAGTTGCTTGCCGATGCCGGTGAGGTTGCCAGACCCGCGGTTGTTCTCGTCGAGCGCGCCGAGCTCGACCAGCAATTGCTGGCCGTCGCGGATGCGCTTGGGCTCGGGCGCATCGAGGAACGGGAAATTCTCGATCTCCGGCAGGCGCAGCGACTTCATGCGCAGGATCACGCCGGCCAGCGACGAACGCAGCAATTCCGGCGTGGTGTATTTCGGCCGCGCCAGGAAATCCTGCTCGTCGTACAGGCGGATGCAGATGCCTTCCGCTACCCGGCCGCAACGGCCGGCGCGCTGGTTGGCGGAGGCCTGCGAGACCTTCTCGATCTTGAGTTGTTCGATCTTGTTGCGGATGGAATAACGCTTCACCCGCGCCAGGCCGGCATCGACCACGTAGCGGATGCCCGGCACGGTGAGCGAGGTTTCCGCCACGTTGGTGGCCAGCACGATGCGGCGGCCGCTGTGCGACTTGAACACCTCCTCCTGTTCGCTCACCGACAGGCGTGCGAACAGCGGCAGGATTTCGGTATGCGCCGGGTGATGCTTGCGCAAGGATTCCTGCGCGTCGCGAATTTCCCGCTCGCCGGGCAGAAATACCAGGATATCGCCGGGGCCGTCCGCCGCGAGTTCATCGACGGCGTGCAGCAGGGCGAGGTCGAAATCCGGTTCTTCTTCGATTGCGGCGGGCTTGCCGGCGGCCGATTCCGGCTTTTTCGATGCCACTTCGGCGGGCGGGCGATAGCGCATCTCCACCGGATAAGTCCGCCCCGACACCTCGATCACTGGCGCGCCGTTGAAGTAGTCGGAAAAGCGGTCCGCTTCCAGCGTCGCCGAGGAAATGATCAGCTTCAGTTCGGGCCGGCGCGGCAGCAGGGTTTTCAGGTAACCGAGCAGGAAATCGATGTTCAGGCTGCGCTCGTGCGCTTCGTCCAGGATCAGCGTGTCGTAGGCGCGGAATTCCGGGTCGGATTGCGTCTCCGCCAGCAGAATGCCGTCGGTCATTACCTTGATTCGCGTATCCGGCCCGACCTGATCAGTAAAGCGCACCTGCCAGCCGATGAAGCCGCCGAGCCGGGTCTTGGTCTCTTCCGCCAGCCGGTTCGCCACGCTCTTGGCGGCGATCCGGCGCGGCTGCGTCATGCCGACCTTGCCATGTTTGCCACCGCGGCCGCGTCCTGCCGTCAGCACGATCTTGGGCAACTGCGTGGTCTTGCCGGAACCGGTTTCGCCGCACACGATGACGACCTGATGCGCGTTCAGCGCCGCCGCGATGTCGGCGCGGCGGGCCGAGACCGGCAGGTTTTCGGGGAACGTCAGTTCGGGGGTGAAGGGCGCATCGGGTAAGGTTGCGGCAACGGGGGGAGCGGGCATGGCGGACATGGAGCGGCGTTTTAGCATGAAATTTCTGGAAATGAAGGCGTGGTCGCTGCAGGCGGCGAAGCTGGCGCTGCTGGCGCTATTCACGTTGGGCGCCGAGGCGGCGGCGTTGCAGGTGGAGGCGCTGTCCTTGCCTTACGCCAGCCCTTGGCAACGCGCGACGCCGCAACAGGAAAACGAGGACGATGCCTTGCTGCTGGCGGCGGACAGCAGTTTGCGCCTGGCGCTGCCGCGCCGCACGCGCCTGCTGAAAATCGATGCCGACACCTATTACGCAAAGTTGCGCGCGAGTTGGCAGAAGCTGTACGGCGACAGCGCAAAAATTTCCTGGTTCGCAGTCGGCGGCGTCGACGGCAAGCAGAAATGGTTGCTGTGCCGCCGCCCCTCGCGCGACGAGACGGTCAGCGTGTTTCATCTTTCCACGGTCTTCGCCGGGCGCGCCTACAGCGTGCTGCTGTTCGCGCCCAGGGCGGCGGCGGCGTTGCCGCAAGTGGCGCTGGCGCTGTTGGCGGAGATTCGTTTCGCCGGCGAAGCGACACCGTTATTGGCCGGGCCCGACTGGGTCAAGACCCGCGAAATCTACCCGCAAGCCAATGCCGATGTGCTGGAAGCCCTGGTGCAGGACGATGTCGTGCGTCTCGGCGACGATGGTTTGGTAACTGGTTACGGCCTCGATTTCGCTGCGTCTTCGCTGGCCTGGTTTATCGAGGGCTACCAATGGAAAACCATCGCTAAGCGGGTCATGCGTGTCGACTGGAAGCAGGGCGGCCACCTCGCTGTGCGGGCTGACACCGAATCCACCGTCTGGCCGGTGCAATTGACGCTGACCGAAGACGAAGCGGATGTCCGCGCCAGCCTGCGCGTCATCCTGCTCTGTGCGCCCGCGCACCGCATCTCCGCGGTGCTTGAGCAACTGCAACTGGGCGCGCGCCAACCGCTGCAGCGTCTGCTGCTGGAACCCGCCGCCGGCTGTCCGGCGGTCTTGCCGGAGCGCGCTACGCCCAGTCTGCTGGCGGGCGTCAGCGGCAAAACCGTGCAAGCGGACCTCGTGCTGTCGCTGCCGCCCAGGCTCGACGCGGCGGCACTCGCCGCACTGCAGCAAGCCGGATTGAGCCGCATCGGCCTGGTCGAAATCGCGTTGGTGGCCGGCCCGCGCCGCACCGGCTTTGGCGACCGTCTGATTGAGCGGGCGCGCTGGTATGTCGTGTTCGAGCCGGTTGAAAGCGCGGCTGCGCGCTGAAACGCCGGGATCTTGAACTTACCGCCCTCCGGCAACTCAGTACGCTCACCCCATTCGGCTGGAAAGCCATGAAGGACCGCACATGATCATCAGGAGAACCGGACTCGGTGTTTTTCTCGCGCTCTGCATGAGCTTCCTGGTCAGCGCTTGCGCCGAGGAGAGTTCCGCCACGCAAGCCGGCAAGAAGCGCGACGCCCATGCCCAACTCGACAGCATCGTGCTCGGCATGGGCTGCTTCTGGGGCGCGGAAAAGCGCATGTCGGAAGTTCCCGGTGTAGTCGATGTCGAAAGCGGCTATGCCAACGGCGACATCGCCGGCAACTACGAAGCGGTGCTCGCGCATGAACGGAGCGTGCGGCTGGGCATGAGCGGCAAACGCAATCATGCGGAAGTCGTCAAAGTCAGCTTCGACCCGGCGCAAACCAGCCTGGAAACCGTGCTGATCAAGTTCTGGGAAAGCCATGATCCGACCCAGGGCGACCGCCAGGGCAACGATGTCGGCACGAACTATCGCAGCGCCGTCTATACGCACTCTGCGGCGCAACTGGAAGTGGCCGAGAAAACCCGCGCGGCCTACCAAACTGCGCTGACGCAGGGCGGTCTGGGCAAGATCACCACCGACATCGCGCCACTGAAAACTTACGCAGCTGCCGAGGATTACCACCAGGATTACCTGAAGAAGAATCCCAAGGGCTATTGCGGCCTGGGCGGCACCGGCGTGAAGTATCCGGGATCGAAATCCGTGCAGAAGTCGACGGCGCCGCGGCTGGACGGCAAGGCGCTGGCATTCGAGCGGCAACTGGTCGTGTTCGAAGCCGAGGAATGCGCCTTCTGCAAACAGTTCAAGGCGGAAGTGCTCGACCGCTGGCAGTCCGACGTGGCTGTGGTCAGCACGCTGAACCCGAACGCGCCGACCGGCTGGAAGCTGGAGAAATCGTTGTTCGCCACGCCCACCATTGTGTTGTTCGAGCAGGGCAAGGAGGTTTCCCGCTTTACCGGCTACAGCGGCGACAAGGCGCGTTTCTGGAAATGGCTGGGCTTCCAGCTGCTCACTCCGGAACAACAGCGCATCGCCTTCGAGGAAGGCACCGAGCGGCCCGGCAGCGGCTCGCATCTGGACGAAAAACGCCCCGGCACCTTCGTCGATCCAATCACCGGCGCGGCGCTGTTCCGCAGCGACGGCAAGTTCGACAGCGGCACCGGCTGGCCGAGTTTCTTCGCGCCGGTGGCTGGCGCCGTGACGCTGCACGAAGATGGCAAACTGGGCATGAAACGCGTCGAAGTGCGTAGCGCTAGTTCCGGCATTCACCTGGGGCACGTGTTCGACGACGGCCCGGCGCCGACCTACAAGCGCTATTGCATCAACGGCAACGTGCTCAGGTTCATGCCCGACGCGAAGCGCTGAATGTCCTATTTGCCCAGCAGATAGCGTCTGTCGTCGAAAGTGGCGACCCATTCCGGCTTGTAGATCACCATCATCGTGATCAGCATGCCGGTGATGAACGCCTCGCTGAACGAGATCAGCACGAAGTAGGGCAGGTATTCCTCCAGCAGATAGTTCAGCGAATACACGCCGGATAGCGCGGCAAAGCCCGTCGCGGCCAGGCCGACCGCAAAGATGGCGAGCGCGGCGCCGAAGAAGGCGTTGAGGAACAGATAGATGAACAGGTGGTTGGGCAGCCGGCGGTCGGTTAGCGTGTAGATCGCCCAAGTCACGCCGACCGGCACCGCGCCCATGATCAGCCAGTTGGCCGGATAGGCGGCGTACTCGCCCTGCCAGAGCGCGAGCGCGGCGTTCACCAGCGCGATCGAAAACAGCGCGAACAACGGGCGGAACATCAGCGTCAACAGGGTCGCGCCGATCAGATGGAAGTCCAGGCCCGGCTTGATTCCGGTCTTGATCAGCCAGAGCCCGAGCACCGAGACGGTGGCGGCCAGAAAGATATTGAGGTTGGCTTGGTCGCTCAACATGCGCCAACCGGCGTGCCGCAAGATCAGCCACGCTGCCGCCGCGACCAGAAACCAGAGGCTCCAGAGCCAGTGCGGGGGAATGTTGGCGGCGACCAGATTCATGTCGGGGACGAGCGGAATGAGCGGGAATTCTATTGGAAAACGCTGATGAACTTGCCAATTGGACCGCGCCGCCGCCTCGGGGTTTCTCCTTCAGGTATGCGTAATCCATTTAGATTCGGCACGTTATCCCGGCGCCGTTTCAGTCCGTCCTGCCTCGGCTAAGATGCGCGCCTTCGCGACCAATTCGATGGACCCCGCCATGCGCCTTGCCCTGTTCGACCTCGACAACACCCTGCTCGCCGGCGATTCCGATTTCGAATGGGCGCAATACCTGATCGAACAGGGCGTGCTCGACCGCGAAGTGTATGAAGCGCGCAATCAGGCTTTCTACGACCAGTACAAGGCCGGCACGCTGGATATTTACGCGTTTCTCGACTTTCAGTTGAAACCGCTGTCGCGCCACCCGCGCGTGCAACTCGACGCCTGGCACGCCGATTTCATGGCGCGCAAGATCATCCCGATCGTCGCCGCCGGCACGCCCGCGCTGCTGGGAAAACACCGCGCCGATGTCTGCGTCATCGTCACCGCCACCAACAGCTTCGTCACCGCCCCCATCGCCGCCTACCTCGGCGTGCCGCACCTGATCGCCACCGAACCGGAGTTGGTCAACGGCGAATTCACCGGCCGCCCGCATGGCGTGCCGTCGTTCAAGGACGGCAAAGTCCGCCGCCTGAATGAATGGCTCGCCGCGCGCGGGCAGCGTTGGGAAGACGTCGAGAAAAGCTGGTTCTACAGCGATTCGTTGAACGACCTGCCGTTGCTGGAAGTCGTGAAAAACCCGATTGCCGTCGATCCGGATGCGACGTTGCGAGCCTGCGCGGAAGGGCGCGGCTGGCCGGTGATCAGCTTGCGGTAGGGAGGCGCCCCATTGGCGCTGATCATGTTTGTTTTGTAGGAGTAAGCCATGAGCGATAAAACATCCGCCACCCTGTCGATTGTTGTTGGATTCGCGCTGCTCGCTGGCGCCGGGTACATGTATTACGACGTGCGACAGATGCTATCCACCGCGGAGAAGGCCCCGGGCATCGTAGCGGATTTCGAACGACGTTCTTCCAAAGGTGGCAGTACCGACTATCCCGTGATCGAGTTTGCGACGGCCACCGGCGAAATCCGCCGTTTCACCACCTCCGGCGCAGGCGATTTCGCCAAGGGGGACGCCGTGGAGGTGCTTTACGACGCCGTTGACCCGGCAAACGCCCGGGTCAATGTGTTCATCGAGTTATGGCTGGGCAGCCTCGCTCTGGCGGGCTTCGGGCTATTGTGCGTCAGCGTCGGTGTTGGCACGTTGCTCTACCAGCGCAGTCGCAGGAAAACCGAAAAGACATAACCTCTGATCCAGGCATCCATTTGAACCGCTGTGGGATGCCGCCGGTGGCCTTTGCCCTCGACAAGTCCCTGATGGGTGGTTGATTCCGGGTCTGCATACCTTACGGCGATAGGCAGCGGATTGGATTTTGCAATACTGTTTCCGTCGTAAATCCTTATGGGTTTTGCAGCTATTATTCAAACTGGTGTGGCTAGATTTCATGTTTCATCAATCAAGGGCTCAGCATGGCATCGAAAAATAACGGACGGCTGCTGTTCGCTGCCGTCGGCACAATCCTCTGGCTCGCTTGCGGCATGCCTGCCCACGCGGATGAACCCGCGGTGGTGGACGATTCGAAGACGTCCCAGGATCTCCGCCAACTCAAACGCAAGGCCGGCACGAAGCCCATCGTGGCGATCTACGAATTCCGTAGCAGCGTTCCGGAAATCCAGGTCAAGGCCGCCCAGGAAATGTTCGTGACGACGCTGATCAAATCCGGCGCCTTCGCGGTGGCGGAACGGCAACGCCTGAACGAAGGCATCATGCGCGAGAAGCAGCTCAACGCCAGTGGCATGACCACGGGCACTTCGGCCAATTCCAGGCTGGCCGGCGCCCAATACGTGTTCGAGGTGGTGATTTCCGAGAGCAACATCGGGGCCAGTCAGAACCAGAGCACGTTCAGAGTCGCCGGGATGGATATCTCTCGCGGCAGTGCCAAGGACAGCATCGGCATGGATGTGCGCATCATCGACAGTGCTTCCGGCCTGGTGGTGGACGCCGTCAACGTCACCAAGGAAATTGCCGCGGGCAGCACCAGCGTCAGCGGCTGGGGCAAGGCCCTCAATTCCGTGCTCTCCTGGGGGGGCAAATCCATGCCTGTCGAATTGGACGGCGACATGAAATCCAGCCGCAAGGAGAGTGTCGACCGGGCGCTACGTTCCTGCATGGAAGCCGCCGTGGTGGAACTGGCCAAACGGATCGGCGAGGATTGATGAGCCTGGCCCGCCAAGCCCTGCTGGCCTGGCTTTGCTGGGCGGGCGCGGCTTTGGGCCAGGGCGGCCAGGTGGTGCCGCCCGCTATTACCGTTTATCCCAATGACGCCCCGTCGGCGGCTGCCTTTTTCCCCGCGGGCGGTCCTCTGGAACGCTTCACCGGCCGGCCCGGCGCGTGGTACGCACTGTACCGTCTGCCCATGTATCCCGGCCGTCCCTACGAACTGCTCATCGGCCACGTTGGCGATCCGGCCAGGTTGCGTGCCTACGCGCTGGACGACCACCCCTTCGGCAAGGTCAACGTCAAGCTGGAAATCCCGCTGTACCGGATGGAAACCTGGCGCAGCGATCGGCAGATGCCAATCTATGCCGCGTCAGTTTCCATCCCCTACGATGCCACCAACTTCGGCTTTTTCCTGCTGCTGGAATGGGATCCGCCGACCGCCAACAGCAGGCCGCTGCCGCTGCTGTTGCAGACCCTGGCGCTAGCGGAAAACCCGTACTCGCCGCCGAACTGGTGGTTCATGCAACGGCGTGATTTTGATCGTCTGCCGGAAAAGGATAATCCGTTGCAAGGCCACCGGCGTGAATTCGAGCGTCCCCTGGAAAGCCCATTGCAGAGCCAGCAGCGGCGCATGACTCAGGAACTACCGCTGCCGCGCAAGGCATGGGGCCACTGAACTGCGGGTTCCCCACGGTATGGTCCACGACCGATTAGACGAAAGGTCAACGCAGATGAAATCGCTACTGCTCCCCCTGTTGCCGATCCTGTTGCTGGCCTCGGGCCATGCCCTGTCGCAGGGCTACGGGCAACCCGACTACTCCCAGCAATCGGGTTATCCGCCGGCCTCGACCTCGCCCTACCCGCAGGACGCTTCACCTTATCCACAGGCACCCGCTGCTTCGCCCTATCCGCAGGTACCCGCCGCGTCGCCTTATCCTCAGGCACCCGCCGCTTCACCTTACCCGCAGAACTCTTCGCCCTATCCGGACCCGTCTGCCGGCGCGGCCAGTCCCTACCCCCAGGTGGGCGGCATTCCCGGCCAGAGTCTTCCCGGCGACGTCTCCCAGCAATCGCCGGTCTACCCCGGGCAAGGCGGGCCGATGCAAACCGGCCCCATGTACCCGCAATCCGGGCAGATGAACCCGCCGGGATATCCCGCGTCCGCGTTGCAGGGGCAACAATTGGGCGGCATGTCCGCTTCCCCGGGCTGGACGCCGCCCCAGGCGGTGCAACCTGTGACCGCGGTATCGAGCGGCCCCTGTGGCGTGAAACTGTCCACCGACCGCAGCACGCTCTATCTGACAGACCCGGCCAACGGGGTGGAACGCAAACAGTTGTCGCTGGGGTCGGATCGGGTACAGCGCGTCTTTACCTCACCGGACAAGGCCTGGAGTGTGGCCATTTACAAGGTCCGTGGCGTGTCCCAGTTCGGCTTCATTGCCCTCGATCTGACTGCCTGCGAGGATCAGATGCCGGTGGAACTGCCCGCCCTGGTCACTGCAGCCAGCTTTGACAACGGAGAAGTCGTCCTGAAACTGGAGAAGGGGGCGACGCAGCGGTTTCCCCTTCAGAACGCGCGCGTGCAGTGATGACCGCCGAAGCCGCAGGCGCCAGTCCCCGGCTCTTGCGGGATTCGCCCTTCAGCTATGCCTGCGCCGCCTGCAGCCGTTGCTGTCGGCATTATCTGATCCGGGTGAATCCCTACGAGGTGCTGCAGCTGGCGCGCCAGCTGGGGCTGTCCACCACCGCTTTCATCGCGCAATACGTGGGCACCGATAGCGCCCTTATCCACCGCGCCGACGACACCTGCGTCTTCCTTGGTCCCCATGGCTGCAGCGTCCATCCCGCCCGACCCCTGGTGTGCCGCCTGTATCCCCTGGGTCGCCACCTGAGCGGCGACGGCGAGGAACATTTCTCCCCCATGACGCCGCATCCCGAATCGGCAGGCGTCTACGGCACGCAAGGCAGCGTCGGCGACTATCTGCACAACCAGGGCGCCTTGCCTTTCCTGGACGCGGCCGACCGCTACATGAGCCTGTTCCAGCAGTATTACCGGACCCTGGCCGACGCCGCTGCGAAAGGCTTGGTGTCGCAGGACCCGGGCGGCGAATCCGGAATCGAAATGCCGGATCTTCTCGACCCGGAGAAAGCGGTCGCCAGCCTGTTTCCCGGGCGCAGCCTGGCCGGACTCGATCCGGCAGGAGGCATGGCACTTCACATCGAGGCGTTGACCGCCTGGCTGACCCGATTTCACGCAGAGGAGTTGCAAAATGAGCAAGAAGACTGAATCGATCATGACCCTTACCGCCGTAGTCGCCAGCCTGGGCACCGCCCTCGGCGTGGCGGCCACCGACCTGCATGCCGCCACCGAAACGGCTCAGGTCAAACTCGCCCCCGGCGCCGTGCAGGACAAGTTCAAGCCAGGCGCCGTGCAGGACAAGTTCAATCCTGGGGCCATTCAGGACAAGCACCTGCCGGCGGCGAAGCAGGGCAAGCTGGACGTCACCCCGCCCGCCAAGCAGTTCAAGCACCAGCCAGGCGCCATGCAGCACAAGGAGATGGCGAAGTAAGCGTCCTGCCGTGTCTTATGCCAAAGCCGAACGCCGGCTACAGGGGCGTTCCCAACTGACTTTCAAGGAGTTCCCATGACCGAATTCGACCCCACCCTTCCGCGTCGCGAGTTCCTTCGACAACTCGGTCTTCTCGCCGGGGGGGCCGCCGTGCTGGGCGGCAGTGCCTGGAGTGGCAACGGCATCGCCGCCGATGCCAGGAACTACATCAAACCCTATTTTTTCCTGGAGATGGACGGCGCCAACCTGGGATCGATCAAGTCCTTCGAAGGCGGCTTTGCCAGGGGCGAGGTGATCTCCCTTGCCGCCCAGCCGGGTACGATGGCCAAGAAGCAGATTGGTCCGTATCGCTACGAGCCCATCGGTATGGAATGCGATCTGCCCTTGGCCAAGCCGATCTATGACTGGGTGAGCGCCAATCTGAGCGGCAAGTTCCAGCGCAAGAACGGTGCCGTCATCACGGCCAGCTACGATTTCAAGGAAAAAAGCCGCCTCCAGTTCAACCAGGCGCTGATCTCGGAAATCGGCTTCCCTGCCCTGGATGCCAGTTCGAAGGAACCCGCCTACCTGGCCCTCAAGCTGGTACCTGACATGGCCGCTCCGCTTGCGGGCAGCGATGCCAGGATCAATGTGGATTTGGGCGACAGGAAAAATCAGATTGGCTTGGCATCGAACTTCCGCCTGTCCATCGCCGGCCTGGACTGCAATCGGGTCAACCGGGTCGAGCCCTTTACAGTCAAGAGCGTGCTGCGTCAGGACAAGACCGGCAATTTTCGGGACACCGCCACGCATGCAACCGGGCTGGAGATTCCCAATCTGTCGTTCAGCCTCCCGGAAGCCGAAGCCGGCGGCTTCTATGCCTGGTTCCAGGACATGGTGATCAAGGGCAACAGCGGTGACAACAACGAGCGCCAGGGCACACTGGAATTCATGTCACGCGACATGAAGACCCCACTTCTGACGGTGCGTTTTGCCAACCTGGGCATCTTCGGCTTCACGCCGGACAAGTCCGATTCCCGCGCCGATAATCCGATAAAGCGAATCAGGATCGACTTGTATTGCGAACAGATCAGCCTGGCTTGACCTAGGGCATTCCGGACTGCCGGGGCGGCCTGCCCCGGCGTCGGGCGACTTAGTACTTCGCTTCCCAGTCGTCCGAATAGGTGATGCCGCCGTCGGTCCAGGTCCAGGTGATCTTCTGGTAGACCAGGGCGATTTCCTCGGAGGCGGCATATCGCATGAGTTCCGGATTCTTGTTGTTGTGCATGACGTGGCGGATGTTGGCGATCCGTGCATTGCTCAGCGTCACTGTGAAGTACTGGTACTCGCTGCCCACCCCGGTTGCCGCCTTGATGTTCGGCGTCCAGTACTGGATCTGCACCTCGGGCAGGTTTTCATTTGTGACGAAGGCGGCGCGGAGTTGTACCGAGCTGCGGTCCACTTCCTTGGTGATCATAAAGGGCTTGTGCTGGCGTTTGCCGGTGGGCAAACCGGTAGCGGCGTCGCTCGGGGAGAGCACGAAATGGTCGCTGGCGATGACCATGATCTTGCCCTCGCGCCCCTTCTGAGTGACGCTGCCCTGGATCAGGCCCTGCTTCTGCGCCTTCACGGACATATAGGCGTTCATTTCAGCCTGGACGGGTACAGCCAAACTGCAGCAGGCCATCAGGGCGAATGCGGTGGCGATGCGACGTGTGCTCATGGCAGATCCTCATTAAAGTGGAAGCCTGAGTGTATAGCAGGAGTCCGGGCGGTTCTGTCGGCCAGGCCGGCGTATTCAAAAGTTCGCCTTCTATACTCTGGCCTGGCTGTGCCGCGTACCTGCCACAGCCGTTTTGTCACCCACCTTGGGAAAGGGAACCATCATGAAAACCCGCATTTATGCCTGGCTGGCGGCTGCAACTTTGCTGCTGGCGTTCGATCTTGCCGCAGCCGCGGAAACGGACAAACCGGGTTGCGCCGACCATCCGCTGTTTCCGACCCGCATGTCCGGCTTCTATATCGTCAATTGCGAGATGAAAGATTTCGATGTCATCAATTTCGAGACAGGCAAGCGCCAGAAGAATAGCGTGGAAGGGCGCTCCACCCGGCTGACCTATCGGATTACCGACCGCTCCAAGGATCCCAGCGCGCTTGCCGTGGTGCGCAATTACGAGAACGCCATCAAAAGCGTCGGCGGCAAGATCGCCTTCACGAACCTCAACCTGCGGACCGTGAACGGAATGGTCGCCAAGAATGGCCAGGAAGTCTGGGCTCAGGCCATGAAGGGCAACGGGCAGATCTGGCTCTCCATCGTCGAAAAGGCGGGAATGGCGCAGGAAATCCTGGCCAACGCGGATGCTTTCGGCAATGACATCAAGGCGACGGGCCATGCCGCTGTCTACGGCATCTATTTCGACAGCGGCAAGTCCGACGTGAAACCCGAGTCGGAAGCCGCCTTGCAGGAAGTCGCCAAACTGCTGGCCAGCGACCCGACCCTGAAATTGCTGGTGGTCGGACACACGGATTCCGTGGGTCAGATCGAAGCAAACATGAAGCTCGCCCAGGCACGCTCCGAAGCCGTGGTGCAAGCCCTTACCCGGAATCAAGGCGTTGACGCCGCGCGACTGAAGGCGAAAGGCGCCGGCCCCATCGCCCCCGTCGCCAGTAACCGCACCGAGGAAGGACGCAGCAAGAACCGGCGCGTCGAGTTGGTCGAGCAGTAGCGAGCCGGCATTGTCCGGCCGTCCCACCGGCGCTTCGAATATCAAGGCGGCGTCGGTTTTCCACTTTCCTGGAGATATGCAATGCGCACCCACCGTGCAGTAGCCTGCTTGTTGCCCCTGGCGGCCGGCCTGGCCTCTTTCCTCAACGCGGTTCCCGGTTGGGCGGAGGATTTCGCCATGCAATTGCCGCCGTCTCCGGTATTCACATACCGGGTTACCGCCGGCAACCAGTTGATCAAGCCCGCTCCGATCCCGCTCCGCTTCTCCCGCAATGACGGCGGCATGTTCTGCAGCAAGGTGGTGCAAGTGGGGGTAAACACCGGTTCCAAGGCCAACTTCCCCGGGGGCGAGGCGCCCGGCTCGTCGGATGCCGGCGCGCGCATCTTCACGTCCGCCATCTCGGGCGGCGGCGGTGCCCTGTGCAGTTTCAACTTCAACGACAACCTGGTGGCCCTGCCGGTGCCGGACCACATGGACAACTACGTCACGGACACCCTCAAGGGCTCCTGTCTGGCGTCGCCCCCCTTCGTCGATCCGGGCGCCCATACCAGCCTGTCACCCGCCAACACCCCGTGGCGCCGCAAAGCCGGCGTGGCCGTGCGCAACAACGTGACCTTCAAGGTTTTCCTGAAGAAGAACGGCGGCGAACACGAGTGGCGCGCACCCTTGCCGTGCGACCCGAAGACACCGCAGTTTTGCAAAATCCCCGTCGAGGCCATCTGCGAGGCGGTGCCCAATCGGGCGCCACTCGCCGAATCGTTCGCCCTGGCGCCGGAGGCCATGGCGGCCGGCGGCGGCCCGGTGAAGATCACCCTGATCGGCGCCGATGACGTGGGGGTGGGGGCGGTCTTTGCCAGCGTCTACAGCGGCACTGTCAAGCTCGCCAGCTTGCCCCTGGTCCGTAGCGCCGGCCTCGGCAGGAATGCCGCCGGCGAGAATCGCAGCCAGTGGGAGTCCAGCTACAACGTCCCGGCCAATCCCGCATCGTCCGCCCGCAGTCTCGCGTTCACGCTGGAGTTGCGCGACGGCGAAGGGGCGGTCACCAACCTGGCCGGCGCCGCGGCCAAGACCCTGCAACAGGCCGGCGCCCAGGACACGGTCGCCCCCCAGATCCTCGGCATGACCTTGACGCCGCAGGAAATGACGTCCGCCGCGGGCGAGGTCAGCGCGGTCGTGCGTGCTGCCGACAACGTCGGGGTGGCCTCGGTCCTGCTCACCCTGACCAAGCCGGACGGCCAGAAATCGTCGCTGTACATGGCCCAGAGCAGTGGAACCGCTGCCAGCGGCGAATGGCGCAGCAACTGGACGCTGTGGGCGAATACCGGCAGCCAGCCCCAGGTCTACGGTGTCCTGTTCACGGTCAAGGATGCCGCAGGCAACGCGGTGAGCAGCCCACCCGGCAGCATCACCGTGGCCGCGCAGCAGCCGGTGCCGGCGCGTCCGCAATTCCAGGCGCCGGCCAAGCCGGGACCGATCCAGCGACCCATGCCCGTCCGTTGAGCGGGTTCATGGCGGCCGGGCGATGTTTGCCCGGCCTGCCCGGACATGGCATCAACGTCGCCAGGATCTGCGCCTGAGACGCGCGGCTGACCGCCGATCCGCCTGCGCCGATAAGAAGATTTACGGGTCCGCCTGGCTTGTCTTTGGATATAGGCGGGCCTACCATCTTTTACGTTTCCTTCGTCCACACACATGAGGGCTGTCATGAAACTTGCCGCGCTGTTTTCCGCACTTGCCTTGGGCTTTGCCACATTCGCCGTTCAGGCTGCCGAGCCTGTCGTCATCAAGTTCTCCCACGTGGTTGCACCCGATACGCCGAAAGGCCGTGCCGCCGAGTATTTCAAGAAGCTCGCCGAGGAGCGCAGCAAGGGCCGCGTCAAGGTCGAGGTCTACCCGAACAGTCAGTTGTACAAGGACCGCGAGGAAATGGAGGCGCTGCAGATCGGCGCGGTGCAGATGCTGGCGCCTTCGCTGGCCAAGTTCGGGCCGCTCGGCGTGCGTTCCTTCGAGTTGTTCGACCTGCCCTATGTCTTCCCCAACAAGGAAACGCTGTATCGCGTGATGGATGGCGATATCGGCAAGAAGCTGTTTGCCCTGCTCGATGCCAAAGGCATCACCGGCCTCGGTTTCTGGGACAACGGTTTCAAGCAGATGAGCTCGAACAAGCCGATGCATTCGGTGGAAGACTTCAAGGGCTTGAAGATGCGCATCCAGTCTTCCAAGGTGTTGGAAGCGCAGATGAAGGCGCTCGGCGCGAATCCGCAGGTGATGGCGTTCTCGGAGGTGTATTCGGCCCTGCAGCAGGGCGTGGTGGATGGCACCGAGAATCCGATGTCCAACCTGTACACACAGAAGATGCATGAGGTGCAGAAGCATCTGACCTTGTCCGACCACGGTTATCTGGGCTATGCGGTGATCGTCAACAAGAAGTTCTGGGAAGATCTGCCCGCCGACCTGCGCGCCACGCTCGACACGGCGATGAAGGAAACCACCGTATTCGAGCGCAAGATCGCCCAGGAAGAGAACGACGAAGCTCTGGCCAAGGTGAAAGCGGCCGGCACCACCCAGGTTTACACGCTGCCCTACAAGGATCGCGTGGTCTGGCAACAGGCGTTGCTGCCGGTGCACAAGGAGTTCGAAGAAAAGATCGGCCGCGACTTCATCCAGGCCGCCTATCTGACCGCCGCACAGGTCGAGAAGGAAAAGTCCTCCAAGGCGGCAGCTCCCGCCACGAAGGACAAGCCGGGTCCGGTGAAGGCCGGCAAGCCCGAGAAGAAGTAAGCGCGGTACCCGTTCGGCCCCGGCCTTGAGCCGGGGTTTCTTTCCCAGAGTTTTGCCAAACCTGCAGGGGAAGCATCATGTTTCACCGCATGCTGGATCGACTGGAGGAGTGGATCATCCTCTCCTTCATGGCCGTCGCCACGCTGGTCACCTTCGTCTCCGTGACGATGCGTTACACCATGGGCACCGGCTTCACCTGGTCCACCGAACTCACCATTTACCTGTTCATCTGGATGGCCAAATTCGGCGCCGCCTATGGCGTGCGCACCGGCATTCACGTCGGCGTTGACTATGTCGTGAACAAGGTGGAGGGCGCGAAACGCCGGTTTCTGGTCATCGCCGGCATCGTTTTGGGCATTACCTTCACCGGCATTATTTCCTTCTTCGGCGCGCGCTGGGTGATCTTCATCTACGGCACCGGCCAGATTTCACCCGACCTGGAATGGCCGATGTGGATCATCTATCTGGCGATTCCGTTCGGCTCGGGCCTGATGTGCTACCGCTTCATCCAGTCCCTGATCAAATTCCTCAAGAGCGGCCAGACCACCTCGGCCGGCCCGGTAGCCGAACTGCGCGAGGGTGCGCTGGAAGTGCCGGCTGGCAAGGAGCATGCGAAATGACCGCCGCACTCATCATGAGCATCCTCACCCTGCTGCTGATTACCGGCACGCCGATCTCGATCGCGCTGGGCATGACGGTGATGACCTTCCTGGTGTTCTTTTCGTCGTTTGACATGACCACGGTGAACATCATTTCGCAGCGTCTGTTCACCGGCCTGGAGAGCTTCGCGATCATGGCGGTGCCGTTCTTCGTGCTGGCCGGCACCTTCCTGACCGATGGCGGCGTCGCCAAACGCATCATCGCGTTTGCCGTCACACTGGTCGGCTGGATGCCCGGCGGCCTGGCCATGGCCAGCATCGTCGCCTGCGCCTTCTTCGCAACCTTGTCCGGCTCCAGTCCGGCCACCGTCATGGCGATTGGTTCGCTGATGTTGCCGGCGATGGTGCAGCAGGGCTATCCGAAGAAATTCTCGACCGGTCTGATCGCCTGTTCCGGCAGCCTCGGCATCCTGATTCCGCCGTCCATCGTGATGATCGTGTATGCGGTGGCGACTTCGGAATCGGCCGGCAAGTTGTTCGTCGCCGGTGTCGTGCCGGGTGCGCTGCTGGCTATGTTGCTGATGGGCGTCACCTTCCTGTACGCCAAGAAGCACAACTTCCCGACGCTGCCGCGCGCCAGCTTCAAGGAAGTGGTGAAGTCGTTCAACGACGCGTTCTGGGGCCTGATGCTGGTGGTCATCGTCATGGGCGGCATCTACGGCGGCGTGTTCACGCCGACCGAGGCGGCGGCGGTGTCGGCGGTGTATGCCTTCGTCTGCGCCACCTTCATCTATCGCACCCTGCCGTTCCGCGACATCGGCAAGGTGCTGTTGCATGCCGCCAATACCTCGTCGATGCTGCTCTACATCATCACCAACGCCATCCTGTTCAATTTCCTGCTGACCTCGGAGCAGATCCCGCAAGACCTCGCCGCCTGGGTCATCGCGCAGGATCTGGAGGCCTGGCAGTTCCTGTTGTTCGTCAACGTCACCTTGCTGCTGGCCGGCCAGTTCATGGAGCCGAGTTCCATCGTGCTGATCCTGGCGCCGCTGTTCCTGCCCATCGCCGGGGCACTCGGCATCGACCCGATCCATCTCGGCATCATCATGGTGGTGAACATGGAAATCGGCATGATCACACCGCCGGTGGGGTTGAATCTGTATGTCGCCAGCCATCTGTCGCACATGGGCCTGACCGACGTCTCGAAGGCGGCATTGCCGTTCGTCGGCGTCATGCTGGTCTATCTGATGCTGATCACCTACGTGCCGGAGATTTCGATGTTCCTGGTCGACATCCTGTATCCGCCGAATCCGGCGGCGGTGGTGGCGCCTGGGGCAGGGCAGGTGTTCGATTAAGGATGTGCAATTGGAGCGCCGGCGTCCCGCCGGCCTTCGTTTATCGGACGAACGTGCCTGCTGGAAGCCGGCGCTCCCAGCAGGGCCGCCTGTATGACAAGGATTCCTTGAAATTCAGACTTGCGGCAACAAAACCAAATAACTAATAATGTAGCCATGAAAAAAGACTACAGCCGATCTCTGCCGCTTGAATGGCAACCGATGTCCAAGGTGTTTGCCGCCTTGGGCGACGAACACCGCCAGCGCATGCTGCTGCTGTTCGAGCGGGGTGAACGGCTCAATGTCGGGCAGATCGTCGAAGCCTCGCCGCTGTCCCGCTCGGCGGTGTCGCATCACCTGAAAGTCCTGCACGACGCCGGTGTGCTGCATTCAGAGAAGGTGGGTAGGGAAGTGTTCTTCTGGATCGACACCGAATTCGTCACCCAGACCCTCGGCAGCGTGCTCGATTACATCCGTGACAACCTGTAATTTTTTTGCCCAATAAAACCAAGTAACCAGTTATATCGATTTAACGGGAGATAGCGATGTTGAAAACATTGATCCGGTTTCTGTTGCGCAGTCTGTTCAAGCTGCTGTTCCGGCTGCGCGTGGAAGGCGACACGAGCGGGCTGGATTCGAAACGCTTGCTGATCATCGCCAATCACGAATCCTTCCTCGACGGCCTGCTGCTGGGCGTGGCCTTGCCGCTGGAGCCGGTGTTCGTGGTGCATACCGGGGTCACCCGGAGTCCGTTCTTCCGCCTGGTGCTGTCGCTGGTCGATTACCTGGCGGTGGACCCGACCAATCCGATGGCGATGAAAAGCATCGTCAAGCTGGTCGAATCCGGCCGGCCGGTGGTGATCTTCCCGGAAGGCCGCATCACCACCACCGGCAGCCTGATGAAGGTGTACGACGGACCCGCCTTCGTCGCCGCCAAAACCGGCGCCGACGTGTTGCCGGTGCGGCTGGACGGTCCGGCGCGTTCCTATTTCGCGCGCACTTCCGGGCGCTATCCGAAGCAGTTTCTGCCGCGCATCCATCTCGCCATCCTGCCGGCCACGCGAATTGAAATGCCGGAATCCGGCTCGGCCAAACAGCGCCGGCGCCAGGCCGGCGAGGCGATGCGGCGGATCATGCAGGACATGGTGTTCAGCGCGCGGCCGAAGCAGTCGCTGTACGACGCCTTCGTCGATGCCGTCGAAATCCACGGCCGCCGCCGGCCGGTGATGGAGGACATGAAGCAGATCGAACTGAGCTACGGCGAGTTGCTGCGCATGACGCTGGCGCTGGGCCGCGTCGCCGCGCGGCGGACGGACGAAGGCGAGACGGTCGGCCTGTTGCTGCCGAATCTGTCCGCGACCGTGGCGTTGCTGCTCGGCCTGTCGTCGCGCCGGCGCATCCTGGCCATGCTGAACTACACGGCGGGCGCGGAAGGCCTGGCCAATGCCTGTGCGGCGGCACAGGTGAAACGCGTCATCACCTCGCGCCGTTTCGTCGCGATGGCGAAACTGGAGCCGGCGCTGGCCGGCTTGACCGGGGTGGAACTGATCTGGCTGGAAGACCTCGCCGAATCAGTCGGCCTGTTCGACAAGGCCTGGGTGCTGCTGGCGCAGTATTTCCCGCACCGGGCGGCGACGCCGGTGTCACCCGATGCGCCCGCCGTGGTGCTGTTCACCTCCGGCTCCGAGGGCAAGCCGAAGGGCGTCGTGCTGTCGCATCGCGCCTTGTTGGCCAACATCGCGCAGATTCGCGCGGTGATCGATCTGTCGCCGGCGGACAAATTCCTCAACGCGCTGCCGGTGTTCCATTCCTTCGGCCTCACCGGCGGCACGCTGCTGCCGCTGCTGTCCGGCGCCAGCCTGTTCCTCTACCCGTCGCCGCTGCATTACCGGGTCATCCCGGAACTGGCCTACGACCGCAACTGCACGGTGCTACTCGGCACCGGCACCTTTCTCGCCAACTACGCCCGCTTCGCGCATCCCTACGATTTCTATCGTCTGCGCCACGTCATCGCCGGCGCCGAGAAGCTGTCCGAGGCGGTGCGAGCGACCTGGTTCGAGAAGTTCGGCGTGCGCATCCTGGAAGGCTACGGCGCCACCGAAACCGCGCCGGTGATCGCGGTCAACACGCCGATGGCCTACAAGAGCGGCAGCGTCGGCCAGTTGCTGCCCGGCATTGAGGCGCACATCGTGCCGGTGCCGGGCATTGAGCAAGGTGGCCTGCTGCATGTGCGGGGACCGAACGTGATGAGCGGCTATTACCGCTACGAACAGCCGGGCGAGCTGGAGCCGCCGGCCTCGGAAGTCGGCGCCGGCTGGTACAGCACCGGC
The DNA here is from genome assembly GCA_031426735.1 of Hydrogenophilaceae bacterium. GTDB lineage: Bacteria > Pseudomonadota > Gammaproteobacteria > Burkholderiales > Thiobacillaceae > PFJX01. Next base: position 24,503 of record JASJPK010000040.1, on the reverse strand, counting down.
GACATCGTCGAGATCGACGCCGACGGTTTCCTGCACATTCGCGGCCGCGTCAAACGCTTCGCCAAGATCGCCGGCGAGATGGTGTCGCTGGAAGTGGTCGAGAAAATCGCCGTGCTGGCTTCGCCCAGCCTGATGCACGCCGCCACCACGCGCAGTGACCCGCAACGCGGCGAAGCCATCATCCTGTACACCAGCGATGCCGAACTGAGCCGCGAACGCCTGCTCGAAGCCGCGCGCAGCGCCGGCGCGCCGGAAATCGCGGTGCCACGCGAGATTCATGTGATCGATGCGCTGCCATTGCTCGGCACCGGCAAGATCGACCATGTGACGTTGAAAAAGATGGCGGAGGCAGCATGAACCGCCGCCAATTCCTGCAACGCGCCGGCCTGCTCACTGCGGCCGGCGCCGGCCTCGCCGGCTGGAGCCTGTGGCCGGAGGCCGGCTTGCTTAATCCCTGCCGCGCCGGTTTGCCGCGCGAACTGACCGAACACGAACTGATGCGAAAGATCTGGTCCGGCCTCGATCCGGCCAAGGTGTGGGATATGCATGCGCATCTGGTCGGCATCGGCGACAGCGCTAGCGGCGCCTGGGCCAACCCGAAGATGGACAGCCTGCTGAACCCGCTGCAGTACGTGCAGAAACTGTTCTACATGAATGCCGGTTGCGTGCACGACGCGCCCGGCCGCATCGATGCCAGCTTCGTCGCGCGTGTGCAGAATCTGATGGATGGCTTTCCCGTCGGCGCCAAGATCCTGTTGTTCGCGTTCGACTGGGCGCACGACGAGCGGGGCCGGCCGCAACGCGACGCCAGCGCGTTCCATGTGCCCGACGCCTATGCCGCCCGCGTCGCCGCCGCGCATCCGCAACGCTTCGCCTGGGCGGCCTCGATCCATCCGTATCGCGCCGATGCGTTGGACGCGCTGGAACAGGCGGTGGCCGATGGCGCTCTGGCGATGAAGTGGCTGCCGGCGGCGATGGGCATCGATCCGGCCGCGTCGCGTTGCGATGCCTTCTACCGCCTGCTGGCGCGCTACGATCTGCCGCTGATCACGCATGCCGGACACGAAGCGGCGGTGGCCGGCACGGCGCGGCAGGATTACGGCAACCCGTTGAAACTGCGCCGCGCGCTCGATCTCGGCGTGCGCGTCGTGGTGGCGCATTGCGCCTCGCATGGCGACGATGTCGACGCCAACGGCCAGCGCCGCGCTAGCTTCGAGATCTTCGCCGACATGATGGAGCGCAACCTTGCAGGCCTTTATGCCGACATCTCCGCGGTGACCCAGTTCAACCGCGCCGAAGTGCTGCAAACCCTGCTGGCGCGGCCGCACTGGCATGCCCGCCTGCTCAACGGCTCGGATTACCCGCTACCCGGTATCCTGCCGCTGACTTCGTTGAACAAGCTGATCAAGCTGGATCTGCTCGACGCAGCCGCCAAGCCGTTCCTGAGCGGCCTGCGCGAACACAATCCGCTGCTGTTCGATTTCGCGCTGAAGCGGCTATTGCGCCGCAACGGCATCGGCTTCGCCAATTCGGTATTCGAAACGCGTGACTTCTTCGCAGGGAAGCGCGCATGACTGGTTTTGTAGGAGCGCCTTCCAAGGCGCGATTGTTCCGGACTTCGCGCCTTGGAAGGCGCTCCTACGCGTCGTAGAAATTACAAAGGGCCGCTCCATGAAACCTGCCGTCCCCCAAGACCTGCCGCTGCTGTCCCTGCCGATGGGCGCGGTGCTGCTGGCGCAATTCTTCTCCGCCTTCGGCGACAACGCGCTGCTGATAACCGCCATCGCGCTGGTCAAGGCCGATGGCCACGCTGGCTGGATTCCACTGCTGCAGGCGTTTTTCGTGATCCCGTTCATCCTGCTCGCTCCCTTTGTCGGCGCGCTGGCAGATGCGTTTCCGAAAGGTCGCGTCATGTTGTTCGCCAACGGCCTCAAGCTGGTCGGTGCGTCGTCGATGGCGATGGGCCTGCCGCCGCTGTTGTGCTACGGCATGGCCGGCGTCGGCGCGGCGGCCTATAGCCCGGCCAAGTACGGCATCCTCAGCCAGTTGTTCGGCCCGGACAAACTGGTCAAGGCCAACGGCATGCTGGAAGGCTCCACCATCGTCGCCATTCTGCTCGGCGTCGTGGTCGGCGGCTGGCTGGCGGACCAGTCGCTGACCTGGGCCTTCACCGGCGTCATCGGCGTCTACGCGCTCGCCGCCGCGATCAACCTGTTGATTCCGCGCCTGCCACCGGAACATGCGCTGGACCGCTTCGATGCTGCCGGCCTGCTGCGCCAGTTCCTCGACTCGCTGCGCCTGCTCTGGCGCGACGCGGACAGCCGCTTCAGCCTGATCGGCACCAGCCTGTTCTGGGGCACCGGTTCCACCTTGCGGCTGCTGTTGTTCGCCTGGGTGCCGGTGGCGCTGGGCATCGCCAGCAACCAGATGCCGGCCAACCTGATGGGCGTGGTCTCCATCGGCATCGTCATCGGCGCGGCGCTGGCCGGCATGTTGATCAAGCTGGCCAACGTCAATCGCGCCTTGATCGGCGGCGTGTTGCTGGGGCCGCTGGTGATCGTCATGGCGCAGCAAACCAGCCTGATCCCGACCGCGTTGTTGCTGGCGGGAATCGGTGTCGCCGGCGGCTTTTTCGTGGTGCCACTCAACGCCCTGCTGCAGCAACGCGGCCACCAAAGCGTCGGCGCCGGGCATGCGCTGGCGGTGCAGAACCTGTGGGAAAACCTGGTCATGCTGCTGTTTGTCGGGGCTTACAGCCTGCTCGTCGGCTTGCCGGTGGCGCAGGTGGTGATGGGATTCGGCAGCGTGGTGTTGCTGGGGATGGCGCTACTGGCAACGGCACGACGACTGGCCCGGTAGGAGGTCCGCTTGCGGGCCGAATGGGTCGTTCGAGCCCTTACATTCGGCGGAAGGCGCTTCGCTTTTCCGCCCTACGCGGCCTGGTTCAGTTGAACAAGCGCCAGGAAACAATCAAGTAAGGAGAAAGCAATATGACCAAGTACCTCGTCTGTTTCGCGTCCCTGATTTTGCTGCTGTCAGGTTGCGCATCCTGGTTGCCGCACGGACAGCAAAAGCAGTCCGGCAGCGTGGTGGACTATCTCTATGGCAACAAAGCCGCTCCGGTCGCCATGCAGCCGGAAGTCGCCACGCTGAAATTGCCGGTGCGGGTCGGTATCGCCTTCGTGCCGTCCCCCGCCTGGGGGCTGCATGTCCCGGAAAGCGAGCAGTTGCGCATGTTGAACAAGGTGAAGGAATCCTTCGTGAAGCATGAGTTCATCGGCGCCATCGAGGTCATACCCAACGCCTACCTGCTCCCGAACGGCGGTTTCGCCAACCTGGAACAGGCGGCGCGCATGTTCAACGTGGACGTGATCGCGCTGCTCTCCTACGACCAGATCCAGTTCAACGACAGCAATGCGTTGTCGGTGCTGTACTGGACCATCATCGGCGCCTATCTGGTGCATGGCGACCAGTACGACATCCACACCATGCTGGAAGCGACGGTGTTCGATGTCGCCAGCCGCAAGTTGCTGTTCCGCGCGCCCGGCGTCTCCAACGTGAAAGGCAGCGCGGCGCTGGCGACGTTCAGCGAGCGCGCCCGCAGCGCCCGTCTGGACGGCTACAACCAGGCGCTGGAACAGCTCATCCCCAATCTGCAGAAGGAACTGGACGGCTTCAAGGTGCGGGTCAAAACGGACGCCAGCGTACGCGTCGAACATCGTCCCGGATATCGTGGCGGCGGCGACCTGGCCTGGCCGGGATTGCTGGCGGTGCTGCTTCTGGCCGGCGCTGCGTGGCGAGTGCGCCGTGTCTGACTGGCGCGCAACGTGGTCGGGATTGGCGCTACTTGCGCTTTGCCTGTTGCCGTTGTTGTTGCCTGCGACAGCGATTTCCTGGCTGGAATACCGGCGCGAAGCCGTTTTTGCGGGCGAGGTCTGGCGGCTCTGGAGCGGGCATTTCGTGCATTACTCGGCCAGCCACGCGGCGCTGGATGGCCTGGCCTGCCTGATTCTGGCCTTCGCGCTGAGCCGCATGGGCGCCGGCCATCGCTTGCTGCTGCGTCTGGCGCTGATTGCGCCGCTGGTATCCCTGGCGATATTTTTCGCGGTGCCCGACATGGCGAGCTATCGCGGCGCTTCGGCGCTGGCCATGGCGCTGACCGCCGCGCTCGGCCAGACGCTCTGGCAGGCGCGTCCCGCATGGCGGCCCGGTCTGCTCCTGCTGGCCGTAGCGCTGGCGGTGAAGATCGCCGCCGATGCGCTGGCCATTGTGCCGATGCCCTCCAGTCTGCCCGCAGGGGTGCGGGTGGCCTGGCAGGCGCATGTCGCCGGCCTGGTGTGCGGTCTGGCGGTCTGGCATCTGGCCGCAAAGCGGCCTGGAAATCTCGCAGCGGCGTCGTCTCGCTCTTCTCTTCCTTGAGATCGCCGTGTTCGCCAGCGGGGGCTTCACTGGAGCTTGTAAGCGCCTTTCATCGTGATGCCGTAGATCGCGCCGTCCGGCCCGATGCGCCATGACGGTCCCTGCAGCAGCGTGGTGTGGAGATCCTCGATCCCCCATTCGCCGGTGAACGGCAGGTTGTGCCCGGGCAGGTCGGTCGACCAGAGCAGCGTGCCGGTCTGGCCATCGAAGCCTTGCAGCTTGATGGTCTGTTCGGTGTCCGTCCGGATGTTTTGCGCGACAAGGAACATGCCGCCGGCCGAGGCGGTGAGCATGGCGTTCAAGTGGGCCGGCCGGCGCCACATCAGCTTGCCGTCGGCGAGCCGATAGCCCAGGAATTCCTTGGCGCTGTCGCCTTCGAATTCCACGATCAGCGTGTCGCCGGAAGCGACGCGGTTGCCCATCTTGCGGACCCTCCCGCCGTCCGCCCATTCGGGAATCGCTTCGCTGGTCCAGACGGTCGCGCCGGTCCTGGCGTCCAGCGCAAGCAACGCGATGTCGGTGCTGCCCAGGCGCCGGTCGGTCAGGCGAGCGACCTTGACGATCACCTTGCCGTCGGCCAGCAGGGGTGGCCCATCGTCGGAGCGGTAGTCCGTGGAGCGCCAGTTGTTGGCGACCGGCTGATCGGCGTTTTTCCAGAGCAGCGCGCCGCCCCGCACGTCGAACGCGTGCAGTTGGCGCGTCGGCGGGTCGGGTTGATCCTTTGCCGTGATGCTGAAGTACTGAATGCCATCGTGCCCGGCGCCTGGCGTGAAGACCGGCAGACAGTCCCGCTCCAGCTTGTCGCATTTGTAGCGGAATGTGTCGTGCCGCCAGAGGATTCGGTCCATCTCGGCATTGAGTCCGTTCAGGTAGGTGGTTTTGTCCTTTTCCGATTGGGTGATCACCATGAACACGCCATCGAGCAGCTTGGTGCCGCCCCGCTTGACCGGCTTGAGGCTGCGCAGAATTTTCCCGGCCTTGACGTCGACCACGTAGTAGTCGGTGGGTTTGCCATCGTCCCGGCCGAGGGTGAACAGCACCGTTTCCGGCGTCAGCTCGTAGAAGGCGGCCTGGCCCATGCTGCCGGCCCGGTTGCCCTCGTCGCAGATGCCGGCAATCCGCCACAGGGTCTTGCCGGTGCGCATGTCGAGCGCCGACAGACCCTTGTTGTCGTCGTTGTTGCAACTGCCGGTCAGCACCTTGTTGCCGATCAGGAAGGGCGACCAGACGCTCCACCAGCCCGGATTGACGGTCCAGCGGAACTTCGGCGCTTCCAGCATGGGCGGCGCCGGGAATTCGCGGCTGGCGCAGGTGGTGCCGTAGGTCTGGCTGCCGACGGATGTGTCGCTACACACGCTTCGCGCTGGCGCCGAACGCAGGCGAGCGATGGCCGCCTTGCGCGCCGCTGCGGAGTCGTCTGGAGTGGCGATGGCGTCGAAGCCGGCCGCGACGCCTTGGCAGGCCAACAGGGCGCAGAGGCCCAGCATTTTCAAGATTGTTCCCACTGCGTTCCCCCTGATTGATACCTCGTCCGGGACGGTGATTCCGGGCTGGCCGTTGCGTGATTCAAGCACACTCAGGCTGGCTTGGGCAGGCGGGGCGCGCGGCTCGGCCGCATGCGCCACGTGCTTGCCATGCCTCGAGTTTAAGGGGCCAGGTTCGAATTAAATTCAGCGCGGAGGAGGTCCGCTTGCGGGCCGAAAGCTGCTGGTTCGGCCCGCAAGCGGGCCTCCTACCGGTTACGCGCTCTTCTCTTCCCGCTGTTGCAGCCGCCACATCGTGGCGTAGCGTCCATCCAGCGCCAGCAGCGCGGCGTGGTTGCCGCGTTCGACGATGCGGCCGTTTTCCAGCACGAGGATTTCGTCGGCGTCGACCACAGTGGAGAGGCGATGCGCGATGACCAGCGTGGTGCGGTTTTCCGAGATGCGCGTCAGTTCGTGCTGGATCGCTTGTTCGGTGCCGCTGTCGAGCGAGGAGGTGGCTTCGTCGAACACCAGGATCGGCGGGTTTTTCAGGATCGCGCGGGCGATGGCGACGCGCTGTTTTTCGCCGCCGGAGAGTTTCAGGCCGCGTTCGCCGACGAGGGAATCGTAACCATCCGGCAGGCCTTCGATGAAGCGGTCGAGATGCGCGGCGCGGGCGGCTTCGAGCACTTCTTCCCGGCTCGCTTCCGGGCGGCCGTAGGCGATGTTGTGGTACAGCGTGTCGTTGAACAGCACGGTGTCCTGCGGCACGATGCCGATGCTCTTGCGCAGGCTTGCCTGGGTGACCTGACGGATGTCCTGGCCATCGACGCGGATGCAGCCGCCGGTGACGTCGAAGAAACGGAACAGCAGGCGCGACAGCGTCGATTTGCCGGCGCCGCTGGCGCCCACAACGGCCAGCTTGCGCCCGGCCGGGATGGTGAAGCTGACCTCATGCAGGATCGGTCGGCGCGGGTCGTAGGCGAAGCCGACCTGTTCGAAACGGACTTCGCCCCAGCTTGCCGCCAGCGGCCGCGCGTCGGCGGCGTCGGCGATTTCCGGCGGTTTGTGCAGCAGGCCGAACAGTTTTTCCATGTCGGTCAGCGCGTTGCGGATTTCGCGGTAGACGGTGCCGAGGAAGTTGAGCGGGATGAACAACTGGATCAGGTAGGCGTTGACCAGCACCAGATCGCCCAGCGTCATGCTCTTGTTCGCCACGCCTTGCGCGGCCAGGCCCATCATCGCGGTGACGCCGACGGCGATGATGAAGGACTGGCCGCCATTCAGCCAGGCCAGCGAGATTTCGCTCTGCACCGAGGCGTCCTCGGCGCGGCGCAGGTCGGCCTTCAGGCGGTCGGCTTCGTATTGTTCGTTGTTGAAATACTTCACCGTCTCGTAGTTGAGCAGGCTGTCGACCGCGCGCGCATTGGCGGCGGCGTCGGTCTCGTTCATCGCGCGGCGGTACTGCAGGCGCCAGTTGGTGATCGCCACCGTGAAGGCGATGTACACGGCCAGCGTCATCAGCGTGATGGCGCCGAACCAGGGGTCGTATTTGACGAACAGCACGCCGGCCACCATCAGAATTTCCAGCAGCGTCGGGCCGATGTTGAACAGCGTGAAGTTGATCAGGAAGCGGATCGAGCGGGCGCCGCGTTCGATATCGACAGCGAGGCCGCCGGTGCGGCGTTCGAGGTGAAAGCGCAGCGATTGCGCATGCAGGTGCTGGAACACGTCGTGGATGACGCCGCGCATGGCGCGTTGCAGGACGCGGGCGAAGAGGGCGTCGCGCAGTTCGGTGAGGCCGGTGTTGCCGAAGCGGAGCAGGCCGTACAGCACGATCAGGATCAGCGGCAGCGCCAGGCTGACCGCATCGGGATGTTCCAGGTGATCGACGATTTCCTTCAACACCAGCGGCACCGAAACGTTGGCGAGCTTGGCGCACAAGAGCAGGCCGAAGGCGGCGATGACGCGGTGCTTGTATTGCCAGACGTAGGGGAACAGCGACCAGGCGGCGCGCCACTGGCTAGCGGTGGTGCGCGCGGTCATGCTGTCGGCGCTGAGGCGGTGGTGGGACATGACGGGCTATGCAGAGGAAACGGAGCGCCATTGTCCCGGAATGCGCGGCGCTTGCGCGCCGGATGGATCAAACCGTCTGGCTCGAATCGCGGGTCAAGATCTCGGTTGCCGCGTCGGCCTGCACCGCGCGGCTGAAGAAGAAGCCTTGATAAGTGTCGCAGCCGAGTTTCTGCAGATAATCGAGTTGCTCCCGCGTCTCGACGCCTTCGGCGACAACTTTCAGCTTGAGCCCCTTCGCCATCGCGGCGATGCCGGCAACGATGGTGCTGCCGTTGTTGGTATGGCCGGTGAGATCGTTGATGAAACTGCGGTCGATCTTGATCGTGTTGATCGGCAGTTTCTTCAGATAGGACAGCGACGAGTAGCCGGTGCCGAAGTCGTCGATGGAGATTTCGACGCCCATTTCCGCCAGTTTGCGCAGTTTGCCGATGGCGCCGTCCATGTCGCGCATCAGCGTGCTTTCGGTGATCTCGATTTCGATGCCTTGCCCGTCCGACATGTGTTTGTGTAGGCAGTGCAGGAATTTTTCGACGAATTGCGGATGCTCGATCTGGCGTGCGGACAGGTTGATCGCCATCGTGATCGGCGGCAGATCTGAATCGCGCCAGAGTCGGGCCTGGCGGCATGCCGCGCTCATCACCCATTCGCTGATCGGCGTGATCAGGCCGGACTCTTCGGCGATGGGAATGAAATCGTTCGGAGAAACGATGCCGCGGGTCGGATGGTTCCAGCGGATCAGCGCTTCCATGCCGCGGATGCGCTGGCTTTCGACGGCGACCTGGGGCTGATAGAACACCTCGAATTCCTTCTTCTCCAGCGCGTGGCGCATCTCGTTTTCCACTGCCAGGCGGCCGGTGAACGATTTGTGCAGATCCTGCGTGAAGAACTTGTAGTCGTTGCGGCCGTGATCCTTGGCGTGGTACATGGCGATATCGGCATGCTTGATCAGCGTTTCGATGTTGTCGCCGTCGTCCGGGTAGATCGCGATGCCGATACTCATGCCGGCATACAGCTCGTTGCCTTCGATGTTGAACGGCTGCTTCAGCGAGGCGATGATTTTCTGGGCGATGTAGGCGGCGTTGTCGCGCGAGCGGATATGCGGCAGCAGCAGCATGAACTCGTCGCCGCCGATGCGCGACAGCGTGTCACCCTCGCGCAGGCTGCTGCGCAGACGTTGTGCCAGCGCCTGCAGCAAACCGTCGCCGACAAGATGGCCGAGCGTGTCGTTGACCACCTTGAAGTGGTCCATGTCGAGGAACAGCGTCGCCATGGTCTGGCCGTGGCGCTTGGCATACACCATGGCCTGGCCGAGGCGGTCCTTGAACAGCGAGCGGTTGGGCAGGCCGGTGAGCAGGTCGTGATAGGCCTGGAAGGCGATGGTCGCTTCCGCCTGCTTGCGCGCGCTGATGTCGCGCGCGACGCCGTAGGTGCCGAGAAATTCGCCCATGCCCAGGTTGGTCGGGCGGTACATGCCCATTGCGGACAGTTCGACGACGACACGTTGATCGGAGGTCCGCTCGGTCAGACTGCTGAGCAGATCGTCCTTGCGGCGCAGCAGCAATTCCAAATTGCGCGTGGCGCGTTCGCCGGTGCGGCGTTCGTTGAAGTGGTAGAGCGCGTTATCCATTTGATCCGGCGCGATCAGCGTGGTGTAGTCGCGGCCGATCAGTTCGCCCGGCATGTAGCCCAGCGTGCCGACGATGCTGTCGTTGAGATAGGTGAAGCGGCCGCCGGCATCGAGCGTGTAGATGACATCCGGCGAGGTGTTCACCAGCAGGCGGTGCCACTGCTCGGATTGTTCGAGCTGATGCACCATGCGCGCGTTGTCGCGTTCGAGTTGCAGTTTCTGTACGACGTTGCGTACCGTCTTGATCAGCTCTTCCGGCTCGTAGGGTTTGCGCAGGTAGTCGTAGGCGCCCAGGCGCAACGATTGAATGGCAGATTCGATCTGGCTGTCGCCGCTGGCGACGATGATCCGGCAGGCGGGATGGTGCGCGCGGATGTAGGCCATGATTTCATGCCCATTGCCGTCCGGCAGGCGCAGATCCAGCAGAGCGACGTCGTAACATCGGGCGGACAGCAGGGCGAAGGCTTGTGCGGCGGTGAGGGCGGCGTCGATGCTGTGTACGTGCTGCGATAACAGCAGACGTGTGCTTTCCAGATAACGCGGTTCGTCCTCGACGATCAGCAGGCTGATCAGGGACTGGTTCGAGCCTGCGACCGCGTGACCATGCATCGGAAAACCCTTCGATTCATATGGGATTAACGTGTAAGGGTTATATCGGAAGACATAGCCCGTCAGTTCGCCGGCAATGATATCTGGAATGTCGTACCGGATGCACCGGTCTTGAAAGTGATGCTGCCTTCCATCGCTTGGGTCAGCGAATTGACGATGGAAAGACCGAGGCCGGCGTGGCCGTCGCCTTTGGCGGAATCGAGCGGGTCGAAGATCCGCTCGGCGACATCGGGCGGAATGCCGGGGCCGGAATCGGCAACAAGAATTTCGATGAAGTGTTCGTGGCGGTGGTTCGACAAGGCAGCAGTCTCGATGCGTACCGTGCCGCCGGCCGGCGTCGCTTCGATCGCATTGAGCATCAGGTTAAGCACGATTTGTTTCAACTTGTCGCGGTCGTTGCTGAGGCGGTCCAGTCCCGGCGTCAGCTGGGTGGAAACCTGGATGCCTTTGCCTTGCCAGGTCGGCTGCGTGACCTTGACCAGATCCTGGATCAGCGCGTTGAGATCGGAGGCTTCGTTCAGCCGGCCGGGCTCGACATCGTCGTGGGTCAGGCCACGCACGATGCGCACGATGCGGTCGAGTTCTTCGTAGATGATGCGCAGTTCGTCGGATATGGGCGCGTCGTCGCCCAGCTTGACCTTCAGGATGGCCAGGTAATTCTTGATGATGCCGAGCGGATTGTTGATCTCGTGCGCGGCCCGTCGCACCCGCGCCGGCAAGCCATCGCCCTGTTCATCCGGATAGCCGTGACCGGTTTCGACGATGATGCTCTGCACTGGCGCGCGGCCGGCCAGTTCGCCCATGCGGGCGTAGTGTTTCGGCATGGCGGCGACGGCGGCGATGGCCGAGGCGCTGCCGCAAACCAGCAGCACGCCCTGACTCGTGCCTACGCCGACCGGGATGGCGACGAGTCCGTCGGAATCGGCCTGGCGGATCAACTGCAGGTCGAGCACGGCGGCATCGTTGCCGTTGTTTTCCAGCACGACGACGGCGGAGCGCGTGAACAAGGCGCGGACGGCTGCGGTTTTGCTGCCTTCGACGCGAATCGAAATCGGCGGCGCGGCGTGGCTGCCGAGGGCGCTGGCTTCGAGGAAGCTGGTGCGCTTGTTCAGTTTCAGGTAGATCGGGTCGGCCAGACCCTCCTGGCTGGCGAGCAGATTGGCCAGGGTCAGGATGGCGGTTTCGCTGTTTTCGTGCATCGCGCTGGCGGCAAGTTCGAGCTGGTTGTAGCGGATCAGCTCCAGCGCCATTTCGCCGACCTGCTTGCAACCGTTTTCGGCATAGATGGCGCCAACCGTTTGTTCCGCTTTATTAAACATTTCCCCTAGGGCTTTCTGGTCAATTTTCGCGGTCAAGAATAGCTCATCCAGCAGCGAAATTTCGGATTTGCTCGAGCTTGCGGCAGCGCCGAGCTGGGCCAGTCGATGTGCCGCCACAGCCAATTGCACGAGCGGTGCGGCATCGCGCAGACGTTCGGCGGGTTCATGCAGATAACGCAACGCATCCGGCAGGAAGGTGCGCAACGGCAAACGGTCCAGCGCCGCCTGGCTGGCTTGCAGCGCTTGCGCGGCATGATCGGCGGCGGGATGGGCCGCGTCGGCGGCCAGCGCATGCGAAAACTCGGGCAGCCAGACCAGCAAGCCGGCCAGCCAGGCTTCGTCCGGGCTGGGGTAATCGATGGCTCTTGCCAGCAGGCGGCTCAACACGGCGCTGCGCAAGGCCAGACGCCAGATCGCGTCCTGCGCGTCGTTGGGTGCGCGGGCGAGTTGTTCGGTCGCTGCCGTGGTCGCGATGCTTTTCAGCGTGCAGGCGTCGAGTGCATCGAGCAGATCGGCATGGGTGAAAAATGCGCTGGCCGAACTCAGCGACTCGCCCGCATGCGATTGCGCATAAGCCTCCAGCGCCCGCAAGGCCAGCACCGGATCGAGCACCAGCAGGTTCGCGGTGTCGCTTTCCAGTTCTTTGCGTCCGCCCAGTTCGCCGAGCAGATGCGCCAGTACGCCGGTATGGCAGATGAACGCCCGTGCCGATCCCAGTGCGGGTTCGGTCTTCTGGACAGGGGGGCGAGCAGAGCGCGGCACGGCGTTTATCGGAAGTTGGACTTAAGGGGATACAGCAAGCAACGTGCCATTTTGCCGGCTGCGCGCGGATAAAGCTTGATGTCCTGCTGGCAGGCTGCGTGCGCGGGGCGTCCGCGCCGGGTTTGTGCGACCGGATTCGCCGGTGTTGCCGATATATCGGCGCGTGCCTGTTGGCTTCTCGACTGCCGTGACGAAAAAATCCCGGCGCAAGTGTAGTGGCGCACTCTTGAGGGAACGTAAGCGCTGCCAATGTGGGTCGGGCTTCAGCCCGACTGGAGCGCCGGCGTCCCGCCGGCGGTTTGTGCCTCGCCCCACCACGAAGCCGAAAGCCGGCGAGACGCCGGCGCTCCAGTGCAACGACAGACTAGACCGCGCGTTCGCTCATCTCGCGCAAAAGTTTGAACAAGGCACGGCTCGATTTGGGCGGCTTCGACTCGGCAGCTTCCTTGCGGGCATTGCGGATCAGCTGGCGCATCTGCTGGACGTCGGTGTCCGGGTGCAGCGCCAGCCACTCGTTCAGGGCCGGGTCCTCTTCGATCAGGCGGCTGCGCCAGGTTTCCAGCGCGTGAAATGCCGCCTTGGCGACATTCGATTCGCCGCGAATCACCGCGAGTTGCTGATCGATCGGCTCGACTTCGACATCGCGCATGACTTTGCCGATGTATTGCATCTGGCGTCGGATGCCCTCGTGGCTGGTCAGCCGCTTGGCCTCCAGCAACGCGTCGAGCAGCTTTTCCGGCAGATTCATTTTCTTCAACTGGTCGCGCGAAAGTTCGAACAATTCCTTGCCGAGGCCTTGCAGTGCGGTGCTTTCGCGTTTGCGCTGGCTTTTGCTGACGATGTGTTCGCCGTCTTCGAAATCTTGATCTTGCATAGTTACGCTACCGGGAGCCAGGAAATGGGTTGGTATCATAACGACTTTGCCGATTTCCTCAGGTCAAGCCGTGTCCAATCCTTCCAACAGCCCATTCAGTTTCACCCATGATGCCCTGCAAGGGCTTGCCGCCCAGGTGCTCGATCTGGCCAAGGCCGGCGGCGCGACCGCTGCCGAGGCGGAGGTTTCCGAAGGCAGCGGCCTGTCGATTTCCGTGCGGCATGGCGAGATCGAAACCATCGAGCACAACCGCGACAAGGGCATCGGCATCAGCGTTTACCTGGGCCAGCGCCGCGGCCATGCCTCCACTTCCGATTTTTCCGCCGACGCCCTGGCGCGCACCGTGGAAAAGGCGCTCAGCATCGCGCGCTATACCGCCGAGGACGAATGCGCCGGCCTGGCCGAGCCGGACTTGCTGGCACGTGCCGACATGCTGGACGGCCTGATGCCGCAACTCGACCTCTACCATCCCTGGGATATCGGCGTCGAAGCCGCCGCCGAACTGGCGCGCACCTGCGAGGCGAGCGCACTCGGCGTCGACCCGCGCATCGCCAATTCCGAGGGCGGTTCGCTGTCGAGTCAGGTTTCGCAATTCATTTACGCCAACTCGCTCGGTTTTTCCGGCGGTTATCCGACCAGCCGGCAAAGCCTGTCCTGCGCCGTGATTGCGGAAGAGAACGACGCAATGCAGCGCGACTACTGGTACACCACGGCGCGCGCGGCGGCGGACATGGATTCCGCCGAGAGCGTCGGTCTCCGCGCCGGCGAGCGCACCGTGCGGCGCCTGAACGGACGCAAGCTGAGCACGAGGCAGTGTCCGGTGCTGTTCGAGGCGCCCATTGCCACCGGCCTGGTCGCCAGCTTCGTGTCGGCGATTTCCGGCGGCCATCTGTATCGCAAGTCGTCCTTCCTGCTCGACAGCCTGGGCAGCCAGGTATTTCCCGACTTTTTCCAGTTGCAGGAACGGCCGTTCCTCCCGCGCGGCCTGTCGTCCTCGCCGTTCGATTCCGAGGGCGTCGCCACGCAGGACCGCGATGTGGTCAAAGACGGCGTCGTGCAGGGTTATTTCCTGGGCAGCTACAGCGCGCGCAAATTGGGCATGCACAGCACCGGCAACGCCGGCGGCAACCACAACCTGATCGTGCCCTCCACCGGCGAAGACTTCGCCGCCCTGCTGAAGAAAATGGGCAACGGCCTGCTGGTCACCGAACTGCTCGGCCACGGCCTCAACATGGTCACCGGCGACTATTCGCGTGGCGCCGCCGGGTTCTGGGTGGAAAACGGCGTCATCGCCTACCCGGTCGAAGAAATCACCATCGCCGGCAATCTGCGCGACATGTTCAAGGGCATCGTTGCCTTGGGTTCCGATGTGGAGACGCGCGGCTCGCGCCGGGTCGGCTCGATCCTGATCGACCAGATGACCATCGCGGGCGATTGATGCGCCGTTTGCTGGCGCTGGCGAGCGGTATCGACGCGCTCAACGAAACCATCGGCCGTGGCGTGAAGTGGCTGGTGCTGGCGGCGACGCTGGTTTCGGCGAGCAATGCCGGCCTGCGCTACGGCTTCGATCTCGGCTCCAACGCATGGCTCGAATTGCAGTGGTATCTGTTTGCGCTGATCTTCCTGCTCGGCGCCGGCTACACGCTGAAGCACAACGGCCATGTCCGCATCGACGTGCTGTATGGGCGTTTTTCGCCGCGCACGCGCGCCTGGGTCGACCTGCTTGGCGGCGTGCTGTTCCTGTTGCCGGTGGCCGGCCTGATGGCCTGGTTCGGCTGGAGCGTGTTCGCCGAGTCGTGGGCGATTCAGGAACACTCGCCCGATTCCGGCGGCTTGCTGCGCTGGCCGATCAAGCTGGCCTTGCCGCTCGGCTTCGGGTTGCTGTTCCTGCAAGGCGTGGCCGAGATCGTCAAGCGCGCCGCCATGCTGGCCGGGCATCTGCCGTTCGCAACCGAACAGGCCGAGGAAATCGTCTGATGTTCGAACTGATGGCGCCGCTGATGTTCGCCGGTCTGGTCGTGTTCCTGCTGATCGGCTATCCGGTCGCCTTCGCGCTGGGCGCCAACGGCCTGCTGTTCGGTCTGATCGGCATGCAGCTGGGCTATGTCGAGTTCGCCCAGTTGCAGGCTTTGCCGGAGCGCGTGTTCGGCATCATGTCGAACGCCACCTTGCTGGCGATCCCGTTCTTCACTTTCATGGGCCTGATCCTGGAGCGTAGCGGCCTGGCGGAAGAATTGCTCGACAGCATGGGCCAGTTGTTCGGAGCCCTGCGCGGCGGCCTGGCTTACGCCGTCGTGCTGGTCGGCGCCTTGCTGGCGGCGACGACCGGCGTGGTGGCGGCGACGGTGATCGCGATGGGCCTGATTTCCCTGCCGATCATGCTGCGCTACGGCTACGACAAACGCGTCGCCTGCGGCGTCATTGCCGCGTCCGGCACGCTGGCGCAGATCATTCCGCCGTCGCTGGTGCTGATCATCCTGGCCGACCAGTTGAGCGTCTCCGTCGGCGACATCTATCGCGGTGCGCTGACGCCCAGCCTGATGCTGGCCGGCTGCTATCTGCTCTTCGTGTTCATGCTGACGCTGGCAAGGCCGGCCATGGTGCCGGCCTTGCCGGTGGAAGCGCGGATGCTGCGCGGCAAGGCGCTGTGGCTGAAAGCCGGCGCCTCGATCCTGCCGCCGCTGCTGCTGATCTTCCTGGTGCTGGGCACCATTTTCCTGGGCATCGCCACGCCGACCGAAGGCGGCGCAATGGGCGCGACCGGCGCGCTGGCTCTGGCATTGGCGAAACGCCGCCTGAGCCTGGACCTGCTCAAACAGGCGATGGATTCCACCGCCCGCCTGACCAGTTTCGTCATCTTCATCCTGATCGGATCGACGGTGTTTTCGCTGGTGTTCCGCCTGGTTGAAGGCGACCTCTGGGTGGAACACCTGCTGACCGCGCTGCCCGGCGGCGAAATCGGCTTCCTGATCGCGGTCAACCTGATGGTCTTCCTGCTCGCGTTCTTCCTCGATTTCTTCGAGATCGCCTTCATCATCGTGCCGCTGCTGGCGCCGGTGGCGGCCAAGCTGGGCATCGACCTGATCTGGTTCGGCGTGCTGCTGGGCATCAACATGCAGACCTCGTTCATGCACCCGCCGTTCGGTTTCGCGCTGTTCTATCTACGCAGCGTCGCGCCCAAGTCGGTGCGCACCAGCGATATCTATTGGGGCGCGATTCCGTTCGTGCTGATCCAGCTGGTCATGGTCGCGCTGGTGCTGACCTTCCCCGGGCTGGTCGGCGCCAAGGTCGAGAAGGAGGCGGGCGGCATGATGGAAATCCAGCTCGACGAAGCCAGCGACAGCTATCTGCGTCCGCCGGGGAATTGATCCTAAAACCGCAGTTGCGGAACGTCGTAGGAGCGCCTTCCAAGGCGCGATTGCTCCGGCCATCGCGCCTTGGAAGGCGCTCCTACGTGAAGCCACTCAAACAAACCGTTGATCTGTTCTTTCGCTACCGCTTGCGTGCAAACTCTCGATCCTTGCCGTCCGCTTCCAAGCATCCATGCCTTCAACCAGATCGACTTTGCGCAGGTGTGTCCTCGCCATGGCGTTTGCCGCGCCGATGCTGCCGGCAAGCGCGGCGGCGCAGGCCGATGCCGGCCTGTCGCTCTATCTCGCCGAACCGGCCAGGCCGGGCCGGTTGGAGGACTGCGAAGCTGTCGCCAACCTACCCGAGCCGGCGGCATGGCGCCGCGTCGACGGGCCGCTGCGACTGCGTTGGCAGGGTGGCGAAACTTGGCTTAACCCGGGCTGGCTTAATCCGGGAGCATCACAGCCGCTCGGCGAACTGCGCGAGCACTGTTTCCGGCTCGATCTGGATGGCCGCACGCTGGCGCGTGGCGCCAGCGTTTCCCGCCATTCCGCGCGCGGCTTGAACTTTCCGGTGCTGCTGATTACCGAAGGCCGCCACGGCGACGCGCCGGAGGCTGTGCTGAAGCAGAGCCTGATCGGTGAACCTGCCGGTCTCGCACCCTGGCTGCCGGCCTTGTCGCGTCGCTTTCCCACTTCAACTGAACTGCATCCGCAGCCATGACCCTCCCGTCCGCAGTCCGCACCGTTCGCCGCCTGGCCGGCATTCTGTTGTTGGTGGTTTCTTCTACCGCCGCGGCGCAAACGCTGCTGCCGCTGATCCGTGCACCACAGGCGGCGCAACCGATCCAGTTGCTCGCCGCCGCGGTCAAGACGGAAGTCGCCGGTACGCTGGCAACCACCCGCATCGAGCTGACCTTCCTCAACCCCAATTCGCGCCAGCTCGAAGGCGAATTGCAGTTTCCGCTGCTGGACGGGCAGGACGTCACCGGCTTTGCGCTGGAGTCGCTGGATGGCCAGATGTTGCCGGCGGTGCCGGTCAGCAAGCGGCGCGGCCAGGAAGTGTTCGAGTCGATCGAACGGCGCGGCGCCGATCCGGCCTTGCTGGAACAGACGCTGGGCAACAATTTCAAACTGCGCATCTACCCGTTGCTGCCCGGCAAGCCGCGCCGGGTCAGCCTGGAAATCAGCGAACTGCTCTTGCCTGACCGGGACGGCCGCGTCAGCTACCGCCTGCCGCTGAATCTCGCTGCCGACACGCGGCTGAGCTTGGCCATCAAGCTGCACGGCCTCGCCGCCGACAAGGTACGGCTGGCGCCGGAGCTGCGCGGCGCCGAGGTGGTGAGCCGGCACGGCGATGCGCTGGTGCTGCTGGAACGCGCCAAGTTTGCCAGCCAGCGTTCGGTCGGTCTGAGCTGGCCGGCGCAAACGGTGGAAACCGTGTTCAGCGACCGCTTCGACGGCGCCGACTACTTCCATGCCGAAATTCCGTTCGACCTGGCACCCGCACCGCGTCCGGCGCCGAAAGCGATGGCGCTGATCTGGGATGCGTCCGGTTCCGGCGCGGCGCGTGACCATGCGCGCGAGTTCGCGTTGCTCGACGCCTACTTCAAGACTTTCGCGCAGCTCAAGGTCAGCCTGCTGCTGGCACGCGACAAAATACACGTCGAAGCACCGCGCGAATTCAACATCGTCGACGGCAACTGGCAGGCGCTGCAGGCCACGCTGCAAACCGTGGCCTACGACGGCGCCAGCAACCCGGCGGCCTGGGAGGTGCCGGCCGGGATCGATGCGGACATCGCGCTGCTGTTCAGCGACGGTCTCGCCAACTGGGGCGCCGTCTATCAGCCCAAGCCCGCCGCGCTGCCGCTCTACAGCATCCATGCCGCCGCTGCCGGCAATGCCAACCTGTTGCGCGAACTGGCGGAAAGTTCGGAAGGCAGCGGCCAGTATCTCGATCTGAACCGGCTCGATACGGCGCAGGCCATCGCCGAATTGCAGCAGATCCGGCCGCGTTTCCTGGTCGGCCAGCTCAGCGGCACCGCCGATCTGGTGGCACCTTCGCTGTATCCGCAGCAAGGCCGTTTGCGCCTCGCCGGCCGCCTCACGCAAGAGGAAGCGAAGCTGAATTACTGCCTGCAACTGGCGGATGGCACGTTCACGCAGCAGCAACTGCGCATCCAGTCGGCACCGGAATCGATCGAACTGGTTGCCGCTGTCGCAGCGAAACGCTGGGCCGGTTATCGCATCGCGCAACTGGAAGCGCGGCGGCATCTGCACCGCGCCGAAATCGAACGCCTGGGCAGCCGCTTCGGCCTGGTGTCCAGCCAGACCTCGCTGCTGGTGCTGGAAAGCCTGGACGATCACTTGCGCTATCGCGTCACGCCGCCGCCGGGACCGATGCGCCACGAATACCTGGCTCGCGTCGGCACGACGGAAGCCGACTCCCCGGCGCAGCGCCGCCGCCATCTGGACGATCTGGCACGCCGTTTCGGCGAAGTCGTGGCCTGGTGGCAACGCGATTTCCCCAAGGATGCGCCGCCGAAACTCGTCGCCAAAGCCGAGCCCGCCGGTGTCGGCGCGGCGGCGCGGGAAGCCGTGATGGGCGAGATGCGGGCGAGCGAATCCCGCCGCGCCAGCGCTGCCCCGGCCGCTGCCTTCATGCAGTCGATGGCGCTGGCCGCGCCTTCTCCGGTGCCTGCCGCCGCGCCGGCAAGCGGCGGCGCCAGCGCCCCGACGGCTTCGATCCATCTGCAGAAGTGGCAGCCCGATACCGCCTATGCCCAGCGTCTGCGCGCCGCCAGCGCTGCCGAGCGCTATGCCGTCTATCTGGATGAACTGCCCGGTCAGCGCAACAGCACGGCGTTTTTCCTGGATGCCGCCGACGTGTTCTTCGAGAAAGGCCAAGCCGATCTGGCGTTGCGCGTGCTGTCCAATCTGGCGGAAATGGACCTGGAAAGCCGCCACATCCTGCGCATCCTGGCTTATCGCCTGCTGCAGGCGGGGCACACGCAGCTGGCCTTGCCGTTGCTGCAACGCGTGCGCGAACTGGCGCCGGAAGAGCCGCAGTCCTGGCGCGACCTCGGCCTGGCCCTGGCCGCCGACGGGCAGGGCCAGGCGGCGCTGGATGCGTTGTGGGAAACCGCCGCGCGGCCGTGGGACGGCCGCTTCACCGACATCGACCTGACCGCGCTGGCCGAACTGAATGCGCTGGTCGCGCGCACGCCGGGACTCGACGTCAGTCGCATCGATCCGCGCCTGCTGCGCAACCTGCCGCTCGACCTGCGCGCCGTGCTGGCCTGGGATGCCGACAACACCGACATCGATCTGTGGGTGATCGACCCGAACGGCGAGAAGACCTACTACAGCCATCCGCTCAGCTATCAGGGCGGCAGGCTGTCGCGCGACTTCACCGCCGGCTACGGCCCGGAGACCTATTCGCTGAAAACCGCCAAGCCGGGCCGCTACGAAATCCGCGCCCAGTTCTACGGCCACCGCCAGCAGGTGCTGTCGCCCTACACGACGTTGATGCTGCGCCTGTCCACCGGTTTCGGCACGGCGGCACAGAAGGACGCAAACGTCACGTTGCGCCTGTCCGGCCAGAAAGAGGAAGTTCTGGTCGGCAGTTTCGAGGTGGCCGGCAAGTGACCGTGCGTGGCGCATCACCCAGTGGAGCGCCGGCGTCCCGCCGGCTGTTCGAGCATCGATCCGGAAAGGCCGGCGGGACGCCGGCGCTCCAACCGCAGTCCATGCCAGAAAGAGGAAGTTCTGGTCGGCAGTTTCGATGTGGCCGGCAAGTGACCGTGCGTGGCGCGTCACCCAGTGGAGCGCCGGCGTCCCGCCGGCTGTTCGAGCCTCGATCCGGAAAGGCCGGCGTCCCGCCGGCGCTCCAACCGCAGTCCATTTGAGTTTATGGAGTAAACATGAAGATCAGGATTTTTCCGTCTTGGGCGGTCCTCGCCGCATTGCTGTTGATGTCGGCCGGCACTGTCTGGAGTGCCGACAAGTGGCGCATCGACGATTTCGGCACGCGCGACCCGGAGAAATTGCTGATGCAGTCGTGGGATTCGCCCAGCTTCGGCCTCAAGGTGCGCATCCGCAGTTATCTGGCCGAAAAACATGCCGGATCGCCGCAGGGCCTGTTCGCGCAAACCTGGTTGCAGGGTCTGAAGAAGCCGGCAGACCGGATCGGCGGGTACGAACAATGCGTTGCGAAATATCCGAAATACCAGCCTTGTCTGTACAACCTGGCTGCCGACTACACCAACGAGAAACGCTTCGATGACGCTTTGCGCCTGCGTTATCGGCTGCTCGAAATCGACCCGACTTTCTTCTCCGGCCATGTGCTGCTGCATGCCTATTCCGTACTCAAACACGATCTCAAACGTGCCGCCGAAGCCGATGCGCTACTGGCCAAGTACCGCGCCAGACTGGGCGACGGCTACTTGTGGGATTACATCGCGGCGGACGATGCCAAAAAGGCGAACGACCTGGATCGGGCGCTGAGCAAATACGAAGCGGCCGTGCGCCATGACGACGCGCCGTTCGAGGCCTGGGAGGCGTTGGCCGAGCTGAAATCGGGCGACCTGTTCGACAGCCGGGGCGGCGAGTCGCGTCTGGATGTCGCCACCCAGGTCATGTCCGCCTACATCGGAGCGGGCCATCGCGAGCCGCGGCCCATCGCCTACCTGCGCGACAACTTCAAGAATGCGCTGGCCGGCAGCGCCGAACGGCAGAAGCTGATCGACATCGAAAAGCAGTTCAGCCAGGTGCTGGCGCCGGAGTTCATCAAGTACGCCGCCTTCAATAACTACGATCTCGGCATCGCCGCCGACTGGGTGCAGGCAAACCTGCCGGCGCCCGAAGCCAATGAAGTGCCCTACGAGTTGTACGCCTGGGCCGAGGCGATGATCCGCACCGAGGGCGCGTCGCCGCGCGTGCTGTCCGCCTACAGGCGCGCCATCGCCAACGCCTACACGGAGGAAGACCGCAACACGCTGTTCGGCACGATGCTTGCCGCCAACAGCGAAGCCGGCTGGTGCAACCCGCTGGCCGCGCTGGCCGGCGAACTGGAAGCGCGCTTCGCGACGCTGAAGTCGCCCGAGAACCGCTTCGAACTCGCCGTCTGCAACCAGGATGCGGCGCAGGCCGCCCGCGAACTGGATCGCTATGCCGATGCGTCCAGCCCGACCTATCGCGCCGACTGGGGCCGCGTCGCCAAGCTGCGCGCGGCGGAACAGAACCGCAGCCAGTACGAGCGCGAACATCCATTCCTGCAGAACTGGTTCAGGCAGTTCGGCGATCGCATCGAATTGCGCATCGAGTTCGCCACCGGTTCGGCGGAATTGCCCGCCTCGGCGACGCCCGACCTGAACAAGCTGGCGGCACTGCTGAAAGCGCCGGCGGCGGCGGGATATGTGTTCGAAATCAGCGGCCATACCGACAACCGCGGCAGCGTCGATTTGAACGAAAGGCTGTCGCGCGAACGCGCCGAAGCCATCGTCGCCGGCCTGGTCCGGCTCGGCGTGCCGGGCGACCGTCTGCGTTCGCACGGCTACGCGTTCAGCCTGCCGCTGGCCAGCAACCAAAGCGAGGAAGGGCGCGCGCGCAATCGTCGCGTCGAGGTCCGCCCGGTCGGCACGCTGAGCGCGCCGACGCTGGCACAGAAGGACAACCTGCCGTCCGGCAAGATCCTGCCCGTCGCCGGCGGCCGCTGGGCCATCATCGGCGAAGGCCCCAGCTATCTGTGGGATCTGCAGAACAACGCCCGGCTGACCGAATATGCCGAAGGTGCGCCGCTGTTCATCACCCCAAACGGCCGTTACCTGATTACCCGTCTGGAAGTGAAACAGATCAACGGCCTGGATAACCGCGAACTGCTGATCTACGACATCAAGAGCGGCAAGATCGCCGCCCGCCGCATGCTGGCACTGTCGAACGGCTACGCATTGAGTCCGCGCGGCGATGAGTTGGCGGTCTCGCTGAAAGAGAACGTGGCGATTCTGTCATTGCCCGGCCTGACCACCGCCCGCATCGCCCCGGTCGCCAGCCTGTCCTGCCTGAGCAAGGGAATGGCCTGGCTGGCGAATGGGCAGATCGCGCTGTCCTGCGCCAACTACCCGAAGGTCCATGTCATCGACGAGAAATCGCTGAAATCCGTGCGCGAACTGGACGAAGTCGACTGGGTGCATTCGCTCGCCGCCAGCGGCGATGGCCGCTATCTGGTCGCCGGCAACAATGGCGGCAGGCTGTACGCCTGGAACACCGCGGACTGGAAACTGCATGGCGAACTGCGCGTGCCGCTGGGCGTGCCGAGCACGCTGCTGGCGCGGCCCGATTCGTCCGAGGTCAGCGTCGCCGGTAATGGCAAGCAGGCGCAGCGTATCGACATCGCCGCCATGCGCGTCATCGAAACCTGGGAGGACGCCACGCCGCAAGCCTACAGTGCCGACGGCGACACGCTGTTCCAGCTCAAATCTCCCGGCTATGCGCTGCGCAATCTGACCGACGCCAGCGTTGTGTCGCTGCAGCCGGAAGCCGGCAATGCCGGCGCCTATGGCGTGATGACCTTCCCCGCCTCGAACCGCATGCTGGTGACCGCGTCGGAACGTGCCGAAATCTTCGACATGACCACGTTCACCCGCGTCTACGACCTGTCGCCGCTGCATACCAGCTGGCGCCGCATCGGCGAGAACCTGCTGCAAGCCAATAGCTACAGCCCGGGAACCTGGCGTCGCTTCGATGTCGACAAGCTGCAACTGGTCGGCGAGGGCGCTTTCCCGAACAAGGAACTGATCAATAAATACCCCGATGTCTGGGGCGAGAACCTGGTCGTCGTCGATCAGCACGACAACACCGAAGGCAAGCCGGATCTGCGCGCCACGATCCATCTGCTCGATATCAAGGGCGGCGGCGCGCGGCGAGTCGAGATTGAACTGATCACCGGGCAATTGCGCCTGGGCGCGCACCAGACGCGCACGCAAATGGCGCTGTCGCCGGGTGACCGCTGGCTGCTCGTGCTGCCATCCTGGCAGGACGGCTATGGCACGCCCTGGGTGACTTCGAGCAAGGCGTATCTGATCGACACGCGCAGCGCCAAGGTGGTGCGCACCTTCTCGTTCAACAACCCGCCGGCCGGCTTCGAATTCACCGGGCCGGATGCCGTCGAGTTCAAGTTCGGCAGCAACGGGCTGGTTTACAACCTGCCGGACGGCAGCGAAACCAAGTCGCCGTTCGGCATCGAAACCCGCCTCGCGCTGGGCGGCGACCGCATCGGCCTGTATCAGCCCAACGGCAATCTGTATGTCATGCAAGGCGGCAAGCTGCGCACCATGGTCGACATGCGCGACCGCCTCAGCGAGGCGGGCTATCTGCCCGGCCCCAACCTGCTGGTCGCGCGCCTGAACAACGGCGATGTCCAGATCCACGACGGCAGCAGTTTCGCGCTCAAGTTCACTATCAAGATGCGCGGCAAGGGCGAATGGATCGCCTACACGCCGGACGGCTATTTCTCCGCTTCGCTGAATGGCACCGATGGCCTGTTCTGGAACGTCGGCGAGGACTACCTGCCGTTCGACGCCTTGCGCGAAAAGTTCGAGCGGCCGGAACTGATCCGCCAGGCGCTCACTGGCGGCGCGGCCATCCCGCCCGCCGCCATGAAGAAAGACAACGTCGGCAACATGACCAATCCGGACAGCGTCAAACCCGTGCAGTTCGAGGCGGACGCCTTCTCGCCGCCGTGGGACATCCGCATCGACGGCGCCGAAGAACGTCAGACCAGCGCCGAGACCGAAGCCATCACCGTGCTGATCGAGCGCAAGCGCGCCGGCAACGAACCCTATCAATTGCGCTTCACGCTGAACGGCCGCGAACTCAAGGGCGCGGTCGGCACGCGCGGGCTGAAGCGGGTCAGCGCCTGCGCCAGTCCCGCCGGCGCCTGCGAGGAAAAGCAGGTGTTCAACGCGGAACTGCAACCCGGCGTCAACATCGTCCAGGTCAGCCTCG
>JASJPK010000039.1:0-43469 GCA_031426735.1 Hydrogenophilaceae bacterium | reverse complement strand
TTCCGCCGCTGAAAATCGCGCCTTGGAAGGCGCTCCTACCTGCTGCCTCGTAGGGTAGGCAAGCCCGCTCCGATACATGCAACCCCCCGATCTTTTCGCCCGCATTCGTGGCTGCGCGCCCTGTAGGAGCGTCCACGCCGCGATCCGCCGTTGAAAATCGCGCCTTGGAAGGCGCTCCTACGAAGACATGTGGGGCGGCTTCGTGCGCGAGCTGCCGAAGAGTTGGCGAAGCGGGTTTATTGCCGGCATGAGCGTCGGCATGAGCCGAACGGCTCATGCCGACGCTCATGCAGCTTCATCGTCTTGTCAAAACCGGCTGCTAGCCTTGCTGTGGCGGCTTCCCAGTGGTTTGCGGCCATGAGCCGAATGGCTCATGACAGGGGGAATTCGAGTGGTCGCACCTGTAACAGTGTCTTCCTAACATGGCCTTGCACCAATCGCCCTGAGTGCTGCCCCACCCGGGTAGCGCATGGACGGTGTGGCGCCCACCCACTGCGACAAGATAGTTCAACCCCCTCCAAGGAGTAGTAAACATGCAACACAAAATCCTCATCGCCGCGCTGCTGGCGCTGGCAGTGGCCGCCCCGGCCCAGGCCAAGATCGACAACGGCCAGAACAACCCCGGCAACGGCGAGCTGTTCCTGTCCATCTGGGACAACAACGGCACCGCGGACTCCGCCGACGACCGTTCCTACACCCGCGACCTGGGCATTGCCCTGAACAGCTTCGCCTCCGCCGCCGCCTCCCCGGTGGAAGTCGGCCCGCAGCCGACCTACCTGTTCAGCGCAGATGCGCTGCTGACCTCCTGGCTGGCCGGCGCCGCCAACCTAGGCAACCTGCGCTGGAACGTGGCCGGCTTCGACGCCTACTCGCAAGACCGCGCCGCCATGACGGTGAGTGCCGGCTTCGCAGGCACCACCCAGAACTACAGCCAGTTCCGCGGTTGGGCTACCGGAGCTGCAACTCATCTGGCCGCTGTGAATGCGCTGGGCGAGAACACCAACAACGCTTTGAATGTTTCCAGTACTGCTACTTCCGCTGATGGCGCCGCCTATTCCGGCTCTACCCTCTGGGGCAATAACGTCGGTACCAAGATCAATTTCTCTAACGACGGCGGCATCGGTGACAGCCTGGATTTCTGGATGTTCTCCGAGACCGTGTCATCCGGTTCCGCCACCACCGTCGTCAAGCAGTCGCAACTGGGCGAGAACACCCCCAGCCTGGATCGCGCCTGGACCCTGGACGACAACGGCGTACTGGCCTATGGCGCCGCCGCCCCGGTGCCGGAAGCCGATACCTATGCCTTCATGGCCCTGGGCATGGGCTTGGTCGGTCTGCTGGCGCGTCGCCGCAAGGTCGCCTGATTCATCTGAAAGTTGTACGTCGTGTGGGCGGGAAGGGATTCCCACCCTATGGCCGGGTTTGAGTAGTAGGTCGGCAAGAGATTGCCGACGAATAACGCTGTAACGGCGGGAAGCAATTCCCGCCTCCGCATCGCCTTTCTTTTTAATCAGGAGCATCAAATGAAACTGAAGCAAACCGTTCTGGCCGCCGCCATGGCCCTGGCCGCCCCCGCTGTCTTCGCCGTCGCCCCCACCAGCCCCACCGACACCGCCGGTGCCGTCGTGGTGTTCATGTCCGGCGCGACCGCCCCGGACGAGTTCATGGAATCCATCGCCACCGGCATGTTCAAGCCCGGCTTCTACAAGTACAAGGCCAAGGTCGGCGGCACCTCCACTTCCCGCGCCTTCCTGGGTGAAGTGTCGAACGATGCCAGCATTCCCGCTTCCATCCGCAACCAGAAAGTGCTGTTCATCAAACGTTCCACCGGCGGCTCGGTCTGGGGCGTCAACCCCGTTGCCCGCGCCCAGGGTGTCGCCGTCATGAACGCGGCCAACGTATATAGCAGCGCTGCCGGCAAGACCTGCGACACAGCCGCCGGTACCGACGGTTACTACGCCTGCCCGGTTATTGGCGACGACATCACCCCCAACGGCGATGAGAAAGCGCCCGATTTCGGCGTCTCCGACGTGGCCCCATTCATGTTCAAAGAGCCGTTCAACGTCGAATTCGGCAAGACCCAGCTCTCTACTACCGAGACCGCCGGCCTGACCGTGCGTTCCGTCAACACGTTGATGATGGGCGTCGTCGCCACCGCCGCCGTGCCGGATAGCACCTTCATCTCCGAAGCCGATTACGGCGCCATGCTGACCGGTAACCTGACCGACTGGAGCCAGATCGGCGACGGCAGCACCGCCCCCGCCGGCGGCAACCAGGTGGTGGTGTGCCGCCGCGTGCCCGGCTCCGGCACCCAGACCAGCTACAACTGGTACTTCAACAACTTCCCCTGCTCCACCGGTTCAGCGGTCAGCGGCGTCAGCGGCGAGACCACCCCCGCCCGGATGGATGCCAGCACCTTCACCGGCGTCGGCACCGGCACTTCCGTCGATCCGTTCCAGATCGACGTCACCGCTGGCTATACCGTCATCGAGAACTCCGGTTCCGGCGACGTGCGCCGCTGCCTGAACGCCGCCCAGCACAACCTGGACTACACGTTCAAGGGTGAAGACGGTCTCTATTACAACGCCAACTTCTCTGCCGCTCCTGGCCCCCTGGGCGCCATCGGCGTGCTGTCCCTGGACAGCCAGCAGTCCACCGGCGTTGCCAGTGCATACGGCACCGACGGCAAGGTGAGTGACAAGGGCGCTGAAACCGCTTGGTTCTTCCGCACCCTGAACGGCGCCGGCAAGATGGCCAAGAACACCAACAACGTCGCCGACGAGACCTGCTCCAGCACCGGCACCCTGTCCGGCGTTTGCCCGAATCGCGACGCCCTGCGTGATGGCCAGTACCTGTTCGCTTCCGAGTTGACCATGCAGTACCTGACCGGCCTCTCCGGCCAGAAGCGCGCCTTCGCCGACGAGTTCATCGACCGCGCCGGTGACCCCAGCTACCAGAAGCCCTGGACCCTGGCCCTGCCCCCGGTCTATGACCCGACCGTCAGCACCGTCGTTGCCAAGGGCACCCGCAACGGCAACATGTGCGCTCCCCTGCAGAAGCTGTTCTAAGCCAGGTTAGCCGCATGAAGGGCGGTGCAATGCCGCCCGTTTGAATCTGCCACT
Organism: Hydrogenophilaceae bacterium; assembly: GCA_031426735.1. Taxonomy (GTDB): domain Bacteria; phylum Pseudomonadota; class Gammaproteobacteria; order Burkholderiales; family Thiobacillaceae; genus PFJX01. Next base: position 40,347 of record JASJPK010000039.1, on the reverse strand, counting down.
CCCCGATCCGTCGGGGCGTGGTTTTTTGCTTGTTGGAAGCGCTGTTTTTTGGAGTGTTTGGCCATGGGTTCGAGCTGCCTGGGTCCATGGCCAAACATTTGCAAGGGTCGGATTGTGAACATGTTTATTTGGAGTATTGGCCGCTGGCGCGGGTGGGTGGATTGTCGGCAAGGGATTGCCGACCTACGGGTTGGCGCTCGATTCCGTAGGGCGGCAATCCTTTGCCGCCTGGGCCTGGCGTTGCTGCTTGCGGCCGGCGGCGCGCGGGCGCAGGAGGCGGGGTTCGATATCCTGGAATACGTCGTCGAAGGCAACACCGTGTTGCCGACGATGCGCATCGAGGAGGCGGTTTATCCCAGCCTGGGCGAGAAGAAGACGATCCAGGATGTGGAGGCGGCGCGTACCGCGCTGGAGAAGGCATATCACGACGGCGGCTATCTGTCGGTGTTCGTCGACATCCCGGAGCAGGAGGTGGCCGGCGGCACGGTGCGCCTGCGGGTGACTGAGGGCAAGGTGGAACGGCTGCGGGTGAGCGGCGCGCGCTATTACGCCCTGGGCCGGATCAAGGCGAAAACGCCCGATCTGGCGGAAGGCAGCGTGCCCTACTTTCCGGCCGTGCAGAAACAGCTTGCTTCGGTCAACCAGGGCAGCGACCGCCGGGTAACACCGGTGATGCGGCCAGGCCGCTCGCCAGGCAAGGTGGAAGTGGAACTCAAGGTAGACGACAAACCGCCGCTGCACGGCAACGTGGAACTCAACGACCGCTATTCCACCAACACCACGCAGACGCGCCTGAACGCCTCGGTACGCTACGACAACCTGTGGCAGAAGGAACACAGCCTGTCGTTGAGCGTGCAGACCGCGCCGGAAAAAACCAGCGAGAGCAAGGTGCTTTCCGCGACCTATGTGATGCCGACCGAAGCCGGAAATTACCTGGCGGCGTATGGGGTGATCTCGGAGAGCGACGTGGCGGTCGTCGGCGATGTCAACGTGATCGGCAACGGCAAAATCGCCGGCTTGCGCTACATCGTGCCGTTGCGAGCGCGGCCCGGTTATTTCCATAGCCTGACCCTGGGCGCGGACTACAAGGATTTCGACGAGACGGTGACCCTGCTGGGTTCGGACAGTACCAACACGCCGATTTCCTACTTGCCGCTCAGCCTGGGCTACGAAGGCACGCTGCAGGGCCAGGCCAGCCAGACGAAACTCACCACGACGCTGAACTTCTCGCTGCGCGGCCTGGTGGACGACACGGTGGAATGCTCGGCCGGCGTGTTCCTCAACGAGTTCGCCTGCAAGCGCTATCTGGGCAAGGCCAACTACGCCTACCTGCGCCTGGACCTTAAACATACCCACCAGTTTGCCGCCGGCTGGAACCTGCAGGGCAAGTTGGCCGCCCAGGTGGCGAGCGGGCCGCTGATTTCCAGCGAGCAATTCGCCGCCGGTGGCGTGGATAGCGTGCGTGGCTATTCCGAATCCGCCGCCGCCGGCGACGACGGCCTGATCGGCGGTGTGGAGTTGCGCCTGCCCTCGCTGACCGCAGGCCGGCAATCCCTGGTCGACATCGGCCTGACGGAACTGATCCCGTATGTGTTTGCGGAAGGCGCCACCCTGCGCGTGCAGAACCCAGTGGGCGGGCAGACCAACCGTTTCGATCTGCTCTCCGCCGGTGTGGGCCTGCGCTTTAAGAGCCGGGGCGGCCTGACCGGCAGCCTGGACCTGGCTTATCCATTCGAGGATGCCGGCCAGGTGCAGGCGGGCGATAGCCGGGCGCATTTCAAACTGGGCTACGAGTGGTAGCCATGGCCTGCGGCATGCACAGGCGGCATGAAGTCGGCCGTAGGATGGGCGTCGGCAGAACAATTATGCGGTTAACGAAGGCTAGATCATGAATGCCAACCTGTTTCGCCTGGTTTTCAACAAGAAATTGGGCATGTATGTGCCGACGCATGAGGCGGCCCGTTCTCAAGGTAAGGACGGCGGCAAGCCGGCAAGGGGCAGCCGGCCCGCTCTTGCTCTGGCGGCGCTGACCCTGGCATTCCCGGCCATGGCCGAGTTGCCGGTGGCGTGCAACGGTGGTGCTTGCGGCACCAACCCCAATCCCACCGCTTTCGTCACCAGCGGCGCGGCCAGCTACGGGGTCAACGGCACCCAGGGCGTCGTCACCCAGACCACCAACAAGGCCATCCTGAACTGGCAGAGCATGAACGTGGGCCGGGGTTACAGCATGGAATTCAAGCTGCCGAGTAAGGATTCGTCCACTTTGAACCACATCTGGCAGGCCGATGCCAGCGTGATCGCCGGGGCGCTGAAGTCCAACGGCCAGATATATCTGCTCAACCAGAACGGCATCCTGTTCGCCAACGGCGCCCAGATCAACGTCGGCGGACTGGTGGCCTCGACGCTGGACCTGGACGATGCCGTGTTCAACCACCCCAACGGCCTGTTCAGCCTGACCGATTACAGTGGTGAGGGCACCAACAAAGGTAACGTGAGCGCTGCATTCGAGTGGAAAGGCACGGCGGAAGGTTTCGCCAACAGCCTGATCAAGGTGGAGCCGGATGCCAAGCTGGAAGCCGCGTTGGGTGGGGCCATCATGTTGTTTGCGCCGAAGGTGATCAACCAGGGCGAGATTCATTCCCCGGAAGGACAGACCGTGCTGGCGGCTGGTGGCAAGGTCTACCTGGCTGCACCGCCAAATTTCGCCAGCTTGCCGGAAAATTCGCCCTATCGGGGACTGGCCGGAATGCTGGTTGAGGTGGATCCGTTCGAGGGCCAGGATGCCCAGGGCATGAACGTAAAACTCTCGGGCCAGGTGATCAACGACAGCGTCGGCAGGATCGTCGCCGAGCGCGGCAACGCGACGCTGGTGGCCCTGGCGGTGAACCAGATGGGCCGGGTGAGCGCCACGACCTCGGTGACCCACAAGGGCTCCGTTCGCCTGTTGGCGCGGGAGGGGCGAGACTATGAGAAGGACGCGAAGGGCGAGACGGTCAGAGACGATAAGCAAGTGAAAGTAATCTCTGCCCAGAACACGGGCGAAGTCGTGCTGGGCAGGAACAGCACGACCGAAGTTCTGCCGGAACTGAGCAGCCAGCAAACCATCGCCGATGGCCAGACTTTCAACGCCTCCACCGTGGAAGCGGTGGGCAACCGGATCGTGCTGGACGAAGGCGCGCAGATCGTGGTCCCGGGCGGCCACGTCAGCCTTTCGGCGCAGGCCGACGGTTCGTTATTTACTGGCGGTGACGGCATCGACACCGGCCGTCGCATCTATATGGCAAGCGGCAGCCGCATCGACGTTTCCGGCCTGGAAAACGTGGATATCGAGATGGCGCGCAACTTCATCGAAGTGGAATTGCGCGGGACGGAAATGCGCGACAGCGTGCTCAACAAGAATGGTTTCATCCGCGGCAAGAAGGTCTGGGTGGACATCCGCGACTTGCCGGACAGTTCTCTGGCCGATGTCTCCGGCTATGTAAGCCAGATCGGCCGCGGCATCGGCGAAAAGCTCTCCGTCGGCGGCTCGGCGACGCTGCGCTCCGAGGGCGACATCATCCAGCGCCAGGGGGCCGCCATCGACATTTCCGGCGGCTCGCTCAATTACCGGGACGGCTTCGGCTATACCAGCACACTGCTGTCGGCGGGGCAGTCGTTCGACATCGGTAACGCACCTGCAGACCAGATCTATGACGGTGTTGCCGATCTTTACGTCATCACCGATCCGAAGTGGGGGATGACCCGCACCATCACCCTGCCGCGTACCCAACAATTTCTCACAGGCTATATCCACGGCCAGAATGCCGGTAGCCTCGCCATGCAGGCGAATGCCTATGCCCTGCAGGGCGACCTGATCGCGCAGACCATCGTCGGCCCCTATCAGCGGCAGAAACCGAACGGCGACGGTTCGATGCCCCAGTACGACCAACTGCCGGCAGCGGCCAGATTGGTTATTGGCGACGCATCCAAGGCGGGCGTGCAGGGCGGCGACATGAAGGCCCCAGCCGTGCTGCTGAGCGAGACCTATACCGCGCTCTCCCCCAGCTTCGGCGCCGGCTCGTCACTCTCGCCCGACCAGTGGCAAAGCTTCGTGCTGTCCACCGGCATGTTGAACCGCAGCGGCGTCGGCCATTTGGCGCTGTACAGCAATGGGCAGATCACTGTCGCGCAGGACGGCCAGCTCGATCTTCCGGCCTATGGCTCGCTGACCCTGACGGGCGGCAAGGTGGCGGTGAATGCGGATATCACCACACCCGGCGGCGAGATCGATCTGTCCAGCCAGTTGACGCTGACGACCCAGGATATTGCGGATACCGGCGTAAGGGTGGGCGAAGGTGTCACGCTTTCGGTCGCCGGCCAGTGGAGCAACGATCCCCTGCCGGCCTCCGACCCTGGCTACCCGGTCGTGATGAACGGCGGCAGCATCGACATCAAGTCGGCCTCGGTGCTGGTGCTTGCCTCGGGCAGTGTTCTGAACGCGGACGCAGGCGCCTGGCTCAACAGCGCCGGCAAGCTGAAAGTCGGCAAGGGCGGCAGCATCGACCTTGCAGCGGCTGGGTCGGCGCCGGAACTGGGCGGCGAAGTGCGCGCCTGGGGCGGTTACGGCCAGGGCGGCAAACTGACCCTCAAGGCCGCGGCGCTGACCCTGGGCCTGGAGGCACGGGGGGTGGATGGCGAGCTGTTGTTAAGCCCGGATTTCTTCACCGGCAATGGCTTCGGCGAATACGTCCTGGAGGGGGTGAACAGCGTGGTGGTCAGCGAAAACACGCAGATACGTCCCAGCCAGGCCCAGATCGTCCTCGATACGGACCACGTCAGCCGGGCCAGCGGGTCCGATCTGCGCGACTTCTCCCATCTCGAAAGCGTGCCGGAAGCGCAACGCAAGGCGGTGAACGTCACTTTGGCGGCTACCGCTTCGGAGGCGTTCCTGGCCGATGGCAGCCCGGTCGGCTGGTTGACGGTGGGCGAGGGCGCCAGCATCGACCTGGAACCGGGCGGCATCCTGGACCTTGCAGCCACGCAGCACCAGTTGCGGGTGGATGGCCGCCTCGCCGCGCCGGCCGGGGAAATCCGGCTGACCATGAAGGACGATCCCGGTGCCGATTCGATCGGCTACGACGCGGCGCAAGCGATCTGGATCGGCAAGACGGCGGAACTGCTGGCTCCCGGCGCGGTGGTGTACACGCCCGGCAACGATGGTCTGCTGCGCGGCCAGATACTGGATGCCGGCAAGATCGGCCTGACTGCGAAAAAAGGCTACGTCGTGGCCCAGACGGGCGCGCGCATCGATGTTTCCGGCATATCGGCCGAGCTCGATGTCGCCACGCCTGTGGCGAATGGTTTTACCTATCGACGCCGGAGTGTGGCCGGGGCGGGCGGCAAAATCGCCGTCGATGCGCGCGAGGGTGCGATCCTGGATGCGAGCCTGGCCGCCGGCGCGCCCGGCAGTATCGGCGGCAGCCTGAGCGTGACGCTGGATCGGGCAACCATCGACCCCGAACTCAAGGTGCCCCCCTATCCCGGCACCACTTCGGGCAATCCTGCCGCCTATCCCAGCATCGATCCCGAGCGGGAGTGGAAGATCGTCGTGGGCAACGGTTACGCCGGTCTCGCGGACGGGCTGGCGGCGGGCGATTGGATCGATGCGGCGGCCCCCGGCCGGGTCCGGCTGGACGCCGAGCGAATCGAGAATGCAGGTTTCGCCGCGCTGGCGCTGAATGCCGAACACGCCGTCGTTTTCGAGGGCGACGTCGATCTGGCGCTGAATCGCAGCCTTATCCTCAATGCGCCGGTAATCGAGGCGAATGGCGGTCAAGTGACATTGGCTGCGGCCTATGTCGGCCTCGGCAATACCACGACGTACACGCAGCGTCAGACACTCCAGCCTGTGCTCGGCGGCAGCAGCGGACTCGCAGTTTCCGCGCAACAGATCGACCTCAACGGTTACCTGAGCCTGCAAGGCTTCGATACCGCCGGCTTCACCAGCGCCGGGGATATTCGCGCTGTCGGCGTCATTTCCTCTGGCCTCTACCCGATGGGCAAACTGGGCGCGACCGGCAGCCTGACTTTCACCGCTCGGCAGATCTATCCCGCCAGCCTGACGGATTACGAAATCGACGTTCAGGGTGAGGGCGGCAAGGTGACATTCGTCGCCAACGGTGCGCCGACCCCGGTTCTGTCCGCCGCCGGCACGCTGGCGGTGCAGGCCGACGAGATCGAACAGGGTGGTGCCATCAAGGCCCCATTCGGCCAGATTCTTCTTGCCGCCAATGACAAACTCACCCTGCAGCCCGGCAGCCTGACCAGTGTTTCTGCCGAGGGCCAGATCATCCCCCTGGGCGGCACCGTGCTGACCGGCAGGAAATGGGTTTACAGCGTCGGTGGCGCCAGCCGGGAGCTGGCAGCACCCGAGAAGGCCGTGCTGCTGTCGGCGCCTGATGTCACAGTGAAGCAGGGCGCGACGGTGGATGTCAGCGGCGGCGGCGACCTGCTGGCGCAGGAATGGATCCCTGGCCTGGGCGGCTCGAAGGATGTGCTGGATGCGAAAAATTCGCCCGCTACCTACGCGATTCTGCCGGGTTACAGCAGCGCTTTCGCCCCCATCGATAACCAGTACCTGGACGGGGCCAGCCAGCCGCTGGCGGGACAGGCCATCTACCTCAGCGGCGTGCCCGGTCTTACGGATGGCCACTACACCCTGCTGCCCGCGCGTTACGCTTCGCTGCCCGGCGCATTCACAGTAACCGCCGTTGCCGGTTACCAGGACATGGTGGCTAATCAGAACGCCGTGCTCATCGACGGCGCGGCGGTGGTTGCAGGGCAGACTGCCGTGATGCAGGCAAACGGTCAACTTGCCGAACTCGGCCGCCGTGGCGGTTTCCGGGTGGAGCCGGCCAGCCTGGTGAGGCAGCGTTCCGAATACCGCTCCACCCTGGCCTCGGACTATTTCCGGGACAGCGGCGGCCAGGTGCCCGGCGATGCCGGTCGGGTCAGCATCGAAGCGACCGCCTCGCTGGCGTTCGAAGGCACCCTGGCCGCCAGCCATGACGCGGGCTATCGCGGTGCCATGGTGGACATCGCGGCGCCCAGAATGGCGGTGGTCTCGGATGGCGCGGCGTCGCTGGATGGCTACCTGACCTTGGGCGTCGGCATGCTCAACGGCTTGGGCGCCGAAAGCCTGCTGCTGGGCGGCATTCGTTCGCAGAATGGCCTGGGTACCTGGGTACGGGTCGGCGCCGAAGAGGTGTTGCTCGCCAACGATGCTCAACACCCCCTGACCGGCCCGGAGGTGTTGCTGGTGGCACAGGACACGGTCACCCTGGCGAGCGGCGCGGCCATCGCCAGCAGCGGTGTAGCGACCAGCGAGAGCAGACGGCTGACGATAGGCTATGCCGCGCAGTCGATTCTGGATATCGACATGGATGGTCAGGTAAACGATGCCGACGGCCTGGCGCTCAACGACGACCTGAATTTCGATGGGGTGCTGAGCCTGGACGACGTGGCGATACACGCGCTGGGCGACGGCTTCGACTACAAGAACCCGGACGGCAGTCTCAGACAGGCCAATCGGACCGAACTGCTCGCCTACGCCATCGGCGATCTGAACAACGACCGCAAGGTGGATCTGGCCGACTTGAACGGCGTCGACGGTAACGGCGCCTTGCTGGCGGTGGCCAATGCCGGCGGCCTGGAGGTGGTGCGCCAGAACACCGACCGGAATCGCGGCGACCTGATTGTGGCAGCGGATGCCATGATCGGTGGCCATGCCGTCATCCTCGACGCCACTCGGGACAACCTGGTGGCCGCCAAACCGGTAATAACAAGCGGCGGCCAGTTGAGCATCGGTGCTGGACGCATCAATTTCGGCGCCGTGCCTGCCGGTGTGCCCGGCTTGCAACTGGACAACCCCGCGCTGAAAGCGCTGCTCGCCAGCGTGAGCGATCTGGCGCTGCGTAGTTACAGCACGTTGGATATCCATGGCGATGTCGACATGCGGGCGATGCTGGCGGAACTGCGTCTGGCCAATCCCGCCCAGACGGCGCCGCAACTGCGTCTGGAGGCGGCCGGCATCGCCGGCTATGGCGGCGATGCCATCCTGCAGGCCAGCGTTCTGGAATTGAACAACCTGTCCGGAGCGACCTTCTCGACGCCGATGTTGCCCGATGGTGGCACGCTGACGCCGGGCGCCGGCACCCTCACCCTGGAAGCGGAAACGCTGAAACTGGGCGACGGCAGTTTCCGGATGGCGGGCTACGGCCAGACTAATGTCAGTGCCAACCATGATCTGCTCGTCCAGGGCGATGGCAGCCTTACGGCGGATGGTGGGCTGGCCCTGGCCAGTCCGCGCATCGCCGCGAGCGATGGCGCCGAGTACACCTTCCAGGCTGGCGATATCCTGAAAACCACGCGGCTTGCGCCGCCGGGGGGCTACTCGGCTCCTGCCGCCGGTATCGTCGCCAGACTGACCTTCGTCGGCGCCGGCGTCGAACACGGCGGTCTGGTGGAGGCGCCCGTTGGCAAGGTGGTTTTCAAGTCCACCGCTGGGGATGTGAAGCTGCTGGACCAGGGCGAAGTTCTGGCCGGCGGCAAGGTGGTCGACATCTTCGACGAGGCCGTTCCCCTGCCGGCGGGTAGCGTGCGTCTGGAAGCCCTGAGCGGCGATGTCATCATGGAGAACGGCAGCAAGATCGATGTTTCGGCTGTGGGTGCGGATGCGGGTACGGTGGAAGTGATCGCCAGCCAGGGCAGTTTCCGCGCCGATGGCGAGTTGCTTGGTGTGGCAGCCGAATTGAAGGATGCCGATGGCGCTGTCATTGCCCAGGCAGGCGCGGGGGCGATGTTCAATCTGGATGCCTTGGCCTTGTATGACGCCGGACTGGCGGGCAGCGGTGACGATTTCTCCGCGCTCAACACAGCGCTGGGTGACGGTTTCACCGGTGCGCGGGTTTTCCGGTTACGTAGCGGTGATATCACGGTGGCGGCAAGCGACACGGTCACGGCCAGCCAGGTTGAACTGAGCGCCGACACAGGCTCGATCGACGTGTACGGCAGCCTTGACGCGTCCGGCGACAAGGGCGGCGAAATCGGTCTGTATGCACAGAACGACCTCACCCTGCATGGCGGCGCCAAGCTGCTGGCCGTGGGGCAGGCGGATACGGAAAGCACCGCGGGCAGCCTGGGCCGGGGCGGCAAAGTGATCCTGTCCAGCGCAACCGGCAATCTCAGCACGGCGGCCGATTCTTCGATCGATGTGTCGGGCGATCGGGCTGGGCAGGTCATGGGCGGTAACGGTCAGGTCTGGCTGCGCGCGCAGCGCACCGGCGCGGGTGCGGGCACCGATCTGACCATCGCCGCGCTGGACGGTCAGATCACCGGCGCGGGGGAAATTCTGGCCGAGGCGGTGAAGGTGTACAGCGGCTACAGCAAGATCGCCAAAGGGACTACCAGCGGCACCACGCTGGGATTCAACAGCCTTAACACGGAAAACACGGCCTTCATGGCCAACAGCGCCGACATCGCCGAGCGCCTGGGCCAAAGCGGAAACGCCGCCTTCCGGGTCGCGCCGGGGGTCGAGGTGCGCAGCACCGGCGAACTGACCCTGAGCAACGACTGGAATCTGTACTGGTCCACCGCAAGCAGCAGCACATTAGCTACGCGCAGCAATGCTCCCATGGTCCTGACCCTGCGTGCGGGCGGAGATCTGAACCTCAATGGCTCGATCAACGATGGCTTCTGGGCCGGAAAGATGACGGGATTGGCCAGTGAAAGCATGGGTGCGCTCTCCAATCATGTCCTCAAGTCGGGGGCATCCAGCAGCTATAACCTGATCGCGGGGGCGAACACGGCAGCGGCGAATCCGTTCAGCGTCGTCGCGGGAAGCGGCAACGTCACCCTGGCCACGGGGAAGTTCATTCGCACGGGGACCGGGGATATTCGCGTCGCCGCCGGCGGCGATCTGGTTTTGAGCGGCGACGGCGCGGTCATCTACACGGCCGGCGAAGAGACGCCGAAGCCTGCCGATTTTACTTACCCGACCAATAACCTGAAACCAAGCTATCCGACCAACGGCGGCGATGTGAGCATCCAGGTGACGGGGAATATCGACGCCAGGCAGCCAAACCCGATCGGTATCAACGAGTGGTTGTATCGGTTCAGGCAGGCGGAGAAGTCTCCCCAGGACGTCGAGTATTTGAATCGTCAGATCACCTGGTGGCCGCGCTATGACAAATTCCAGCAAGGCGTAGGCACCCTCGGAGGCGGTGACATCACGGTGGCGGCGGGCGGCAACGTCAGCAATCTGCGGCTGTTCGCGCCCACGACCGGGCGCGTGAGCGGTGACCGCACAGTCCCGGCGGATATTGCCAACCTCTTGCTTCAGGGCGGCGGCAACGTGCTGATGCGCGCTGGCGGCGATGTGACCGGGGGGCTGGTCTATGCGCCCCAGGGGTATACCTGGATCAAAGCGGGGGGCGGCGCGGATGTCAGTCTAGCCATGGGGAACAATACCGCCAGGGTCCAGGCGCTGGATGATGTGACCGTGCGCGAAATTCTGGACCCGATGACGGCCGACTATGCCTCGGCCAACGGAACGAGCGCCAAGTTCTATTTCTACGGCATGACCTCGGAATCGGCCCTGGATGTGGTGTCGGTGGGTCATTCCGTCAGGCTGGAAAACAGTGGCGGTCTGTATCCCGCCAATCTGACGGCTCACGCCCCGCTAGGCGATATCGTCTTGGAAAATGTCATCACCATGTTCCCGAGCGCGACCGGTCAGTTGGTACTGGCCGCCGGCGAATCGGTGGGGGTCGAGCAGTTGTTCGTCATGTCGGACATCAATCCCGATGCCATCACCGACCTGCTGAATGTGGCGAACGTGAGCAGCGGCCTCACTGTGCTGGACGGCTATGAGAGCTACCTGGATCACGATCCGGCGCTGCTGCACCGCGACGATCACGATCCGGTTCGCATCTATGCCTTGCACGGCGATGTCAAAGGCACATCGACCAGCGCCAGTCTTGCGCTGCCCAAGCAGACCCTGGTGCGCGCCGGCCAGGATGTGCGCGATTTCTCTCTGGTGATCCAGAATCTGGCCGCCGCCGACGTCAGCGAAATAACCGCCGGCCGCGACGTGCGCCTGCCGGATGGCTATGACGTTGCAACTGGAACAGTCCAACCGAAGGATGGCTATTCCATTCGGATTGCCGGCCCAGGCGCCTTGATGGTCATGGCAGGTCGGGATGTCGATCTGGGCAGTTCGGAGGGCTTGCTGTCCATCGGCAACACGTTCAACCCCTACCTCGATCCGCAAGGCGCCGACCTGATGGTGCTGGCCGGCCTGGGTACAGAGGACGGTCAGCCGCGCCAGCCCGATTTCAACGCGTTCGCCGACAAGTATCTGGTAACCGGCAGCGAGGCGCTGACCGATCTCGACAAGGAATTCGGCTATCGGGCGCGCAAGGACGTCGCCGTGACGGTGTTGGCGGAGCATGCCGAACTGGACCCGGATATCGCCGAGGACAAGGCGACGATTCAGGCCTATCTGGATGGTGAATATGCCGGTCAGGTGTCGCAGCGCGCCCAGACCTTGCAGGCGCAGTTCGAGGCCCTGCCTTTGCGGACGCGGGTCGCCCGGCTGTTCTTCAACGAACTGCAGGAAGGCGGCAAGGACTTCAACACGGCGGCCTCGCCGCAGAGCGCGGCGGATGCGCAGCGCGGCTACGCAGCGGTGGCGGCGTTGTTCCCGACCACGGATGCTGCGGGCGGCCCCATCGCCTATGCCGGTGACGTCAATTTCTACTTCAGCCAGGTCAAGTCCGAGCGGGGGGGCGATGTGGAAATCTTCGCGCCGGGCGGGTTGGTAAACGTGGGCCTGGCCAGTAGCGGCGGGCTATCCAAGAAGGATTCCGAACTGGGCCTGTTCAGCGTGCGCGGCGGCGACATCCGCGCCTACGTGCGCGACGATTTCCTGGTCAACCAGTCGCGGGTGTTCACCTTGGGCGGCGGCGACATCCTGCTCTGGTCGGACAACGGCGACATCGATGCCGGCAAGGGCGCCAAGACCGCCGCCGCTGCGCCGCCGCCGCAGTTGCGCGTGGAAAACGGCAGGATTTTCTTCGATATCTCCGGCTCGGTTTCCGGCAGCGGTATCGGCACACTCAATACCAGCCGCAACGATCCTCGCGATGACGGCTACCTGATCGCGCCGAACGGTGAGATCAATGCCGGCGATGCGGGCATCCGCTCCTCCGGCAACCTCTCCATCGCGGCGATCCGGGTGGTGGGCGCGGACAACATCCAGGTGGGCGGCATTTCCACCGGGGTAGCTGTGGCCGATACCGGTGGCCTGTCCGGCCTGGCCGGCGCCGGCGCTCTGGTCGACACCAAGGGTGCACAAGAGGCTACGTCTTTGCTGGGTGCTTCGGCCCAGGATTCGGAGAAGAGCAGTCAGGAAGCCAAGCAAGCCCTGGCCGGCTTCAAACCGTCCTTCATTTCCGTGGAAGTCCTGGGCTACGGGGAGGGCGCCGCCGGCGTGGGCGTTCAACCGGCTCAGCCGGAGGGCAACAAGCGCGATGAGGATGTTAAGCGCCGCGGCGAGCGCCAGGGTGTATCGGGCCATGCCAGCTCGTAAGCCCAACGTCATCCGGCGACCCCCCGCGGGCATTGCCGCCCTGAGGCTTGATCTCGCATGGCTGCGATGAACCGCGCGGAATCTCTGCTTCAGTCAGCCATGTCGCTGCATCAGGCCGGCATGCTGGCGGAGGCGGTGGGGGGCTATCGGGAGGTGCTGCGGTTCCAGCCCGAACATCCTGTGGCGCTGTGCTATCTGGGTGTGGGCATGGGGCAGATGGGCCGATTCGAGGATGCCCTGAGGTATTTGGCCCAGGCAGAGGCGCTTGCCCCGGATTTCGTCGATGTCCATATCAATCTCGGCAAGGCCTTGGAAGAGCTGGGCAGGTTCGAGGCTGCGGCAGCCAGTTACCGCCACGCGCTGAAGCTCGAACCGGGTATTCCTGAAATTCACTTCAACCTCGGCAAGGTGCTGCATGACCTGGGCCGGCTCGACGAAGCCGAAGTCTGTTATCGCAAGGTATTGCAAGCCAGACCGGCGCATGTCCAGGCCTGGCTTAACCTGGGTATCGTCTTGAAGGACCAGGGCAGAGCGGAAGCTGCGGTGGCCAGTTATCGAAAGGCGCTGGCGCTCAGCCCTGACCTTGCCGAAGCGCACAACAACCTCGGCAATGCGCTGCGAGACCTGGGTCGGTTCGATGATGCGGTCATTTGCTACCGCCAGGCACTGGCGTGCAGCCCCGACTTTCATGAGGCGCATAACAACCTGGGTCTGGTCGAGAAGGACAGGGGGCAACTTCACGATGCCGTCGCCAGTTTTCGGCGAGCGCTCGAACTGCGGCCGGACGATCTCGATGTCTTATCCAATCTGTTGTTCGCCCAGAATTACCTGGCCGATCTGCCCCCCGGCCACATCCTGGAGCAAGCCAGGGTGTTTGGCAGGCTGGTTGCGGCCAAGGCCAGGCCGCTTGGCGGTTGGAAAACCATTTCGCTTCCGAACAAGCGATTGCGGGTGGGTCTGGTTTCCGGCGATCTGCGTCAACATGCCGTAGCTTCTTTTCTGGAAGGGGTGTTGGCGGCGCTCGATGTGGAACGGGTCGAGCTTTACGCCTATGCCACCCATCACCAGGAAGATGGCGTGACCGCGCGACTCAAGCCCCGCTTCGCTCGCTGGGCGCAGGTGATGGGGCTCAGTGATGCGGCCCTGGCGCGGCATATTCACGCTGACGCCGTCGATATCCTGATTGATCTGGCCGGTCACACGGCCCACAACCGGCTTTCGATGTTCGCCTGGAAACCGGCGCCGGTGCAGGTGACCTGGCTGGGTTACCTGGGCACCACGGGCGTTTCGGCAATGGACTATCTTTTGGCTGATGCTCTGGCCTTGCCGTGTGAAGAGGAAGACCTGTTTGTCGAGAAGGTCTGGCGGTTACCTGAAACCTATATTTGCTTTTCCCCGCCGGAACTCGATCTCGCCCCAGGCGCGCCACCCGCCCTGAGCCAGGGCCACGTGACTTTTGGCAGTTTCAACAACCTGGCCAAGATCAACGAGGCGGTCTTGGCATGCTGGTGCAACATACTCAAGGCGGTACCGGGTAGTCGGCTGCTGCTCAAGGCCAAGCAACTGAGCGACGGGGCGGCTCGCCGAGATTTCCTGGAGCGTTTCGCCGGCCAGGGCATCGCCGCGGACAGACTCGAACTGGTGCATTGGGCGCCAAGCCGGGAGGCGCACCTGGCGATCTATCGGGGAGTGGATATTGCTCTCGATCCCTTTCCTTACCCTGGCATCACCACCACGATGGAAGGCCTCTGGATGGGCGTGCCGACCTTGACTCTGCGCGGGGATCGCTTCATTGCGCATCAGGGCGAGACGATCCTGCACAACGCGGGGCTGGGCGAATGGATCGCCCGGGACCTGGAAGACTATGTGGCCAAAGCGCTGGCGTTCGCCGGTGACCCGCTTGGGCTGGCTAAGCTGCGCGGTCGGCTGCGCGAGCAACTGCTGGCCTCGCCGCTATGCGACGCGCCGCGCTTCGCCCGGAATTTCGAGACCGCCCTGCGCGGCATGTGGACACACTGGTGCGCCCAGCCGGGTTGCACCGGACAAATGGAGAAATTGGATGACTGAGATTCAAGGGCAAGCAGCTTCAACGGTTTCCCAGGCGCAGGCAGAGACGCTTTGGCGTCAGGCGCTCGCCCGGCACGAGGCTGGAAGCCTGCACGAGGCGGTGCTGGCTTACCGCAATTTCCTGGCGATCTGGCCGGATCATGTCGGCGCGCTGTGCAACCTGGGCATGCTGCATTGCCAGATGGGCGCCGCCGACGCGGCGCTGCCTCTGTTGGAGGAGGCGACCCGGGTGGCGCCCGAAATCGCCGAAACGCATGCCAATCTCGGTCAGGCTCTGAAGCAATTGGGGCGTCCACAGGCCGCGCTGGAAAGCTACCGGCAAGCGGCCAACCTGCAGGCAAACAACCCCTGGTGCCATTTCAACCTGGCGGTGGTTTTGCATCAGGTGGGGCAAAGCAATGAGGCCCTGGCGAGCTACCGCGAGGCGATACGGCTGGCGCCGAATCTACCCAGCGCCCACAACAACCTCGGCAAGCTGCAGTGGGAACTGGGCCAGACCGAAGCCGCCCTCGACTCCTATCGCACCGCCCAGAAGTTGTCTCCTGGCTACTTCGAGGCTCATTTCAACCACGGCAAGGCGCTGTCTGCCATGGGCAAGACGGAAGCGGCGGCTTCGGCATTGAGCGCGGCAACGGCGATGCGGCCGGATGACAGCCGGGCGTACAACGATCTGGGTGTGGAATTGCTCAAACTTGGCCGCCCCTCGGCAGCCGCGGCCGCGTTCGAACGGTTGATCGAGCAGAAACCGGACAGCTGGGAGGCGCATTGCAATCTGGGCAGCGCCCTGGGACGGATGGACGAGCAGGCGAAGGCGATTGCCTGTTTCGAGCGAGCGCTGCAATTGCGCCCGGATGCGTCCGAAGTCCTCTGCAATCTGGGCGTCGCCCTGAAAAGCCAGGGCCGTTACGACGAGGCGGTGGTGCACTTGCAACGGGCGGTGGAACTGAGACCTGAGTTCAAGGATGCACAGAATAATCTGGGTTTGGTGCTGAAGGATGTGGGTCAACCGGAGGCCGCACTGGCCTGCTTCCAGCAAGTTCTGGCGATGGATCCGGAGCACCATGAAGCGCACAGCAACCTGCTGTTCACCTTGAATCTGCTGCCGGATCGTGCGCCGGCGGACATGCTGGAACAGGCGCGTGCCTTCGGCGACAAGGTTGCGGCAAGCGCGACTCCGTATCGCACGTGGCAGATGTCGATGTTGCCGGACAAATGTTTGCGGGTCGGGCTGGTATCGGGAGACTTGCGCAACCACCCGGTGGGTTTTTTCCTCGAAGGCATCCTGTCCGCGCTCGACGCCGGGCAAATCGAACTGGTTGCCTATGCCAGCCATCACCCGGTGGATGACCTGACCGACCGGCTAAAGCCGCGATTTTCCCAATGGCGAATGGTGGCGGGCATGAGCGACGAATTTCTGGCCCGACTGATTCACGAAGATGGCATCGATATCCTGATCGATCTGGCTGGTCATACCGGCTTCAACCGTCTGCCGATGTTCGCCTGGAAACCCGCGCCGGTGCAGGTGACCTGGCTCGGCTATTTCGCCACCACCGGCGTGCCGGGCATGGATTACCTGCTGGCCGATCCGCAGGTGGCGCCCGCGGATGAGGCCGCGCATTTCAGCGAGAAGCTCTGGCGGCTGCCGGAAATCTATTACTGCTTTACACCGCCCGAGGTGCCGCTCCAGGTTGCCCCGGCGCCGGCGATCAGGCTGGGTCACATCACCTTTGGCTGCTTCAACAAGCTGGCCAAGATGAATGAAGACGTGGTGCAAGTCTGGTCGCGTGTGCTGCATGCGCTGCCGGAGGCGAAATTGATGCTGAAGGCCAAGGAACTCGGCGATGCCGCGCAGCGTGCGTCGGTGCTGCAACGCTATGCGAGGCACGGCATCACGCCGGGGCGGCTGATCCTCGAAGGCGTCTCGCCGCGCGCCGAATACCTGGCGGCTTATCGCCAGGTGGATATCGCGCTGGACCCCTTTCCGTATCCGGGTGGGACCACGACGGTGGAAGGTCTCTGGATGGGCGTGCCGGCGCTGACGCTGAAAGGCGACCGTTTCATCGGCCATCAGGGCGAGACCATCCTGCATAACGCCGGTCTGGCCGACTGGATCGCACGGGATGAAGAAGACTATGTCGCCAGGGCGGTGGCGTTCGCCGGTGATGTGGCCGCGTTGTCCGAATTGCGCGCCAGTCTGCGCGAGCAACTGCTGGCCTCGCCGGTCTGCGACGCGCCGCGCTTCGCCCGGAATTTCGAGACGGCGCTCAGGGGGATGTGGCGGCAGAGGTGCGAATCCACCGGGACGGCCTGACGCTGGGTGCTGTTTCCGTAGGAGCGCCTTCCAAGGCGCGATGCTTCGACACCGGAAAATCGCGCCTAGGAAGGCGCTCCTACATGGGGTGGTGGGCGGCATGAGCCGTTCGGCTCATGCCGCCTTAACCGGGCTGTAACAGCCCCGACCCAGAATGCTCGACTTCGTTTCACAGCCGAGTTTTTCCAATGACGCGTTTCCTGCTTTCCCTGCTGATCCTGCTGTCGGCTTCACCCGCGATGGCTTGGTGGAACAGCGACTGGGCCGCGCGCAAGGCCATCGTGCTCAATACTGCAGTCGATGGCGCCGACTTGAAGGAAGGCTTGTCCAATGTGCCGGTGCTGGTGCGCTTGCATACCGGCAACTTCGATTTCATGTCGGCCAAGGATGATGGCGCCGATCTGCGTTTCGTCGCGGAAGACGACACGACGCCGCTCAAGTTCCACATCGAGAAGTTCGATGCGATCAACCAGCTGGCGATGCTCTGGGTGCAGGTGCCGAAGCTGCAGCCGGGCAACAAGACGCAGAAAATCTGGCTGTATTCCGGCAACGAGAATGCGGTTGCCGCCAGCGACGCGAAGGGAAGCTACGACGCCAATCAGATCGGCGCCTGGCACTTTAGCGAACCCAGCGGTGCGCCGCAGGATGCGACCGGTTACGCCAACTATGCGGCTGAGTTCACCGGCGCACGCATTCCCGGCGCTGCCATTGGCAGCGGTTTCAGCTTCGATGGGGAAGCCACCCTGAACATTCCGGCGACGCCGTCGATGAAAATCGGTTCGGCGACCGGCTTTACTTTCTCGGTCTGGGTGCGCTCCACCGATGCCAAGCAGAACGGTGTTCTGTTCAGTCGCGTTGACGGCGACAAGTCGATTGTCGTGGCCTTGCAGGACGGCAAGTTGATCGCTTCGGTGAATGACGGCAGCGTCGATCTGCGTAGCGTTCCCCCGGTCGATCTGCCGGCGTCGAGCTGGTTCCATGTTGCTTTGTCGATTGGTGACGAGACCTCGCTTTTCGTCAACGGCCAGAAGGTGGCGGGTTCCGAAGGGCGCTGCCCGGACATGAACGGGCCGATCACGCTCGGCCGCGGTTTCCACGGCGAGATGGACGAGTTGAACATGGCCAATGTGGCGCGCGGCGCCGACTGGATCAAGGCGGCGGCGCTGGGCCAGGGCGTGGATGCCAAGCTGACGGTGTTCGGTGAGGACGAGAGCGAGGAGGGGGGCGGCGAGGCGTCCTACTTCGGCGTCATTCTGCAGAACGTGACGCTGGACGGCTGGGTGGTCATCGTGATTCTGATGATCATGCTGGCGATCAGTACGCTGGTGATGACCACCAAGGCGATGGTGATCGGCAAGACCGACAAGGCCAACAAGCAGTTCATCGAGGCGTTTCGCAGCCTCGACAGCGCGCACACCGCCGCGCTCGACCGGGCCGAGGACAGCGAAGACGCCGATCTGAAGGACGCCGGCCTGGCTTCGATCATGTTCGGCCATCACGACCATCATCAGAACGCCAGCCTGTATCGCATCTATCACGCCGGCATCAACGAGGTGAAGAAGCGGGTCGGCGAGCGCACCGACGTGCTGCTGTCGCCGCAGGCGCTCAACGCCATCCGCGCGACGCTGGACGGTACCTTGGTGCGCGAGAACCAGAAGCTGAACAGCCTGATGGTGCTGCTCACCATCGCCATTTCCGGCGGGCCGTTTCTCGGTCTGCTCGGTACCGTGGTCGGCGTGATGATCACCTTCGCGGCGATTGCCGCCACCGGCGACGTCAACGTTGCGGCCATCGCGCCCGGTATCGCGGCGGCGCTGGTTGCCACTGCCGCCGGCGTCGGCGTCGCTATCCCCTCGCTGTTCGGCTACAACTATCTGGGTTCGCGCATCAAGTCGATCAGCGCCGACATGCATGTATTCGTCGACGAATACATCGCCAAGATCGCGGAGACCTACTCGCGATGAAGGCGGCGGGGATGTCGGCAAGGGATTGCCGACCTACGGGGTTCGTGGGTTCGGGGTGGGGTGCGGGGACGTCGGTGTCCATTCGTAGGGCGGCAATCCCTTGCCGCCGAATAGCGCGTTCGGGGGGCTCCGTCCATGTCTGAACTGCGCGAAGACAACGAGCCGTTCGACGATATCAACATCACGCCGATGCTGGATCTGGCCTATGTGCTGCTGGTCATCTTCATCATCATGACCACCGCCACGGTGCAGGGCATCGAGGTCAATCTGCCCAAGGCCAGCGCGGCGCCGAGCCTGGCCAAGCCGAAGACCAAGGCGGTCACCATCGATGCCAACGGCCAGGTCTATCTGGATACCTATCCGGTCAGCATGAGCGAGCTGGAAAGCCGGCTGCGCGGCTTCAAGGCAATCACGCCGGACCTGCCGGTGGTGATCAAGGGCGATTCCAAAATCGCCTACGAAAAGGTCATCGAAGTCATGGACCTGTGCGGCCGGCTGGACATTACCCAACTCGGCCTGGTCACGCAGAAGCTGGTGAAGTAGGCATGTCGGGCAACAAGAAGTCCCTGCGCAGCCGGCTGCCGGTCATCGCCGGCCTGTCGTTCCTGCTGCTGTTCACGGCCGGCGTGATCTGGCTGGTGAAGGGCTTCATCGATAACGCCGAGCCGCCGGAGAAAAACCGCGTACAGACCATTTCCCTGGTCAAACCGCCGCCGCCGAAGCCGGAGGAAAAGCTGCCCGAGCCGGAAAAGATCGAGCAGCCGAAGCCGGAAGAGGTGCAGATGGAAGCGCCGCCGACGCCGGATCAGCCGCAGGACGAAGGTCCGCCGCCCGGCGAACAGCTCGGCCTCGATGCCGATGGCGGCGCCGGTAGCGACGGCTTCGGCCTGGCGGCGCGCAAAGGTGGCCGCGACATCACGACGCTGGGTGGTGGCGGCGACCGCATGGCCTGGTTTTCCAAACGCATTTCACGTCAGCTGGAAGACGAGCTGAAGCGCGCCAAGGCCCTGCAGGGCAAGGACTACCAGATCGTCGCGCAACTCTGGTTCGACCTCGCCGGCGGTGTCACCCGCGTGCGCATGGAAAAGGGCAGCGGCAATGGCGAGCTGGATGAGGCGCTGCGCCGCGAGATCCTGGCGATAACCCTGCGCGATCCGTTGCCGGAAGACATGCCGCAGCCGGTGAAGCTGCGCGTGGTGTCGCGATGAGGGGGCGATGAAGGCGCGGATAGTCGGCAAGGGATTGCCGACCGATGAATTCCCCGACGGCCGTTCCGTAGCTCGGCAGATGCTTCTTACGCTTTGAAATGAAGACCACGAAATGAATCAAACCTATATCAAACCGCTGGTTCTGGCGCTGGCCATCATTGCGGCCGCCCCCGCCCATGCCGGCGAGCGGGAACAGCTCGAAGCGCTGCGCGAGACCACCCAGGCCATCCTCGATGCCCTGGTGGAGAAGGGCATCCTGACCGACGAAGCGGCCAAGGCGTTGGTCAAGCAGGCTGAAAGCAAAGGCCAGGGCAATGCCGATGCCGCCGCCAAGGCGGAAGCGGCCGCCGGCGTGGTGCGGGTGCCCTACATCCCGGAAGTGGTGAAGCGGGAAATCCGCGAACAGATCCGCCAGGAAGTCGTGGCGCAGGCCAAGACGGAGCGCTGGGGCGATGTCAACGCGGTGCCGGAATGGGTGGATCGGTTGAAGTGGGAAGGCGATTTCCGCGTCCGGCAGCAGAACGATCTGTACGCCGACGACAATGCTGCGCCGGCATTCTTTCAGGCCGCCGGGACGACGCTGGCCAATACCAGCGCAGACCGCCAGCGTTTGCGGGTGCGCGCGCGGCTCGGACTCTCGGCAAAGGTGACGGATAACGTTGCGGCCGGCTTCCGGCTCACCACGGGCAACACCGCCGACCCCGTCTCGACCAACCAGACATTGGGTACAACCGCCAACAAATATTCCCTGGTGCTGGACCGCGCTTTTGTCAAGGCCAAGCCCTGGGACTGGCTGGAGGCAAGCGGCGGCCGCATTCCCAACCCCTTTTTCAGCACCGATCTGGTGTGGGACGACGACGTCAATTTCGAGGGCGTAGCGGCTACGTTCAAACCTTGGCCGAACCACTCCCTGGCTGCCAAACCCTTCTTCACGCTGGGCGTCTTCCCGCTGCAGGAAGTGGAGGCCTCGACCACCAATCGGGCCAATGACAAATGGCTTTATGCCGCCCAGGCCGGCTTGGACTGGCGCAGCGGCGCATACAGCCGCTGGCGCTTCGGAATCGGCGTTTACGACTATCGCCAGGTCGCCGGCGTGCTCAATACCACGCCCACCGTCAACGGCAATTACGACAGCACTGCGCCGCAGTTTCGGCAGAAGGGCAACTCGCTATACGTGATCGATACCGACTCGAACAACAACGGCACCCAGGATGACTCGGTCTGGGGTCTGGCTTCCGATTACCGTTTGGTGAATTTCACCGCCATGGCCGATCTGTCCTTTTTCGACCCCGTGCACGTGATTCTGAGCGCCGATGTGGTCAAGAACATCGGCTACGACAAGGGCGAGATGGTTACCCGCATGGGTGCGGGTTACGAAGAAAAAACCCTGGGCTGGCATGCCAAGGTCACCGTCGGCCATCCCAGCATCGCGCTGCCCGGCGACTGGCAAGTGTTCCTGGGCTACCGCCATCTGGAACGCGACGCGGCGCTGGATGCCTTCGTGGATTCGGATTTCCGCTTGGGCGGCACCGATGCCAAGGGCTATTACCTGGGCGCGCTGTACGGCCTCGACCGCAATACCTGGCTCTCCGCCAAGTGGATGTCGGCCGATGAGATCGACGGACTGCCGTTCGGCGTCGACGTGTTTCAGGTTGATTTGAATGCCAAGTTCTAAGCATCGCTCGATACGTAGGTCGGCAAACCTTTGCCGACCTATCGGGTGGAACGTCGACAAAGTGTTGCCGACCTACTTTCTCCTGCTCGCGCTGACTGCCCCGGCCCACGCCTTCGACTCCGAGCGCGATACCTGGTTGCTGCCCGAAGCGAAAGCGGAAGCACGCCATAAACCAGACCCGCTTGAATTCGCCCGCATCAAGGCGACCGGCAACGATGCCGAGCCGGAATACGCCACGGCCGAGCAACTTGCGTTGATCCAGGCCGCCGAGCAGGGTGACCGGGCGCAGCTTGAAAAGCTGCTGCAACAGGGCGTCAACCCGAACGGCCTGACCGGACCGCGCGGCAGCAACGCGCTGGTGTATGCAGTCGCGCGCGGCGATGTGGAGCTCACCCGTCTTCTGCTCGATGCCGGCGCCGATCCCGACCTGAAGGGCGGCGGCTATACACCGCTCGGACTAGCCGCATTGCGCGGCCACGCCCGCATCGCCGCGCTGCTGCTGCAGGCCGGCGCCGACCCGGACCGCAAGAGCGGCGACGGCAACACGCCGTTGACCGCCGCCGCCGGCATGAATCGGCTGGAGGTCATCCGCGTGCTGATGGCGGCGCGGCCCGATGATGCGCTGTTCAACCGGGAAGGCCGCACGGCGCTGAGTGTGGCGGCGTTCGAAGGTTTCGAGGCGGTGGTCCGGCTCATGCTGGAGATGGGCGCGAACGTCAACGTGCAGGACCGGAGCAAAGGCAATGCGCTCGATGCGACGGGTTTCAATGACAACAAGCGGATCCAGAAACTGCTGGTCGAACATGGCGTGAGCACCTTGTGAAACCGTCTATCGCCAGAGGAACAACGATGCATCTTCGAGTACGACTTGTAGTGTTACTGGTGCTGGGATCGCTGGCTTGCGGTTCCGCCTTCGCCGCATCCGACAAGAAAGCGAGCCGGGAAAAGGAGGCCATGCGCCGCGCCCAGATGCAGTTGCAGCAGGTGCAAGGCCAGATCGCCACGCTGGAACAGGAAAAGGCCGCGCTCGGCATCGAACGCGATCAGGCCCGCAAGGAAGCCAAGGCGGCGCAGGCCAAGCTGCGCAAGCTCGACAAGCGTTTGAGCGAGGAAAAAGCGCATGGCGAGCAGTTGGCGAAGGACCTGGAAGCGGTCAAACAGGACCTGGCCGCGACGCAGACCCGACTGGCCGACACCGAAACCAAACTGGCCGAGACCGCGAAGAATCTGGGTCAGACCCAGCAGACCCTGGCCCGCAGCGAGGCCGACAAACGCCAGCTCGAAGGCGTCAAGGCCCGGCAGGAGCGGGAAATCGCGTCCTGCGAGGGCAAGAACCTGCAGCTGTACCAGACCGGCCGCGCGTTGATGACCCGCTTCGAGCAGAAAACCTGCGGCGAAATCCTGGCGCAGAAAGAGCCCTTTACCGGCCTCAAGCGGGTGGAAGTCGAAAACCTGCTGGAGGAATACCGCGACAAGCTGGATGAGCAGAAGCTGATCAAGCCGCCGGGCGGGTAATTGAGCAGCTTCGCTTCATCGTCCTGACACATGCCCTTCATAGAATTTCAGGCTTAGCGCTTGAGATTCGGCAGTCGCACCGATGCAGCGACTGCCTGAGAAGCGACTCCATTAGGCAGGGGTGGGCATGGACTGCAGCAAGCCGGCGCCGACGAAATATTGCGAGACAAAATGACGCAGGAACCCCTCTTAACCGCCCCCGAGGCCCGTCAGGATGAAGCCTCGTTTCTGCTGAATCTTGTGCGGTTGGTGATCCGGCGCAGGTGGCTGGTTTTTTCCCTGCCGCTTGCCGCTGCGCTGCTGTCTGGCTTGGGGGCCTATCTATTGCTGCCGGACATGTACACCGCCAGTGCCCGAATCCTGCCGCCCAGCACGGTGAACTCATCGTCGATGGCGATGCTGGCGCTGCCGGGTGGGGCGAATTCATCGGCCTTGAACATGATGGGCATGCGCAATCCCAGTGAAATTTACGTTGCCATCCTCAGAAGCCGCACGGTGGCCGATGCCCTGATCGCCAAGTTCAACCTGGGCGCCTGGTATGGCCAGGAATATCCAACCAAGGTACGTCGTGTGCTGGCCAAGATGTCAGGCATCACGTACTCGCGTGACGGGGTCATCACTATCGAGGTCAGTGACGTGGTTCCCATGCACGCGATGCAGCTTGCCAATGGCTATGTCGAAGAACTCGATCAGATCAATCGGTCGATGCAGTTCAACGAGGCAAGGCAACGTCGGCTGTTCTACGAAGCGCAACTCGGCCAGATTCGCGGCAAGCTGGCTGAAATCGAAGGGCGCGCTCGCCAAGCAATGCAGCATGGCGGACTGGTCAATGTCTCGGCGCAAGCGCAGGGGCTGCTCGCAACGACAGCGCATCTGCGCGGCCAGATCAGTGCCGCCGAGGTTCGCATTGCCGCGATGCGGGGCTATGCCACCGATACCAATCCGGCGCTTCTGCAGGC
This sequence comes from Hydrogenophilaceae bacterium, assembly GCA_031426735.1. Taxonomy (GTDB): domain Bacteria; phylum Pseudomonadota; class Gammaproteobacteria; order Burkholderiales; family Thiobacillaceae; genus PFJX01. The sequence continues at coordinate 16,020 of JASJPK010000039.1, read as the reverse complement.
GCAACGTGAACTCGGCGCGCTGCGCCAGGAGCTGGCTAGAAGCGAAGGCGGCCAGGCCGGTAACAGCAAGACCGGCGCAGCCGCCAATGACAACCTGCGCTTGCTGCGAGAGGTGAAATACAACGAAACCCTCTACGAATTGCTCGCCAAGCAATTCGAGATGGCCAAGCTGGATGAGGCCAAAGATCCCGGTGTCGTTCAGATACTCGACCGGCCGGTGCATCCGGATCTGCCATCCGGGCCGAACCGAATCGCAATCATCCTGATCGTGACGCTGGTTGCGGCTTGTTTCGGCCTGTTGCTGGCTTATCTGCTGGATGCTATCGCCCGGGTCAAGCGACAAATAAAACCCGAACAGGCTTGACCGGTCGGCTTGACGAAAAATGCGCAACGCCAGTCTGTCCAGCCTGCTTGAGCGGCCCGTGCGCGCAGCCTTGTCGGCAGCCGCATGGTCTGTCTGGCTGCCGATCCTGGCTGGGCTCGCGTTGGTTTATGTGCCGATCTGGTGGAGCCTGGCGCATACCACCTGGCTGGAAGAGGAGCAGAGCCATGGCCCGATCGTGCTGCTGGTGGCGTGTTTTCTCGCCTGGCAGCAACGCCGCGACCTCGCCGCTGTGCCCAGCCGGCCGCAGCCGCTAGCTGGTTGGACATTATTCGGTCTGGGCCTGTCGCTGTACGTGGTCGGCCACTTGCATCGGGTGGTCATCTTCGAGGTGGCTTCGCAGATTCCGCTACTTCTGGGCATTCTGTTGCTTGCCAAGGGCGCTGGCAGCTTGCGCGTGTTGGGGTTCCCGGTCTTTTTTCTGGTCTTCATGATTCCGCTGCCCGGCTTTCTGGTCAGCGACGCGACCAGTTCGCTCAAGGAGTCGGTATCCGTCATCGTCGATGCCGGTCTCTACCAGCTGGGTTATCCGGTGGCACGCAGCGGCGTCACCTTGACCATCGGCCACTATCAGCTGCTGGTCGCCGATACCTGTTCCGGGCTCAATTCCCTCATCGCGCTGGCGGCGGTCGGCCTGCTCTATGTCCGTCTGCTGTGGCGTCCGGCCTGGCTGGGGAACGCCATGCTGATGCTGTCCATTCTGCCTATCGCTTATGCGGCCAATGTGCTGCGCGTCATTTTTCTTGCCTTGCTGACTTATCACGTTGGCGATGCCGCTGCCCAGGGTGAGCTGCACAGTGCTGCGGGTGTCGTGATGTTTCTGTCTGCGGTGCTGTTGCTGGGGGCCTTCGATGGACTGCTGATGCTGCTGATTACGCCGAAAAGCAGGCCGCTCGCCGCGCCCCCGATGGCTGCCGAGCCAGGGTCTTCAGCCAACGCGCCGATGTTGCCCGCCGCGTTGCGACTGCAAGCCGTCGGCCTGGTTTTGCTGGGGGTGGGCGGCTTGGCGTTGTTTCAGGTTGCGCCGCCACCAAGGCACGCCGCGCCGATGGATTTGCCGGCCATGATTCCGCAACGCTTCGGCGACTGGCAGTGGGATCGAAGCGTTCCCGCCGCTACGTACGCGCCCAAAATTCAGGCGTTGATGGACGTGAGTGACAACGAAATCCTGTCTCGCACCTACGTCAATAGCGCGGGACAGCGCCTGATGTTGGTGCTGACGTCCGGCAACAGCGACCAGTTGCACAACCCGGAAGTCTGTTATCCGGGGCAGGGGATTGCGCTGCATCGCCAGGAGGATGCAGTCATCGATGCGGGTTACCGCAGTCTGCCGGTCAAACACTTGCTGACTTATCGCGGCAAATTGCCGGAACCGGTGACTTATTGGGTGATGGTGGGCGATCAGGTGTCTCGCTTCGGTGCGACCTGGCGCCTGCGACAACTGAAAGACACCCTGTTCGGCCAGGTTCGGGCGGGGATCGTGTTCCGGGTTTCCAACGTGGCGATGGAGTCGAAAACGGCCTACGGCGTCCACGCCGAATTCATCCGCGCGCTGGCCGCCAGCGTCTCACTGAAGCATCGCGATCGCCTCTTCGGCGCAGCCGCGTCTACGGGAAATTGAGATGTCGGCGCATACCCGGCTGCTTCCCCAGTTTGTTGCCGAGCGGCACGCCGCCTACCTGTTTGCGCTGGCCTTCCTGGGGGCGTGCGGTTTGTTTTGGTGGCTGCCGAGTTTGATCAATCGCCATGTCCTGGACGGTTTTGATTTCGTAGCGAATCCCATCCTTGCCCTGAGCGTGTTTGCCGCGGTCATTTTTCTGGTCGGATTCTTTCTTTTGGCCCCCCGCAAACCCGCGCCGCCCGCAGCGGCCGGGTGGGAGCTGGATGGCTGCGCCGATTGGGGCTATGCCTTTGCCTTGGCGCTGGCATTGCCCGCCCTGGTGCTGGCGGTTCATTTTCTGCTGCAGCGTGTTCAGGTCGAATATGGATCGGGCGAGGGCATTCCCTTTGTGCATCAGACCGTGCTCTACACGCACATGTTTTTCTGTTTGCTGTATCTGGGGGCGAAGCGGGATGCGCTCGACGATCGCGGACGTCTTGTGTTGGTTATCGTGCTGCTGCTGTTGCCACGCCTGATTGTTTCGCTCAGTTGGGGCCGATTTTTCGTTGCCCAGGCCATTGTTCCGGTGCTGTTGCTGGCGTTGAGTCGGGGCTGGCTGCGGTTGAATCCGCTGCTGATATTCAACCTGCTTCTCGTCGTTGCTCTGGTGATTTTTTTGCCGGCAGCCCTGCGCGGGGACCGGATCTTCGGCGATCAGGAACTCGTCCAGTTCTTTGCCCATGGCAGCACGTTGCGCCTGTTTCAGAACAATCTGGATTTCGATCTGACCGGGCGTTGTGCGCCCATCCTGGTGTCGCTCACCGCCAAAATCATCCCCTGGGGCGCACTGCATGAATGCACCATCGATCTATGGGGGCAGCAGCAGCTTCCGGCGACGCTCGATCGATTGCTGGCCTATGCCGAAATCGGTTCGACGGATGCGTTGGTGGGGCCGGGTTCCAACTATCTGCTTGAGTTGTTCTTGTTCGGCGGCCTCGGAGCGATCGCCTTCGGTTCCTTGTTGCTGGGCTGGAGTGCGCGCTGGTTTATTCATTGGTTGTCCGTGCCATCGATCTTCGCAGGCATCTGGGTGGAATGTCTGACGCGCACGCTGTTCGCCCCGCGCAGTAATTTTGGTTACGTCTTCGAACGTATCCCCAGCTTGCTGCTTGCCATACTGGTCGTCGCCGCGTTGGCCTACTTGACTCACCATCGGCGGTCTCCGCTGTTCCGGCGCGGGCAGCCGACATGAAGCGGCATATCGATGTGCTCCAGTTTCAGGTGGTCAACTGGGTCAGCGGTATCGTCTGGTTCAGCGCGTTTCTGCATCTGGCCAGTCCACAGCACTTCGCCCAGATTGCCAAAGCCGAACTGATGTTCGGTTTCTTCGGCGTCTTCATCACCAATCTTTCCTTGCGTCTGCACGGGGAATGCCGCTCGCGTTCCCTGGAACTGCGCCTGCTTGTTCTGCGCTTGAGTGCCTTGACGCTGGTGGCAGGTGCACTGGCGCTGGGAGTCGGGTCTATGGCGGGGGTGTTGGCGATGGCCGGCATCGCTCTGACTCCGGCACATCTGCCCTTGCTGCTCGGTCACCAAACCTGGCTGCTGGCCTTGCTCCTGGTGCGACTGCCGCTGGCGTTGGCGGCGTTTGTCGGCGGGATGCAATTCATGGCCGAACTCCCGGCGGAAGCTGTGGCGGCCGTCTATTTCGGCCCTGGTCTTCTCTATGGCCTGCTGGCCTACCGCCATTATTACCGGTTGCTGCCGAACACCGGTTCCGCGGCCAGCCTGCAGGCGATCCTGAATACGCAACGAATCGGGTTGTTGAGCCAACTCCTTGCCACCGCCGCTGCCAACCAGATTCAGGCTCAGATCGTTGCCGGCCTGGTGCTGGCACAACCCGGATGGGCCCTGATCGAGCGCCTGTTGCGCTCCGCGCACTCCTTCGCCTTTCCGCATCTCTGGCGCGGGGGGCTGATTTCCGCTCGCGTGCGCATCGTGCTGGGGGTGTTCAGCGTGGTCGCCATTCTGGGCATCGGCGTTTTTGGATTGCCGACGGCGAGTCTCCTGTACGTGCTGTTGCCGACTCTGCTCGATGCATATAGCGCCATTGCAGCAGGTTCCTTGCTACGCATCGATGTCCTGTTCATTGCAGCCGCGGGCCTTTTCCATTTCCGCTCATGAATACGCCAGACCGAGTCCTGATCAGTGGAGGTCGCGAGGTGGGCGGCGTGGCGGCGTTCGCTGCCAGCCTGGCCGAAGGTTTCAATGCACTGGGTATCCCTGTCGAGGTCATTCCGCCGCGGCGGCTGTTGCAGCGCTGGCGGGATCTCCGTAATCCTCAAGTGTTGAAAATCCTCAGCACCACAGGGGTCTTTGCCGCGCCACTTTGCCGCCGCGCGGTCTGCGTGGCGCATGGTTTTCCGCGTGCGGACGCGCAGGGGTGGCTGCGATTCGTCGCCATTCTCGCCAGCTTCCGCCTGGCCAATCTGTGCGGCGCGCCGCTGGTGGCGGTTTCCGCCTATGTCGCGGCGCACCTGAACGGCCTGTTTGCCTTGCGCATCGATGGCGTGGTTCACAACGCCTTGGCAGGTGTTTTTCTGGAACCGCAGGAGACGCCAGTGCCCGATCGGCCTTGGCTGAGCTTTGTCGGGCGTCTGCACCCGGTGAAGAATCTTCAACATCTTCTGCCGGCTTTACAGGCGTTGCTGGACAGCCGCCCCGACCTCAGGGTCTGCATCATCGGTGAAGGCCCCATGCGGGCTGCTCTGGAAGCCCAGGTGCACGGGGATGCACGTTTCGAATTTCGCGGTCAACAGGACAGCCGGGCCGTACGTAAACAGTTGCAGAGAAGCCGAGTGCTCATTTCGGGTTGCGAAACCGAGGCACTGGGCATCGCTTATCTGGAAGCGTTGAGTCAGGGCTGCAACGTGGTCATGCCGGCAGCGGGCGGTGGGCTGGAAATCGCTCCGCAATGGATCGGTAGCCACATTCAGCTGATGCCTCTGACATTCGAGCGAGGGGCGATTGTCTCCAGTCTGCAACGCGCATTGCTTTCCGAAGGCCCTGCGGCCTTGCCCGATGGGTTTCGCCCGGAACAGATCGCCGCCGCCTATTTGCAATTAAGTCAGGTTTGAAGAGCCCGTCATGCCACAGGTCACCATCATTACCCCCGTACACAATGCAGCGTCCTGGATAAAGGAGACCCTTGCATGTGTCAGGGGGCAAACCTTCACTGACTGGCAGCATTGTCTGATTGACGACGGATCCAGCGATGCCTCGGCCGAACTGATTCACTCTGCCGCGCAACTCGATCCCCGCATAACCTTCCTGCGCACGCCATCCAATTCCGGACCTGCTGCAGCTCGCAATCTCGGCATCCGCCATGCACAGGGGCGCTACCTGGCCTTTCTCGATGCGGATGACTTGTGGTTGCCTGAAAAGATTGAACGTCAGTTGGCCTGGATGCGGAAGACGGGCCAGGAATTCTGCTATCACGATTACCGTCATTTATCGGTAGACGGCCAACAAGTGGGCGCGCTGGTGCATGGCCCGGAATTGCTCGATAGGAAGCGTCTGCATACGCAGCGGGGTATCGGCAGTTGCCTGACGGTCATGATCGATCGTCAGGCAATTCCGGATTTCAGGTTTCCGGAAATGGCAAAAGGCATGCCGGAGGACTTCCTTGCCTGGTTGCAGATCATCAACCAGGGGCACTTCGGCCACCGCCTGGGCGAGGATCTTGCACGCTACCGCCTGAGTCCGAACAGCCGCTCAGCCGATAAGTGGCTGGCGGCTTGGCGTATATGGAAAATTTATTCTCGGGAAGCGTCCTTGTCCTGGCCGCGCGCCCTTTTCTGGTGGGGGCAATATGCCTGGAACGCACTGATGCTGGCCAAGCGTGCACGTCCCACCATGCCCTGTTCGCGCTCGGCCCCGTATTTGCCGATCGAGGGACACCCTGCGGATCATGCTGTAGAGCACAAACCGATTCATCTGGCCGGCTCGAACAGTGCTTACCATCATCGAAGGGTATGGTCGATGCCGGCTGGAAACAGTCGTCCACGCCAGTTGGTCGCGCCTGAGCCGCGCTATTTCAGCTCGATGTACGTGGAGCGACAAGCGGGAAGGGCCGCCTCCGATGTGCCGTCGATGTCAACCGATGAGCAGGTGGAAGCAATATCCCTGCGTGCGTGATCGATGTGGGCATTTGGCCCAAGCTTTTTGGGAAACGAACCGCGACCCTGGGTAGGATGGGCAAAGCGTAGCGTGCCCATCAATCTTGCGCGGAATGATGGGCACGCTGCGCTTTGCCCATCCTACTTCCTGGTTTTTTAAACCTGGCCGGATCAATAGCAGGGTGCGCCATGCGCACCCTGTCAGGTTCATCAGTCGAGTGATTTGAACGCGGCGGCGCCCAGGCCGAGTTGGTAGAGAATCTGGGTCCAGTCCTTGGCGCTGCGGAAGAAGGTTGCCCATCCATTTTCGTAATCGGGTTTGTCGCGCACCACAACGATATCGCCCGGTTGAGACGGAAGGTCGTTTGCGGTACTGAACCAGCCGCCTCCGTTGCGGACGACCGTGCTGTCTGCGCGCATGACAAAGATGCCTTCTTCATCGGCTTCCTTGCTGACCCCGACCAGGGCGAGATAGTCACCGACCGATTTCCCAGGCTGCCAGAACAGGGCGCTCTCGCTGTTGACTGCGCCGTATATCTGAACGTAATCGGGCCGACTTGGAATCACCAGACGGTCGTTGTTTTCAAGTTTGAATTTCGGCAACTGGTCGATGCTGGGCGACTGATAGGAAAGTCCCAGCGCAATTCGGCCATTCGATTTTACCGACCGCATGCGCTGAAGCAGACGTTCGCGGGCTTCCCTTGTCTTGTTGACCTTGCTCCTGTCCCCAGAGTCCGAATTGTTGTCAGGCATGTTTGCTTGCCGTGGCGAAGCCGACAGGTTCTCCTGCTCCAATTGCCTGATGAATTTATCCAGATTCGTCTGCTGTGATTGACGGACCGCCTCACGATAAAACTCGGCTCCGTAAAGATAGGCATCCTGGGTGAGTCCCCCGGCGCGGTTCAGCAATTTGCTTAAGTCTTCCCCGGCAGAGACCTGGTAGATGCCGGGACGCTGAACTTCACCTTCAATACGGACCAGCACCCGGCGGCGCGAAATGGGGATGCGCACGTCGTAGGCGGAGAAAACGGTCACGCGATCTCCGTTGCTCAACATCAGGTTGTCGCTGCTTTCCGGGTCGGCCAGCGCCCTACCCAGGTCGAACGGCACCAAGCTGGAGGTCATGTCCGTGCGGTTGATTCTTTCCACCACCGCGTAATCCCAGTTGATCTCGTCCCATGCGTTTCCGACCACATCGAGAGAGGTGCTACGTTCGGTTTCCGTTGCGTAAATTTCCATGCTGTTGCCGGATGCCAGCGTGTTGGCTTGCGTCCAGGCGGAGGTCTGTTGGGGAAACAGTCCCTTTTCCCGTTGCGTTTCTTGTCTGGCGTGTTCGAGGAGTGCGTTGTTTTGCAGCCGGATAGTCAGCTTCGATAGCAGCGCTTCGCGGTTAGGGATCAGATCGGTGATTCGCATGCCGGGGCGAAATGGCACACGCATGGCCTGCTTGACGCTGCCGCGCAGGGTGACCGCATTGTCGAAAGCAGGAACGATGGCCGCCACGGAGAGGAGATCGCCGCTGCGTAGCGTTTTTTCGAGGCCGGCAGCGTCGAGAGCGAATTCTTCAATGCTTATGGGTTGGCTTTGGCCCGGATTGACCCGTTCCAGATAAGCGCGGCGCGGATCGGCCATCACTGGCAGGCCACCAGCCAGACCGATGATGTCGCCAACACGATCTTTGCCGTCCAGAATCTCAAAAATGGCCGGCGTGGGTATTTCACCGGTCATCGCCATATACCCCGCGACAGGGGGGATGACGATGACGTCGCCATCGAGCAGCTTGATATCGCCTCGCTTGTCGCCCTGCGACAGAAACGCATAAAAATCCAGCTCCGCGATCTGATTGCCGCCTCGCTTGACCTGGATGTGTCGTAACGACCCGTTTTCGTTTGGACCGCCCGCCTCGAACAATGCCGAGACCAGGGTCGATAGGCCCGACACCACGTAGCTTCCAGGCTTGCGGGCCTGCCCGACAAGATAGACGGTAATGCCGCGCACCGGGCCCAGCGATACGCTGAGACTGAACGCACGGAAGTTCTTTCCAACGGCGGCTCGAATGACGCTTTCCACGTTGTCGGCCCGGACACCGTTCAGCGCGATGGTGCCGAGCTGGGGGATGACGATCAGTCCATTTCGATCGACCACGGCGCGATGCTCGATGTCGATCGAACCCCACGCTCTGACAATCACCTCATCGCCGGGGCCGAGTATGTAATCGGCGGGTACCGGCACCAGCCCGCCTGGAGCGAATCCTTTGCCGCTGGTAAATAGATTGAAGCCATGCAGTGGCAACAACTGGCCGGTGGTTTGCAGGACAAAGTGTTGAAACTGGTTAGGCGGCAGCGGCCCGTAGGTGGGTTGATTGGCAGCCGGCGAAGCGGTGCCCGGGGCAGAACCGTTCTCGACTGATTTTGCGAACGGGCCACTCCGCTCGCTGGACAGCGCACGCGTCACACGCAATGCCGGGTAGTTGGCCGGGGCGCTGGCTATCGTCTGGACCTGCTCGTACACATCGGTTGCGGATTCGTTTTGCACAACCTGTGCAAGCGAGCCGCCAGCGTGAAGCATCAGGATAAAAAGCAGAACAGCGCGCATCAGTCTTGCCACCGGGATACCCCTGAAAGCGATAGCTAAAACCGAGCATTGTGAATACGCACTATTTCAGGCGCGTGACTTTGGGGATGGCGTGATCAATGGGGCATTTCCGGCGGACGCGAGACGCTTGGAAGCGGGGTGGCAAGGTGAGGACTCTCGTATGAGCAGTTTCCGGCCTTGTCGTGGGTGGTGTGCGTGGTCTTGCCGGCCAAGCCTGCTGGCGAGGCGGCGAGAGTGAGTAGCAGGACGGCCGCGAGAGACGGGGCCGTGCGGGGGTTCATCGCGTCATGCTGATACTGAAGGCGTGGCTTTCAGGGTCGCTGTCGGCGATGAGGTTGCCGGCGGCGGTGTAGGCAATTCATACCACTCGCCTATGCCGTCCAGATCGTCCGGGCTCATGATTGGCCCGTACATCACACTGCGCCTGTCCGTGCTGATCGGGTAGCCGTACAGGTTCAGCCCGAGCGATTTGTTGATCAGTTTTACCAGCCGGTGACGGGTGAGTTCCACGTCGGGCGGCAGGCCGTAGTTCACGGGGTTGATTCTCGCCGCCGAAATCACGGATAGCCTGGCCTTGTCGAAATGGCTGGAGAAGACATAACGCAACCTGAAGTCCCCTGTGTTGATGTCGTCCTTGGCCAGGACGATGACTGCCTTGTCCAGGTTCGCGTCGCCATTGTCCCGCAGCGCTTGCCCGGCGGCACCGGCGATCTCCTCGGCCACGAACTGCTGTTTGTCGCTGTTGTACATCCGCGCGTTTTTGCCCAGGGTGGTATAGGTGCGGACACGCACTTTATGCCGGGCCTCAATGTAGCTTGCCAGCAAGTCCACTTCCTGAACGCTGACGCCTTCCATGGGAATCAGGATAACTTTGGCCTTTTCGGTATCGAACCCGGTGTTGCCGAGGGGGACCTTCTGGGTGATTTCTGTAGTCTGGGTGCTGGCGCAACCAGCCAGCATCAGGCTGGCCAGGATGGAGAGGAGGATTTTCATGGGGGCTTCAAAAAAGTGGTGTGGCGAAGACAAGAGGTGTTTCTGGAGGTGGCAGCGTCTTTATGCGTTTTGAATTCCTGTTTCGAGCAAGGTGCGCAGTTCTTCCGGCCATCGCGCGGGCTGATGTTGTGGCGAAAGCCAACACAAAACACTCATACCCCGGATCATGACCACCTCACCTATTGATTTGTATGCAGGCCGTCTGGCCTTTTCTAAAGATTAGGTGAGGTAGATGACGTTACGTAGGCCGCCAATTTGGCGAAATATGAGCCGATAGGCTCACGACTAAAGTTATATCGAGTTGTGCTTATGAGGCTCCGATCAGCCGAGATTTGAGCGGGCGCGAACGCAATTCAGGGCGCCCTGTTCAAATTAATCCCCGCATCGAACGAACTGGCTCAAGCCCTCCGATCAAGCCAGATAAGCAGTTGTCCAGATCGGCGTAGCGACGCCTTCGCTCAGCGTTTGACCAGTCCTTCCAGTGCGATGCCGTTCACCGATACCGGCGTGCGCGCCAGCATGGCGTCCAGGTAGGCCTGTTCGATTTCGGCGGCTTTGCGCAGGCGCAGGTTGCGCGCCAGGCTGTCGCGGACTGTGTCGAACGGTTGCAATTCCGGTTCCTTGCGTTCAACCAGTTTGAGGATGTGCCATCCTTCCGCGCCGGCGGCTGCGGCGGCGATGTCGCCTTTGCTCAATCCCTGCAGCGCTTGCCGGAATGCCGGCGCCAGGTCTGCCTCGGCCAACCAGCCCATGTCGCCACCCTTGCCGGCGCTGGCGGCATGTTGAGAGGATTTGCGTGCCAGGGCGGCGAAGTCGGCGCCTTTGCGGCGAGCTTCGCGGGCGAGTTCTTCCGCTTGTTTGCGCGCTTTCTCGTCTGTGCCGGCGACATAGATCTGGCTGATCCGATATTGCCGCGGCGTCATCAACGCGTCTTTGTTGGCGTCGTAGGCTTGTTTCAGCAGTTCGTTCGATGGGTAGTCTACGGGCGGTTGCGCGATGCCGTTCATGTAGCTGGCGACCAGCGCCTGATCCGCTGCTTGCTGCATGCGTACGGCGATCTCGGGCTTCTTGTCGATGGACTGGCGGCGCGCTTCGGCGGCGATAGCGCGCCGAATGATTTCGGTGCGCAGGCGTTTTTCCAGCGCCGGGGCGGAACGCGCATCGGCCGGATTGGCCTGGGCGATGGCACGCACTTCGGCCTCGCTGAGCGAGACGGCGCCCATGCGGGCGACGATGTCGGGGTCGGCGGCAGCGGCGGCCTGCGTGCCCAGTGCCAGTAATACGAGATAGAGATAGGGGCTGTGCATGGTCGATCCTGGAGTGATGCCGCCCCATGTTATTGCGATTGCGTGAAGTTTCCGTGACGGTGGGCAGTCCGTTTGCGGGCCGCATCGTGCTATCGATACTCCCAATCGGACCACATGCCGGCGGCCTGTCCGCGGTAACGAAAACGTAACTTGCCTGGCATATCGTCAGAAAAACATCTCACTTGCCGGATACATGAATTTTTCCGATTTGCGCCCTCAGTTGAATCGCATCCTTGAACAGAACAAGGTTGTCACATTGCTGCAACCCATTCTGGATATGGCCGAGGGCCGCATTGCGGGTTACGAGGCGTTGACTCGCGGGCCGTCCGATAGCCCGCTGCATTCGCCGGAAGCTTTGTTCAGGGTCGGCGCGTATTACGGCAGGCTGCTCGATCTCGATCTGGCGTGTTCCAACATGGCCTTTGCTACTTTCGCCCGGCTCAAATTGTCGGGACGCCTGTTCGTCAACCTGACGCCGGGTAGTCTGCTCGCCGAGGCTTTTTCGCCGGCGGCCATTCTGGAGCGGTTGGCTCATGTCGGTCTGAATCGGCAGCAACTGGTGTTCGAGATCACCGAGAGTTCGCCCGATTTCGATTACGGCGAACTCAAACATGCCGTGGAATTGCTCCGCGCCGCCGGCCTGGAAGTGGCGATGGATGATCTCGGCGAGGGTTTTTCCAGCCTGCGCCTGTGGTCCGAGTTGAAGCCGGCCTTCGTCAAGATCGACAAACATTTCATCTCCGGCATCCATCAGGATCCGCACAAGCTGCAGTTCGTCCGCTCGATCCAGCAATTGGCGGAAAACGCCAATGCCCGGGTCATCGCCGAGGGCGTGGAAATGCAATCCGAACAGGCCATCATCCGGGATCTGGGTATCCGTTACGCGCAGGGTTATCTGATCGGCCGGCCTTCGCCGACGCCGGCACGGATGCCGCCGCCGGAGGTGCTGAAGCATCTGGCCTCGGGCCGGGTCAGTGTATTTCCCACCGCCTCGGGTACCGGGGGAATCCGGGTCTGTGCCGAGCGTTTGGTCGTTTCCGCGCCCAGCGTCGATGCGCACACACCGAGTCAGGTGGTGCTGGATCTGATGCTGAGTCACCCCGAGCTGCATGCCGTGGCGGTGCTGCACGAAGACAAACCGGTCGGCATCATCCATCGTCCGGCTTTGCTCGACCGCTTCCTCGGCATGTTCGGCCGCGAGATTTATGGCAAGAAGCCATGTCGCGAAATCATGGATGCGGACCCGCTGGTGGTGGATAAGGCCACGCAGATGCAGGACTTGTCCGAACTGGTGGTACGCAAGGGCAAGGAGGCGTTCACCCAGGGTTTCATCATCACCAGCGATGGCGGCTATATGGGTCTGGGTTCCGGTTTCGACCTGATGCGCGAGGTCAGCCAGATGCAGATCGTCGCGGCACGCTATGCCAACCCGCTGACCGGACTCGCCGGCAATGTGCCGATCCAGGAACATCTGGAGCGTTTGCTGGGCAGCAAGCAATCCTTCGTCGCGGCCTATTTCGACCTGAATCAGTTCAAACCCTTCAACGACGTCTACGGTTTTCGTCGCGGTGACGACATCATTCGCCTGTTGTCCCGACTGATGACCGAGGAATGCAATCCCGAACTGGATTTCGTCGGCCATATCGGGGGCGACGATTTTGTCGTGCTATTCCAGAGTCTGGACTGGCGGGCGCGTTGCGAGTGCATTCTGGCGCGCTTCGATGAGGCGCGCTTAGGCCTGTTCAATGCCGAGCATGTCGCTGCCGGCGGCTATCGCAGCGAGGATAGGCGCGGCAACATGGAGTTTCATCCGCTCGTTTCCCTGTCCATCGGCGCCGTCGAAATCGATCCCGCCCAATACCGCCAATATCAGGAAGTCGCCAGCGCGACGGCTGAAGCCAAGCGCATGGCGAAACGGGTAGATGGCAGTTGTTTGTTCGTGGATCAGCGCAAACAACCGTTCGCGCGGCGCGGCGTTTAGCGGGCGCCGGTAGCGTTCCCCCCTTTGAAAAAGGGGGGTTAGGGGGGGGTTCTGAGACAACCGCGTAGGCCACCGTCATCAAATTCCCCTCAATCCCCCTTTTCCAACGGGGGAAGCCACAGCGTCAGCAAATTTGCCGACGCGGGGCCGCTTCTGTCTAGCTCATATCCAGCGCATGCCTTACCCGCGTGCTGAATGCGTGCGGCGTTTGTGAGATGACTTCCTCCGGGATGGCGAACTTGCGGGTCAGGCGGGCGAGGTTTTCGAAGCCGTAGGAGACGATGAACGGGTGCATGCCGGAGCCCTGCGCGGCGGCGTAGTCCTTGTGCTCGTCACCGCAGGCGTAGGCGCGTGCCGGGTTGATGCCGAGGCGTGATCGCACGGCTTTGAAGTACGGTGTTTTGTCGTCGCGCAACGGAATGTGGTGGAGAAAGTCCAGGCGGTCGATGTCCAGGTCGTGCCGCGCGAACAGGCGCGCCAGGGTGATTTTCGGTTCCTGCGTGACATTGCGGGTGACCATGCCGATGCGAATGTCGGATACCGCGAACAGATCCCGGATCAGTTCGGCCACGCCCGGGTACAGGCGCGCTTCTTCCCGGTAAACCTCGGTCAGCGTGGCGATCAGCCCCTTGCGACCCTGCTTGCCGAAGTGCTTGGTCAGATTGCGCGGAAACTCCTTCAGCCCGCCCAGGTACTTGAACAGGTTGCGCCGCTTCTGGAAGCGTTCGAGGTCGCCCAGATCCATGCCGTGCCGCGCGAACGCCGTGCCGATCGCGGCAAAGGCATCGATTGCGGTGCCGTCTGCATCGAACACGATCAGGCGGTCGCGGCTGTCGTACATGCAATGAGCGGCTTGACGCCGACAAACAGGTAGTAGGGGGCGTGCAGGCCGGGCAGGTAGGGCACGGCAGCGCGGTGTTGGCGCACATGCGGGTCACGGCACAGCGTGCGCAGTTCGGCCAGGTGCTGCTGCGAGAGATGCACGCCGTCATGCGCGAACCAGGTTTGCCAGAGGCGGTTGGCGAGGCGATTGGCGTCAACGGGTAGATGGAAATCGACCACGCCGAGGCGGCCGCCCGGCGCCAGCATGGACCAGGCATTGCTCAGCACGGCGTGCCAGTCCGGCATCATGGTCAGCGCGTAGGAGAGGAAGACGCGATCCACCGGCTGCGCCGGTTGCCAGGTGGTGGCGTCGGCTTCGATCACGGCGACGTTGGCCAGCCCGCGCGTGCGTTGCCGCGCCACCGCCAGCAGCGCCGGGCAGAGATCGACCAGCTGCACGCTGGCCAGCGTGTCCAGCGGCCTGACTTGGGCCAGCGTGGCGAGATTGCCGCCGGTGCCGCAACCCAGCTCGACCACGCGCGCGCCGGGCGAAATGTCCAGCGCCGCGATCAGGTCGCCGCGGCCGTGCAACAGACGCGCGCGGAAGGCGTCGTAACGCGCCGCCTGCGGTGCGTAGAAGCCTTCCAGGCGTTGCGCATGGCTGCCGCCACGCGGTTGGCCGCGCAGCAGGCGCCAGAGGATGCGGGCGTCGGCGGCGAGCTCAGCCGGGGACATTGGCGATCTTGAAACCGGCGTAGGTATGCACGCGGTCGTCGGCATGCAATCGCGTCGCCAGCGCATGGTCGAAATTCAGCGCCTGGTCGAGCCGCTCGCGTTGATGCCCGACCCGGACCCAGTTCAGGAAGGCCGGATCGGCATGCGCGCTACGCAGCAGAATGCGCGCGCCGCTGCGGGCACGGCCGAGGATGGCGTTCCATTCCTCGACCAGCGCCGCCGGGTGGTAGCTGCTCATCCAGTCCATGTGGTCGAGCAGGACGAAGCGGGAAATCGGCTTGTTGGTGTCGTGCAGGAATTCGGTGACCGTGCAGGTATGCGTGCGGATGCGGTCGACCAGGCCGTCTTTCAGCGCATGGAAGTTGTCCGGTTTCAGATATTCCGGGCAGCACGCCGGCGTGTAGCGGCCGTTCACGTAGACCCGCCAGAAGTAGTTGTCGACTACCGACAGTTGCCGGAAGACGTACTCGATGGCCTCGCGAACGAAGCCGGCGACGCCATCCGGATGTTGCGCCTGGACCAGACGCCGTTGCGGATGCGGCACGCCGAGCAGGCTCATGGTGAGCTGGCGGCCGAGCACCCACTTCATCGCCGGCGTCCACATCGTCGGCGCGATGCGTTCGTCGTAAATCCGGCGCTGGCTGACCAGATCGTTGGCCGCGAACAGATCCTGCACGTCGCCGGCAAGTTTCGGCCGCATCCGGAAATACGCCCGGAAGCCGCGTGCCACCAGGCCGGCGAGGCCATGGTAATAGAAGCTGCCGAGCGGGCTGGTGAACCAGACGCCATGCTTGTCCCACCAGGCGCGGGCGAATTCGGACAACTCGCCGCGCAGGCTGGAGCGATACAACTCGGCGAAGCGCGGGTGATAGCCGGCGCCGAAGATCGCGAAGAAATCCGCGTAGTCGAGCCGGCGGATGGCGGCGATCTTCAGCTCCAGCAAGGCGTTCTGGCGCGGATTGGCATCCACCGCGTGAATCCGGGCGGGCGCGTCCAGCGCGTAATCGAGCGCATTGCAGCCGGCGCTGGAAATGACCATCACGCTGTCATCCGGCCCCAGTTCCAGCGCCTGCCGATCCACCGCCGGGTCTTCCCAGCAGGTGTTGTAGACCAGCGAGCGGGCGTACAGCGCGTTGAACACGTTCTGATCGAGCCGATCGCGCAGCGTCAACGTGGTAGGGGAATGCAGATGATGTTCGGGAGCGTTCATGAATGACGGATTTGTGAGTGGGCGATTGCAAGGTTAATGCGTGCGGATGACGGGGATATTTCCATCCACGCCGGGCGTGCGAATAGCTTGATGCGCGCCGGACAGGCGGCGAACCCCGCCGCGAGGTGGATTGTCGGCATGGGAATGCCGACCTACGGGGCGAAGCGCCTTGGGCGTAGGGCGGGAATCCTTTCCCGCCGTTCCACCGTCTGATTGC
>JASJPK010000038.1:0-37754 GCA_031426735.1 Hydrogenophilaceae bacterium | reverse complement strand
GTCCGGAACAATCGCGCCTTGGAAGGCGCTCCTACGTTGGTGTCGCCACTTACCTCGTGCGCCTCGCTCCCTTGCCAACTCGCCGCCGCCCGATCCCGGCCGCCGAGGCCGGCCAGACAGTTCGGTGACGGCATATGCGTTGCGCCGCGTTGGGCGAACTTGCCGGTGTCGTAGGAGCGCCTTCCAAGGCGCGAAGTCCGGAACAATCGCGCCTTGGAAGGCGCTCCTACGTTGGTGTCGCCACTTACCTGGTGCACCTCGGTCCCTTGCCGACTCGCTGCCGCCCAATCCCGGCCGCCGAGGCCGGCCAGACAGTTCGGCGACGGCATATGCGTTGCGCCGCGTTGGGCGAGCTTGCCGGTGTCGTAGGAGCGCCTTCCAAGGCGCGAAGTCCGGAACAATCGCGTCTTGGGAGGCGCTCCTACGTGTGGTGCCGCTTCATCCAATAAAGGTCAGATCCCTTGCGGAGATAACGAGGGTTCAAACTCGCTCGCCGTTACCAGCAGCCGTGCCATTTCGCGCCCGACTCCGGCCGCCGAGGCCGGGTTCTGGCCGGTGACCAGGCGGCCGTCGACGATCACGTTGGCCTGCCAGTTCGGCGCCGGCACATGCGTTGCGCCGCGTTGGGCGAGCTTGCTGGCGAGCAGGAACGGCACCACTTCGGCCAGCCCGGCAGCGCGTTCCTCATCGTCGGTGAAAGCGGCGACGCGCCTGCCCTCAACCAGATAATGGCCGTCGGCCAGCTTCAGGTTGACCAGCGCCGCCGGGCCGTGGCACACCGCGCCGACCACACCGCCGGCGTCATGGATCGCCAGGGCGATGCGGGCCAGACCGGGGTTGTCGGGGAAGTCCCACATGGTGCCGTGGCCGCCGACGAACAGGATGGCGGCGTAATCGGCCGGGTCGATCTCTTCCGGGCGCGCTGTGGCGGCCAGCTTGCCAGGTACTTCGGCATCGGCCAGGAAGCTGCGCAGCACGGCGTCGTCGAGTTCGCCGCCTTCCATCGGCGCCTTGCCGCCCTTGGGGCTGACGAAATCGACCTGGAAGCCGGCCAGGTGAAGTTCGGCCCAGGGATGGGCGGCTTCGGGCGCGTAGAAGCCGGTGGGTTTGCCGGTGTCGCCTTTGCGGTCGTGGCTGGTCAGAGCGAATAGCACTTTGGTTTTCATCGTGTCACCTTTGCATATCGGGTTTATGGAAACGGGCGCCGCGTGGCCGCCATCATCGTGCTGCAGCCTGCGGTCGAGAACCCGTCTGCGTGGCATAGGCCGCATGCCGGCCGGGAATGAATCGGGAAAAAATTGGACAAGCTGACGCGCATAAAAATCTTCGCCCGTGTCGTCGAGCGGGGCGGTTTCTCGTCCGCCGGGCGCGTGTAGCTATTGCTACAGATCGACCGCATCAGGCTGCCATCGGAGTCTGCCGCCCGGTCGGAACGTCGCCTGCTGGAAGACCGGCCTATTCATTCCGGCTGCAACGGTCTGGCTTTCTCACTCCCGTCTCAGCCACAATCCGCCCATGCAACCCAGCCTGCCGCGTACCGTGCGCTTGCCGATCAACCGCTGCAACCTGCCGGCGGCGATCCTCGGCAGCCTGACTTTTCAGCGGCATCCGACGGCGTTGAAGCTGGATGGCGTGGATGAACTGCACCGCGGGCTGTTCCAGCGCCTGCACGGGCTGGACGACGCCGGCGAACGCGCCGGCGTGTTCATGGCGCACATGGATGCCGCGTTCAGCCTGGAGCACCCGGAAGAGGCCGGCTACAACCCGGCCTGGCCGCACGGCCGGGCCAAGGCCAGCTACCTGAAAGTCCTGCGCGGCTGGGCGTTCGATGCCGACGGGCGCGAAGGCGCGGTGCTGAAGGGCTGGGTGGAATCGCGCTTCGGCCTGCTGCCGCGCCATCACGGCGGGCCGATCCGCGATTTCTCCGGCGAAACCTACCGGCAATACCTGGAGCAGCGTAGCGGCGGCCTCTACAACACCAACAGCCTGGAGGCGCAGTTCGATCTGCTCTACAGCTTCTGCCAGTTCGAGTTGGCGCGGCGGCGGCCGGGGGAAACGCACGTGACGCTGTATCGCGGCGTCAACCGCATGGGCAGCTACGAAGAATTGGCCAGTGCCTCGCAGCCGGAAGATCGGCGCATCGTGCTGCTCAACAGCCTCAATTCCTTCACCCGCGAACGCGAACGCGCCTGCGAGTTCGGCGACAACATACTGGAAGTACGGGTACCGCTGGCCAAGGTGATGTTCTTCCACGGCTTGCTGCCCGGCACGCTGGGTGGCGAAGCGGAGTTCGGCGTGATCGGCGGGGTGTACGAGGTGCATGTGGTGGCGGACTGATCGGTAGCTGCGAATTCATTCGCACGTGCACATCGATAACCTGACAAAGCCCTGCCTTTGGCGCAAATCCGACATGCCCGACCGCCCGCGAAGCCGCATGGTTACGCGGTTCTGCAGCGGCCCGCTTCTTGCAATGGTTATTCCATTCACAACGAGGAGCGTTCCATGGCAACAGACAATTCCAGCACATTCGCTGCCATTCTCGCCGGCCTGGCCGACGGCAGCGTGGTCCCTTATCTCGGCGCGCGCGCCTTAGATGGCGTCATCGAGCCGGTCAGCGGGCGCGCCATTCCGGCCGATTCCGACAGCCTGATCCTGGCGATGAACGACGGTAAGCCGATGGCGCCGAAGCTGATGTACGAGTTTCCCCGCGCCGCGATGAATATCGAGCTGAAGCGCGGCCGTTCGGCGGTCTCCAAGTTTCTCGACCGCACCTACCGCGACACGGTCTGGACCCCTTCCGCGCTGCACACCTGGCTGGCCGCGCAGAACCTGCCCTATGTCGTCGACAGCAACCGCGACACCCTGATGCAACAAGCCTATGCCGACCGCCCGCATACGCTGATCGTCGGCCTGTCGCGCATCGGCGGCACCGACTACCGCTTCAAGCTGTTTCAGCACGACGGCGGCGGCGTCATCGGCAAGGTCGGTGTCGGCTACAAGGCGATCGAACAGGGCGATGTCGATGTCACCCTGCCGGTGTTGTTCAAGCCGCTCGGCACGCCGTTGCCGGAATCGCATTACATCGCCTCCGACGCCGATTTCGTCGACTACGTCACCGAACTGATGGGCGGCTTCGGCATTCCGGCCTTCGTCAAACGCATGCGCCAGGGCAAGCGTTACCTGCTGCTCGGCCTGCCGCTGAACCGCGATACCGAGCGCATGGTGCTGTCCGATATCCAGTTCGGCGCCGCCAAGCCCGCCGGGTGGGCGTTGATGCCGCAGGCCAACGACAAGGAGAAGCGCTTCCTGGCCAAATTGGGCATGGAACTGGTGCCGGCCGGCATCGCCGATCTGCTCGCGGCGAACCGGTCCGAGTTGGTGCTGGAGGCCGCCTGATGCTGCCCTGGGACGACAAGGTACACGCCCTCGGCGTGGCCGAAATGGACGCCACCCATCGCGAGTTCACCGCGCTGGTCAACATGCTGGCGGAATGCGACGACGTCGACTTCGCCGCGCTGTTCGAAAAACTGCTCGAACATTGCCGCCTGCATTTCACCAACGAAGGCCGTTTGATGCGGATCTCGCGCTTCCCCGCGTTGAACGAACACGAAGGCGAACATCACCGCGTCTACGGTGACCTGGTCCAGATGAATCGTGCCGTGCAGCGCGGCCGCCTGATGCTGCCGCGCGCCTTCGTCAAACAGGGGCTGGAGGAATGGTTCGGCCTGCACCTGTCCACCATGGATGCGGCATTGGCCGTGCATCTGAAGCGGGTTGGCGAAGCGCGGGTGGTCGTGGACATGAGCGGCGGGCTGCCGGTACTGGCCTGACGGCGCTGTCGGGGCGATGGATTCGCCTCGGCGGCCAGTGTCGCCGCCGCCTGCCGTTATTCCCGCGCCTTCGCCTGCTCCGGCTCGCCGTCCAGCCCGGCTTGCAGGTGCAGCGCCTGCAAACGCGCGCGCAGCCGATCCACCGAGAGCAGCACGAGCATCTGGCTGTGCGGATCGCTTTCGCGTTTTTTCACCATGCTGTCGGCCAGTTGGTGTTCGCCGCCCATCATGGCCGAGAGCTTTTCGATCCGGTCCGCCGGCACTTCCGGAATTTCGCCCAACTGGTCCACCAGCATGCCGATGCAGGTGTCCTCCTGCACGTCCTTCATCACCACGATCTGCTTGTCGGCCAGGGCGGCCTGCGACATCGGCGCTTCGGCCCCGAGCAGTACGGCGAGATTGATCACCGGCATCACCTTGTTGCGGAACATGGCGTAGCCGAACAGATTGCGTTTCACGCCCGGCACGCTGGTCACGCCGCGCGCTTCGATGGCTTCCACCACGCAATCCGAGCCGACGCCGAGCCACTGGCCGGCGACATGGAAGGTGGCGATCTCGACGCCATCGCCGTCGCTGTTCCTGGCCATGGTCGACAGGCTCAGGCGCGTCGACGCTTCCTGTGCTGCGGCATGATGCGCTTCGTGCTTGCCCAGCGGCACGAAGATCAGCGCGCAGACCGGGTTGCGGTATGCGTCCGATGCGCTCTTGTATTCGCGGTAGCCGCGCGACGGGCAGGTGCCTACCGCGTAGTAATGGCCCTGATGGACGACGATGCCGGACTGGCGTTCGTTCATCTGGAAATAGCTCTCGGGAATATCCAGCAGATCTCCCGGCGCCAGGTTCTCGTCGCTGGCGGCAACGATGCGGCGGTTGCCGCGCGCGATGACGCCGAAACTGCCGGCCACGATCGCGCCATGTTCGTCGCGCGGCAGGGCGTCGCTCAGCATCGCGGCGAATTGGGGGGCGGACTCGAACACGATGCCGATGCCGCCCACCACCTGCTTGCCGTCCGGTGAACGGATCGCCGCGCCATAGATGTAGGTGGGGCGATTCCGGTACAGCGGCGTGGCGGCGAAATTCGACACCGCATAACTTTGCGGGTCGTGCAGATTCAGCGTCTGCTTGACCCAGTCCTCGGCCAGCGGCTGGCCCGCGAGTGCGGCGTAATCGGGGTTGGAAACGGCGACCACGCGGCCCTGCCGATCGAACACCAGCAGGTTGTCGTACACCGTGTAGAGCCCGTTGATATAGGCCAGGATCGCGGCGATGCTCTCGCCGCCGGCCGCGTCGACGCCGGCCGTCAGGCTGGTGCGGAACGCCGAGGTCTGCGCCCACCAGCGGCAGTCGTTGGCCCGCTCGTACAGGTTGCGGTCCATGATGTCGATGGCCAGCGAGGCCAGGAAACGGCTGTTCTCCAGGATGGCGGACACGACGGTTTCGTGCAAGTTGCCGATGGAGCGCTCGAACACGTCCTTGGTCTTGACGCCGGTATTGCTGATTTCCCAGAGCAATACCTTGGAAAAGGCGGGGTTGAGCGACTTGTTGTCGGCGCGATGGCGCACGTTGCCGTTCCACACCGAGCGGTTGAGCACCCGTTGAATCTGTTTGGCCTGAACCGGAATCGCTTGCAGGTCGGTGTCGAACAGCGCCGAGTTGGCCATGACGCCGGCCAGCACGGCAGGATCGATCCGCGCCAGACTGCCGCTGCCGGACTGTTCGAAGGCATGTTCCAGCGGCAGCATGACATGGCCATACCAGCCCGGCCCGGCATAGCCCTGGTAACCCTGGCTGGCCCGCGTCGCTGCAAGGTACTGGCGGCCGCCGAAACGGGACACGGCCCAGTCGCCCTTGGTCACGCGTTCCACCCGCGCGCCTACCGGGACATGCCAGGCATCGCTGCTGGCAATGACGTGGCCGGCTGCGTCGAGCAGCAGGATGACCGCCCAGTCTTCCCGTTCGGAGAGTCGCTCGAAGATGCCGGCGGTCTCGTCGCGGAAGCGGAAACACAGGCAGAGCACCCCCAACGGCGCGCCGTCGGCACTGACGACCCGATAGGAGTAAATCAGCGGCGCGGCTTCGTTGGCTTGCAGGTCGCTGCGGCGAAAGGTCTCTACGTAGGCCTGGCTTGAGTTCAACGACTCGGCGATCAACGGGTCGGACGACTGGACGACTGGATTGGCGGGGTCCAGCTTGGCGACCACGCGGCCCCGTACGTCGAGCAGGATGATGTCGGAATAGACCGAATACTTGCGCACGTACTCGCGAAAATGCGCTTCGATCCCGCTCCGCGCCTCGCCGGCCGCCGCCTCGTCCACCCCCGCCGCAAGTTGGCCGAGGTAGTGCCGCACATCCTCGTCAGTGGCCAGGAAGCCGATGTCGGCGGTGCGCTCGAACAGGTTGCGGATCATGATGTCCACCGCCACCTGGGCTTTCGAGTTCATTTCCAGCACGGTTTTTTTCAGGGTCTCGCGGCCCAGGTTGTTGAGCAGGCTGCCGGTCAGATTCTGGAAGGCTTCACGCGTACCGCCCATATCGGCGCCGGTGCCGGAGAGTTGCCCGAGCAGGGACAGGTTGTCCCAGACGCCCTGCAATTGCTGCAAGGACTCGCGGTACACCTCGACGCCGGAGATATGCTGGATCAGTCCGATCAGGGACTCGTCAATTTCGACGCCTTTGTATGTCGCCATTGTTCATTCCCTTAGGTGGATGCTAGACGGAAGCAAAATCCATACCGAAACAAAGGTCATCGCCAAGCCGTTGAATTGCTTCGAGTGTCCAGAAAAACGTCGGGCCGTCACGCCCCGCCCTGGTGCGCCGCCTCGGCAGCCGCACCGGTGCGGGGCGGCGGACTCAGCTGCATCAACGCGAGCGCTTGTGCCTGGCAGGCTTGCCGAATCGCCGCATCCAGCGTGTGCAGCCAGCGCCGGGGAATGGCCGCCGGGCCGTATAGCGCACCGGCCAGCATGCCGGCGATGGCGCCGGTGGTGTCGGCATCGCCGCCGCGGTTGACCACGTCGATCAGGCAATCCTCGAAGTTGTCGGTGTCGAACAGGGCCTGGAATACGGCCTGCAGCGTGTCGACCACGTAGCCGCTCGGGTTCATGCGTTGGCGCACGGCGCGGAAGGCGAATTCGGGGTGCTGCTGCGCCAGCGGGTGGGCGCGGCCGTGCAGCAGGTCGAGCTTGTCGGCGCCGAGCAGGGCGTCGCGCAGCATCAGCGCCAGGGTTTCGGTGGCGGCGTCGGAAAGCGGATTGTTGTGGGTGATGTGTGCCTGCAAGCGGCAGGCGGTGCGCACCTCGGCTTCCGATTGACCGAGCGTGGCCAGCGCCACCGGCAGCACGCGCATGGCGGCGCCGTTGCCGGCATCGTGTTCGCAGGGCGGCATCTTCGGATCGCCGGTCTTGCGGAAGGTGAGCAGGCCGCGCCGCACGGTGCTGCCGATGTCCACCGGCTTGGCGCGCATCCAGGCGTCGAACGCGTGCGCCGCGGCGTGGGCATCGACCCGGCCCGCTGACAGGATGGAGTTGCCGAGGGCGAGCGCCATGGTGGTGTCGTCGGTGACCTGGCCGGGTTGCAGGCGCAGCCAGCCGCCGCCGATCAGTTTGTCGTGAACCTTGTATTGCGCGGCGATCTCGCGCGGGGTCATGAATTCGACCGTGGCGCCGAGCGCGTCGCCGATGGCGAGGCCGAGAAAGGCGGCGACGGCGCGGGAAGTGGGCGCGTTTACCATGCTGACTCGCCTGGCTTCTCTCTTTGAAAAAGGGGGCGTGAGGGGGATTTAGCGGCGGTTGCATGAGCGCAGGGCGTCGAAATCCCCGATAGAGCTTCCAGGCCCCTTTTGAAAAAGGGGGGAAGGACGCCTACTCGGGCCCGAAACACTTCGCGTAATCCACGCACACTTCGCACGACGGCGAGCGGCAGACGTAGACCCCGGCACGGTTGCAGAGCTGTTTGTAGAGGAATTTCTTCCACTTCATGTCGCGGTTGTTCAGCGCGGTGAGGCCGGGGAAGTTGCGGCTCATCAGTTGGCTCAGGTCGGCGCGTTGCCACAAACCCAGGTCTTGCCAGAGGTGGTCGCCGCCCATGCAGGCGGTGGCGACGATCAGCGCCAGCCAGGTTTCCGAGGCGTCGATGCCGGCGCGGTATTCCAGCAGCAGGGCCAGCAATTCATCCCATTCGGCGCTGCGTTCGCCCAGATCGGTCGGCTGCGCCAGCGCGGCGGGCAGCGTGAAGCCGGGAAAGTGGCGCGCCATCAGGGCGCGGAAGTCGTCCGCCGCCAGGCCGAGGCCGGCCGGCAAGGCGGATTGTTGTGCGGTCTGGCTGACCAGCATGCGGGCCAGCAGATCGTCGTTCGGCAGGCCCGCCGCCCGCGCCATCAGCACGGCATAGAGGCCGACCTGTCGGTTAGCGTGTACTGCGTTCGAAGGCACGTTGGCGGTTTCCATGTCGCTCTCCAGATTTACTTGCTCGGGTACTCCACCAGGATGTCCTCGTCGCGCACGATCATCTGGCAAGCCAGCCGCCAGGCGGTGTGCGGCACGTCGTCGACTTTCATGGCGTCGATCTCGGCCTGGGTGATCTTCTTCAGTTCCTTCAGCACGCCGATTTCGCGGTCGGTCAGCGGGCCGCCCATCGGGCCCTTGCGGGTGAGGTTGGTGACCTTGATCAGACAGGTGCTGCAATCGCCTTCCTGGCAGCTGAAGTCGATCGGGATGTGGTTTTCCTTGGCCAGTTCGAGCAAGGTCTTGGTGTGGCTGCCGGCGACGGCGTAGACGGTCTTGTCCTTGTGTAAGGGGCTGGAGAAAGTGACTAGGGGCATGATGGGCTCCGGTTGGGGGTGGTGTCGGGATGACATGGCAACACGCAGGGTGCGCCGCGCACACCGTTTTTTGTGGCGACGGTGCGCGCGGCGCACCCTACGGAATCAATGGCTTGCATGGTGTTTTCGGTGTTCAACCTGGTCGTACGACGACTTCGCCGCCGAGTACCTGGGCCTGACAGGCCAGCCGATGTTTGCGGCTGGCCATGTTTTCCTGCAGCACCTTGTCTTCCAGCACGGAGCGTTCCGACATGTTTTCCATGCCGGAGACGATCTTCATCATGCAGGTGGCACATTCGCCCTCGCGGCAGCCGTAGGTGATGCCGGCGCCGACCTTCTCGGAAATTTCGATCAGCCGGGTGCCGGCGGGGACGGTGACAGTGACGCCGATGTCTTCGAAGGTGACATTAGCCTTGGGCATGGGTGGGTTCCTTGAACAGTTCGGACATGTCGATGACGCGCCGCGTGGCGCGCCCGGTGAGGTGTTCGGCGAGTTGGCGGCCGAAGTCGTGGCAACGCGCGAGTTCTTCGCCGGTCGGGATCAGCTTGACCCGCACGCCGGCCACCGGCACGCGCAGCTTGAGTCCGCGCAGGCGGTCTTCCAGCATGTTGACGGCCTCGCCGGTCCAGCCGTAGGAGCCGAAGGCGGCGCCCAGTTTGTCCTTGATGTCGACCACGGCGAGCGACGAGAGCAGATCCCAGATCGGTTTCACCGCGTCGCCATTGATCGTCGGCGAGCCGAACACGATGCCGTCGGCTTCCTCGATCAGGTCGACGAACGGCGCGACTTCGCCGCCTTGCAGGTCGTACAGGCTGGCGCGCACGCCGTCGATGGCTTCGGCGCCGTCGCGTACGGCCTGTGCCATCAGCGCGGTATTGCCGTAGCTGCTGATGTAGAAGATGACCAGCGTCTTGGCACGGTCGGCGGCCTCGTTGTGCAGCAGCGGCGCGGCCAGTTGCCGGTAGCGCTGCACGTAGCTGCGCGGCGCGTCGCGCAGGATCGGGCCATGCGCCGGCGCGATCAGCTTCAGGGCCAGCGGCTCGATCAGGTCGAGGCCATGCCGCACATGCTCGCGGAACGGCCGCATGATGTGCTGGTAGTAATACTCGAACGAGAAACGGAAATCGCCGACGCGGTCGTTGAACAGCCGGTTGTCGCAGAAATGGCAGCCGAACACGTCGCCGGAAAACAGCATCGCTTCTTCGTTCAGGTAAGTGCACTGGGTATCCGGCCAGTGCAGGAACGGGGTGTTGAGAAAGGTCAGCGTGCGGCCGCCGAGATCCACCGTGTCGCCGCTGTCGACCGGCGTGTAAGCAAGGTCTTCGCTCTTCAGCAGGCCTTTCAGCATGGTCTGCGCTTTGACCGAGATGTACAGCCGCGCTTGCGGTGCGCGCCGCATCAATTCGGGCAAGGCGCCGGTGTGGTCGGGCTCCAGGTGGTTGAGCACGATGACGCTGATTTCGTCATAGCGCGCCACCTGTTCCAGACGCTCGAAAAAGGTATCGGCGAACTCCGCCTTGACCGTGTCGATCACTGCCACGCCCGACTCGCCACGCACGCAATAGGCGTTGTAGGTGGTGCCGTTGGCGGTCTTCAGGATGACGTCGAAAACCCGCAACTGCGGGTCGAGGGCGCCGATCCAGAACACGCCGGGGGCGAGGGCGACCGGTTCGTCGCTCATCCGGATGACTCCGAGCATGAAGCGGCGTGCAGCTTGCCAGTCTGGCGCGGACAGGTTTCCAGGTCTTCGCGGGGTTTGCTTAAACCGGGCGCTTTGCTGCCCAAGCCGATCCAGCGATCCACCGCGTCCTGATCGAAGCCGACGCGGCGTTGCCCATCGACTTCCATCAGTGGCCGCCGGATCAGCAACGGCTCTTTCAGCATCAGCGCGATGGCTTGTTCGCCACTCAGCTTGTGCGGCCAGATCTCGCCGTCGCGCACGCGCGGCGCCGTGTGGTTGAACCATTCGGCGACCGGCAGATCGCCGAAGAAAGCGCGCAGGCGGGCCGGCGTCCACTTTTCCAGGAGCAGGTTTTTCGCCTGCACGGTATGCCCGGCGGCGGCCAGCAACACCTTCTGCTTGGTGTTGTTGATACAGCCGGGTTTTTCGTAGAAGAGGACGGTGGCCATGGCTTAAACGGCGCCCTCTCCCCAACCCCTCCCCCGCTTGCGGGGGAGGGGCTTAGGCTCCCCTCTCCCGCAAGCGGGGGAGGGGCAGGGGGTGGGGGAAATCACCATGTGCATGGTTTCACGCCGTCTTCGCGTCCAGCGCCGCCTGATACGTCGCATCCAGCGCGGCCTGGTACTGCGCCAGCAATTCCAGCGGGATGCCGGTGAGCGAGCCGATCGGGTTCACCGGGTCGCCCAGTTCGTTCAGGATGGCGCCCTCGATCGGGCAGATGCTGGTGCACTGGGCATCCATGTAGTCGCCGATGCATTCGGTGCACTTGTCCGGGTTGATCAGGAAGTGCGGGCTGGCCTGGTAGATCGCCTGGTTCGGGCAGAGCGGTTCGCAGGCGTAGCAGTTGACGCAGGTTTCGATGATTTCGAAGGCCATGGCTTACTCCCCAAGAAAATGAGTGCCGTCATTCCGGCCCAGGGCGGAATCCAGTCGTCGTGAACTGGATGTCGGCCTGCGCCGGCATGACGGAATGATTGAGGCTTGGTGCATTACGCCGCTTTCTGCTGCACAAGCGGCTTGGCATCCAGCTTGCCGGCCGCGCCCATTTCCGCGTACACCGCCAGAATCGCATCCTCGATGGCTTCCATCGCGTGTTCGCCGTTGGGCTGGATGCCGGCGGCCTCGAGCGGTCCCCAGGGTTCGTAGCCGACCTTGGAACAGAGCACGACTTCGCAGCCGGCCAGTTCGCGGATGGTCACGTCGAGCGCGGATTCGCCGTCGCCGCAGGTGTCGCCGCCTTCGCAGTACGGCGTCGTCTTGCGGTGGCTGATGAAACGCACGCCGGCGGGCGAGGCCTCGTAGACCAGGAACTCGCGGGCATGGCCGAAGTGTTCGTTGATCATGCCGCCGCCCTTGGTGGCGACTGCCATCAACACCGGGCGGGTATCCGCGCTGGTTTTCTTCAAGCCCTGGATCGCGACCAGCTCGGCCTTGGCGGCGCTGGCGCGGTCCTTGATCTCCAGTTCGCGGGCGATCTGGGCATGCACCTCGGCGCGTTTGACCATCGCGGCGGGGTAGTCGATCTCCATGTCCTCGATCTTGTCCATGGTGAATTCCTGGCCACGATCCTCGCCGAGCAGGCCGACCGCGTCGGCGCGGCACTGACGGCAGTGCCGCATCATGTTCATGTCGCCGGCGCAGGCGTCCTGCAGTTTCTGCAGGTCCTCATGGGTCGGGCTGGCCTGGCCCATCAGGCCGTAGAAGGTGCCGTGTTCCGGCTCGGCGATCAGCGGCATGACGTTGTGCAGGAAGGCGCCCTTCGCCTTGACCACTTTCGACACTTCGACCAGATGCTCGTCGTTGACGCCGGGGATCATCACCGAGTTGACCTTCACCAGGATGCCGCGTGCGGTCAGCATCTCCAGGCCCTTCTGCTGCTGCTCGATCAGGATCGCCGCACCCTCGCGGCCCATGATGCGTTTGTTGTTCCAGAAGATCCACGGGTAGATCTTGGCGCCGACATCGGGGTCGACGCAGTTGATGGTGATGGTGACGTGGTCGATGTTGTGCTTGCACAATTCTTCGACGGATTCCGGCAACGCCAGGCCGTTGGTGGACACGCACAGCTTGATGTCCGGCGCCTTCTCGCTCAGCTCGCGGAAGGTCTGGAAGGTGCGCTCCGGGTTGGCGAGCGGGTCGCCGGGGCCGGCGATGCCGAGTACCGTCATCTGCGGGATGTTGGCGGCCACCGCCATGACCTTCTTCACCGCCTGCACCGGGGTCAGTACTTCCGACACGACGCCGGGGCGCGATTCGTTCGAGCAGTCGTACTTGCGGTTGCAGTAGTGACACTGGATGTTGCAGGCCGGCGCCACGGCGACGTGCATGCGGGCGAAATAGTGATGCGCCTGCTCGGAATAGCACGGGTGGTTGTGAACTTTTTCGCGGATATGGTCCGGCAGATGGCTGAGCTGATCGCCGCTGGAACCGCAGGAGTGGGAATCGCAGCCGCCGCCGGACTGGGCAACTGAGTCGGCAGCGGAACTGGCATTGAGTACGGGAAGGTCCACGGGGTCGTCCTCCGGAAGTTGACGACTTGACTACTGCAAGCCCCGTGCCTGACTTCGCGGCGACGTTATCTAGATGTTTTTATTGATGATTGCCGCGCTGCGTTGCGGTTTCTGTCGGAAACGGCACAGGCCGGAGCGGGTGGGTTGTGACGAAGGCGACAAATCCGGAATTCGCCGCCAGGACGCTTAAAGCGATGTTGTAGGAGCGCCTTCCAAGGCGCGAAGTCCGCAACAATCGCGCCTTGGAAGGCGCTCCTACGCGTGGTGTTCGGGCTGATCGCTCAGGAGCGTGGTGAGTTCCTCGATCGGCACCGGTCGCCCGAACAGGTAGCCCTGGAAGGATTTGCAACCATGTTCTTCCAGGAAGTCATGCTGTTCGCGGGTTTCCACGCCTTCGGCGATGACGTTCAGCCCGAAGGTCTTGCCCAGCGCCAGAACCGTGCGGGTGATGGTGGCGTCGTTCTCGTTGCAGAGCGAGTCGCGCACGAAGGACTGGTCGATCTTGATCTGGTCCAGTGGCAGGCGCTTCAGATAAGCCAGCGAGGAGTAGCCGGTGCCGAAGTCGTCGAGGGAAAAACCGACGCCATGTTCCTTCAGCGCCTGCATCTTGGCGACGACGATATCGACCCCTTCCAGCATCATGCTTTCGGTCAGTTCAAGCTTCAGGCCGAGCGGATTCGCACCGGCGTGCTTCAGCGCGCCGATGACGCGTTCGACGAAATCGGCCTGACGGAATTGGCGGGCGCTGACATTGACCGAAATGCTCAGATGGCTCGTCGCCGTATCGGTCTGCCAGAGGGCAAGCTGGTCGCAGGCAATTTCCAGGACCTGCTGGCCCAGATGCAGGATCAGGCCGGTGGATTCCGCGAGGGCGATGAACGCGATCGGGGAGATCAGGCCTTGCGCGGGATGCTGCCAGCGCACCAGCGCCTCGGCGCCATGGATGCGCCCTTCGCTATCGACCTGGGGCTGATAGTAGACCAGGAATTCCTTGCGCTTCAGGCCGCTGCGGAGTTCCTTTTCCAGGCCGGCGCGGGCTTCCACGGCGGCTTGCATGGCGGGGTCGAAGAAGTTCAGGCTGTTGCGGCCGCTTGCTTTGGCTTGGTACATGGCCAGATCGGCCCGCTTGAGCAGTTCCTCGACGCTGTTGTCATGACTGTGGAACAACGTGATGCCGATGCTGGCGCTGCTGTGATGGTCGCCTTCGCCCAGTTTGTAGGGCTGGTTCAGCCCGGCCAGGATTTTTTCGCCGACGATTTCGGCCAGGACCGCAGCCTGATCGCGGTCTTCGCCGAGTTCGTCGAGCATGACGATGAACTCGTCGCCGCCCAGGCGGGCCACCGTGTCTTCTTCGCGTACGCAGGATTTCAGGCGTTCCGCGGTCTGCATCAGCAAGCGGTCGCCCATGTCGTGGCCCTGGGTGTCGTTCAGCGTCTTGAAGTTGTCCAGATCGATGAACAGCAGGGCGCCGAATTTGTTTGCCCGTGCCCGCGACAGGACCGCCTGATGCAGGCGTTCCAGCAGCAGGCGCCGGTTGGGCAGGCCGGTGAGGCCGTCGTACAGGGCCATGTATTCGATCTGCGCTTCGGCTTTCTTGCGCTGGCTGATGTCGAGGAAGGTGCCGACATAGTGGCAAACCTCGCTGGTGTCGTCGTGCACCACGGTGATGTTCAGCCACTCGGGATAAACCTCGCCGTTCTTGCGGCGGTTCCAGATTTCGCCTTGCCAATAGCCGTTGTTCTTGAGATCCCGCCACATGGCGCGATAGAAGCTGGGCTCCTGGTGACCGGACTTGAGCAGGGCGGGGGTCCGGCCGATAGCCTCCTCCGGCGTGTAACCGGTCAATTCGGTGAAGGCGTGATTGACGCGCAGGATGCGGCCATTCTCGTCGGTGATGAGCATGCCTTCCTGCGTCTCGAAAGCGACCGCGGCGACGCGCTGGTCGGCATCCTGGCGCTTGCGTTCGGTGATGTCCTGGAAGGTCACCACGACGCCGCGGACGCCGTCCTTGTCCCGCATCGGCGTGATGGAATACTGCACCGGGATGCGGGTTTCGTCGGCGCGGATGACCTGGGCTTCGCCCTCGCGCTGTTTGCCGTCGACCAGCGTGCTGCGCAGGGGGCAGGCATCGTCCCAGATATCTTTGCTGCGGCTTTCCAGGAAGTGGAACATCGGGTGCTGCACGCTGCCCTGCAATTCTTCCCGCCGGTAGCCGAGAATTTGCAGGGCCGCCTCATTGATGAAGCTGCAGTGGCCGTCTCGATTGAAGCCGCAGACGCCTTCCGCCAGGCTGCCCAGCAGCAATTCGCGGTCCTGCGCGGCCTTGGCGATCTGCCGGTTGTCGCGGCGCAGACGCCAGGCCACGCTGCCGGCCAGGATCAGCAGCAGGAGCAGGACGGTATTGATTTCCCACCAATATTTTTCCGCCACATCGCGTGCGTCGAATTGATCGAGACGCCCCGGATACGCCTTCAGGCGGAGCAGGATGCCTTCCAGCGGGGAGTAGTCGCCGGGCGGCGCAAAACCATGGAAGTTGCCGGCTTTGGCGGCAGCCGAGTTGGCCGGCAATTTCAGCAACGCCAGCGTGACGGCCTTGGCCAGCGGCTCGGGGACGCCGCGCATGGCGGCAAAGGGCCATTCGGGGACCAGATCGGTGGAGAGCAACAGCGGGAAACTCTGCTGCGGCTGCGGGTTCAGCACTCGGATCCGGGCCAGATCCAGCTTGCCTTCCCGCGCCATGGCTTCCAGCACGCCGGTACGCACGAAACCGACTGTGGACAGCCCCTGCATGACCGCCGTCACCACCCTGTCCTGCGGTTGTCCGGTAAAGGTCAGCGATTTCACATCGCCGGGCAAGTTGATGCCGGCCTTGAGCAGGGTCCACTGCTGCACGCGGTAGGCGCCGAGGGAGTTTTCGTAGACGGCGGCGACCTGCTGGCCGCGTACATCCTCCAGCGAACGAATGGCTGGGTGGTCGGCGCGGGTAAAGATGACGCCGCCGAGTTCCATCAACGGCCGGTTGCCGACCAGGGTCATCAGCGTGGCCATGGCGGCAAGGCCATGGCGGTTGCGCAGGATCACATACTGTTCCGGTTGGGTCAGGACGAAATCCAGACTGCCTGCGGCGACGGCCTTGTCCAGATCGGCGTTGTGCAGCGCTACGATGCTGAAGCGATGGCCGGGAACAGCCTTGTTCAGGTATTCCGCGGTCGGATTCCAGGCGGCAGCCGTGCTGGCGATGTCGCGATAGGCGAGCACGCCGATGCGCACCGTTGCATCGGCGGCAACCGCGCCGGTCAGCGGCAAGCAAAGCAGCCAGAGGGATATCGCTACGATTTTGCCGAACAGGCGTTTCATCTATTTCTTTACATAGGAAGGCTGAATCGGAGGGGCTGAAACTGTGCAGTCTCGGAACCGAAAAAGCGCGCTCCGAATGTCTGCTTGACCAAGGTCAACCAAAACCCTGTGAAGAATATAGGAATTCTGCCGCGTTGAAGCGTTCTTGCTGAAAGGTTCCCCGCGCGATCGGCGCAGCGGGGACCGGTGCCGGTTAGGGTTCGATCACGGCCGCGAGGCGTTCCTTGTCCTGGCTGGCCAGGGCAACCGGGGCGGCGCTTTTCGGCGCCTCGGCCGCCATCATCTTGGGTTTGCCGCAATTGCTCAGGGTCAGCTGCGGCGGATCGGTTTCGAAAATGAACGGTGAGGCTTTGGACAGGGCACTGAGTCCCAGGATGAGGCGGGTCTTGCCGGGAAAGACGGCTGCCTGCACGTCGTGGATCCAGCATTCCTTGCCGATGCGCAGGGATTCGATGCGATAGACCGGAACCACCATTTCCTTGCCGTTGGCGAGCACGCCGCGCAGCTGTTTCACGTAAGTGGCCTTGCCTTCGGCGGAGAGGGACTTCAGCGCCACCTCGTTGATGGCGAGGTAACCCGAGCCGGTGTCCACCATCATTTCCATGGCGCCCAGACCGCTCAGATAACTGTCGACATAGAACGTCGAGGCGCCGTTGTCGCGCATGGGAACCTTAGTGTCGAAGCGATCTGCCAGCGCCGACGCCGACATGCCTAGCGCCGCAAACCCGGCAAACAAAGTGATAGCGCGCTTTCGCCGGTGGAAGTCGATCAATCGTTTCAAAGTTAGCTCCTGTCCGGCGCGCATACCAAACAGGCTGCTGACCGATTACGTCAATGCATACAACACACTATTGCAATCTTGACCTGGCAAGACTGCGCTTTTCCGTACTCGCCATCATCGTCCTGCGACAGAAAAACTTGAGGCAAAAATTATATTTCCGTCGACAAGTTTTTCGGTTCCCGTCGCGCATTCGCAGCGCCAGTGCATCCGGCCGCGTCGGCGCGCAAAAAAATAAGTGGATTGATAAATTTCAATGCACGGGGATTTGCACGCTCACAGCATTTGCGGCACCTCCATAGAGAGGAGGCTGAGCATGAACCTTTAACGTAAACGCGGGGCGGGGATGCATTGGTAACGCACACAGCCGGTGTCGACATCCCCTTTGCTGCAGAGCCGCTGCAATACGCGGGAATACAAGTGCAGCCGCCACCCGCATTCCTAATCTGAAGGAGGATTCACCATGAACAATCGCTTCAATATGAACTTTCACATGACCGCGTTGAGCGCCGCGCTGACCCTGGCGTTGGCGTCTCCCGTCTTCGCGGATAACCAGTACCGTTCCGGCAGCTCATCGGGCATGTCGTCGTCGCAAGGCAGCATGGCGAGTGAGAAATTCGGCCAGGCCGACCTCGATCGCGACGGGAAGCTGAGCCGGAATGAATTCCAGGTGCTGCAACAAAGCCTGCAATCCCAGCCCGGCGCAATGGTGTCGACCGATGTCGACCTGCGCAGCAAGCACGTCAAGGACCTCAAAGGGGTCGAGGTGCAAAACCAGGGCGGCACGAAGATCGGCAAGGTCAAGGAACTGGTGGCCAGCCGCCAGGACAACCGGCTGCATGCCGTGATCTCGGTCGGTGGCGTGCTGGGTATCGGCGATACCGAGCTTGCCATGCCGCTGGATCAGTTGACCTGGCAGCAGGACAAGCTGATCGCTCCGACGACCGCTTCCAAAGAGCAGCTGAAGCAGCAGCCCGGCTATAACAAGACGGCCTACCTCGAACTCGAAGGCGACAAGATCATCGGCGAGTTGGGTGGAATGGCCATGCAGGGCAGTCAGATGGCCAAGTCGTTCGACACACTGGATGCGAACAAGGATGAGCGGATCGACCGCTCCGAGTTCAGCGCTTTTGAAACCAGCGAGATGCCGGCGCCGGCCAGCAGCGGGACTTCCGCACCGAGCGGCAGCGACATGCGGGAAAAGACCTACTAGATGCAAAACCAGAGAGGACATCCGCCGCAGCGGGGTGACCCGCTACGGCGGCAGTACTGACCCGGCCAAGCCGGGCAGGTGTTCCCACCAATGTCCAAGGAGGACGAGACATGACAATCGCAATTCCCTCTACACCCATATCCGCACTCGCGCTGGCCGCCACATTGGCCTTGATGCCGACGGCATCGAGCTTTGCCGATACCAGCCAGAGCAAATGGCAGCAGTTGTTCGATCAACTCGACCAGGATCGCGACGGTGCGTTGAGCCGCTCGGAATACGAGCGTGCCGCCTCGCTGCAGGTATCCGACAAAACGGCACAAATCCAGCACGAGCCTGGACAGAGTGCGGCTCAGGCCGGCAGTTCATCGCAACAGCAGGCTCAGGCTCAGCCGGGATCGCCTGCCGCGGCACAGAATCCCTATCTGGTCATGATGCCCAATCCGTACCTGAACCCACAGTCCTATAGCGGTGCCCAATACTATGGAGTGCCGCAGCAGTACGGCGGACAGCAGGCCTATGCCTGGCCGCAAACCGGCTATCCGCAGGTCCCTTATCTGATCCCGTTCCCGTTCCCGAATCCGCAGACGGCACAGAGTCCCTCGCTCTGGCCATCCGGGACGACCGGCTCACAGCAGCAACTGAGCCAGTTTTCCTTCGATGCGCTTGACCTGGACAGAAACGGTTATCTGAGCACGGTCGAAGCGTTCCGATCCTATCCGCTGGTGCAGCAATGGAGCCGGGCGGATGCGAACCGGGACGGCGTCATCGAACGTTCCGAGTTCAGTGCTTTCGAGTCGACCCAGGGACGTTGAACACCGCTGAAGAGCGGAACCAGGGCCAGTCGGCGCATTTACGCTGGCCTTGGCGTCACCGCTGCCGCGCATGATCTTTCAACAGTTTTACGAGCCCAGTCTCGGTCACGCCTCGTATCTGGTCGGCGCGGAGGCGACCGGCGAAGCACTGGTGCTCGATGTCCGCCGCGACGTGGATGGCTATTACCGGTATGCGCGCGAGCACGGACTGCGCATCGCCTATGCGGCGGATACGCATCAACATAACGACTATCTGACCGGCATCACCGAGCTGCGCCGCCGCGGCCCGCTGGAACTGCTGGCCGGCGCGCGTGCAGAGTTGGGCTACCCGGCGCGATCGATGGCAGACGGCGAGCGCCTGCGCATGGGCGAGGTCGAGTTCGAAGTCCTGCACACGCCGGGCCATACCCCCGAACACATCAGCCTGCTGGTTCGCGATCGCGCGCGCGGCGACGAACCGCTCATGCTGCTCTCGGGCGGCGCGCTGCTGGTGGCCGATGTCGCGCGTCCCGACCTGCTCGGCGACGCAGCTGAGCAGGCGTTGAACGCGCGCGCTGTGTACCAGTCGCTGCGCGACAAGATCCTGCCGCTGCCCGATCACGTGCTGGTGTATCCGACCCACGTCGCCGGTTCGTTGTGCGGCGGCCATATCGGCAGCATGCTGGTCACGACCATCGGTTACGAACGCAGGCTGAATGATTTGCTGCGGCAATTCGAAGACGCTGCGGTAGCCGAAAACCAAGGCCTCGATTTCGGTCCGCTGCCTTCGGTGCCGCCGTATTGGCGCCGCATGCGCCGGCAGAATCAGGCCGGACCGGCGTTGCTGGCCGGTCTGGCCGAGCCGCCGGCGCTGCCGGTTGCGGTATTCGCCGAGCGTCTCGATCAAGGCGGGCTTGCGCTCGACTGCCGTTCCCCCGAAGCATTTGCCGGCGGCCACATCCCGGGTGCGCTCAATGTCGGCGCGGGCGGCTCGTTCCCGACCTGGGCCGGCTCGGTGCTGCCCGAGAGCGCCGATCTGCTCTTGGTGATCGACGCTGCGCGCGATCTGGAAACGCTGCAATGGCAACTGCTGCGTATCGGCTATCGCCAGCCAGTCGGCTGGCTCGCCGGCGGCATGCAGGCCTGGCGTAGCGCCGCGCGGCCGCTTGCCAGCCTGGCGGCCTGGACCTCGGCACAGCTCGATGCGCAGCGCCGGGAAAGCCACGACCTGCTTATCCTCGATGTGCGCCAGCCGGCGGAGTGGGCGCACGGCCATGTGCCGGGTGCGCTGCACATCTCCGGGGGCGAACTGCCGCAACGGCTCGGCGAGTTGCCGCCCGAGCGACCGCTCGCGATCTATTGCAGCAGCGGCTATCGCTCGTCGGTGGCGGCGAGTCTGCTCAAGCGCCACGGTTGGCGCGAGGTGGCCAACGTGATCGGCGGCTATGCAGCCTGGCGGGCGGCAGGCTTGCCGGTGGAAGGCGGCGAGCCATGACCCTAGCCCGGATATTGCATGAATACTCGCGCGCCCTCGCTGGTCCCTTGCCCGCACTGGAAAGTCTTGCTCAGTCGGGCGTATGAATAACTACGCCACTCCTTCGCAAGATTCCCATTGCAAACAATGGCCTGCGCGATCATCACGCGAATTCATGCAATATCCGGGCTAGAAACCTCAGTTGACCGCTCCATACCCTCGGGAGGTCGCATGAAACCAAGCTTTAGTGCCTTCGATAGCCCTCACCATCTGGTTGAGCCCGCGTCCAACTGAGGTTTCTAGGATGACCGAACTGATTGCCGGATTGCTGATTTTCTTCGCCGTGCATTCCATCGCCATCGTCAACGATGCCTGGCGCAACCGCATGGCGGCCAGGCTGGGCGAGTGGACCTGGAAAGGCCTCTATGCGCTGTTCTCGCTGATCGGTTTCCTGCTCATCGTGCGCGGCTACGGTCTTGCCCGGCTCGATGCGAGCGTGCTGTATCAGCCGCCGCTGTGGCTGCTGCCGCTGGCCATGGCGTTGTTGCTGCCGGTTTTTCCGTTGCTGCTGGCCGCCTATCTGCCCGGCCACATTCGCAGCGTGACGCGGCACCCGATGCTGCTGGCGACGCAGTTGTGGGGCGCGGCGCATCTGCTGACCAACGGCACACTGGCCGATGTCCTTCTGTTCGGCGGATTCCTGCTGTGGGCGACGGCCGATCGCCTTTCCCTGCATCGACGCAGTCCCCGCCCGGTACCGAGCGCGCCGGCCTCGCGCTTCAACGATGCAATCAGCGTCGCGGTCGGCTTGTTGCTCTATGTGGCATTCGTACTCGGGCTGCACGCCAGACTGATCGGCATGCCGGTCCTGACTGGCTGAAGCCGCCGCCGCGGATTGCGAATTTTCAATGCCGCAGCGCTATGCCCTGCTCAGCATGGCCGCATCGCGGCAATGACCCACGAGGTGGCACATGGCTGAGCAATACACGGTGACCCTGCTGATGAGCGGCTTCGTCACGCATGACGTGAAGCGTTTCATCGTCAGCCGGCCCCCCGGCTTTACTTTCCAGCCCGGACAAGGCGTCGAGCTGGCGATCAACCTTCCCGGCTGGCAGGAGCAGGGGCGGCCGTTCACGCCGACCTGCCTGGCCGACGCGCAGGTGCTGGAATTCACCATCAAGGCCTATCCCGATCACGCCGGCGTCACACGCGAATTGCACCGCCTGGCGGCTGGCGCCGAACTGTTGCTGTCGGAGCCGTTCGGCACCATCGCTTATCGCGGGCCGGGTGTGTTTATCGCCGGTGGTGCCGGCATCACACCGTTTCTCGCGATCCTGCGCGAGCGGGCGCGCGCCGGCGAGCTTGCGGGCAACGGCCTGATCTTCTCCAACAAGACGCCGGACGACATCATCTGCGAGAAGGAATTGCGCCACCTGCTCGGCGCGCGCTGCATCCTGACCTGCACTGCCGGCCCGGCGCCCGGCTATCTGCAGCGCCGCATCGATCAGGCGTTCCTGGCGGAAGCCATCGACGATTTCGCGCAGAACTTCTACGTCTGCGGCCCGCCCGCTTTCATGGACGCGACGCTCGCCGCGTTGCAGGCACTCGGGGCTGATGCGCAGGGGCTCGTGTTCGAACGCTGAAAGGAGGCTGCAATGAAAGTTCTCGTCGTGTATTACTCGCTGTACGGACACATCCAGCGCATGGCCGAGGCGATTGCCGAAGGCGTCGACAGCGTCGACGGTGCCCGGGCGGAGTTGCGGCGCGTGCCGGAGACGCTGAGCGCCGAGGTGCTGGCCAAGATGGGCGCCACCGAAGCGCAGCAGCGTCAGGCTACGATTCCGCTCGCAACGGTCGACGATCTGGCCGCGGCGGATGCCATCGTATTCGGCACGCCGACCCGCTTCGGCAACATGTGCGGCCAGATGCGCCAGTTCCTCGACGCCACCGGCGGGCTCTGGCTGCGCGGCGCGCTGGTCGGCAAGGTCGGCAGCGTGTTCACCAGTTCGGGCACCCAGCACGGCGGCCAGGAGTCGACCATCCTGAGCATGCATATCACGCTGCTGCACCAGGGCATGGTGATCGTCGGCCTGCCTTACACCTTCGACGGTCAGATGCGGATCGATGAAATCACCGGCTGTTCGCCCTATGGCGCCAGCACCATCGTCGGCACCGACAGCAGCCGAATGCCGAGCGAGAACGAACTGGCCGGCGCCCGCTTCCAGGGCCGTCACGTGGCGAGCCTCGCGGCCCGGCTGGCGGCACGCTGATGCGGTGCCTGTGCCGCATCGACGTGCAATAGCCCGTCTGCGTTCGGGGTTGCATCCATCCCTGTTTATTCCATGCTTTGAAGAAAGCCGGCGGAATCGCCGAGGTGGAAGGAGATGCGATGGAAGAGATCGAGATAGCGCGGAATCAATGGTGGCAGTTCTGCGAAATGTATTCGCGCCAGCACCTTGGCTGGCTGGTGGGCTTGCGTCAGCTTGCCAGCGAAAGGGTGCACGCTTTGGCGCCTGAGACAGTGCCGCTGTATCCGGGCTACCGCGCGCTGCAGGAGGTACGTGAAGGCGAGCAGGGCGAACAGGTCGAAGTGATGGTGACCGTGGCGGAAGGGACGCAGGCGACCTCCTTTCTGATTGCCGATGCAGTTGCGCTGTACGTCCGCAGCATCGGCGATGCGGACCTGGGTTTGCGGATCGACAGCGGTAACGGCAAGACCACGTTGCTCGAATTCCGCGCCGTGGCCGAGCCTGCAAGCCTGGATGGTTTCGTGGAAGCAATCGAGTAGCCCGATGGTGCGCATGGCGCACCTTACAAAGGCCCCGCTAAAGCAAACGCCGGGTGGCGTGAATGAATCGGCTATTCAGGAAAACCGGGTAATGCGCCAACCTCGACCGGTCCAGCGCAGTTTCTGCGGCCGGGCAGGCCAGTGCTCTCTGCGCTGGCTCGATAACGATCAGGAGGTGTTTCATGCCGGTGCATAACCACACGGATCACGCGACGGCCGTCACGCAAGGAATTGTCATCGCCGCCGCAGATCCGATCAGTGCCGAAGAGATCGCGGCGCTACTCGGCGAGCACGATGCGAACGCGGTGCAGACGCTGCTCGCCTACGCCCGCCGTGCCACTTATCGCCCGCAGGATGTCCTGTATCACCAGGGCGAGGCGAGCGATACCGTGTTCTTCATCAGCCGCGGCCTGCTGAAACTGGTGACCTATCTGCCCAACGGCCGCGCCCGCATCGTGCGCCTGCCGCGTGCCGGCTCCGTGCTTGGCCTGAGCGGTCTGTTCGGCCAGCAGTACGAACACACCGCCGTCGCCGTGACGCCGGTTGTCGCCTTGCGGCTGCCGCTCAGCGCGGTACGCCATCTGCGCACGGAAAACATGGCCACCTACGTCAACTTGGCCGAGCGCTGGTTCGATTACCTGCAGGATGCCGATCGCTGGATCACCCAGTTCTCCACCGGTCCGATCCGCGCCCGCGTCGCCCGCCTGCTGGCCTTCCTGTCGCAGATCGAACACGACCCGGAGGCCGATGCCGACGGTCAATTGCAACTACTGACCTGCGAGGATATGGGTTCCATCCTGGGCGTGACCAACGAGAGCGTCAGCCGCATCCTGGCCGAGTTCAAACGGCGGCATATCCTGGCGCACCACGACGGCGACACGCAAAAGGTCTACGCCGCCGACCTGGCGCGCCTGCGC
Organism: Hydrogenophilaceae bacterium; assembly: GCA_031426735.1. GTDB lineage: Bacteria > Pseudomonadota > Gammaproteobacteria > Burkholderiales > Thiobacillaceae > PFJX01. Next base: position 13,595 of record JASJPK010000038.1, on the reverse strand, counting down.
GATATCGCGGAAGAGTGACTTGGTAAAGATTTCTCTAGCCCGCTTAAACATATCGATAATTCCCTACACGCCGCATCCCTATTAGCCTGTAGCTGCATCGGCCGGTTCGTGGCCGTCACATGATCGGATACCGGATTGGATGTACGTATGGGCAGCCTGGTTGGAAGCGCCGTGGACAAGTCTGTCGCCTTGAACTATCCACGCAGGGATGCGAAGTTGTTTGCCGGCTCGGTTCAGCGCCGTATGCAGGTTCCCGCAGCGGACTCTTTCGCGGCGGTGCGAAGCTACTTCGCCTTGATCTGGGCGTTTCCCCAGCTGCGCAACATTTTCCTGTTTGTGCTCGGCATGGGGTTGTTGATGCCGGCGTTGGTGCAGTTCTGGGTGGTGCCCGCGTTCAATCGGCTGCTGGTGGTCCACACCGAGGAAGGCGTGCTGCATGCCGCGACCAAACTGGCCCATGCCGTGACCAACGAGGTCGATCGGCTGGATCGGGCGACGTTGCACACTTCGCCGGAAGCGATCCGGTTGCTGCAGGACGGGGCGGTCTTTCTGGGCGGGTACAAGCTGCGCCTGTTCGATGCCGGCGGCAGCATCATCCATTCGACTGAAGCTGCCGAGATCGGGCAGATCAATACCGGGACGGTATTCAGCGGAATCGTGGCCAGAGGCAAGCCCTTCAGCAAGCTGGAAAGCAAGGGCGAAACCACGAGCGATGGCGACCTCAATGTCCGTAGCGTAGTGGAAACTTATGTGCCGATCCTGCGGGCGGGGCGCTTTATCGGCGCGTTCGAGGTCTACACCGACATTACCGAGCGGGAAAGACTGCAGAACGATCTGTTGCGGCGCAGCAGCCTGGTGTTGTCGAGCGTCGTGGTCGGCTTGCTGGCTTTTCTGGTGTTCGTGCTGGCCAGGGCGGGCCGCGCGCTTGCGCTCAAGAATGCGGCGGAGGAGAAGTTGCGCGAGACCGCGACCGTGTTCGAGGTGAGTTCCGACGCGATCCTGATTACCGATACGCAAGGCGTGATCCGCCGCGTCAACCCGGCGTTCACCGAAATGACCGGCTACACCGCCGCGGAAGCGGTGAATTCGACGCCCCGGTTGCTCAAATCCGGCCGCCATGGCGCGGATTTTTTTGAGAGTTTCTGGGCCAGCCTGCAACAGAACGGGCATTGGGAAGGCGAAGTGTTCAACCGCAACAAGGACGGCAGCGTTTACCCGCGCTGGGAAATCGTCTCCGCCCTGAAGGAAGACGACGGCAAGGTCGCCGGCTATCTGGCCCAGTACAGCGATGTGGCGCGGCGCAAGCTCACCGAAGACGAAATCCGTTATCGCGCCAACTACGACGTGCTGACCGGGTTGCCCAACCGCATTCTGCTGGTGGAACGTCTGGAGCGGGCCATCCTGGAGGCGGAGCGCGCGGGCGGGCAGGTTGCGGTGCTGTTCGTCGACCTGGACAACTTCAAGCTGGTCAACGACACACAGGGCCATCTGGCGGGCGACAGCCTGTTGCAGGAGGCCGCCTTGATTCTGCGCTCCTGCGTGCGGGCGATGGACACGGTGGCACGCCAGGGCGGCGATGAGTTCGTCGTCGTGCTGCCCGGCATCGATACGCGCGCCCATGCCGCCGATGTGGCAGGCAAGATCGTGGATCGCTTCCGCGAGGGACTGCATCTCGACGGGCAACCGACGCATGTCACCGCCAGTGTCGGCGTTGCCGTCTACCCGGACGATGGCGGCGACGTGTTCACCTTGTTCCGCAATGCCGATCTCGCCATGTATCGCGCCAAGGAGCGCGGGCGCAACGGCCTCCAGTTTTACGAACCGGTGATGACCTATATGGCGGTCTATCGGCGCGCGTTCGAGATGGACCTGCGCCAGGCGCTGGCGCGCAACGAGCTGTTCATGCATTACCAGCCCATTCTGGATATGCGCACAAACGAACTGGTCGGCGTTGAGGCCCTGATGCGCTGGCAGCACCCGCAACGCGGCCTGGTGGCGCCGGACCAGTTCATCCCGATGGCGGAAGAGACCGGCCTGATTCGGGAAATGGGGGCCTGGGCGTTGAACACGGTGTGCGAACAACTTGCCGCCTGGCGCGCGCAAGGCCTCAACCTGCATGCGGCCGTCAACTTGTCCGGGCGGCAGATTCCCGGCGGCGTTGCCCCCGACTATCTGGCCGCCCTGGTTGCCCGCCATGGCCTGCAAGCGAGCGATCTGTTGCTGGAAATCACCGAAGGCGTCCTGCTGGAAAACGTGGAAAAGGCGCAAGCCTGGGTGGATGCCGTGCGTGCGCTCGGCTTCCGCGTCGCCCTGGACGACTTCGGCACCGGCTATTCCTCCCTCACCTATCTGAAGCGGTTGAATCTGGATGTGGTGAAGATCGACAAGTCCTTCGTGCGGGATATGGACGCGAACGGCAGCGATCGCGCCCTGGTGCAAACCATCGTCTCGCTGGCGCACCAGCTTGGCCTGCAGGTGGTTGCCGAAGGCATCGAGAACCGCCGCCAGTTCGACCTGCTCAAATACATGGGTTGCGCAAGCGCACAGGGTTTCCTGATCTCGCGTCCCTTGCCGCCGCAAGGCATCCCGGGTTTTCGCTATGTTGCGGCGCCGAATGTCCATTGAATCTATTTTGCGCAGTGCCGGTGACGTAGGAGCGCCTTCCAAGGCGCGATTGTTCCGGACTTCGCGCCTTGGAAGGCGCTCCTACGAGTACGAGTGGTCACGCGGCAGATTTCTTCGCTGGCTATCGACTCACCCGGTGCGCAAACAATGCACGCTGAATAGCGCCGCGTCGTCCTGCCAGACCCGCTCCGCGACATAGCCCGCTGCGACGGCCAGGGCCTGGAATTCGGCGATGCCGTATTTGTAGGAATTCTCGGTGTGGATGCTTTCGCCGGCGGCGAAATCGTACTTGCGGCCGTTGACCCGGATGCGTTGCGCGCGGCTGGCCACCAGATGCATTTCGATGCGGCCCAGTGCCGGGTTGTAGAAGGCGCGGTGGTCGAACGCCGCCAGGTCGAAATCCGCGTCGAGTTCGTGGTTGATGCGCGCCAGCAGGTTTCGGTTGAAGGCCGCCGTGACGCCCTGGCGGTCGTTGTAGGCGGCTTGCAGCAAGGCCGTGTCCTTTTTCAGATCGACGCCGACGATGAGGCGGCCGCCCGGCGCCAGCATGTCGGCGATGCGGCGCAGCAGCGTGGCGGCCTGAGCCGGCTCGAAATTGCCGATGCTGGAGCCGGGAAAGAACGCGGCGCGGCGGTGCTGGCCCTGCACCGTCGGCAAGATCAGCGGTTGGGCGTAATCGGCACACACCGCGTGTACCGCCAGTTCCGGATGCGCTTCCGCGATCGCCGTCGCGGCGTTGAGCAGATGCGTCCGCGAAATGTCGACCGGCATGTAGACGCGCGGCCGCAACGCGGCGAGAAGTACGCGGATCTTCACGTCGCTGCCGCTGCCCAGCTCGATCAGCAGCACATCGTCGCCGAGCAGGTGCGCCATTTCGGCGCCATGGCGGCGCAGCAGGCCGATTTCGGTGCGCGTCGGGTAGTACTCGGGCAGCGTGGTGATGGTGTCGAACAGCTCGGAGCCGCGCGCGTCGTAGAACAGTTTCGGCGGCAGGCGTTTCGGCTTCTGGGCAAGACCGGACAGGACGCTGGCCCGGAAATCCGCCAGCGTCGGCTGCAGGTCGTGGAAGTGGAGATTAGGTGGAGTGCTCATATTCATACTATTTCGCGTAGTTGCCGGTGTCGTAGGAGCGCCTTCCAAGGCGCGAAGTCCGGAACAATCGCGCCTTGGAAGGCGCTCCTACGTGTGGGGAACGCGTCAATAAAGCTCATAGATCTTCGGCCAGACGGATGCCTTGGAACTGCCAGCGTTCGCCCGGATAGAAGAAATTGCGGTAGCTGGGCCGGATGTGATCGTCCGGGGTGACGCAGGAACCGCCGCGCAGCACGATCTGGTTGCACATGAATTTGCCGTTGTATTCGCCCAGCGCGCCGCTTGGCGCACGGAAACCGGGATAGGGCAGATAGGCCGAGGCGGTCGGCTCCCAGACGTCGCCATACATCTGCAACAGGCCGTCGCCCGCCGCCGCGGCAAGCGGGCACAGCCAACCGCTGTCGCGCAGATTGCCGCTCACCGCCAGTCCGGCCGCGGCATGTTCCCACTCCGCTTCGCTCGGCAGCCGTTTGCCGGCCCAGGCCGCGTAGGCTGCGGCTTCGTAATAGCTGACGTGGCAGACCGGCGCTTCCGGATCGAGCGGTTGCAGGCCGGACAGCGTGTAGTGACGCCATTCACCGATGGTGTGCAGCCAGTACAGCGGGCCGTCCCAGCCTGCGCTCCGCATCTGCGTCCAGCCGTCCGCCAGCCACAATTCCGGCCGGACGTAGCCGGCATCGGCAATGAAGGCCTGATATTCGGCGTTGCTGACCAGCCGCGTTGCCAGGCGATAGGGCGCCAGATAGACCGGGTGGCGCGGCGATTCGTTGTCGAAGGCAAAGTCGTTGCCGGCATGGCCGATCTCCACCAGGCCACCGCCAAATTCGACCCAGGCGAGCGCGGGCGCTTGCTGTGGCAGCGGCGCCGGCAGGTCGTCGCGATAGGCGGGATAGAGTGGATTGGCGGCGAGATTGCGCTTGATGTCGGTGAGCAGGAGTTCCTGGTGTTGCTGTTCGTGGTGGATGCCGAGGGCCAGGCGGGCCTTGACCAGCGGCCAGAGCACGGCGTCCATGTGTTCGAGCAGTTCCTGCATGTGCTGGTCGACATGCGTTCGATAGCGCATGACTTCCGCCACCGTCGGGCGCGACAGGAAGCCGCGTTCGGCACGCAGGTGGAAGCGGCCGATCTGTTCGTAATACGAGTTGAACAGGTAGCCGAAATCGGCATGGAACTCGCGGTAGCCCGGCAGATACGGGCGCAGGATGAAGGTCTCGAAAAACCAGCTGACATGCGCCAGATGCCACTTCGCCGGACTCGCTTCCGGCGTGGTCTGGATCACGTAATCCTCGATCGCCAACGGTGCGCACAACCACTCGCTGTCCGCACGCACGCGCCGATAGACATGCAGACCCTGCTCAGGGGTTTCCATGGCTGCCTCCTCGTCTGTCTTTTTTGTGTGCAGCCCGCTGCTTGGCTGCGCGGGCCGACGTCCGGCCGTTCCTGCGGCGCCGGATGTCTGAGCTTAGATCAAAGTCCTGGGAAGGGTAGGTGCGGCGCCCGTGCCGCGATTGTTTACGTTCGGTCTATGCGTCGAATATCGCGCCTTGGAAGGCGCTCCTACGGGGGAGGGAGGTGCGGCGTCCGTGCCGCGATGGCTTACGTTCGGTCTACGCGTTCGATATCGCGCCTTGGAAGGCGCTCCTACGGGGAAGGGTTCAGCGCGATGCGCATTGCGCTTCGATTTCCGCGACCAGGGCGGCCGAGTCGATCGGTTTGAACATGACCTTCCAGCGGAACGCCACTTTGTTGATCGCTTCGTGCAGCGTTTCGCCGGTCAGCAAAGTCGCCTTGATCGGTTGCGTGGCGCGCTGTTGCATCGCATCCAGAAACTGAATGCCGTTCAAGCCGGGCAGTCGATAGTCCGCGATGTAGAAGTCGGCCTGGTCGATCTGCGCATCGGCGAGGGCCCGTTCGGCGCTGGCAAACGTGGTGACCCGCATGCCGTATGCCTGCAGGGCCAGTTCAAGCGCTTTGGCGGCCATCGCATCGTCTTCGATCACTGCCACACGGCGTCCGGCAGAAGGCAATGCCGCGTCGATCTCCGGTAGCTCGCAGGGTTGGTCGTCTATTTCCTGTTCCTGTTCTGGTTCCTGCTCTGCCATCGGCACGCTGATCTCGAACTTGGTGCCCTTGTTCAGGCGGGACTGGCAGGAGATGCGACTGCCCAGGATGTTCGCGACACGTTTGGCAATGGCCAGGCCCAGGCCCAGGCCTTTGGTGCGGTCGCGTTGCGGATTGCCGACCTGGAAGTACTCGTCGAAGATGACTTCGAGCTGATTCGGCGCAATCCCGATGCCGGTGTCCCACACCTGGATCAGCGCACTGTCGTGGCGGCGTCGGAAGCCGATCAGCACGCCGCCGGTATGGGTGTATTTGATGGCGTTGTCGATGAAATTGCGCAGCAGGCTGTAGAACAGGTTGGCATCGGTGAACAGCAGCAGATCGTTGCTCGGAAAGTAGAACTTGAAGCGCAGACCCTTCGCCATGGCCAACGGGGCGAATTCGGATTCGATTTTGCTGAGCAAGGTGTAGACCGAGACGATTTCCGGATGCGCTTTCACGACGCCGCCATCGAGCCGGGAAACATCGAGCAGTGAGTTCAGGATATCCGCCAGGCTGCGTGTCGACAGGGTCAGGTAATTGGTAATTCGGCGTTGCTCGTCGTTCAGGGGCGTCGTGCTCAAGGTTTCCTGAAACAGCCGCATCGCGTGGATCGGCTGGCGCAGGTCGTGGCTGGCGGCGGCGAGGAAACGCGACTTGGCGGCGTTGGCCTCGTCGGCCGATTCCTTGGCCAGGCGCAGTTCGACCGTTCTATCCGTAACCAGTCGTTCCAGTTCGATATGTTGGCTCTGCAGCCGTTTTCTGCCGGCTTCGACTTCTGCCAGCAGGCCGTTGAAATTTCGCACCAGATCGCCGATTTCGTTGTCTGCGATAGGGATTTCGCGCGGGATGAAATCCAGCTGCAAGCGGGCGTCGTTGGCCGCGTCCGCCAGCATGCGGACCGGCAGCAGGATGCGGTTGAGAAAGCGCATGGCGAGTATCAAAGCCACCATGCCGGAGGTAAGCGCAACCAGGAAAGTCGTTGCGATGGAACCGAGGTAAGTGTGCCAATAGGATTGCAGGCGCGTCTGAATGTAGATCGTGCCGACGCTGGCGCCGTCGACTTCGATGGGCAACCCCAGGTTGGCCGTCTCCGCCAGCAGTTCGATGTCCGGGGCGGATTGCACAATGGAATTCGCGTCTGCTGGCAATAATTTGTCGTGCCCATAGCCGGCGAGGCGGCTGCCGTCATGCGTGTAGAGGGCAGCGGCCTCGATCTCCGGATAAGCCTCGAACATGCGCAGCACGATCCGCGCGGCCTTGGCATCGTGGAAAACAACCGCCGCACTGGCGGCGGTGCCGGCCGCGTTGGCGGACGTGTTCATCGTGCGCCGGATGTCCTTGCGCACATTTTCGAGCATGAGTACCGCATCGCTGAGCAGCGCCAGACCGAGACCGACCAGGACCGCCGCCACGATGAGACGGGCCAGCGGATAGCGGATCGAACGTCGGTCGAAGAAGGCGCCGATGAACGAGCGGCTATTCATGGATCTGACGCGCCAGGCGCAGCATTTGGGGCGAGAAATGGATGCCGGCGCGCTTGCCTTTCTTGCGGTTGATGTCGAAGCGGATGGCGTCAGGCTGAACCGCGATTTCGATCATGCCGCCATCGCTGGCAAAGCCGGGGTAAGTGCCGATGGTGAGCGCGAGGCTGAGCGCGGGATGGTCCTCTACGGCGTTCCAGCGTTGCCGCGTATCGACATAGAACACGTCGCAGGTGCTCTGCGCGGTGAAGTCGGCAACGATCAGTTCGCGGCCGCCGACCTTGCGGCCGGAAAGCAGCTCCAGTGCTTCCGCCTGGCGCATGTCGCGCACGGCGACACATAAGCGGATTTCCGGCGCGAGGTTGGCTTTGGGCGGGAATTCGGAAAATTTGAGGAAATTGAACACCATGGCCGCGCGCGCCGCCTGCACGTTGGTGATCTCCTGGGCCGCGACCGTCTGCACATGGCAGGCCAGCGCGACCGGCAGAAAGCGGGCCAGTACGGCGAGGAGTTTGGCGCAGCAGTTCATTGGAATGAAGCTGAGTCCCGCAATCCGGACGATCTTCAAAATTTGTAGATCATTTCCGCATGGAAATTGCGCCGGGCTAACGGCAAATTGTTCGGCAACGCGCTACTGGAGTACTCGCGCGCATCCGCATCGAACAGGTTGCGGATGGAGGCGGCAAATTCCCAGTTTTTGCGGGGGGCATGGCGCAACGTCGTATCCACCAATGTATAGGCGTCCAGCGGCGCACGCACGTCGCCGGCCGGCAGCGGGCGCTTGCCGATCCAGTTGGCCTGAACGTTCCAGTTCCACTTCGGCTGGAATGCCCAATCCGCGCGCAGATAGGCTTTCTCTTTGGGTATGGAGCGCGGGAAAGTCGCTGCGTCCTCGTCGATATGCGTCAGGTTGCCGGCGAGGCGCAGCGTCTTCGTCGCCTGCCATTGCGCTTCCAGTTCGATGCCGCGCGAAGTGCGGGTGCCGGTGTTCTGGTATTTGTTCGCCGCATCGGTGGTGATCAGGTTGGTCTGGACGAATTGGTACAGATCGAGACCCAGCTTCAAATCCTTCGCGGCCAGATAGGAAAATGCCAGATCCCAGGTGTTGGAGCGTTCCGGCGTGAGATTTGTATTGCCGGTGGTGGCGGCGGTCAGCGCATAAAGTTCCAGATAGGACGGCGCCCGGAACGCCTGTCCATACATCAGCTTCGAAGTGAGTCGGTCGGTGCTCTGCCAGACCAGCGCCACGCGTGGATTCAGCGTGCTGCCGAAATCGGAGTAATGGTCGTAGCGGGCGCCGGCGGTCAGTTCCCAGTCGTACGCCAGCGTCCAGATATCCTGAACATAGAGATAACTGATGCGGCGGGTCTTTTCCGGCGCAAAGGCATAGGGCGTATCCGAGATGTCCACCAACGGCCCTCCTGCCGGCAGCGCCGCTCCGTTCGGTCCGGTGCCGTAGTTGACGTATTGCTCGACCCGATACAGATCCTTCACGCTGTAGCCGCCGCCGACCTGAATGGCGTGCTTCTTGATGCCGGTATACAGACCCCTGGCCTCGGCCCGGTAGCCGCGTTCGCTCGATCGCATCCGATTGATCTGCCCAGCCGGATAACTGCCCGTCGCGTCTGTGTAGCCCGCCGGGCGTTCCTGAAAACCGTCGCCGGAGGTGTAGTCGAGGTGGTTGTAACGCAGTTCCAGATTCAAGCCCCAGTCCCGGCCAAACTCATCGTTGCTGTACAGCAATGCGATGTCGTCGCGGCTGCTGCTGCCTTGGGTCAGCGGATCCAGCACGGCGGCACCGGTCAGGCCGATGCCGATGTCGCTTTGGCCCGTGTGGTCGGCGAGCAAACGCCAGTTGTTGCGGGCCATCGAGAAGCGGATGTCATGGCCATTGCGGCCATAGTCCGCGTAGCCAGGCGCGTGCGAAACCAGGGTGCCGAAAGTGGTGTCTTTCGACGTCTGTCCATCCACCGCGATGAACGGCTTATGGCCGTCGGTATGCAGCAGTTCGGCGGAAAAACCGATGTCGAAGCCGTTCCAGTTGCCGCCGTGCTTCACCCAGCCCGTCTGACTATCGAACTGGCCAGCGCGCAGGCCAATCTCGGATTGCTTGATCGGATTCGCGGTTTTGGTGATGACATTGATCACGCCGGCGGAAGCATCCGAGCCGAACAGCGCGGAACCGGGGCCGCGAATGATCTCGACCCGTTCGATCATGCTGGTCGGCAGCCCCTTCCAGAAAATGCCGGAGGCCCAGACCAGGTCGCGGATCGGTTCACCGTTCACCATCAGCAGCGTGCTGGAGGGTAACGCGCCGCGAAACGTCACGTGCGGCCTGAGGCCGAACAAGTTATGCCTGATGTAAATGCCGGGAACGCTCTGCAATATCTCGGTGAGATTGGTCGCCCCCGTGGCTTTGATGTCCTCCGCCGTGATGACCGAGATCACGGAAGGCGCCTTGGACAGTGTCTGGTCGGTGTTGGTGGAGACCTTGACCTTGAGCGTCAGCAGATTTTCCATGCTCAACAACAGCAACCGCTCCAGTTCCGCGTCGGTATCCGCATAGGCGTTCACTGCCAGGAAGGCAGTGAGAAAAGGGATGGCAGCTTGGCGTTTGTTCATGTCATTGGCCCGGTTGAGGGTGTATGCCGATTTCGCATCTCGGCATTATTTCCGTTTTTCTCGTCAGCCGACATGACTTCGGTCGTCTTTACGGCTTGACCCTCCTCGCATTCTGGTCTCGGGTCAATACCGCAGACATCCTATAAGGTCTGTAAAAACAATTACATGGCTGCGAAATTGACTTGACCGGCAGCGGTGCTAACGTCAGCTGAAAGGGTCCACTGCGGGCTTCCATTCGGGGTTCCCTCCGACGCCCGTGAGCAAGTAAACAAGGCAGGGTCAGTATCGGGAGGTACCGTGTTCTCCACCAATCCGTTCATTCCGCTGAGCGATTTCTTCACCCCCGCGGTCATGCAGGGTTACATCGTGTCGATGATCCTGGCGGTGGCGCTGGGCACGCTGTTCGATCTGCTCGACGGCAAGAAGGCCAAATTCTTCCTGCAGGAACGGCAGCGCACCAAAGCGGCCGCCACGCGCCAGCTCGCCACGTCGGAAGTGGCCGCCATCGCGAGCCGGACCCTGATGCGCGACATCGCCACGTTCGGCGAATTCAGCAACCCGCGCCGCCGGCTGTCGCATGTGCTGCTGTTCTATGGCTTCGTGCTCTATCTGGTCAGCAGCGTGGTCATGGCGTTCTGCTATCCGGCCGACCCGCAGACGCCGGCGCTGTGGCCGCTGCTGTGGAATCTCGGCGCGCTGATGACGCTGATCGGCGGCTACTGGTTCTTCTTCTTTTTGCGCGTCAACGTGACGCATGACGGCCATCCGCCCTGGCGATTGCAACGCGCCGACCTGTTCATCGTCCTGCTGTTGGCCAGCGTGACTTTCGCGCTGCTGTTCGAATTCGTGCAAGCGGCCGAAAACGCGACCGCGACGCGGGTATTGGCCGGCCTGTACCTGACGTTCACGACGCTGCTGTTCGTCACCGTGCCGTGGTCCAAGTTCGCACACATGTTCTACAAGCCGGTGGTGGCGTTGCAGAAGCGGCTGGACGAGGCGAATGGGTCGTCCGATCTGCCCAGCCCGGCAGACGTCAAGCCGCACGGGAAGTAACGCCATGCCGACCTTCACCTACATGACGCGCTGCGACGGTTGCGGCCAGTGCGTCGACATCTGTCCGTCCGACATCATGCACATCGACCCGGTCTACCGGCGCTCCTACAACATCGAGCCGAATTTCTGCTGGGAATGCTATTCCTGCGTCAAAGCCTGTCCGCAGCACGCCATCGACGTGCGTGGTTATGCCGATTTCGCACCGCTCGGCCACAGCGTGCGCGTGCTCAGGGAAGAGGCCAAGAACACCATCTCCTGGAAGATCCGTTACCGCGACGGACGTCTGAAGGAGTTCACCTTCCCGATCCGCACCACGCCGTGGGGCTCGATCAAAGCGCCCGCCGAATACGCGTCGCCCGATGCCAAGGCGCTCAACACGCCGCTGCTCGCGCACGAACCCGAAGCGCTCAAGGTGGCCGTCCTGCCCGTCTTGCCGCACTACGAACCGAGGTGATGACATGGGCCTGTTTTCCGCCAGCAAGACCCGTTACGTCGACAGCGACATCCTCATCATCGGCGGCGGCTTCGGCGGTTGCGGCGCCGCCTACGAATCGCGCTACTGGGGGCGCAACCTGAAAATCACGCTGGTCGAAAAAGCCAACATCGAGCGCAGCGGCGCGGTGGCGCACGGCCTCTCGGCGATCAACTGCTACATGGGCATGCGCTGGGGCGAGAACCAGCCGGACGATTTCGTGCGCTATGCGCGCGGCGACCTGATGGGCCTGGTGCGCGAGGATCTGATCTTCGACATCGCCCGCCACGTCGACGCGACGGTGCACAAGTTCGAGGAATGGGGCCTGCCGATCATGCTGAACCCGGAGAACGGCCGCTATCAACGCGAAGGCAAATGGCAGGTCATGATTCACGGCGAGAGCTACAAGCCGATCATCGCCGAAGCCGCGCGCAAGTCCGCCAGCGAAGTATTCAACCGGATCATGGTGACGCATCTGCTGATGGACAAGGTGCGCCCGAACCGGGTCGCCGGCGCCATCGGCTTCAGCGTGCGCGACGGCCATTGCTACGTGTTCCGGGCGAAAGCGGTAATCGTCGCCGCCGGCGGCGCCTCGCACATCTTCCGCCCCCGCTCCATCGGCGAAGGCGTCGGCCGCACCTGGTACGCGCCGTGGAGCAGCGCCTCGGCCTACGGCCTGGTGCTGAACGCCGGCGCGAAAATGATCCAGATGGAGAACCGCATCGTGCTGGCCCGCTTCAAGGACGGCTACGGCCCGGTCGGCGCCTGGTTCCTGCTGCTCAAGGCGTTCGCCACCAACGCCTACGGCGTCAATTACGAGGCCGCCCATCTCGACGCGATCAAGGCCATGGTCGGCAAATACGCCGACATCGCGCCGATGCCGACCTGCTTGCGCAACCACGCCATGCTGGAGGAGATCAAGGCCGGCCGCGGGCCGATCTACATGCACACGCAGGAAGTGCTGGACAGCCGCGAGAAGGAGGAAATCGGCTGGGAGGATTTCCTCGACATGACCATCGGCCAGGCCGTGGTCTGGGCCTCGCAGAACATCGACCCGAAGGAAAAACCGTCCGAACTGATCACCTCCGAGCCGTACGTGATGGGCTCCCACGCCACCTGTTCCGGCGCCTGGGCGAGCGGCCCGGAAGACTGCGCGCCGGCCGACTACCAGTGGGGCTACAACCGGATGACCACGGTGGAAGGCCTGTTCGGCGCCGGCGACACCATCGGCGGCTCCGCCCACAAGTTCTCCTCCGGCTCCTTCACCGAGGGCCGTCTGGCCGGCAAATCGGCGGTCAAATACGTCATGGCCATGGCCGGCAGCCCGCCGCGCGTGGACGAGACGCAACTCAAGCAACTGCAGCAAAGCATCTTCCAGCCGCTGGAAAACTATGAACTCGGCCGCGCCGAAATCGTCGCCGGCAGCGTCTCGCCGCACTACATCACGCCGCTGCAGGGCTTGCAGCGGCTGGAAAAACTGATGGACGAATATGTCGGCGGCATCAGCACCTTCTACGTCACCAGCGAACCGATGCTGGCTCGCGGCCTCGAACTGATGACCATGCTGAACGAGGATCTCGCCCATCTCGGCGCGGAAAACCTGCATCAACTGCAGCGCGCGTGGGAACTCCAGCATCGGGTCAGAACCGCCGAGGCGGTGCTGCGCCACACGCTATACCGGCAGGAAACCCGCTGGCCCGGCTACTACTATCGCGGCGACCATCCCAAGCTAGACGATGCCGACTGGCACGTCTTCACCGCCTCGCAATTCGATCCGAACAGCGGCGAGTGGCAGATGAGCAAGCTGCCGGTCCACCACATCGTCGCGTAGCTGGACCGCCAGTCGCGGACTACGTAGGAGCGCCTTCCAAGGCGCGATTGCAACGCTGACCGGGAATCGCGCCTTGGAAGGCGCTCCTACGACGAAAACCGGACTCACGCCGCGTGCAGATAGTGTTCCTTGGCTTCGCGCGCTTCCGAGCATGCGGTAGGCGATTTCCTCGCAATTCGACCCGATCAGCGGCGAGTGGCAGATGAGCAAGCTGCCGATTCACCACATCGTCGCGCAGCTGGACCGCCGATCGCGGGCTACGTAGGAGCGCCTTCCAAGGCGCGATTGCGACGCTGACCGGGGAATCGCGCCTTGG
>JASJPK010000037.1:0-14068 GCA_031426735.1 Hydrogenophilaceae bacterium | reverse complement strand
GCACTTTCCCGGTCGGCACCGCGCAATACGAGAAGCGCAACATCGCGCTGGAAATTCCGGTGTGGGAAGCGGACATCTGTACGCAATGCGGCAAATGCGTATTCGTCTGCCCGCATACGGCGATTCGTGCGCGGGTATTCAGTGCGGAAGCTGCCAGCAACGCGCCGCCAACCTTCAAGCACGTGCCGGCCAAGAGCAAGGATTTCCCGGCCGGCACTCACATGAGCTATCAGGTCGCGCCGGAGGACTGCACCGGCTGCGGCGACTGCGTCGAAGCCTGCCCGATCCACGACAAGTCCAACCTCAGCCGGCGCGCCGTCAACATGGCGGCGCAAGCACCGCTGCGCGAAGCGGAGCGCGACAACTACGCTTTCTTCCTGGCCTTGCCGGAGTTCGACCGCAGCGCGGTGAAACACACCACGATTCCCGGCTCGATGCTGCTCGATCCGCTGTTCGAGTATTCCGGCGCCTGCGCCGGTTGCGGCGAGACGCCGTACATCCGGCTGGCGACGCAGTTGTTCGGCGACCGCATGTTGATCGCCAATGCCACCGGCTGTTCCTCGATCTATGGCGGCAACCTGCCGACCACGCCGTACACGGTCAACGGCGCCGGGCGCGGCCCGGCCTGGAGCAATTCGCTGTTCGAGGACAACGCCGAGTTCGGTCTGGGCATGCGATTGGCAGCGGATCAGCTGATGGCTTATGCGAAACAGTTGGTGAAAGAACTTGCCGACGACATCGGCGGTGACCTGGCCGAAGCAATGATCAATGCCGACCAGCGCGAGGAAGCCGGCCTGTACGAACAACGCCGTCGCGTTACGCTGCTGCTGGAGAAAATCGCCGCGTCCAGCCACTCGCGTGCGAAGGAGTTGATCAGTGTTGCCGAATGGCTGATCCGGCGCTCGGTCTGGATCGTCGGCGGCGACGGCTGGGCCTACGACATCGGCTACGGCGGCCTCGACCACGTGCTGGCGTTGTCGTACGACGTCAACATCCTGGTGCTGGACACCGAGGTGTATTCCAACACCGGTGGCCAGACTTCCAAGGCGACGCCGATCGGCGCGGTGGCCAAGTTTTCCGCCGGCGGCAAGGCGACCGCGAAGAAAGACCTGGGCAAACTGGCCAGCGATTACGGCCATGTTTACGTCGCCAACATCGCCTACGGTGCCAAGGATACGCAGACCCTGCGCGTGTTCCACGAAGCCGAGGCGTACGACGGACCGTCGCTGATCGTCGCCTACAGCCCGTGCATCGCGCACGGTTTCGACATGCTCTACAACCAGCGCCAGCAGGACATGGCGGTGAAGAGCGGACACTGGCCGCTGTTCCGCTACGACCCGCGCCTGGCGGCAGCCGGCGGCAACCCGTTCAAGCTCGATTCCGCTGCGCCCAGTCAGCCGATCAAGGCGTTCATGGAAAGCGAAACCCGCTTCGCGATGCTGCAACGCAGCCATCCGGAAGCCGCGCGGTATTTCCTGGAACAGGCGCAGAAATCGGCCGAGCAGCGTTTCAAGACTTATCAAAACATGGCGCAGGTCCATGCCGATGAACCCAAACCGGCATGACCTTCATGCCGGTTTTCCCTCACCCCCAGCCCCTCTCCCGCTTGCGGGAGAGGGGAGCTTCGAGAGTTGCTTCGCGACTATTACAGCAAGCAGGAGCCTGACATGATCGATCTTTCCACCGACTACGTCGGACTCAAGCTGAAGAATCCGCTGGTGCCGTCGGCCTCGCCGCTGTCGAAGAATCTGGATTCGGCCTTGCGTCTGGAGGATGCCGGTGCCGGCGCGCTGGTGATGCATTCGCTGTTCGAGGAGGAACTGCGCGCGGAGGAGGCGATGGCGGATCGCTTTCTGCTGCATGCCGATCTCGGGCATGGCGAGGCGGACAGTTTTCTGCCCGATCACGGCTGTTTCCGGAACTGCCTGGACCAATACCTCGAACATTTGCATCTGCTCAAACAACGGCTGGAGATTCCCGTCGTTGCCAGTCTCAATGGCGTATCGCTGTCGGGCTGGCTGGAGTTGGGCAAGGAACTGCAACAGGCCGGCGCCGATGCGCTGGAACTCAACGTCTATCACGTCGCCGCCGAGGCGATCTATTCGGGCGAGGCGGTGGAAGCGCGCTACATCAGCCTGCTCACCGAACTGCGCGGCGCGGTCAATCTGCCGATCATCATGAAGCTGTCGCCGTTCTTCTCGTCGTTGCCGCATTTCATCAGGCAACTGGAACAAGCCGGCGCGCGCGGCGTGGCGCTGTTCAACCGGTTCATGCAGCCCGATATCGATCTTGGCGAAACGCCGCAAGATCGGCTGCGTATGGTCGATCAATTGCACCTGTCATATCCGGACGAAGCCCAGCTGCGCATGCGCTGGATCGCCATTCTGTGCGGCCGCACGCGGCTGACGCTGGCGGCAACGGGCGGAGTGCATGGTTATCAGGAAGCGATGAAATTGCTGCTGGCCGGCGCCGATGTCGTGCACCTGGCATCCTGCCTGCTTCAGTATGGCCCGGCCAAACTGACGCAAATCCTGCGCGACATGGAGCGCTGGATGGCGGAGCGGGAATATGTGTCGGTGGCGCAGCTCAAGGGCAGCATGAGCCAGAGAAATCTGCCGGACCCAAGTGCAATCGAACGCGCCAGTTATATCCGGCTAATCGAGAGTTTCGAGCCGCCACGCGGCATCTGGAGTTGATTTCGCGCTGATTCCGGCCTGCCGAGAAGACTACAATCGCGCCCGCCATGTCCGACCAACACGAAACCCAAGCCCACGAACCTGTCGAGGACAGCCTCAAGCAGGTGATGGACTTGCTCGCCCGCCACAAACTGGTCGAGTCGCTGGTGCACAAGCAGAACATGCCGCGCCACGAGCTGGTCGAGTCGCTGGTGCATAAGCAGAATCTGGCCGAGCTGACGAAAAAACTCGACACGCTGCACCCGGCCGACGTTGCCTACATTCTGGAAACGCTTCCGCTGGAAGAGCGGATGCTGGTCTGGGATCTGGTCAAGGCCGACCGCGACGGCGACATTCTGCTGGAAGTCTCCGATGCGGTGCGCGAATCCCTCATCGCGGCGATGGACAATCGCGAACTGGTGGCCGCCGCGGTCAGTCTGGATACCGACGAGATCGCCGATCTGGCGCCGGATCTGCCGAAGGACGTCGTCCAGGAACTGATGAAGTCGCTCGACCAGGCCAAGCGCGCCCAGGTCGAATCGTCCTTATCCTACGACGAGGACTCCGTCGGCGGTTTGATGGATTACGACTTCGTCACCATCCGCGCCGATGTCACGCTGGAAGTTGCGTTGCGCTATCTGCGCTTCATGGGCGAATTGCCGCCGCATACCGACAAGCTTTTCGTGGTGGACCGGGACGGCCGCCTGACCGGCACGCTGCCCTTGAAACGCATGCTGGTGCATGATCCGGATGCCCACGTCGCCGCCGTGATGTCCGACGACCCAGTGTTGTTCCACCCGTCCGACCCGGCCAGCGATGCGGCGCAGGCGTTCGAACGCTACGACCTGGTCACCGCGCCGGTGGTGGATGCGCAGAACCGTCTGGTCGGCCGGCTCACCGTCGACGTGGTGCTCGACTTCATCCGCTCCGAGTCCGAGCAGGACATGCTGCAACTGGCCGGTCTGCAGGAAGACGAAGACCTCTTCACCACGGTCTGGAAAGCCGCCAAGAACCGCTGGCTGTGGCTGGCGATCAACCTGTGCACCGCGCTGATCGCCTCGCGCGTGGTCGGCGCCTTCGAGGGCAGCATCGAGAAACTTGCCTCGCTCGCCGCGCTGATGCCCATCGTCGCCGGCATGGGCGGCAACTCCGGCAACCAGACCTCCACCCTGGTCGTGCGCGGCTTGGCGCTCGGCCTGATCAACAAGGACAACGCCAAACGCATCCTGACCAAGGAACTCGGCATCGCACTGTTGAACGGTTCGGTCTGGGGCAGCGTGATGGGTGTCGTGACTTACCTGCTCTACGGCAACGCGGCGCTCGGCGGCGTCATGGCCGGCGCCATGATGCTCAACCTGCTGGTCGCCGCCATGGCCGGCTACTTCGCCCCGGCGATGATCGTCCGCTCCGGCCGCGACCCGGCATTCGGCTCGGCGGTGCTGACCACGTTCATTACCGATTCGATGGGGTTTTTCATCTTTTTGGGGCTGGCGACGGTGGTGTTGCTGTAATCGTCGTGATCTACCCGAGATGCGCTTTGTGCGGAAATAAGACTATGTTGACCGCTGGTTTCTATTTGAGGGTTTGCCATGAATGCTGATTGCATCTGTGTTTGTCCACTTTGCGGTGGCGCTGGGTGTCACGATGTGGGACAAAAAAATGGGTACCAGATTGCGTCGTGTGATGTGTGCTCGTTGAGGTTTGTAAAAAATATGCCAACGGCAAATGAGCTTGCCAATTTTTATAGCAAGAACTACGGCAACAAAAAGGACGAAGGCACCGTCAAGAAAAAGGTTCGTCGGTGGTATTTGAAGCTGTTGCCGTTCAAGTTGATGCTTGGTTCTGGATCGTTTCTGGACCTTGGCTGCAATACCGGTTTTGCTGCCGAGGCAGCACGCAGGCTGGGATTCCAGTCCACCGGTTATGACCTGAGCGAGCAGGCTATTGGCATCGCTCGTACAGCATTCCCAGACTGTGATTTTCATCACGGTATGGCTATCGATGCTGTCAAGGAAGGTAAACGCTACGATGCGGTTGTCTGTGCCGAGATGATCGAACACCTGACTGAGCTTGATGCTCTTGCCAACGCCTTGTCGTTCTTGGTCAGGTTGGGAGGGGTTCTGTATCTCACGACGCCCGAACTGGGATGCAAGAATGACGATCTGCTTGGGAAGAGAGATGTATGTCCGCCTGAGCACCTGATCTATTTCGGCAGGAAGCAGATAGAAGACTTTCTACGGGTGGCCGGGTTCAAGGTTCTGTTTTTTGTGCCCGTACTCAACAAACCCAGTATCCGTGTGTTCGCGCGAAAGATTCGGGCCGATTCCGGCCATGGTGCTGCAGAATGAAACCCCACTGCCCCATCTCCGTTTTCATCATTGCCAAGAACGAAGCGGACCGTATCGGTCTGAGCATCGCCAGCGTGAAGGACTGGGTTGACGAGGTGGTTGTCGTGGACAGCGGCAGCGAGGACGCAACAGTTGCACTAAGCGTAGCCATGGGAGCGCAGGTGTGTTTCCACGAATGGCAAGGCTATGGTCCCCAGAAAATTTATGGGGAATCCATCTGCCGCAATCGCTGGGTAATGAATCTGGATGCAGATGAAGAAATCAGCACAGGCCTGAGGGACGAGATCCTTAATTTGTTTGCTCAGGGGGAGCCAGCCTGCTCCGCCTACCGCATGCTGCGCACGGAACTCTACAATTTTCACGATAGTCCTCATCCCCTGGCGCCAACTTCGGATTGGGTGCGTCTCTATCGTAAGGACAAGGCAGGATACAAGGACAGCCCCGTGCATGATTCCGTCCTGATACGCGAGGGTTCCTTGGGCCAACTCAAGGGACGGATGTATCACCGATCCTTTCGTTCGTATCGACACCATGTCGACAAAGTGAACTTCAATTCCGATGCCCAGGCCAGGGCATTGTTCGATAAAGGGCGCAATCCCTCTTGGTTGGTCTTGTTACTGACGCCACCCCTGGCGTTCTTTAAATCGCTAATTTTTCGGCGTGAGATCGTCAATGGCATCGATGGTGTACTGATCAGTTACATGTTTGCTTTCCAGCGATTTATCAGGCTGGCGAAGACAAGGGAGCTGTTCTTGCAGGCGCGGAAGAGGGACGAATGATCCTTCGTGGCAAGAGGACCTGAGCGTGATCGCGGGACAATTGAATTCTGGCTGGGGCCGACCCGATGAATAAGGCGCGTGTCATCGTGGGTTTGGGCGGGCGATTGGGCAATCAGATGTTCCAATATGCCGCAGGCAAGGCCTTGGCCATGCGCTTGCATGCGCAGCTTGCGTTTGAGGGTTTTGGCCAGAATTCAGGTAAGAAATCCAGAGTGCAGGTGCTGGATTCTTTCAAGCTGAACGAGGCATTCACGCCGGTATCCTCAAGGCGCTGGGACAAATTCCTGATCCGCTTGGCCAAGCGTGGATGGCCCGTCACCCTCAGGGGCTTGCCCATCTTTGTCGAGCCCCATTTTCATTACGACCTGCATTTTGAATCCATCGACCGAGGTTGTTATCTGGTGGGGGGCTGGGTTTCACAGCGTTACTTCGAGTCGATACGCGAGGTCTTGCTGGAGGATTTCGCTTTTAAGGGTGAGATGTCGGATGCTGCGCAACGACTATTCAACGAAATATCCGCGTGTCCTTGTCCAGTTGCCGTGCATGTGCGTCGCGGGGACTACATAGAAGACCAGAGAATTCTTTCCCGCCACGGAATTTGTCGGCTGGATTATTACGAAGCAGCCATGAAGCTACTTCAAGCTGAGGATGAGCGATGCCGGTTCTTCGTGTTTTCCGATGATGTGGAGCGGGTGCAAGAAGAGTTTTCAGGATTGCAGGGGCTGACTTATGTCCGGGGCAATTCGCAGGAAGAGGATTTACACCTGATGTCCTCTTGTCGGCACATCATTGTCGCCAACAGCACGTTCAGCTGGTGGGCAGCTTGGTTGAACCGAAATCCGGGCAAGATCGTTATCGCCCCCCGGCAATGGTTCGGCCCCGAGTTGATGAGCAAGCTCGATACAGGCGATCTCTTGCCACCGGATTGGCGGTTGCTATGAGCCTTGTCGATAGGCGAGTGGTGCTCTGGTGGGGGCGTTTCGATCCAAACTATTCGCGTAATCGCATTATTCGCAAGCACCTTGATGAATTGGGTTGGAAGGTTGTCGATTTCCACCCATGGCTTAGCTCGACGGGTGACCTAGAGGCCAGATTACGCAGATTGCCTCGCCCGGATATGGTCTGGGTGCCCTGTTTCCGTCAGCGTGATGTCAATGCGGCAAGCCGGTGGGCAAGGCGACACGGCATTCCTCTGTTGTTCGATCCACTGATTTCCTCTTATGACAAACAAGTGGATGAACGCACCAAATTCTCGGCTCAAAGCCGAAAAGCGGAAGCATTGCTTTCTTGGGAGCGTGCACTTTTTGCCAAGGCAAATCGGGTGCTGGCGGATACGGATGCCCATGCCGATTATTTTTCTGAGCTGCTTGCGGTTCCTAAGGACAGGTTGGCTGTGGTTTTCGTGGGGGCGGAGGCGGAGGTGTTCCGGCCTGTGCCTTTGCCAGTGGAAGGCGAACCGCTTGAAGTCTTGTTTTACGGGAGTTTCATTCCGCTGCAAGGGCCAGAGGTGGTTGTCGAAGCAGCCAAGCGCTACCAAGGGCCAAATATTCGCTGGACCATGCTGGGCAATGGGCCGTTGCGGCAGCGCTGTGAGTTTGCGGCGCAAGGGTTAGGCAATTTTTCTTTCGAGGATTGGCTTCCCTATGCTGAATTGCCTGCGCGCATCCAGTGCGCGAGCATTTTGCTAGGGGTGTTTGGTTCAACGCCAAAGGCGGATCGGGTCATACCCAATAAAGTGTATCAATCCCTTGCCTGCGGCCGTCCGGTCGTTACGCGAAGAGCCAGTGCTTATCCAGTTGAATTGTCGATGCAGGCTGATAGCGGAATATATTGGGTTCCGCCCGGAGATCCCGCAGCGTTAGCGCGTTGTGTCGAGGAACTGGCGAAGAATCGGGGCGAGTTATCGCGGGGTGCGACAAATGCTGCCAACACGCTGCAACACTACTTTTCAGAGGCGGTACTCCGGAAACAGTTGAATAACCTGCTGACAACAATTCAAGACGGAATCTTGTGATTCGGCTTGTTGTGGTTAGAGATCACCGCGCAGTGAAGCGCCAATAACAGCCAGATAAGTTGTGACCATTGAGATGAATAGAACGATGCATGGGTATTCAAGGGGAATAGCCAAGCCAGTGCAGCCAGGGTGAAGGGTAGTGCGGCAGTCTTTTGTGTTCGATCCAGATGTCGCCAGGATTGCAGCCAGAGCACATAAAACACCAATAAACCCGTAATACCAATCAAGCCGGTATCTGTGCCGACTTGAACTAGAAGTTGATGTGCATAGAAAGGCCCGGTTTGGGCTTCTTTGTCGACAAAGATGTCTCCTTGGGCAGCATAAGCAGGGTAGATATTGCGAAAACCGTTGGCTCCGACTCCGTTAATTGGGTGCGCTTGGAAGATGCGCCAGGATGTTTCCCAAATCTGAAGTCGCCCGGAGAGCGCCGTATCAATCGCTTGCCGGTCACCCGAAAATAGCCCAAGGGTTCCTTGTATGCGTTGACGGGCTTCCGGATGCACGTTGGCAAAAATGGCAATTAGTCCAATCAGACATAGGACGATCAAGCCAACCCAATGCCGGTTTGTACGCAAGTGTTTAGTTTCACTTGCCAGCAAGAGAAGACAAATCAAGGCGTAACTCACCCAACCGCCGCGGCTGCCGGCAAGCAAAATGACGATGCCCGTCAAAGTTGCGCCAATGGCTAATAGCCATGGTTTCTGTCGCAATGTAACCAGGAGCAAAGGGGCGAGCGTGGGTAGAGCAACACCCAGGTCCAAATGGGTTTCTCCATATACGCCATTGAGCCGATTGGTCGTGTGGCGGAAACCGAACATGTCGACGCCACAAATTGCCTGGATCAGCGCATCCAATACCCAAAATGCAATCAATATCGCCGCTAAACGCAATAGCAAATCGCGTTGTCTTTGGTTTTTTAGCGTCCAGACCACAAATACCCCAGCCAGATACAGGCGGGGAAATGTGAGCACGGTGCTGGCTGTCTTGTATGAGTTCACTGCATCGGTGAGTGAAAACAACATGGGCAACCAAATGCAGAGAAATAACAATCCGAACAGTCTTTGCGCAGGATCGATAACAATTAATGCGCGATGACGCCAGATTAAAACCATGCCGGCTATGGACATGACCAAAGTGGGCAGTTCCACTGCTCGGCCCACAGGCAGTAGCAGCAAACTTGTGAATATCAGCCACGCTGGTGCTGTTTTGCTGAATTGGTGGAGAGAATTAGTCAGCAAAATTCTTTTTATTTATGTCTGTTGGGGGCTTGGTCGAAACCGGATGCTGTTTTTTCTAGGATGAGGAATGCCGGCCATGCAAGTCGCATTACGCCGGCAATGACGGTGCTCCCTTTTCCGGTACGTGCAAGAGACCAATGCCGAAGCCGCACTGGTTCGGATCATTGACAAACTCTTCCACCTTGGCGACCTTCTTCAGGCGTTTCCAGAGGTGGAACACCTGGTTGATGGTCAGAGGCTGGTTCTCGACGATGTCATGGAAGCCGATCAGGCCACCGGGGCGGACGAATTCCTTGTAGTCGTTGTAGTCGGCGGTTACGCCAACTTCCGTATGGTCGCCGTCGATGAACAGGAAATCGACCTGGGCACCGTTCAATTCCCTGGCTACCCGGGTCTTGAACTCGGCGCTGTGGGAGTTGCCGCTCATCAGGGTGACCTTGCAGTTCGAGCCCGGCGGGGGCAGGCGAGTGAACAGCGGGGCCTGGAAGCTCATGTCCTTGAGGTCGCAGGTGATGACCCGCTCGCTGGCCAGGTGCGACCAGATCAGCGAAGTGCCACCGCTGGCCGTTCCGATTTCCAGGATGATTTTCGGTTCGATGGCTTGAACCGCCTGTGCCAAGCGGGTGATCTCGGCCGGGATCTGGAGGGTCTTGATGCGCATGTGGCCGCCACCGCCAAAGTTCATCGCCCAGTCGACAACTTCGCCCAGACTGCGCGGCTGGGCATGAAATTCCTTCAGGCGTCGGAAGGCGTAGCGTGCATTGAAGGGCTGGCGTAGGACGCGGCTAAGTCGCTTGAGGGTGGATTTCATGTTGTGCTTGAATTCAGTTAAAGAGACGATTCCGGCCGGGGTTCTTCCCTTGGGTTTTCATAAACGGCAAGGGTGTCCGCGAGCATGTGTTGGAGTGTGGGCAGCGTGGTGTTGGGTTCGATTCGGGTGGCAGCTTCAATTGCGCAGCATTGTCGCACGAGGCCGTCGATGTCACCGAGAGCCACCCGCCCATCGGGAAACAAACGGGCCAACTGCTCACCCACACCGCCATGGTCATAGCCGATCACGGGTACGCCCATGCTGAGGGCTTCCAGAACGGTGCGTCCGAAAGACTCGGGCTGGGTGGACAGAGAGAGCACCTGATCTGAAATCGCCATAATGTCGCGCATGTCGTCTCTCTGGCCGGTGAAGGTGATGTCTTCTTCCAGGCCGGCCTTGGCTACTTTGTCCCTGAGTTCAGCCAGATAGCGTTGCTTCTTGACTTCAGCGCCACCCACAATCAATCCATGAACCGGCTCACCCAATGTCTTGAGGCGTGCGATGAGCTCGATGAAGTCCTCGTGCCCCTTCAGACGGGTGATGCGGCCAGGCAGGGTCAGGATTTTCTTGCCGGCGAGTCGGGGAAATTGCTTCTGCCAAGTGTTTAGCCATTCTGGTGTGGGCAGGTAAGCGTGGGGGTAGATGCTTGGATCGATACCGCGTGGGATGACCAGGATCTGCCGGGGGTCTGCGCCGGTATAGTTGTCCAGCACGTATCGCCGCACGGTTTCGGAGACTGCGATGACCTGCTCGCCTTTTGTCATCACCGCGCTATAGGCGTTCACGGAATAAAGCCCATGGACCGTGGTGATGAATTGCGGTCGAGTGTTGCGATCCATGCCCTTCCAGGCCAGATAACCCACCCATCCCGGCATGCGTGAGCGCACATGCAGGATGTCGACTTTTTCATTACGCAGGAAACGACGTAGTCGACCGACATGTCGCAGCAGAGTGAGGAGTGATTTGCGGCCGACATCCCAGGCGATGTGCTCACTCCCTTCGTGTTCGAGTTGCCCCACCAGACGGCCGCCAGCGGAAATGACGAGGGAACGATGGCCGTGTTCGACCAGATACTTGCCGACTTCCAGCGTGCCGCGTTCGACGCCGCCCGATTCCAGCGCGGGCAGCATCTGCACGACCGTCAAGCGACGTTGCGAGCGAGCCCGAGATGCTGATTGATCTGGGGCTGTTGTCATCGGTGAATATCCATTTTTTCCAGGATCAGGTCAGTAACACGGCTCGCCTCGTTGAATTTTTCAAGTCGGCGGGCAATGGGTAACCCGTGTTGCCAGGCTTCGTATGGCGTTACCCAACCGTCCGCCACCAATTTCTCGACGCCGCGCCGCACGCGGCTGTCGCGGGGCTGGGGAAGCCGCAGCAGGCCAACGCCGGCACCGGCAGTGAGCGACTCGTACAACATGGAGACGCTGTCTTCCGTGACCCAGACCTGGCCGGCCTCGGCCAATGCGGCTTCCAGCCAGCCCGGCCCGGTTTCATGGTGCGGGATCAGTTCGAGATTGGTGGGTAGGGGGTGTGGCAGAGCATCCAGGAAGGTCGCCGGAGTCCGGCGCGAAGTAGTCAATTGCCAGGCGATTTGCGGTGTGGACCGGGCGATGGCCACGACCGCCGTAGCGACCGCCGCGTCGTCCCAGCCAAAGTGGGCGGACACGCCGCCGATCAGGATCAGGCCATGATCGGGCGATGCGGTTGCGGCAGTGCGTACATCGTTGAGCACGCCGCGAATGGGGACGACGTTGTCACGTTGCGGCGGATTGTCGTGTTCGGGAATGACGCACAGATCGAACAGGGCCAGCGGCAGGCTCGGTTTCATCAGCAGGATGGCCTTGCCGCCATGCGCGCGGCGCGCCGCCAGCACGGCGAAATGCGTGGCGTGGCCGGCGGCAAGCAGGAGGTCGGGGGCGGGCAGGCCGTTTCCCGCGGGAAAGCGACCTTGCAGCCAGTGCAATAACGCGGTGCTGCGGACAGGCGCGACCAGGTCGAAGCATTCGCCTGGACGCTTGCTCAGTAATGCATGCGCCAGGCCCAGCGTCTGTTTTTCGTGGCCGGGCTTGCCATCGGTCAGGCGCCAGATGATCAGCGGTCGCTTAAAACGGGATGTCATCGTCCATGTCATTCATCCCGCGCGGGCTTCCACCGCCACTGCTGCCGCCGCCGGCCGGCTTGCTGCTGCGCGGAGCGCTTTCGGCCGGGGCTTCGTCGTAATCGGCCATGCCACCGCTGGCACTGCTGCCGCTGCCGCCGCGGCCGCCCAGCATCTGCATGCGGTCGCCGCGGATTTCCGTGGTGTAGCGGTCGTTGCCTTCCTTGTCCTGCCATTTGCGCGTGCGCAGGCTGCCTTCGACGTAGACCTGGCTGCCTTTCTTCAGGTACTGGCCGCAGACCTCGGCGATTTTTCCGAAGAAGGCGACCGAATGCCATTCGGTCACTTCCTGCATGTCGCCGCCGCGATCCTTGAATTTGTCGGTGGTGGCGATGCGCAGATTGGCGACAGCGTCGCCGCTGGGCAGATAGCGCATCTCGGGATCGCGTCCCAGATTGCCGATGATGATCACTTTATTAACCGAAGCCATTCAATGTCCTCCTTGCAGTAAATGTCGAATTCCTTCTTCGTCCCAGCCGGTTTGCGCGACTTTCAGCAAAACGGCGCCTTCCTCGGGTAGCACGGTCACCGCTTCGACGCCGGTGAATACGGTCAGCCGGGTGGCCAGTCGTTGTGCGTCTTCGGCGGAAATGGCGCCGATATGGAACATCTGCGTCTTCACCCGTGGCGGCGCCGTCATGCGCGCTGCCAGAATCAGCCAGATCACCATCAATATGGAGCAGAACGCGAACACGGTGCCGAAGCCCTGGTTCTGCGCCAGCCAGCCGCCGACGGCGCCGCCGAAAAACAGGCCGAGCGCTTGCGAAGTATTGTAGACACCCATCGCCGTGCCCTTGGCTTCCGGCGGCGCGATCTTGGAGACCAGCGAGGGCAGGCTGGCTTCGAGGATGTTGAAGGCGACGAAGTAGGCGAACAGCGCCGCGACCACGCCCCAGAACGCATGCATCGAGAAGGCCAGGCCGATCTGCGCCGCCAGCATCAGCGCGATGGCGGCGACGAAGACTTTCTTCAGTTCGCCTTTCTTTTCGCCGTAGATGATTGCCGGCACCAGGATGATCAGCGAGCCGAGCATGACCGGCAGATAGATCTGCCAGTGATGCTGGGCGTCGAGGCCGCCGTCGACCAGCGCGAACGGTACGACGATGAACATCGCCATCTGCGCCGCATGCAGCGCGAAGATTCCCCAGTTCAGGCGCAGCAGCTCGGGCTGGCGCAGCACGTCTTTCAGGCGGGCCGGGTTGGTTTCGGCATCGGAGTGGAAAGCGGTCTTGCCCGGATTCGGGGTGACGAACTTGACCACGCCGATGGCCAGAAGGGCCAGCACGCCGGTCATCGCGAACATGCCCGGTACGCCGATCCAGCGGTAAAAGGCGGGGCTCGCAGCCAGCGAGAAGGCGAAGGCGAGGCCGATGGTGCTGCCGATCATGGCCATCGCCTGGGTGCGCTTTTCTTCCCGCGTCAGGTCGGCCAAAAGTGCGGTGACCGCGGCGGAAATGGCGCCGGCACCTTGCAGTGCGCGACCGAACAACACGCCCCACAGGTCGGTCGCCGTGGCGGCGTAGAAGCTGCCGAACGCGAAGATCAACAACCCGACGATGATTACCGGCTTGCGGCCGAAACGGTCCGAGGCAATGCCGAATGGAATCATCAGGATCGCCTGGGTCAGCCCGTACATGCCCAGCGCCAGGCCGACCAGAGTGTGGCTTTCACCGCCCGGCAAGGTTTTGGCGTACAGCGCGAATACCGGCAGGATCAGGAACATGCCCAGCATGCGCAGGCCGAAGATGCCGGCCAGAGACGCGGCGGCGCGGCGTTCGGTGGCGGTCATGGGGTTGGGGTCTGAGCGGGACATGGCGGTCATGAAGGCGTCCTGGCGGACGAAAATCGATGCGTTCGATGTGCAAAAAGGCCCGCCATATTAGCCGCTTTCTGATTGGGGACTGAGCCTCCTGTACGGCCGCGGTTGCGCTGGCCGGTGTTGCAGTCAATACCGTTGATCTGACCTGATGGATGCACATCGACGCGGCAAAGTGGACTTTGAGGTGGGGTTTCCGGCACAATCGCCGCCGTTTCCACAACTG